>CAWFSX010000016.1:0-7219 GCA_963818595.1 uncultured delta proteobacterium
AATGGATAAACTGGGGGATTACTCCGGGTTGATGGTTTGGAAAGTGGGGATTGTCCACCACCTCAAATCCCACAATCTTATCTCCTTCCACATCGACGAGGATATAGAAAGGACACCTGCCGAAATGGGCGCTGAGTGAACCCTCGAGACCAAAACCATTTTCACAAGCCAATGCAATTCTTTTCATCTCTTCACCTCCTGTCCCTTAAAATGATAGGGGAATTTTTCTCTTTCGAGTTGTTTTTCTATCTCTTTAAAACCAACATACTCCTTACAGCGATCGGCTATTTGTTTAAAGGCCTTGGCTGCCTCGGACTTTGGATGAGACATGACAAAGGGCATTCCTCTATCACAATCGGTGACCATCTCCGGATCGATGGGAATTCTCCCCAAGAAAGGAATCTTCAGGTCACGAGCAGCCTTTTCTCCTCCGCCGATTTTAAAAAGAGGAATCTCTTTATGGCAGTGAGGACATTCCAATCCACTCATATTTTCAACAATCCCAATCACTGGAATACTGAGCATCCTGCTGAAGGTAACCGCCTTTCGAGAATCAAGAAGGGCAACATCCTGAGGGGTTGTTACAATAACGGCTCCGTCTACGTTTTTAATCAAATGAGCCACGCTCAGCGGTTCGTCTCCCGTCCCGGGAGGAAGATCCACGACAAGGAAATCAAGGTTTCCCCAGTCCACTTCTCCCAGGAATTGGCTGATGGCATTGTGTTTAAGAGGACCTCTCCAGACTACTGGGTTATCCCGATCGCCAATGAAAAAAGCCATGGAAATGACCTTCAAGTTCGGAAAGACCTCGACGGGAATCATCCCATTGCCGGATCCTTCCACCTGCTTGGATTCAATTCCGAGCATCTTGGGGATGTTCGGACCATGAATGTCCGCATCCAGAAGTCCGACATCGAAGCCATCCATAGATAAAGCCACCGCCAGATTCGTCGAGACCGTGCTTTTCCCCACACCCCCTTTCCACTCATCACCAGGATCCGGTGTTTGATATGGGAGAGTGTTGATTTCAATCTCTCCTGGGCATGAGCCTCTTTCTCCTGCTGACTGCAAGAGCTGGGTTGATTACAGGTATCACAGGTCTCTTTCTCACATTTTTCTTCGACCATAGGATTCTCCTTCCTAAGGACCTTTATTTTAAAATTTGAACTTTGAGCTTTGTCATCTGAAATTCATTTAGCTCCTCCTTCCATCGAACCTCTTCTCCAGGCACAAAAACCCCTTCCTCTTCTCCTTTCGCAGCAAAAGCCGGGACGAAGCCTCCCTTTCATGAAGAGATCAAAAGCCACGTCCGCCTCACCGATGACATCCTGGACAACATCAATCCCACTGCTTCCCAGTTGATTCAGAGAAGAACCATCAATCCCGCCGCAAATGACTTTGTTCACCCCGTTGGAGGTGATGTTCCAGACGCTGAGGAAGATTGAGATTTGCAGCGGAGAGTTTTTCCTGACCGACCACTTTGCCCTTCTCCACCTCGATGATCCACATCTCAGGGGAGAAGTCAAAGCGAGGGGAAATCCGATTTCCAAAAATGGGAATGGCGATTTTCATGTTTCGCGTATTCTAAGAGCAAAAGGAGTGCCAGGGAGGGAGGAGAAAAGGAACTGTAATTGTTAACAGATTATGGCATTTTTGAAAGAGGGGTGTGAAATGTGGTGGATTAATTGTGTTGCATATAATGATACATATGAAACATTAAGTTTCGTAATTGAAACATATTCATTGAGTCCGTATCTCTTTATTTTTCTCCAGAGGGTCGCTCTGCTGATGCCTAATTCCTGGGCTGTCTTGATCCGGTTGCCTCATATTTTTTCAAAAGTCTTTTCGACGACTTCAGCCTCTGCTTTCTCAAAGGGATGTTCTTCTTGTAGAGGCGTGAATGGACTTGTCTCCTCTTGCCTGCGGTTAATTCCTTGGGCAGGCAGTCCACTTCTATCCTGTTCCCTCCACAAAGGACAAAGGCATGTTCAATGATGTTTTCGAGTTCCCTCACATTTCCGGGATAGTCATATTTCAACAGCAACCGGAGAGCCTGATCGGATACGCCCATGATCTGTTTTCCCATTTTGGCGTTAAACTTCTGAACAAAGGCATCGATCAGCAAAGGGATATCCTCCCTTCTCTGGGAAAGAGAGCGGTAGATCAATCTTGACCACATTGAGTCGATAGAAGAGATCGTCTCTGAATTTTCCCTCGTTCGACCAATTGTGAAAGGTCTTTATTGGTTGCCGCAATGATTCGGACATCCGTCTTTCTGGGACTGGTCGATCCAAGGGGTTCGTATTCCTTCTCCTGAAGGACACGCAGCAGTTTCACCTGAAGGGAAGGGGACATATCGCCGACCTCGTCGAGAAAAATCGTCCCCTCGTTGGCGAGGGCAAATCTCCCCGGTTTGTCCTTCTTCGCATCCGTAAACGCTCCTTTGACGTATCCGAAGAGTTCGGATTCAAGCAAAGTATCTGGAAGGGCACCACAGTTCACCTTGATGAAGGGTTTTGTCTTTCTTCGGCTCAGATGGTGAATGGCCTTTGCAAAGAGTTCCTTGCCCGTACCGCTGGCGCCTTGAATCAGGACGGTGCTGTCACTTTCCGCAATGTTTGGAAGAATGTTGAAGATGTCGTGAATCAAGTGATTTTTGCTGATGATGTCGCCCAGCGTGTATTTTTGGGAAAGTTCCTTTTTAAGTTCTTCAATGGCAGAGAGATCCCTGAAGGTCTCAACCCCTCCGATGATTTGTCCTCGCTCGTTCTTCAATACGGCTGTGCTGATGCTGATGGGGACCTTTTGCCCACCCTTCTTTAAGATGGTGGCAGGGAGATTGATGATCTCCTTCTTTGTCTTGAGGGTCTCCTTCAGGGCACATCGGGACTGGCAGATATCGGCCCTGAAGATATCGAAGCAGTATCGGCCGACGGCCTCCTTGTTGGAAAATCCGGTAATTTCTTCGGCCGCTTTATTCATAAAAGTGATTTTGCCATCATTGTCCGTGGTGAAGACACCATCGGCAATACTGTTGAGAATGACATTGAAAAATTTATCGGGCTCTCTTTTTTTCATACAAGAGATCATACCATAGGGCTTTTTAAACTGAAATGGCTTCCCAATCATTACAGCGAGATTTGTGAATTGGCATCTTAACTCTTATTGTGGTAATCAAAACTTTTCCAAAAAGCGGACAGGTGGGCCAGCAAATTAAACTGTTTCGGTATAGGAAACCACCCCGTTGTTACATGGACGAAAGGACAATTCACATTCCCTCTACTATTTATGTCCGCATCCGCCCTGATGGGATCGGCAGGAATTATATACGGAAAGCTCCTGGAGCTTATTTTCGCTCAATAGGGAAAGGTTTTCTTTTACGGTCGAAGCCCCGGCTCCATATACTCTTATCCCTAACTGCGTTTAACTTCGTCAATGCACCTGCTCCTATCCCACCCACTACCATTGCGTCCACACTCTTCCCATCAAGAGCCATGATTGGATTGCATGCACCGTGAACATGGTGTAAGTCTCTATTATTCACCGTTAGAACCTCTTTCCCTTCGGTATCGACAATGATGAATGCCGGTGCCGAGCCAAAATGATCATAAACTTCGCTCTCAATTCCTTGATTTGTCTGAACTGCAAAACCTACCTTCATGACTTTCTCCTTTCTGGTTGATATGAGTCTGTATTCGACTATGCATTTTCTCTTTCGTTATTGTTTTTGTTGGAGTTCCACGGCAACAACCTACCTGTCCTCTACCAAACCCTCTGGCATATCCTCTGTCCTCTTGCGCTCTGTGAATGTTGCCACTTTTGCAGGAGGGACACTTCTCCGGTCTACCCGTTCCGTAGGGTAGCTCCCAGGAGTGCTGGCAGTCATAACATTTAAATTTTCTCATCGCAGCCATTTCAAACTCACCTCCTTCAATCTTCAATGCTTTACCCGTAACCAATGCCTCTGCCACCTTTTTGTGTGCAGAATCAATAATCCGTCCAAAGGTTGGACGTGATACCTTCATTTTTTCTGCTGCCTGCTCTTGGTATAAATTTTCAAGATCAGCAAGCCTGATAGCCTCAAATTCGTCAACAGTTAAAATGACCTCTTCCAAGCATAGAGAGTGGGATACCTCTTGGTTTGAAGTAATTACTCTCAGGCATGAAACCAACTCGCCTGCAATTTCTTGGCCTTGCCATTAGAGACTCCTTTCAACCTTAATTATAAGCATATGCTCATAATTTGTCAAGAGGCTTTTTAAGTTTTGCTCTCGATGTTCGTTCAAATGCTAAGAAAGAAGTTGATCAACTGAGGTGGGTAAAGAGATGGTTACTAAGGAGTCCAGAATTGAGAAGACATATTCCTCAGAAAATCTCCCCTCACCCCTCTTTGCCAAAGAGGGGGAATTCCTCCCTTTCGTAAAGCCTGCCCGCCGGTAGGCAGGGGAGGGTAGGAGGGATTTAGCCTCCAGTGTCTATATAATTATGGACTGATTAGTAATCTTCATGGGATACCTCTTTAAGGTAAAGGAAAATAATTTTTAAGCAGATCCTTCAGGGGTTTTTCTTCTCTAAAGACTTCCCCAATCAAGATCTCACGGATAATTCCCTCGCGGTCGATGAGGAAATTCGTGGGGATGGCATAAACACCGTACCGCTTGGCCATCTTCCCTTCTGGATCCAGGGGGACGGGAAAGGTAACATCGAGCTGAGCAGTAAAGGCGAGAGCGACTTCAGCACTCTGTTTGACATTAACGGCAAGGACGACAAATCCCTCTTTATTTAATTTCCGATAATATTTCTCGATGATCGGCATTTCGTAACGGCAATAGGGACACCAGTCCGCCCAAAACCTTAAAAGCACCACCTTCCCTTTGACTTTATCCAAACTCCAGGTCTGTCCTTTCAGATCCTGGAAGTTAAAATTAATAGCGGCGGTCCCTAATTTGGGGAGAGAGGTTTTCTCGGCTTTTTCCTTACAGGCGGAGACCACGAGGAAGAAAAGAAGCCCTATAAAAAGAAACTTTAAGAACTTTAACATGCAGCTCTTTGAAAATCCCTCCCAACCTCCCTTTGCCAAAGGGAGGAGATGATTGTCTCCCCCTTTGAAAAAGGGGGATTCACCCTGTTAGATAAGGTTTTTCAATCTCTGTGGTTGGACATTAATCTCCTATCTAACAGGGTAAAGGGGGATTTTATGGTGACTCTTAGGATTTCGTTGAGTTCGCAATTATTATTTTCATAAACCTAATTCCTACTATAAACTTTGATTTTACCACTTTGGCTTCATCTCCTCTGGCTTAGGAGGAACCCAATCCTCAGGGACACAGCATCCTAAGGGCTTGAGGAGTTCTTCATATAAGACTTTCTTTCCCGTTTGCGTATCGATAAACACGGCCCAACCGCCAACGACTGAGGCTGGATGGAGAGCTTCTTGGGGGAAAAAATTAAAAGCATAGACTCGATAATAGTCAATCGAGTTTGTCTTTTTAACCGAATAGATCAGTACGTTTTCGGCCAGAAGCCTGCATCTCAATTTTTTATAATCTTTGATTTGCTTTTGGCCAATTTTTAATGCCTCTTCATGGCTTATCTTAGAAGCTCGCGGTGCCTGTACATTAGGATAAAGCAATGCCCCTAAAGATTTAATGCAACCCTGGGGGTCAATAGAAAACCCTAAAGAAGACTCGTAGATGATCACACCACTTAAAGGTCTGCCAGTAACTCACATACCAAGTATCGGTTATTTTTTCGGCTCCCTTCAACATCAATTGGTCAGGCTCAATTTGAAGTAAGGATTTATATTTATTGACAAGTATGGGCCCTGTATGGGTGATCTCTTCCCTGGATAATTTTGCAAAATTTTTAATCTCTAAGAGATTTGACTCTATTCCCCGGATGATCAAGGGGGCCTGGGTAAGAGAATCCCTTGAGATGGATAACTTTTGACCTTTGTAGTTGACCGTTTCGTAATCCGGTCTTCCACTCCCCAAAACCGGATCTGAAAGGAGGAGCAGAAAGAGGAAAGTTGATAGGATGGCGGAAACAATCTTAGATTTTGGGGAAGTTTTTAGAAAAAACAAATTTATACCTTGACACCTAAATAACGCTCCTGGATATCCATGGCCCCTTCTAACTCTGAAGGCGTTCCCTGATAAACAATCGACCCCTTTTCCATGATATAGATTCCCTGGCAAACATTCTTAATGGTCTTCAGATTCTGTTCGACCAACAGGATCGTGGTTCCTTTCTCGTTGATCGCTTTCACGGTTTCAGAAATCAATTTGACCAGTAACGGCATCAACCCTTCCATGGGTTCATCCATCAACATCATTTTGGGCTTGGTGATCAAAGCTCTTCCGACTGCAAGCATCTGCTGTTCTCCTCCAGAAAGGGTGCCTGCTTTCTGGTTGATGCGCTCCTGCAATCTTGGAAAATAGGTAAATATCTCTTCAAGGACCTTCTTATCCATTTCACCCTTAACAACAGGAATCCTCATGTTCTCCATCACGGTCAGTTTGGGAAAAAGATGCCGGCCCTGGGGCATGTAGGAAATACCCATACGAGGGATTTGATAGGGCGGTAACCCTGAAAGATTGACCTCGTAAAAATGGACCGATCCACTTCTGTGAGGCACCAAACCCATGATGGATTTGAGGGTCGTCGTCTTCCCAACGCCATTCCTACCGATCAAGCCGACCAGTCTCCCTTCATTGACCTCCAGGGAAGTATCATGAAGAACTTTGCACTCCCCATAACTGCAATTTAAATTTTTCATCCTAAGCATGTTCGCTACCCAAATAAACTTTCTTCACTTCTTCATTTTCTTTGATCTCGTCCGGAGGGCCTTCTGCCAGAATGGAACCGTAATGAAGAACAGAGATGTTATCTGCCAACTCCATGACCACTCCCATGTCATGCTCCACCAAGATAATGGTTTGTCCTGAAAGCATACTTCTCATCTTCTTGACCAGGGCCATGGACTCCTGACTATTCAGTCCGGCAGTGGGTTCGTCTAATAAAAGGAGAGCTGGCTCCGTACTCAAGGCGATGCCCATCTCTAAGATGCGTTGATCCCCATAGGACAACTCAGAGCAGACCAAATGGGCTTTGTCTTTAAATCCGGTAAGCTCTAACATGGATTCTGTCTTATCCTTCACATCCTGCCATTTCAATGCCCGTATAAATGGGTTGAAGAATTTCTTTCGCGATTGCACAG
>CAWFSX010000017.1:0-73578 GCA_963818595.1 uncultured delta proteobacterium
GAAGATTATGAGGAAAGGGGATCACTCGGTTGTAGAGGATGTCGTATGGGGTGAAACCATGTTCAGTGACAAGTATGGTTTCGCCGTTCTGAAGAATCTGCAGGCCATACAGGCAGAGCAGATCTGCAGAACGCCTGAAGAACTAAAAGCTGTCCGGGACAACTACGAAAAAAGGATGAAAGAAGTGAAGAAATAGCCTGACCCTGCTCTTCTTGAGGCGGTGGCCCTTGCCGCCGCCTCAAGGCTAACGCAGCAACACCATTAAACATATCTGCTCCCCTAAGGGACGTAATTAAGTTTGTTAAATAAGGATGGTTTACAAGCGTCCCTGGACTTCACAGAATAATTTAAAATACTTAACTACGTCCTCAAGGTCTTTTCCAGTGAGGAAGTACTACCTGACTTGGCAGTGCCTGTAAGGTAAAATCTTAACTTTCACATAGCAAGGAATCCCGTATTTCCGTTGCCTGGTCCTACAATTTGCAACCTTGCCAAGAGAAAAAGTGAGAGTTGAAAACTTTTTCTCTTGACTTTTTATTTGCAATCGTGCATTTTAAATGCATAATTACATTACTTATTGGAATCTTTAGTTATGACTTATATACCTCGGACATTAGAATCGGTTCTATTGAAGGCGGCCCGAGAATTTCCCGCAGTCGTCCTCACCGGGCCACGTCAGTCTGGAAAAACGACACTTTTGAGACACCTCTTCGGCAAGCACTACCGTTACGTTTCAATCGAAGCCCCCGACGTCCGAGAGGCTGCATCCATTGACCCACGCGGGTTCCTTGCCCTCTATCCACCACCCGTCATCCTGGATGAGGTCCATTTTGCACCGAACTTGCTTCCTTACATAAAGGAAAGACTTGATGCCCACCGTCATGAAAAGGGACAGTATCTTCTGAGTGGCTCGCAGAATCTCCTTCTTATAGAGCAAGTGACCGAATCCCTTGCCGGGCGGGCGGCGATATTGAAGCTTCTTCCTCTTACAATGAGGGAGGCCATGGGAAGGCCACAAGCTTCCCTTCCATGGGAAGGAAAAAGAACAAGCCCGACGTAAGAATATCCCTTCTCCCGATCTCTGGAAAGAGTTTCTGCGAGGTGGTTATCCGGAGTTGTCGGCCAATCCCGATCGTGATCTCGTACTCTGGCATGCGAGCTATGTTCAAACCTACCTTGAGCGGGATGTCCGTTCCCTACGGCAAATTGGTGACATGCTGCTTTTCCAGAGTTTTTTGCGGATACTGGCGACCCGAAGCGGTCAACTTCTAAACCTAACAGAATTGGCAAGGGATCTTGGGATGGTTGTAAACACTGCCAAGGTATGGTTATCCGTCCTGGAGGCAACATTCCAGGTGATGATTCTTCGTCCTTACTTTGCAAATGTCGGCAAGCGCCTCGTGAAGACACCCAAGGTCTACTTTATGGATGTCGGCACTCTTTGCTACTTGACGGGTTTAAAAGATCCTGTGCACGCTGCTTCTGGTCCTATGAGTGGACCTATCTTTGAGACAGCTGTCTTATCCGAAATTGTCAAGACCTTCTTAAACCGTGGAGAAGAGCCGAGGATATACTTCTGGAGAACCTCCTCCGGTATTGAGGTGGACATCGTTGTTGAGGTAAATGGGAGACTAATTCCTATTGAGGTGAAGCTCTCCTCAACCCCAAGGCCTGCCATGGCCGCAGGGATTAAATCCTTCCGAGAAGCTCTCGGCAACAAAGTTGGGAAAGGATATATTGTCCATCCTGGTGACATTCATCTTCCACTTGGACCAGGGGTCATAGCCCTTCCCTTCATGGAATTGTGATTTTAAGACCTTGGGAATTGCCCCCGACCAAATTTCAGCCCAAGAACTACTTCCTAAAACCGAGTTTTTTTAATCAACCCGCCAAATAGAAGCATCCCAAAATCAATAAAAATTAAGGGAAATTGTCAAGAAAGTTTACAATATTAAGAATGGGCAAAATCCTTAATTAAATCATATTATTTAGGTCACAAACGTAAACTCTTGTAGGGAAATTTTACATTCTTGGCTTTTTTAGAAATATCCGTATTCAATAAAAACCATATGTTTTTGAGGACTTATAGAATGGTCTAACTTGGTATGGAATATGCTGGAAAATTGCAATGTATAGGTTTATGCATTCAACATTAAACATATGTTGGCTTACGAGTTATACACATTTGATCAAATAGATGGATTTGAGTTAATTGGGGTTCTCCCGGAGAGAAGAAAGAACCCAAAGAGAATGACGGATGACTCTGTCATGAGTTGGGGAAGAATGCTTTTAGGTGATAATGCGGATAATAAGAGCATCTATTTCAAGAAGGTAACATTAGATAATAATGGCAGAATCCTTTGGGTTAATTTGTATGTCAATAGTCATACAATAATCTTTCAATAAATCCATATTCACAAACAACGGAGATATGAATGAGGAGTTTCCTGATTAACAAAAACCTATCCCTTTATTACTGGCTCAAAAAGAGAATCGGAAAAGAGAGGGCCTTTAGGGTGGCAAGTGCCATTGAGAAGGTAATCCTAATCTTTGGGAGAGAACAGGTGGGGAGCAGAATATGGTGGCATATGAATTTTACTGGCTTGATGAAGCAGAAAAAGTCCATTTTATTGGGATACTCCCAGAGAGAAGAAAAAGTCGAGAGAGAATAACAGGGGAATCTATCCTGAATTGGGGGTGGAAGGTAATAGGCGACAATACAGATGTCAAAAATATTTATTTCGTTCAGGTAGAAATGTAGTGACCTAAAAATTAAATCTATATTTAATTTGAGGAGGGCAAAGGCAGAGTAAAAGATGACTCTGCCTTTTTTTGTTTTGCATACTTAACCAGACCGTGGACTACTTCCTGAAAAAGTAATTTATTATTTTTACCTCAAAAGGAAATATTATGATACCTCTTTTGCAATATCTTTAACTCAAAATAAGAAATTGGTTTACAAAGATACAAGTAAAAATTAAAATGGATAAAATTATTCCTTGAGTGAGGCAACTTATGTTTGATAAGAAAGTGATCATTGAGCAGCTCCCTATAGGCGGAAATAATAACCTTGAACGAAGGATTTTTTCTGAGAAAGGAGAACTGGCTTCGAAATACTTTTATGGCGTTGGACTTTCCGCTGGACTCTCATTAACCTTACACCATCACCTCTAACCTTCTGGGCTACCTTATGGAAAATAATTTTCAGAAAGTGCAGAAAAGTGCAGATATGAAAGACTCCAGGGAATTTTATTCCCTTGCAGGAAAGGCACCTGGACTTGCAGAAAAGGATTGGTATAAATTTAAAAACAAAGGAAGAACATGTCGCAACCCAAACTGGTGGCAGATTTTCGTGGGCGGGGTGATCCTATACTTCCCATCCCAAGCTTGCCTTCACCCTGCCCGACTTCAGGAGACCAACGAATGGCACTCTGCCCGAAGGGTGGCAAATTTAATTCCGGTGCCTCTCGCTTATCAAGCTTACGATAATCTCAAGGACTCGAGCCAATGATTGTTTGTTTCATCAGGGTCAACATGCATTCTCCAGGAATTATTTGAAGATTCGATTTTTGTTGCTTTTTGTCAGAGAATAGTATATAAAGAAACTGAATTTAGTTGCAAAGAGTCCTTTTTGGACGCAAGAGAAACCCGCAGAGAACTCTAAACAGCTTCTTTGTGGTTTTTTTTTATAAAGTCTCGAAGGCCCTCTTACCAAGGTATACTAAAAGTTGGCAAAAAAAGAGGATGTTCGGGATCAATTGTTCTATCATGTTAAGACACCCAGAGGAGATGAACCATGCCGGAAAGATCGTTGGAAGCTTTTGATTTTAAAGGACCAAAGCCCCGAACCATCTTAATCCTTATTGTTCTCTTGATTCTTTTTATTGTTTCATGGGGCTCTTTTGCCATCGTCCCGGCTGGCCACAGGGGGGTTGTCCTCTGGTGGGGGAGTGTGAGAGAAGAGAATTATGGCCGAGGGGCTCAACTTCAAGGTGCCCATTGCCGAAACAGTCATCAAGGTGGATGTCAAGGTTCAACCCCATCCGTTCAAGGAGATCGATGCCTCCTCAAGGGAGTACCAGAATGTGAAAATGACGGGTATGATGAACTTTCATATTGATCCTTCCTTTGTGAATGACCTTTACCAGAAAGTGGGGCTCGATTTTGCTGACAAGGTGATCGATCCGGCTTTCAACGACTTCGTCAAGGAGGTTGTGCCAACCTACCCAATCGGGGAGATACTTCCCAAGCGGGAGGAAATTCGGCAGAGGGCGATGAAAAAGTTGGGAGATAACCTGTCGAGGTATCATGTCATCGTCGATGACATCTACTTTGCCAACATCCGATTCTCTCCTGAATATGAAGGGGCCATTGAGGCCAAGCAAGTGGCCCAGCAACAGGTGGAGACGCAGAAACAGGTTCTGGCCCAACGGGAGATTGAAGCTCAGCAAAAGGTGGCCACCGCAAAAGGAGAGGCTGAATCCATTCTCGTGGTGGCTCAGGGACAGGCCAAAGCCAATGATGCCCTATCACGGTCGATCAGCCCGATCCTCGTGCAGTACAAGGGTATTGAGAAATGGAATGGCATTTTACCTCAGGTCTCTGGAGGAGCCGTCCCCTTCATCGACTTGGGCAAGATGGGTGGCTTGTCGGGCGGAGCGGAAGGAACCAAAAAATAAGTTAAGAGTTCAGAACCCTAACTATTCTCAAGAAAGGAAATACCATGATAAAAGCAGGTGACATGTTCAAAAATATAGAAAGTGGGAAAATCTTTACAGTTAAAAGCGTTGATCCCCGCACCGTCATTTTGGGAACAAAGGACGGATTCCAATCAATGTTTGTCAATCCAAACAACATGGAATCCGTATTCGTGCCTCTCGTAGAAGACGAGGTCAAGGAAAAACCCAAGGAATAAACCCCGTTAGAAATCCCAGCTGGGCATTAAACCCCGCTGGGGGGAACCCCCACGGGGCGGCTGGAATTATTCTAAAATCTAACCCCGCTGCAGCCTCCGGCCCAGAGGGCCTCCCTCCGGGGCATGAGCCCTTCCGGGGCGGAGCCTGGCCCGGAGGGATCAGCGACGCATTATTTCTAACAGGGTAGACGATGTCAGAAATTCGCCACCCCATTTTTAAATCTTAGAGAAAGGGAAACCTATGTTAGATTTCGACGCCTTATGTCCGTATTGCGAGAAGAAATTCAAACTGAACAGGGTTGGTCTGGAAGCGAAAGAGTTTATACAATGTCTCCATTGCCGGAGAATCATTAAGCTAGACCTCGATGATCCGGAAAAAAAGGCAATACGGATAGGTCCGGATATCGTAGACTGATTTTTGGCCTCAAACCGTTATAGTCTCCCGCTGGAGGCCAAGAAAGGAGATGGTGCTAGGATGAAGATAGGGGACAGGTTCAAAGATAATACAACCGGAAAGATATACATCATAAGATCGGAAATTGATAACGGTACGCTTTGCCTGGAGGGAGAAAATGGTTTGGGCCGGAGATTGACTGGTAAAGAAAGTTTGAGACGAACTTGCGAGAAACTGGAGGACATAAAATCTTGAAGCAGATGTATTTCTCGTCAGGCGAGGATGATGGATTCTCATGCACGGTTCAACTGCTTACCCACCGATCACTATTCAATTGCCCGAGGAACCAAGGCAGGGATAGAAATGGCTCTGCCTTATTTGTTTATTTCCTTTGGTAATCATCGACTCTCAGATCATTTCCCCATGCAGAGTAGTAGTGCAATGGAGCAGACTCCAACAACCAAATATCGGTAAAGCTTCTATAGAACTCTGACTAGAAAAAATCATATCAGCTTGGGCGGCAGGTTCTCTTGTCCTTCAACTTTCAGGTCAGGGACGATCATCATCGTGGCTGTTCCATGGCCTAAGAGGTTTCCCTCGGCACTGTTGATGTAGGCTTCTCCTAAAGCCAACGTTCTTCCTATTTTAATGCACCGGCCTTGAACCACGAGCTTTCCTTTTTGAATCGGAGCAAGAAAGTTCACTTTTATTTCCACGGTGGTAAGTCCCATTCCATCCTTCACTTGGGGGAAGACGGCCCAAAAAGCAGCTGCATCCATAACCGAGGCGATGACCCCCCCGTGGATATTACCAAAGGGCTGTAGATGCTTCTCTTCAAGTTGGACCTCCAAAACAGAAGTTCCCCATTCAAGGTCTTTTATCTTCATCGAGAGGAGTGAGAAATATGGACTTTGGTTTACAACATTTGATATGACTTCTGTGTATTTCGGGTTTAACTGAAACTCAGGCATTGAAATCTCTCCTTTCAACAATGGAATACCAAGATTAAACGGCTCGAAGGGCATCCACGATAATCATTCTCGATGCCCGGATCGCCGGAAGGACACCGCCGACAAAACCCATGATCAGGGCGAATGCCATTCCCATATAGATAATTTGAGAGTTCAGAGAAAAGCTGAAGGCGAGCTCCGAAAAAGTCTGAAAGTTCATGGTAGAAATGGTAATGAGCTGCATGAATGAGGCGAAAAAAAGCCCCACGACCCCACCCAGAAAACCGAGGAGGAGCGACTCTAAAAGAAAAGCAATGAGAATGTCCCCTCCCGGAAATCCGAGGGCCCGGAGGGTTCCAATCTCAGCGGTCCGGTTCGCCACCGCAGAGTACATCGTAATCATCGCACCGATGATCGCTCCAAGGGAAAAAATAATGGTGAGAGAGATTCCCAAAATTCGGAGAAACTTTGCCATGATCTCAGACTGGTCTGCATAATACTTATTTTCCCGCTTCACTTCTAAGGTCAGGCGTGGGTCTCCTTCAATACGTGATTTAACATTCTCAAACTCTGAGGAATCCCGTAACTTAAAAATAACGGAGGAGTAAGCAGACCGCCGAAAGGTTTGCATGAACTGGTCCTCATCTCCCCAAATCTCAGAACTGAACCCTGTGCTTCCAGCATCAAAGATTCCCACAATTCTCCAGTCGCGCATCCCGCAGCAGAGCTTTTCGATCGATCCCGATATCCTTGAACTTCCGAGCAATGTTCGTCCCCACGATGATTTCTGTTGAGCCCATTCTTGGGAATCGTCCCTCCACCAGTCTCACCTGAGGCCGCAGGAATAGTGAATTTTCATCGATGCCGCGGAGGACCACATTGGAAGGTTTGTCGCTCCCCTTCTTGGTCAGGGCAATCAACACCACCACTTCCTTGGATAAAAGTCTCCGGCCTTTCGGACCCATGGCAATTTCAGGAAATGTTTCCACAATGGAAGCCTGCTGCCTGGTCACACCGCTCACCACTTCAGAATTAGAACCTTTACGGAGGAAAACGACATTGTCAGAAGACCCTGTCTCGACGAGGGTCTTCTGAAGTCCTTCTGCAAGCATCAAGATGGAGGCAAAGACAAAAACCACCAGGGCCATCCCTGAGACAGTCAGAATCGTCGTCAGTCTCCGAGTCCAAAGGTTGCGGAAGTTGTAGGCTAAAGGGATCGCCATCAGCCAATCCTCCTGAGGCCATCTGCAATTCGGATTTTGATGGCCCGCTGGGTTGGGATGATGGCTGAGACAAAAGCGATGATCAATGCAGCAATCAAATTTAGATAGAGAGTTTCTCTTTCAATATTAAACACAGGGAAGTAGGTTCCCAATTCATGACTGATCACCTTTGTCGCAGGAAAAGTGAGGGCACTACCCAACAGACAACCCAAGATCGTAATCACCAGAGACTCTCCAAAGATGAGAGCCGTGATATGTCCACCTCCAAATCCAAGGGTTTTTAAAATGGCATACTCCCCAATTCTTTCCCGAGTGGTCATGGCCATGGTGTTTGCGACTACGGCCATGATGATGAAAATAACTACAAAAGAGACGATCTGAATCGCCGCCACAATCGCTCCACTCATGGCAACAAAACCTTGCTGGAAGGCCTTTTCCGTCTCGGTCAGGGTCTCTGCGATAGAATTTTTAAAGAGTTGATCGATGGCCACAGCTACATCACCTGAAAGTTCTGGTCGGGTCACGCCGATCATATAGTAACCCACCTGGTCGACCCAGAGGGGAAGAGCCTTCTTCGAAATTTCGTTGAGGTAAGCCCAGTGAAAGAAAAACTGACTCTCATCCGTATCCTTATCTCTCCCCCGATAAATTCCTCGAACCACAAAATCCCAGTTTCCCAGAAAGATGGTCCCTTTAAGGGTGACGATATCGCCGATCTTCCATCCGAACTTGGCCGCAAGTTTTTTACCTATGACACAGCCCTTCTGTTCTTTTAAAAAGGTTTCCCTTTCATTTGGAGGGAGGATAAATTCAGGATAGAGTTCAAGAAAGCTCTTGGGTTCTACAGCAAAGTTAGCAAAGAAGTTTTTCTCTTCACCATAAACACCCCCAAACCAGGTTCCATAGGAGACGGTCTTCACGCCGGTAACCTGTTGGATCTTATCTTTATAAAAATGGGGAAGCGGAAAAATGATGGATACCGAATTCCTGGTGACGAGGCGTGTGGCAGAGGAGGCCTCCACTCCTGCATACCAAGCGCTGATCAGGGTGCGAAGGAGACCGAAGGCGAGGATGGCGATGGTGATGCCCAGGACGGTGAGGCCAGTGCGAAGTTTATTTCGAAACGCATTCCTAAAGAGGACTTTGAGAATGAGCATTGTTTAAAAAACCTTTTTCGAGGTGCCTGAGAACTTGAGCCCTCTTTGCTGCCCGCGGATCATGGGTCACCATGATGATGGTCTTTTTCAGTTCAGCATTGAGTCGCTCCATCAGGTCCAGAACTTCCTCGGCAGAAACTCGATCCAGATCACCTGTGGGTTCGTCTGCCACCAGAATGGTCGGATCGGTGACAATGGCGCGAGCAATGGCCACCCGTTGTTGTTCCCCTCCTGAAAGCTCTTTGGGATAATGATCCATTCGATGGGAAAGGTTGACCAGCCTGAGGGCCATTTCCACATGCTCCCTGCGCTCTTTTTTGGAAAGTCCTGTCAAATTCAAAGGAAGTTCCACATTCTCAAAGGCTGTAAGGACTGGAATTAAATTGTAGAACTGGAAGATGAAACCCACATTCGTGGCGCGCCACTGGGCAAGCTCTGTTTCAGAAAGTAAAGTAATATCAACACCCCCTATTCTGATCGTGCCGCTGTCTGCCCTATCAATACCAGCAATCAGGTTGAGAAGTGTGCTTTTCCCTGAACCAGAAGGACCCATGAGTACCAAAAATTCGACTTCGTTGATATCAAAAGTGATATCGTGCAACACAGGGACGACTTGAGTCCCCCGGTGATAGGACTTGTTTAGATTTCTTATCTCCACAATGGGTTTATTCTCTTGCATGGCAACTTTAATATTGCATCAATTCGGCAGGTGAGTGTGCTTCTAAAACTTTATAATTGCGGTTTTTTTATAAGTTTTATAGGTCACAGGCAATTTCATATAAGGTGACCTTTACAATATGTTTAGAAACTGGGTAATAAAACGCTCAAGGGAGCCGCTATAAAGTTTTTTTGGCACATTCACCTGCCTCTGGTAATATTACTTATCAACTGTTGTGGTTACTTTTCAGCAACTTTGATCCTTGACCCATTTCTCAATCTCTTCGGAGGTTTGGCCACCACTTTGTCCCCTGCTTTAGCTCCATCCAGAACTTCGACCATCTCCCCAAATGGCTCTCCTATGGTGATGGATGTCTCTACAACCTTGTCTCCCTTGATGAGGAATAGGGCCTTCTTCCCATCGTGATTGATCACTGCTGATTTCAACACAGCCGTCCGTGGTTTCTCCTCTTCTTGTTTCAATGCCCGGGACAGAAAAGAGACCTTTGCCCTCATCTCGGGCAGGACACGCGAATCTTTATTAATAAAACGGATTTTCACCATAATGGTCGCTTTTGCTCGGTCCGCTGTCGGAACGATCGTATGGACTTCTCCACGGAAACGGGTATCCGGTAGGGCGTCAAGTTGAATCTCGCAAGGCTGATTGACCTTCACCAGGGCAAGGTTAGTCTCTGATACATCAGCCTCCACCTGTAAAGAGCTTAAATCAGCAATGGTGACGACCGCTGCCTTTGCATTGGCAGCCGCTCCCAGAGGAGTTACGATGTCACCGATGTCTGCATTTTTTGTCAATACGACCGCATCGAAGGGGGCCTTGATCAAGGTATATTCGATGGCTACGTTGGTTGCTCGAAGGGCTGCGGTGCTGGCATTTACAGCTGCTTCTACCGCTGCTACCGCAGCCTGTGTCCTTAAATAACGGGCCTCGGAAGTGTCATATTGGGACCTTGATATCACTCCCTTTGCAATGAGCTGTTTGTCTCGATTGAACGTCAGGGAGGCTTCTTCCAATTCCGCCTTGGCCCCTTCCAAATTTGCCCGTGCTACCTTCAGGTTCGCCTCTGCTTGCTCACGGGCTGCAATCGCATCGTCGTTTTCCAAACGGGCAATCACCTGTCCTTTTTTGACACGACTCCCCTCTTCCACCATCAGCGAAACGAGCCGGCCTGTGATCTTGGAGGCCACCGCCGCCTTTCTCTGGGCCACCACATATCCACTCGCACTTAATTGGGAAACCGTCTGGGACGGGTAGATCTGAGAAATACTTACTATCTCCACTGGGACGGATGGTGAAATGATCCCGCTCAAGTAGAGAAAACCCAAAATAATGATCACCACCATAGCAAGGATGAAATAAATGAGTTTCTTACGCTTGGTCGGATGGAAAGTCCTGACCGATTTATCGATTCTCAGCTTTGAAAGGTCTTCCTTTTCCATGTTTATGCGATCCTTTTATATCATACTATCATTTTCATAAAACATACCCTAATTGTCAAATAATTACTATACCGGCCGGTATCTAACTTGACAGACAGTGTCAAATTAAATCTTGACTAACAAGTACGGAGAGTTAGGGTTGGCTTTTTGTACGATCTGATGATTTCCGAAGCAAGTATAATGCCTATTCTGCTTCATGTTGAAATCATAAACTGCAACATGGGTTCTTAAAAATATTTTGACCACTTCCCATTCGCAGTTCCTCTTAACAGCCCGACATACCTTTAGTATCTATAAAGCATTTCCTTTGTATGTGGTTGACCCCTTTGGCTTCTCGAGTCACTCAGAGACAATGATCTCTCAGTTAATTTTTATCTTTCTTTTTCCGGTTTAACTCATAAGTCACTGTAACCGTTGAGGGGATTCCAAGATGGCTCAAACCAGTGTCAATACCTCCTGCGGATTTGAAGTTTTCAGAACCATATGTTCCTTCAACTCCGTCACCCCTGTATGTCCTCGATCCGAAGATACCGTCTTTCGAAGCTTTTCCAGTGATAATGAAGACGCCACTCATTATACCACGATAATCATGAGCTCTTACTCTACCTTCTAAACCGTCTAACCAGTATTGAGGTACAGGATGACGTTCACGCTCTCTGCAAACAGGCTTGTTGTCTTCATAATCAATGTCGCGAAATATCACCATGCCTCCTGTTGGCGGGAGCAAGTGGATATCAAGGTATATCTGGTAGGTATCCTCTGCATCGACTGCCAAAGATACATGCGCAAATGCCTTGCCAGGCACATGGGAAGTATATCCCGCATCGGGTACCTTCTCCACAAGGCCGGAACCGCCGAAATCTGCCTGATCGGTGACGCACCCTTCGAATGTTGATGAGTAGCGGTACTCTGTAAGATTATATGAACCATAAATGGATTTCATTTCATAATCAAATGCGGTCTCTTTGTTCTTTTCAAAGTCTACGAACATACGGACTTGCTCCTTGAAAGCTAATTTCTGAATATGATTGCCTTCACTATGTTTGCCATCAACGTTGCGGGTAAAGGTAATAGTGCCAGACCATTCACTACATGCCTTTGAAGAAGGGTCTATCTCGATCTTGCCGGCAAGGGTTGTTTCACTCGCATTACTCACAATGAGCACCATTTGCAGAAGTCTCTCATCAGCCTTGTCCATACAGAAGGTTACCTTAGACTCGCTGCTCCAGTGGCGCACTTCCGCACTTCTTCCTTCGATAGTGACAATTGCATCCACTCCGGAACCGGGCCTGCTGGTGACATCATCGAGAGTAACCGTGATCTTATTGATACCCTCACCTACAGGGACACTGACATTGTAGTAACGGGCAGCCAGACGTTCGATAGGTTTGTCAAGTGTCTCCTTTTTGTCTTTTGAAAGCTTGATATCTTTTGTGAATGCGGGGCTAAGACCGGGAGGAAATTCTGGGTCAGGCTTCGAATAGGATGCGATTCACCGGCTCAAAGTTCCAGTTACGGAGAGCGAATTCTCGGAAGTTGTCCTTGAGTGAAAAGACTGCATCGACTGCCTTAACACCATCTTTTGCCCTTGCAGACTCCCAGATCTGACGAACAATGCCGTCCTCTCTTTCCATCTGGGCAAAGAGGAAAAAAAGATACGAGCCGTATTGTTGCATTCTTTCTTCGCTGTCCAGAGGCTGATCGAGCCCTTTGAAAAAGTACGGCAGAGTCCCATGGACATTGCTCAGATCATGTTCCAACATCTGCAAGACCCGGAATTCTGCCCATGTAGCCGTTGCCTCCTTTAGCCACTTGTCTTCCAATTGGTCATAGCGGTACTGGCTCACGTGAAACATTTCGTGGGCAATCGTCCCGTCAAGGGAGCTGCCACTGGCGTGAGGCATCGATAACAATATATCCGCTCGAAGACCGAAGAACTTTCGGGTCGCATTTGATGGCCCATCCGAATGCTCCAATGACAGTGCACCCGCTGGCTGATGGGTTACGCAGGCATTCCCGCTTGCGGGGATTCCCTCCGTCCAGAGGCACAACATAAATATCAATGGCCTGATCGGGGTTTATCATGGACGACGGGTCACCTGGCTTGTCCGGCAACGGTTCATCAATAAGCCTCAAAAGGCATGGCCAGATCGTTTCTACCCTGCCTACATAGGTCAACGATGCGTTTCTTGAACCGCGTTGTGTCCAGATTCTGACTTTGCCCCCAAGCGCTGTCTCAGAGGTCCAGTCTTCATCTGCCCCAAAAGCCGGAACAATACCAATACCTGCAGCGGCGAATGGGGGTCTGTTAAAGACGCTGATTGGATCATTGGGGCGCGCCATGAAAGGTGCTAGCTCCTTTGAGCACCGATGGGCTCAGCTGATCCCTTTTTGCCTCGAACCTCATGCAAAAATGAGCGTAGCGGCATCCAGGTCTATAACGTCACTTTTGTACTTCTCGGGCAAACGAGGATCACTAAATACTGCATACGTACGATATAGCAAAGAAGTTTTATAATCGATCTCCTTTGCAGTCAGCGCTTTGGCAATAAGGTCCTCACTTGTGATGATTGGTTTCAGCTCAACCTTCTTTCTGGACTTTTGTTGGTTCCTGTACTTTAGGAGACCAAACACTCCTTTCAGCAAAAAGCCGATTACAGCGAGAGCAATAAGGACGACAACCGCAATGATTACAATCCGTATACCTTTCATTTCAGATCCCTCATAATTCTATCCAATCTATTATTTGCTTCGGCGAAGAGGATCCTCGATTAGCCCTATTAAATCCTACCGCTTGTACACTACCATTCATGACGACTTCGTAGAATACTTAAACAGATACGAAATCCTCGACAAAATTTTTATTTCCATCTATTATTCTTCTTCTCGTATAGAGGACAATACACTTCACCCCCTAAACGGGAGTAGGTGCGACAAAGACTCTCCGTAAATGGCAAAAATAAAAGCGATGCTTTATAAATCTGACTATTTCTTTACCAACTCGACCCTGCGGTTTTTGGCCCGGCCTTCTTCGGTCTTGTTATCGGCAATGGGCTTGTCCTGACCATGTCCTGCTGTACTCAGGCGTTTTGTGTCAATCCCTTGCGCGACAATCGCTGCAACCACCGCTTTTGCCCGTTCATCAGAGAGTGTCTTGTTCGACTTCGGGTTACCCACGTTGTCTGTGTGGCCCTCCACGCTTATCTTCAGACCGGGATTTGCCTTCAGCATCTCCACAATCTGGTTGATGATTGACCTGGACTCAGGTTTAATGGTCGACTTGCCAGTATCAAAGTTTATGTAAAGGGCAATATGCCCCTCACGGTTGAGGGCATCCAACATGGAGCTCGCTGTGACATCTTGTTTCATGGCCTCCTTTGCGACCACGGTAAGATAGTAATCATTCCCATCATTGAAAGGCGCCACCTCAATCCAGAGCTCATTGCCTCCCTTCGTGACCTTCCCAACCATCATGCGACCACCGCAGTTTTCCGCGCAGTCAGCGCCCGAACACTGCCCGTCGAACACGATAGTGCCCCCCATACTCTTGACGGAATTCGAATAGTTACGTGAAATCTGAAGTTCGCTGGACTGCTTTGCGCCTTCTTTCAAGGTATACGCCCTGTAATATTTTTTCCCCTCTACCGTAGTGCAATTCTTGCCGTTATAAAAACGGTAATCAGCGAACTCTTGATCTGATGCATCAGTAATCTTATAGCTCGGCATCCCGGTAAAATACGGCGTGTCCTTAAATTCAGATTGTGCCCCAGTTATGGAAAACGCTCCTAAAACCATAAAGCATAGGATACAGAAAAAACCGATGTGCATTACTCTGTTCATTTCACTCCTCCTCTTTTATTCTATCTTTCGTAATACTGTGTCCAACAATAATTATATTGCTAATTAGAGGGAAGCAAAGGGACTTTCAACGCCTCTTCAGAAATCTTACCCGTTAAGGATATTAAGAATGCAATCATATCCTCAATCTGTGGCTTGGTGAGATCCCTTCCCAATTGAACTTTACCCATGATCCAAACAGCATCTTCCATTTTATCTATTGATCCGTCATGAAAATACGGAGCTGTTTTTGCGACATTTCTAAGGACCGGGACTTTAAATAAATATTTATCCGATTCATTCTTTGTAACGACACATCTTCCTTCATCTATTATTTCACTTTTTGTATAGTTCCAGTAGGGTTCAACGATTCCAAACTTTTGATACATCTGCCCGCCCAGGTACTGGCCCAAGTGGCAAGCTGTACATCCTACTTGAATGAATGTTTTTAAACCTCTTTTCTCCTTTTCTTTCAAAGCCCCTTTCCCCCCTTTCAAAAAAGCATCAAAAGGAGATGGGGTCACGAGTGTCCTTTCAAAAGTTCCAACTGCTTTCGCGAAATTGTCCACAGTTATAGGATGGTCATCTTTTGGAAATGCCTTTTTAAATAGATCGTTATACCCTTTGATCTCTTTTAGTTTCTTTTCTAATGCCTCATAAGAAGGCAGTCCAAAAGAAGGTGGTCCTATCACCGATTGTTTAGCTTGGTCCTCAACATCTGTTCGATTTCCTATCCAATGCGCTGAAATCTGATCTGCTGCATTGAATAGGGTGGGTGCATTTCTTGGATTCACCTTACAATTATTTCCTATGGATTTTTTTAACCCATCCGCTCCGTATAAACTGATGGGATGGCATTTGATACAACTCACTGTTCCATCAACAGAAATACGTGATTCGTAAAAGAGTGTTTTCCCCAGTTTCACCTTTTCAGAGGTGATCGAATTTTTTTCAGATACCATCACCTGTGGCAAGGGACTGAAAAATTGTTTCGCCTGTTTAAATAGGTCTTCATCTACACTACTACCAAACGACGAGCCTGAAAAACCTACCGTTAAAAGAAATAAAGTCATCTTTAAAATAAATCCATATCCCCTTATGGTCTTCATGACTCCCTCTCTACTGAAACATCCTTCCCACTTGTCTAACAACTAAGTGCCAGGCTTTGAAGGACGAATCAAGCCCACTCACCGGCCTCGGCAATTTCTTGTCCAAAACGATCTTCTCTCCCACTTATGAAGTGATCTGCTTACTCCACTGGCCTCCATTTCACCTTCTGTGATTTAAGGAAGAAGCTTGAGAACGTCGAGATGGTCTTCGATATAGGCGTCGTTTTGAATATTTCTATTCTTATAGGCGATAAATTTGATGCCCGATGATTTGGCCGTTTGTTGATCTACGTCAGAATCTCCCACAAAAACGGCCTCCTCTTTATTCAGATTAAGTTCCTGTATAATCTTTTCAATCGATTCCGGATGAGGTTTAGGATTTTTAACATCAAGAGCCGTCACCACCATTTCAAAATAAGGCCAGAGATTGAATCTCTCCATGATATATTTCATCGAAGTCGTCCGGTTGGTATTAATGGCCCGGAGGATACCTTTCTCTTTTAGACTCTCCAAGGTCTGAAGCAAATGGGGTTCCATCCTCAAATACATTACGTAATTTTTTAAATCGACCTGTTTTTGTTTTAAAATTTCTAACGCCTTCTTTTCCAAATCATTTTCTTTCCCAAAAATGAAATGGAGCGCTTCAAAGACGGTATGCGTGTGAACATATTGCATCTCTTCTTCTCTCAAAGGACCTCTCCCCACCAAGGCACAGAGATCATTATATAATTTTGTGTTGGCTTCGAGTGAATCGAAGAGAACCCCATCACAGTCATAAACCACACAACGGATTTTCCAATCAGTCTTTTGGGTTTTCCATAATCATTTACAAAATCACTTCCTCGCCGACGGCAACCACTCCCTCTCCCATTTTCCCATTCATGTAGTGAAAAACCTTCGTTTCATCATTTCTCTGGATCAGATAGAGACAATCGTGGGTCTGTTCAATCTTCAAGACCCGTTCCAGAGGGAACTCCAAAAACATACCGATCAGCAGGCGGTTGACGACCCGGTGCCCGATGACCAGAACCTCCTGGCCTTGATGATCTTCCAAGATTCTCTCCACAAACGGCCGAACCCGATTTGCGACATCGGTATAATTTTCTGCCCCCGGGATACGGTAGTTGAAACGGTCATCCTTGAACCGCTCCCATTCCTTCCGGGTCACCTCATCAAATTGGTAGAGGTTTCTTCCCTCTAAAATCCCAAAAGCAATCTCATCGAGTTCAGATGATTTACGAATGGGTAAACCAAAGTGATTGGCAACAGGTTGGGCCGTGAGAATCGATCTCTGAAGGCTACTGGTATAAATGGTTGTGAGGGACCGGTTTTTGAGCTGCTCAAGAAGGGCAACGCTCTGTTGTTGACCCTTCGGGCTGAGCCCGGGATCGCTTCGACCCTGTATCCTCCCCTCCACATTCCAGGTTGTTTCCCCATGCCGTGCAATGTAAATATTAATCAATGGGTAGGAACTCCTTTCTCATCTTCGGGCAAAAGGCCTCGATCTACTCAGGACCTCTCACCTCAAACTATACAAAATCTAAAATTTTTTCATTCCCATCCGCAAGAGCAAGGGAATATTTTTTCTTTCTAATCATTCCTTAATATCCGTAATGGTTGGTTTTCCTGGAATTCTGCTAAATTACAGTGGGGCGGTCAATGCAGAGGTCTTTTGAATCTGCTCCATGACCTTCGATAATTCCGAGGCGATCCGTTCTGAAAAGACAGTCGCCCCTTTGTAGTTCAGATGATCCGCATCAATAAAAAGTTCGTGATCCTTTGCATAGAGGTTCAGGTAATCCAGATGTTTGTAGAGATAGGGGCTGAATTTTGGATTCGTTAATACTTTTTCATAAAGGGCATCTTTGGTAATATATTTTTCTGCATGCTTTAGGTAATAATCGGTCGTGGGGATCATCAGGGTTACTACTTTTATCCCCCGTTGGTGACATAAGATTAAAATCCTTTCAAAATAGGATAATAAATCCTTATCAAAATCATTTTTATGATCCTCATCAAAATGGCCGTGAACCCTCTTCCCTGCAAGCCCTTCCGTTACTCCACTTCCAAGGACTCTAATATATCCATTTTCCATTACCGTTTTTTGAATCGGTTGATTCCGGATCAACTTTTTTATGTTTTTCTGGAAAAATTTAAGCTGGACTCTATCCAGCAACGGAGAAAAACTTGATATTTTTTGACTGACCACAGTAAAACCCTTCATCTTGTATAATTCTTTAAAATCTTGATGGGTGATGTACCCATAGGAGAAGTAATTAGACAAGGAAAAGTTTCGTCTTTCTATCCAATTCATACGGGTGGATGAAAAATTGGGTAAGGAAAAACCTAAAACAAGAATCTTTAAACGAGGCATTTGATCGATATGATACTTTAATTTTAAATACGTCCCCATGTAGTTCTCCCCGAGGTCTGCAAAATTATAGGATTTATAAGGTATAATTTCGGGGATGACCGCATATTTCATATCCGATTGTCCCATAAATAAAATTTGAATCTGATCCTTCTGCTCCTCGAATCCCCTCACCGTCCTCGCAAAAACACTTTCCGGCCTGAAAAAAATCCGGTCAATCCATCTCGCCGCCAAAAGGATAGCCACAACAATACAAAGGGCAATGAGAACCCCTTTGATGACAATTTTCAGATCAAATTTCATCCTCACCCCCTAAAATTCTTCATAGACGAATTTTAATGGCGTCAACCCTAAAAAATAGATGAGATATAGGATAAGGTGAATAAGAAGAGCGAGGAGAGTGGTAAAGAGGAGTTCCTTCCTAATCTTCTTCATAGGCCCCCCTTGATTAACATTTCTCGACCCCTCGAACCAATTACAATTCTGTGTCTTCTCTTTGGATCACTTTAAAAATCACGAGGTCTTTTGAATTTGCTCCATGACCTTTGATAATTCCGAGGCGATCCGTTCTGAAAAGACAGTGGCCCCTTCATGATTCAGATGGTCCCCATCAACAAAAAGAGCATGATCCTTTGCATAGAGGTCCAGGTAATCCAAATGTTTATAGATGTAAGGGCTAAATTTTGGATTCATAAATACTTTTTCGTAAAGAGCAGCTTTGGTGATGTACTTTTCTGCATGCTTTAAGTAATAATCGGTCATGGGGATCATCAGGGTTACTACTTTTATCCCCCGTTGATGGCATAAGATTAAAATCCTTTCGAAATAGTGAAGTAAATCTTTGTCAAAAATATTATGTCCTTGAAAATGCCGTTTGAAACTACTTATTGCCATCTTCTCATTCACTCTACCCTTTATCGTCAGTAGATGATAACCCTCCTGGATCACGGCCTTTTCGATCGGTTGCTTCTTGATCAGCCTCTTGACGTTCTTCCTAAATGTCCTCAGCTGCCCGGGATCCAGCATTGGAGAAAGGCTCGCCAATTTTTGTCTGATCACAAGGGAACCTTTCATTTGATATAATTCCCACAGGTCCCGATAGGAGATGTATCCATACGAATAATAATTGGTTCCGATCCTGTTTGTCCGAAAGGAGGAAAAACTGGCTAAGGGAAGAGGCAAAACAACAACCTTCAAACTGGGAAGTTCATCAATATAATATTTGAACTTAAAATAGGTTTCAATAAAGCTTTCTCCCAACTCAGCAAAATTGTAAGTCTTAAATGGCATGATTTCTGGGATGACTCCTCGCTTCATATCCGATTGTCCCAGTAATAAAACTTGAATCTCGCCTTTCTGCCTCTCAAAATCCTTGACCGTCCTTCCAAAAATACTCTTCGGCCTGAAAAGGGTCCTGTCCGTAAGCTCTACTGAAAGAAGGATGGCGATAAAAATACAGAAGGCGATGAAAATTCCCTTGGCGACAATTTTTAGATTAAATGTCATCCTTCCCTCTCTAAAATTCCTCATAGACAAATTTTAATGGCTCCCACCCTAAAAAATAGATGAGGTATAAGATGACGAGGATGAGAAGGGTGAGGAGAACGGTGAAGAGGAGTTCCTTCCTAATCTTTTTCATAGACCCTCCTTAATTAAAATTTCTCGATCCGTTTTATTTGTGGATGTTTTGGGAAGGGATTTTTTAAAAGCGACCGACTCCGGAATCATGTAGGGGGGAAGTTTCTGAGAACAAAAAAGCTTCACTTCCTGCTCTGACATTGATTGTCCTTCTTTTAAAACAATAAAGGCCTTAATGATCTTACCGATCTTCTCATCAGGGATTCCGACGACCGCCGCTTCCAGGATGGCTGGGTGGGTGTACAAGACCGATTCAATCTCTCCGAGTTCAATCCGGTATCCTCTGCTTTTGATCATATGATCTTGACGGCCGTGGAAGTTAAGTTCTCCGTCCTGATTCAGACTTACCAAATCGCCGGTTTTATAAATTTTTTGATCCCCTTCCTGAGAAAAGGTGTTCTTAAACATCACCCTCTCTGTTTTGTCGGAGTCATTCCAGTAGCCGGTCATTAGCGTCGGTCCGCTGACGTATAATTGGCCAACTTCCCCTTCTTTTAAAAGACTTCCCTCTTCATCAACAATATAGATCTTTTGTCCGTCACATGGCTTTCCAATCGGAATGGGTTCCTCTGAGATGGGAAGGGATTTCACGTGATAATACGTACAGACATTCGTCTCCGTTGGACCATATAAATTATAGTAATGGGCATGGGGAACCATCTCCATCAACATCCGCAAGTATTGTGTGGGAAACACTTCTCCTGCAAAGAGGATCGTCCTCAGGTGGGATAAATCTCTCTCTTTGAGATGACCTGATAAAACGAGCTGGATCAGAACAGAAGGGACAGAATACCAGATACTGATCCTCTCCTTTTCAATGAAATTGGCTAAGGATTTTGGAAAGGACGATAGACCTTGGGGAACTACCCAAATCGTGGCTGCTGCCTTTATTGTTGCAAAGATATCGAAAATGGAAAGGTCAAAATGGAAGGGGGCAAGGGAGGAAATTCTATCCTCAGGTCGAACCTTAAAGCATCGATCCGCCCAATCTATAAAAGCCAGAGAAGCCTGATGTGAAATCATTACCCCTTTGGGGCGACCTGTGGATCCGGATGTATAGAGGATATAAGCAAGATGCTCATCGGTAATCTCCTCAAGAGGTTCTTTAGAAATGGTAGGCGTTGATTCCAATATCTCATCCTTGAATAAGAGGGGTACTCCCTCCATCCTCCCCTCATCGCCTTCTCGCTTTATGTCCATGACAAAAAGGTATCTCAAAGGGTTCGGACTCTTGAGAATCTGCCGAATCTGGGGAAGCTTTTTCGAAGAAGTAATTAAATATTCAAGAGAACAATCCTCGATCACAAACAACTGCCTTTCAACCGGTGCCAACGGATCGAGAGGGACATAACAAGCCCCCGATTTCAAAATCCCAAAGATGGCAAGAAGCGCCTCCACCGATTTATCGAGGTAGATACCTACACGGTCTCCCACTTTTACACCCTGGTGAACAAGGGTGGTGCAAAGACGATCACTCAAGAGATTGAACCGCTCGTAGGAGACCTCCTCGTCTTTACATCTTATGGCAATCTTTTCAGGATAAAGCTCCGCGCTTCTCTTTAAGAGATTGGATAATGGGGAGGACATATTATAATCCGCTGAAAGCTCCAACAATATTTTTCTGTATTTCTGAGGTGCCGGAGTAGATGGTACTGGCTAGGGCATCCCTCAGGTCCCGTTCCAATCCATATTCCACCATATATCCATATCCGCCGAAAATCTGTATGGCGTCACGCATATTCTGGACATAGGCTTCGCTGACATAAAGCTTGGCGATCGCCGATTCCGTGACCGCGGATTTCTTTATGTCTTTTAACCACGCAGTTTTGTATAAAATTAAACGGCTCGTTTCAAGACGTACCTTCATCTCCACAATCTTATTGGCGACAGCCTGTTGTTTTCCTATGGGTTTCTCTCCCGTTTTCCTCAACTTAGTATATTTTAGACAAGCCTCCCATTGACGTTCCATGACTCCGATACAATAAGATAGGATAAAGGTCCTTTCCCATTCCATGCTGTCACTAAAAATGATGGCTCCTGATCCAATCTTTCCAATCACATTGTCCTTGGGGACTCTGCACTGTTGAAAGGCGACATCAGACATGGGGCTTGTCCTTAACCCCATCTTTTTAAATTCATTTCCCACCATCAAACCTTCTGTTCCCTTTTCTATTAAAAAGCAGGAAATCCCCGAGAAACCTTTCGATACACCACTCCTTGCATAGACGATGAAGAGGTCAGCCACAGGAGCGTTCGTGATGAACATTTTGCTTCCATTTAGCACAAACCCATCCTTCTCCTCCGTAGCAGTTGTCCTGAGCCCATAGACATCCGATCCCGAATCGGGTTCAGTCATGGCATTGGCGCCGATAGACTCCCCCTGACATAACCTGGGAAGATATTTCTGCTTCTGCACTTCCGTCCCGAAGTGATAAATGGGCAACTCACAAGCCCAGATATGGGCATTGATGGAAAAGAGGAGGCCGCTATCTCGGCAACCATAACCAATCCCTTCCAACACGGCGACCATATCAAGAGGATTCAATTCCATCCCCCCGTAGGCTTTGGGAATGAGCATCCCTTGGAGTCCAAAGTCAGCACAGGCCTTCCAGCCTTGATAGGAGAACTCCCCTCTTTCTTCTTTCTCTATGAATTTGTCGTTCAGCTTACTCTCAGCAAACTTCACCGCCGCTTCCTTTAGGTCCTTCTGATTTTTACTCCAGGCGAAGTCCATCTCCACCCCCTCTCCCCTAAAACTATTGGTCCATCTTGTTTTTGATGGTCTTCAGGATATCATTCAGGGTATTAAAGTCCTCGATGTTGATTTCACTCATATTCATGGAAATATTAAAGGTCTCGTCAATGAAAGCTAACAGTTTGATGAGGCCCAAAGAATCAATGATCCCCGATTCGAATAGAGGCTCATCATCTTCCAGCCCCCTTTCCCCAAATAGAAAATTTTCAACAATAAAATTTTTAATTTTCTCTTTCACTCTTCACCCTCCTTCGACTTGTTTCTTATGGAACCCTTTTTCTGTTAAAAAATCCTATCCAACACAGCATAGAGCTGATGTAAATCCAAATGGAAGAAGAGGAAACCAAAGCTGACAAAACTAAAGGTAAAAAAGATGCCAACGGGATTCAAATAAGATCGGGACGACCATTTCCGGATAGGAGGATATTTTCTCTTCATCTCTTGAAAGAGTTGCCATACGACCAAACCCAATCCGTGATAAATCCCTAATAGGAGAAAATTGAGGTTCCCTTTATGCCACACCATAAAGACAATCATGGTCAAGAAGATCCCGAAATATATCTTTAGATTCGAGGCCCGATAGCCAAACAAGGGGAAGAAGAAGTAATCCCGTATCCAGCTATAGACAGAAATATGCCAATTTCTCCAGAACATGGCAATGTTCCTCTGGAAAAAGGGGCGGTTGAAATTCTCCATAATCTTATAACCGAAAAGTCTGGCCACCCCTAAGGCCATATCCGTATAGCCGGAAAAGTCAAGATAGATTTGGATGGCTGCGCCATAGATGAAAAGAAGGACCAGAAATCGAGGATGGCTTTCCGGGGCATGGAGTGCGGGGATGATCCATCGTGCCAGGTAATCAGCAACGACAAACTTTTTTGCAACACCCAAAAGAATACGAAATAATCCCTGATTGATGGTAGAAAGATCCGGGGTCTTCATCTCCATGGTCTGAGTATGAAATCGTTGGAATCTTTCGACGGGACCTGCCAAAAAAGTTGGGAAGAATAAGACGTAAAGGGCGAAATCGATAAAGGAACATTTTGGGCTTTTTTTCTTATAGACCTCCACGACAAAGTGGATTAACCTGAAGATGATGTAAGACATTCCTAAAGGCAGAAGAAGACTTGAAAAAGTGATCTTCGACATCCATGAAAATTTGAACCCAGATTCAACGATGGTGCTGAAGAGCAAATCGGTGTATTTAAAAAAGCAGAGACTACCAATCAGCCATAGGAGGGCCAAAGTGAGGATGAGCTTTCTTTTCTTCTCCCCCTTGTCAATATAGAGACTTGCTAAATACACCAAAATAATGTGAAACAAAAAATAAAGTACATATTTTAAATTGAAGAGGGAAATAAAAAGGAGGCTTATTAAAAATAAGAAAAGGCTTCGCCATTTTCTCGGAAGAATAAACCAGTAAATAAAAATGCTTAGACATAAAGAGATTAAATACCCAAGCAAATTTCCCATACAATATTTTTATTACTTCTATCCAAAGTTGTCAAGCAATCCTCGAATTTTTCCCGATTTCATTCTTTTCTAAACCCCTTCATTCATGGTTTGAATCAAAAGAAATGAAGAAGGGCTTGGTCCAGTAGGATTTCAAGATAAAAAGGAGACCCTTTCTTAAGGGATGAAAATCAGCGGTGGAGGTCCAGCTCACCGAATTTCTTCCCCGACACTCAAGACAAAAAAACTTGACAACCAACAAACAGCAGGATATATTAATTTCTAAATCGGAATCATTCCAAATTATGAAAGATCGCAAGGCAGCAATTCTCAGAAGGCTGAAAGAGGCTGGGTTAAAACTTACCTCTCAAAGACTTGCCATCATTGAAGCATTGATGGAAAACACCTCCCTTCATCCGGGCGCAAGTCTGATCTATCAGAAGGCAAAGAAGAAGGTAAAGGGCCTCAGTTTATCGACCGTCTATTACACTCTCAATGAACTTTCGAAGCATGGCATTATTAAAATGTTGGAATTCGATAAAATGGAAAACCGTTACGAGGGAAATATTTCCCATCACCTTAATCTCGTCTGCATGGGATGCGGAAGCATTCTCGATTTTCCAAAGGCTTTACCCATCTCATCGAAAAAGGTGGAGAGCCAGATGGGCTTTAGGCCTTATGAAATGCGCTTCGAATACTACGGATACTGCAAGGAGTGTTTGCAAAGAGAAAAATAAATTTTTTTAGCGGATAATTCGGAATCATTCCGATTATGTGAAAAGCAGAAGTAAGTTAAAATTTCCAACCCCATCTCGCGCTGTTAAGCCTGTGGGTAAAAAAGAAAGGAGAAAAAAACATGGCAGAAGACAAGAAGTTAGCTAGATGGGCAAGGAAGCACTATATTATTGGTAGCACCACAGTGGATAAAATCAGACAACGAAAGGAGGAAACATTATGACTGACGACAGCAAGTGCCCGGTAACGGGCGGAACAAACAAACAAGCAATCGGTAGAGGCACGTCGAACCGCGACTGGTGGCCGAACCAGTTGAAGCTCGAGATCCTGCACCAGCATTCCTCCAAGTCCAACCCGATGGGCGAGGACTTCAACTACGCGAAAGAGTTCAAGAGCCTCGACCTGGCGGCTGTGAAGAAAGATCTCGCGGCGCTGATGACCGACTCGCAGGACTGGTGGCCGGCGGACTTCGGCCACTACGGCCCTTTGTTCATTCGCATGGCGTGGCACAGCGCCGGCACCTACCGCACCGGTGACGGCCGCGGCGGCGGCGGCAGGGGCCAGCAGCGCTTCGCGCCGCTCAACAGTTGGCCGGACAACGTCAGCCTGGACAAGGCGCGTCGCCTGCTCTGGCCGATCAAGCAGAAGTATGGCCGGAAGATTTCATGGGCCGATCTGATAATCCTCACGGGGAACGTCGCCCTGGAAACGATGGGATTCAAAACGTTCGGTTTCGGAGGCGGTCGCGAGGACGTCTGGGAGCCGGATCAGGACGTCTATTGGGGCTCTGAGGACACGTGGCTGGGTGACAAACGCTACTCCGGCGACCGGGATCTCGAAAATCCGCTCGCTGCCGTGCAGATGGGGCTGATCTACGTCAACCCGGAAGGCCCGAACGGCAACCCGGATCCGATCGCGGCGGCCAAGGATATCCGCGAGACTTTCGCTCGCATGGCGATGAACGACGAGGAGACGGTTGCGCTCATCGCCGGCGGCCATACCTTCGGCAAGACCCACGGCGCCGGCCCTGCGTCCCATGTGGGGCCTGAGCCGGAAGCGGCCGGCATCGAGGAGCAGGGCCTGGGCTGGAAGAGCAGCTTTGGCACCGGCAAAGGCGGTGACACGATCACCAGCGGCCTGGAAGTCACCTGGACCACCACGCCAACGAAGTGGAGCAGCAACTTCTTCTGGAACCTGTTCGGCTACGAATGGGAACTGACGAAGAGCCCGGCCGGTGCGCATCAGTGGCAACCGAAGGGTGGCGCAGGCGCCGATACGGTGCCGGATGCCCACGACCCGTCGAAGCGTCACGCGCCAACCATGCTGACCACTGACCTTTCCTTGCGGTTCGACCCCGCCTACGAAAAGATTTCAAGGCGCTTCATGGAGAATCCGGATCAGTTCGCAGACGCATTCGCCCGGGCGTGGTTCAAGCTGACGCACCGCGACATGGGCCCGCGCGCGCGCTATCTCGGCCCGGAGGTTCCTGCAGAAGAGCTCATCTGGCAAGACCCCATCCCTGCCGTCAATCACAAACTGATTGATGCACAGGACATCGCCTCCCTCAAGGGCAAGATCCTGGCTTCTGGCTTGTCTGTCTCGGAGCTGGTTTCGACCGCCTGGGCGTCGGCGTCCACCTTCCGTGGCTCCGACAAGCGCGGCGGTGCGAACGGTGCCCGTATTCGTCTGGCGCCGCAGAAGGATTGGGAAGTCAACCAGCCTGCCCAACTGGCGAAGGTGCTCAAGACCCTGGAGGGCATCCAGAGCGCGTTCAACAGCGCGCAGTCCGACGGCAAGAAGGTCTCACTGGCTGACCTGATCGTTCTGGCCGGTTGCGCGGGCGTCGAGCAGGCTGCGAAGAATGCCGGTCACAAGGTGACGGTTCCCTTCACGCCGGGACGCATGGACGCCTCGCAGGAGCAAACCGATGCGGCCTCCTTCGCCGTGCTCGAGCCGAAGGCGGACGGCTTCCGCAACTACCAGAAGACCCGTTATGCCGTACCGTCCGAGGAATTGCTGGTTGACAAGGCGCAATTGCTGACCCTGACCGCACCCGAAATGACGGTGCTCGTGGGCGGCATGCGCGTCCTGAAGACCAACTTCGGAGGGTCCCAGCACGGCGTCTTTACCAAGACGCCGGAGGCGCTAACCAACGACTTCTTCGTGAACCTGCTCGACATGGGCACGGAGTGGAAGGCGGTATCGGACACCAAGGACGTGTTTGAAGGGCGCGATCGCAAGACTGGCGAAGTCAAGTGGACCGGCACGCGTGTCGATCTCATCTTCGGTTCGAACTCCCAGCTCCGGGCTCTGGCCGAGGTCTACGGAAGCGCGGACGCGCAGAAGAAGTTTGTCCAGGACTTCGTGGCGGCCTGGACCAAGGTGATGAACCTTGATCGCTTCGACCTCGCCTGATCGTAGCATAAACGTCTTCAAGGGCTTCTGAATGGCAAAGTAAGTCTGCATGAAATAAATTCAAGGAAAAGGAGGGATCGATCTATGTTGAAAAAGGCAAAATGGATTGGATTAACAGGTGTATTTCTGGTGTTGATTGTTCTAACAATATCGACATTTGCTCAGGCTCCATTAAAAGGAGAATCAAGTTACTCGCCTGTGGTGATTAAAGAGAGTTTTGAGACGATCATGGCTCGGATGAAAGCTGCAAAGCCCGAAGTGATGAAACGGCAGATGGATCTTCTCAGTGAACGCTATGACCTCGCCAACCGCCCAACTTCTGGTGTGATGATGCCCCGTGGAAAACCGGTTCAGGAAGGGATCCGGGTCAAACTCCCAAGAGGGATGACCTGGGAAAGGCTGGCAAGCATGAGCCCAGAAGAGATCCAGGCAAAAAATCTTTTCCCCGCAGGTTTTTTCCCCTTGCCCCACCCCAACCATCCCGAAGGAGGAATGCTTTTCCCCAAGTTCCATATCGAAGAAACGAAAAGGCAGGAAGGTCGTGACCTGGTCCGCTTCGACCTCGATTTTGATCTTCCAGACCACGTGTTGCCCGAATTTCCGGCGCCCATCTATCTAACGACACGGACCGATCTCGGGGATGTTTCCAAGGGCAAGTTGCTCACTATCGACAACTACTATGAGCTCTTCAACGGAATCCTGAACCCCAAACAGATCGAAGGCCTGAGGCTGCTGCTGAGTCCTTTCCCTCAACAGCAGTTCAACCAAACTGAAGACCGCCGCTCTGTGCGGCCGAGCCGGGGAGTCACCTGCTTCGACTGTCACGCGAATGGGCACACCAATGCGTCGACTCACCTTGTGGGTGACATTCGGCCTCAGGAGTTCCGCCATCGTCTCGACACTCCTTCCCTAAGGGGGGTGAATATCCAGCGCCTTTTCGGGTCCCAGCGAGCCATGAAATCTGTCGAGGATTTCACTGAATTCGAACAGAGGGCAGCCTATTTCGATGGGGATCCAGTAACCGCTACCAAGAAAGGCGTCAACATCCTTGAACGGGGAAGCCAGGTCCATTTTATGGCAGAGTTCATGGCCCTTCTCGATTTTCCGCCAGCCCCAAAACTGGGCATTGACGGGAAGCTCGATCCAAGGAAGGCAACGGATACTGAAAAGCGAGGGCAGGTTCTCTTTTTTGGTAAGGCAAACTGCGGGAGCTGCCATCCGTCTCCTTACTATACGGACAACCTCATGCATAACCTTAAGGTCGAGCGCTTTTACAAGCCCAAAATGATCAATGGACGATATGCCTCAGCAGATGGTCCTATCAAGACCTTCCCTCTGAGGGGCATCAAGGACTCGCCACCTTACCTTCATGATGGAAGACTCCTGACACTGGAGGATACGGTGGAGTTTTTCAACCTGATCCTTGAACTCAAGCTAACCGATCAGGAGAAAAAAGACCTCGTGGCATTCATGAGAGCCCTTTAGCAACCTTTCCCGCCCTCCTGTCATAAGGGGGGGGAAGGGTCCTTAAAAAAATGAACCATGGTTTAATCGTTCCAAGATTTAGCAATTCCTTTGTATAGAATAGGACATGGCTCCAACCCTCCTGCTAAGAGTAAGGTGAGGGACTAAAGAAAAGAAAGCTTAACCATGAGAGGGGTATCTTTATTTCTTTCAATCTCCAGTCTATTCCTTTGGGTGATGCCCATTTCTGCTGATGGAATATCCCAGAATGGCCCTTGGAAAAAGGTGGACGATGGGTTGTTTTTTGCACAATTTGATCCCTCTGGTGAAGCTCCCATCAAGGATTCAAAAATCACTATTTTAAAAATTAACCCGACTTATTACTCTTTTAAGCTCCTTTGCGCTTCAGAGCTTGAAAAGATCAGATTGACAACCAAGGAATGGTGTAAAAGGTACCATCTCATTTCTGCCATTAATGCTGGGATGTATCAGAAGGACGGACTGACCAACGTTGGCTATATGAAGAATTTTTCCCATCTAAATAATCCAAGGCTTAACTCCACTTATAAAGCCGTTTTAGCCTTTAACCGGGTCAATGATGATGTCCCAGAGATTCAGATCATTGATTTGAAGTGTCAGGACCTTGAAAAGCTAAAGCCCAAATACCAGACTTTCATACAGAATATTCGTATGATCAGCTGCAATCAGGAGAATGTTTGGTCTAAGCAAAACAAGAGGTGGAGCTTAGCTGTTTTGGGCGTGGATAAGGAAGGGAAAGTCCTATTTATCTTTTCAGAAGCTCCATACTCCGGATATGATTTCAATCATATTCTTTTATCTCTCCCTATCTCCATTTTCAATGCCATGTATTTGGAGGGAGGGGGAGAGGCCAGCCTTTATTTTTCTGGAAACGGTTTTGTGTTGGATAAAGTAGGAATTTACGAGAGTGGTTTTAATGAAAATGTCATTAGGGCTGGTGCTCATCCCATTCCAAATGTAATTGGGATAATAAAAAAGAAACATTGAAATCGATGCGAGGATAGAGCATAAAAAATTGTCTATTGGGAATGGGTCAAGCTTAGGATGCCAGCCCTGTACCATATGAGGTTCAGGGCCAGTTTGGTTTAGAGGCAAAAGTAAGGTGCAAAGGTTTAAAGACCAAATACATAACTCATCAACAAAACCGGCAGTCCCTGCCTGCGGCAGGCAGGTTTACCTTAACCTTTGGACCAACGACTTCGGTACCAGAAGAGACCATCCTCAACAATTTTATGGAAGGAAAAGCTTTCTTAACTTTGCTGGCAAGGTCTACTTCCATGAGAGCAGTGGCCCCATAACTCGTACCCTTTGAGATGGCTTTTTAAAGTGGGTCCACAATCTTCGGGTGAGCGTGGCCCTCACCGTTTCATTCTTGTAATACATATGCTTAACCAATGCCAATTCACGATTCAATAGAGTAGACTTCACCTCCTCCCTTCTTTTCGACTTTCATTTTTCAATACCAAGATGTGGCCTTTATATTCGCCTTGGCCCATTGGAGATTTTCCCTGGCGAAATCATGAAACTGACTCGGATCGGGTTCACCTCCTTTTTCTGTTTATTTACACAATATTTTATATAGCGCTTCACCAATTGATTCTGGAGGAATTTTTACCCATGTGACCTCATTAGGTTTTATGGAAGATAGAACGATCCCCTTTTTTGAGTATGTAGTTACCTCAAGAAAAGCCCCCTTTTTCTCCATGCAATTCATTTCATGCAAAATTACTCTATGACTCATATCCTTATAAGACGACCCCAGTTTCTCACCCTCCCGATTAATATTTTTTTCGGAAAAGACCACTTTCGTCAAAACTCTCACGATGCCTTTTGATGGCCGAGTGACGCTATCTGCATCATAATAACCTTCATCTCCAGCTTTGTTCTTAAGAAGGAACTTCCAATTCTCTCCCCACACTTCTGCATTTCCAAAAAGTAAAAGCCCCGTAGCTATGATGATAATTAATTTACCGGTCATTAACTTCATTAAACTTACCTCCTTGTTTTGCCATCGGCTGAAAAGGGTTAATCGGTTTCACCTCCTTTCTTCTTTTTACAAACCGTATCTCATAACCAAGACCACTGAAAATCTTCTCAATCGTTCCCCATGCTGGGCCAACTCCATCCTTCAATAACCTTAAAAGACTCTCCTCACCCCTGTCCCCCCTGCCCGCACGCAGGTTCACCTTAACCCTTAGGCCAACGACTTTTATTTTCTAAGTAATCTTTGTGAAAGCCGTATCACACGCTTCGATCGTTTTGTCCAGATCCTTCTGTGTGTGTGCCAGAGAAACGAACCAAGCCTCAAATTGGGAGGGAGGAAGATAAATCCCTTCGTTCATCATCTCAATAAAGAACTGGGCAAATCGCTTAGTATCGCTCGTCTTGGCGGACCGGTAATCCCTGACCGGACCCTCTGTAAAAAAGAGGGTGAACATTCCTGTGGCTCGATTCATGGAGAAGGGAATTCCCCTCTCCTCAGCGCATTCGGAAATCTTCTCTGTTAAATAAAGAGTCTTTTTCTCCAAATCCTGATAAACCTTTTTTCCTTTCAAGAGCTCTAGTGTTGCAATCCCAGCGGTCATGGCCAGAGGGTTCCCGGAAAGTGTCCCGGCCTGATAGACCCCTCCGAGAGGAGACACCCTTTCCATAATCGCTTTCCTTCCCCCGTAGGCCCCTACAGGGAGACCTCCTCCGATAATCTTTCCGAGGCAAGTCATATCCGCTTTGATTTTGTAAAGCTCCTGAGCACCTCCGTAGGCTGCCCGGAATCCAGAAATGACTTCATCAAAAATAAGAAGGATCCCTTTTTCATCACAGATCTTTCTCAACCCTTCTAAAAATCCCCTTTCGGGAAGAACCACCCCCATATTCCCAGCAATGGGTTCTACAATGATGCAAGCAATCTGCTCGGGATATTGAGTGATCAGGGCTTTGACACTGTCCAGGTTGTTATAGGATGCAGTCAAGGTATGTTTTGCTAAATCCTCCGGAATACCGAGGCTATCCGGTATACCGAAGGTCATCGCACCGGAGCCTGCTTTGACAAGGAGGCTATCACCGTGGCCATGATAACATCCTTCGAATTTAATCATTTTCGTTCTACCTGTATAACCCCTTGCCACTCGAATGGCACTCATCACCGCTTCGGTACCCGAACTCACCATCCTCGCCAATTCTATGGACGGGAAGGCCTTCTTCACTTTGCTGGCGAGTTCTATTTCCAGGGGGGTTGGGGCACCGTAACTCGTCCCTTTTGGGATGGCTTTTTTAAGTGCTGACACAATCTTTGGGTGGGCATGGCCCAAAATCATCGGCCCCCAAGATCCCACGTAATCAATATATTCATTGCCGTCTACATCATAAATTTTTGATCCTTTTGCGCGCTCAATAAAAATGGGTGGAACGCCAATGGCTTTATAGGCTCTGACCGGGCTGTTTACCCCGCCTGGAATCATCTCCAATGCCCTGTGATAAAGTCCGATCGATTTTTTTCTGCTCATCTCTTATCTCCTAATTAGTTGCCACTAAAAAATTGTGTCAACTGATTACACCGATTTTTAATAAGAGATTACACAGATTAATAACTTTACGATTTCACAATCTTTTTAATCAGTGTAATCTGATTTAAAATCTGCGCAATCAATTTCATGATGGATTTTTCAGCATGAATTAATCATTCCTCGGCAACGACTTGATTGCTGAGGGTGCCGATCCCTTCGATCACCACCTCTATCTTATCGCCAATGGTCATCGGACCGATTCCAGAAGGCGTTCCTGTGGCGATGACATCTCCTGGAAGAAGCGTCATCACACGAGAAATAAAACTGACCAGTTGATGGGGACCAAAGATGAGGTTCTTCGTATTAGAATGCTGTCGTCTCTCTCCATTAAGAAAACTCGCTACATCTAAGTGGTGAGGATCGATGTCTGTCATAATCCAGGGACCGATTGGGCAAAAAGTATCAAAGCCTTTCGACGTCGTCCACTGACCCTCCTTGGGTTGTAAATCCCTGGCAGTCACATCATTCAGACAGGTATATCCAAGGATATAATCAGATGCTTTCTCCTCCGAAACTTTCTTCGCCACCTTCCCAATCACCACAGCCAACTCCGCTTCGTAGTCAACCCTCTTGGACATCTTCGGATGAATGATGCCTTCCCCAGGTCCGATGACAGAGGTGGAGGGTTTCATGAATAGAAGAGGTTCTTTGGGAATAGGCATTTTCACTTCTTCAGCATGGTCACGGTAGTTCAAACCCAAAGCAACAATTTTCGTGGGAAGGCAGGGTGATAGGAGTTTTATCTCTCCCATTTTTTTCATCCCGGAGGCCAGGTGGAAGTGGCCAAAAGGATCTCCATCCATTTCACGAATGGCATTTCCCTCAATCACTCCCCAATTTATTTTCGTTTCCATCTTGATATCGAACGATCTTCATTTTACTCCTTCCTTTTCCTCCTATAAATTATAAGCTGACGGGTGTGCCGAGAAAGTTTTACAGCGAAAACCTTTAAATATATATCTCACTGCTTAATCCCAAAATAATCTACAAAATTCATTATTGGCAGCGAGGAAAGTTACCCATAAACATGATGTTCGCTTTGTAAAACTTTCGAGGAATACCCGTCTGCTTATCAATTTACCGCTTCAACCCCAACACATCCTGCATATCGTAAAGGCCATTGGGCTGGTTCACCACCCAGAGGGCTGCCCGAACGGCACCCCGTGCAAAATTATCTCGACTGTGGGCGCGATGGATGATCTCCAATCGTTCGCCAATCCCTCCAAAAAGCACGGTGTGTTCTCCGACGATATCTCCTGCCCGGATCACCTGCATCCCGATCTCTTCTTTTGTCCTCTCGCCCACCATCCCCTTCCTGCCATAAACTCCTACCTGATCAAAATCACGACCGCTGGCCTTGGCAATCAGTTCTCCCAATTTCGCCGCTGTGCCACTGGGCGAATCTTTTTTCAGGCGGTGATGGGCTTCAAATATTTCTATATCATACTCCGGACCCAAAACCTGAGTAACCTCTTGGACGATCTTGAACATGACATTCACTCCAACGCTCATATTGGGTGAGAAAACACACCGAACGCCTTTCGAAAGTTCCTTGATTCTCTCCATCTGTTCTGGACTCAAACCGGTCGTCCCAATGACAGTGGCCAACCCCATCTTTTGAGCGAATTCCAGACTCCCGATGGAGGCTTTAGGATTAGTAAAGTTAATGACGACATCCCCTCCCCCTTCTTCAAATCCCCTTCCAAAGGAATATTCATCTTCCCCAATCCAATGATTTCTCCAATATCTTTCCCAATGGACGGATGATCTGATCTCTCGATGGCACGGTCAAGGACAATCGAAGGGGTCTCATTAATGATATGAATGATGCGGCTTCCCATTTTACCGGCTGCGCCAACGACAATAACTCTGACCTCTTTCATTGATAGGCCTCCTCCCACATCTCAGCTTCATAGATGATGTGGACATCTCCCTCGAAAAAAACTTCTTTTACTTCCTTGCCTTCGATCTCAAAATAAACTGTTAAAAGTTCACCTCCCCGGGTTTGAAGGGATACTGGAGATTTTACCAGCCCTTTAAAGGCAGCCACCAAGGCGGAGGCGACAGTCCCTGTGCCACAGGCTAAGGTCTCGTCCTCCACCCCCCGTTCATAGGTCCGGATGGATAATGGGGAGTCCTTTCCCGACTGGATAAAGTTAGCATTGGTTCCCCTCGGTGTAAAATGGGAATGATATCGGATCGCCCTACCAATTCGAACGATATCCAACCCTTCAAGATCTTCTACAAAAAGAACGGCATGGGGAACGCCTGTGTTGATACTTGAAAAAGTATATTCTTTCCCTTCAATCGAAATAACCTCATCTATTTTAAGGCCAAACGGTTTGGGTAACTCAAGCTTAACCTTCATCCCATTTACTTCGGCAGAGAGTATCCCGACTGACGTTTCAAATTTCAAAGAGGGACCGGCTATCCCTTTTAAATAAGCAAAGCGGGCAGCACAACGACCACCGTTACCACACATTTCTGCTTCGCCTCCATCCGCATTAAAGTAGCGCCACTTAAAATCGGCTTTCTGGGTCCGTTCGATCAAAATGAGACCATCTGCACCGACGGAGATTCTCCTTCGACAGGCCTTACGGATGAAGTCCCTCAAACGATCTTCTTTGAGAAAGGGCTCCCGGTGGTCAATGAGAATGAAGTCATTGCCACTCCCACTCATTTTCATGAAAGGAATCTTCATTTTGCCTCCAGTAAGAGTCAAGGCTAAAGCCTTGAGCTACTGGTTATTATGTTCTTGTAACTCAACCCTTTAGGGTTGATTCCATCAGGAATTCAGGAATCTCCTCTCCCCGGGCGAGATCCTCATAGCCCTCTCTCTTGCGGATCACATACATCTGGTCATCCCGAACCAGAACTTCTGCCACCCTGAGCCTGGAGTTATAGTTGGTGGACATGGAGAATCCATAAGCACCGGCACTCATCACGGCAATCAATTCACCCGAACGGAGATTCGGCATTCTCCGTCCCCTTTGCTAAAAAGTCGCTCGACTCGCAGATGGGACCCACCACATCGGCCACGATCTCCTCTCGAGTCTCTTCCTTCACAGGAAGAATCTGATGGAAGGATCCATAATAACTGGGCCGAACCAGATCATTCATTCCTGCATCCACAATCACAAACTGCTTCTCCTCATTCTCTTTGGTGTAGAGAACCTTTGAGACCAAAACCCCTGCATTTCCTACGATGACGCGACCTGGCTCCAAGACGAGCGTGCAGCCGAACCCCCGAATCTCTTCGAGAATGTTGGAGGCGTATTCAATGGGATGGGGAGGTTCTTCATCCTCATAAGTGATACCCAGGCCGCCCCCCAAATCCAAATATTGGATCTCCATCCCTTCCTTCCTCAAATCTTCGACTAAATTTTTCAGCTTCCTCAAACCCTCCATAAAAGGTTCAGCCTCAATAATCTGTGAACCCAGATGGCAGTCAATTCCAACAACTTCTAAATTGGGCAATTGACTGGCCAGACGATAGGCAATCGGTGCTCGCAGGATATCGATACCAAATTTATTCTGTTTCAACCCCGTTGAGATATATGGGTGTGTCTTTGGATCGATATCAGGGTTGACACGGATGGCAATGGACGCTTTTTTCCCTACTCGTCCTGCTACCTCGTTGATCACCTGAAGTTCCTGAGAAGACTCCACATTAAACATAAGGATGTCCTGCTTCTCAGGGCATATTCGATCTCGTCCTCTCTTTTCCCAACCCCTGAAAATACAATCTTTTGTGGGTCTGCTCCACCCTTGAGGGCCCGGTAGAGCTCTCCTCCGGAGACAATATCAACTCCTCCACCCAAATTGACGAAGAGGCGAAGAAGGGCAAGATTGGAATTGGCTTTGGCTGAATAACAGACAAGATGTGGAATTCCTTTGAAGGCATCATCGAAAACGGTAAAATGCCTTACCAGGGTGTGATAGCTGTAAAGATAGAAAGGGGTTCCCACTTTTTCAGCGATCTGCTGTATAGGAATACCCTCACATTGAAGTTGATGATTCTTATATTTAAAAAAATGCATCGGTTCTCCTAAACAGTTCGGAGTAACTTAGTTCGGAGTTCGGAGAATTAAATCTTCTGGTTTTTTTACTTCGAACTACGAACTCCGAACTCTGAACTTCAGTACAGATATTTCACCCTCACTTCTTCAGATTGGACGCTCTCGTTCTTTTGGGTGGAGTTATCCACTGCTGTCACAACATACTCATATTCCTGTTGTAAAACGACCTCTGTATCAAGATAGGTCTCTTTGGTCAGGGGACTTTCGTTCATTCTTTTAAACTCTTTCTCCCCAGGGTTTCTACGATAAACATTATACCCTAAAAGGTCCGATTCACGATTCCTCCTCCAATTCAACTCTACCCCATCTTTAAGAGGGATAGCCACCAGACCTACGGGAGCAACAGGCGCAATGAGGTCAGTGGGAGTGACAAGGACTCCCAAGGATCCCTTCCCCTCCACATCCGTCTTGACCACCCTCCTCACTGCTCTGACCGAATAGATATATTTCTTTTCATTCTCTACATTCAGGTCTAAAAAATGGGTCGTTGTCAATGGCTCTCTGTTTAATGGTCTGGTGAAAAATTCCTTTTCTTCTAACCTTCGGTAAACATTATAGCCCGTTGCCCCTTCAACAGGCTCCCAGTAAAGCTCTACCTTCTTATCTCCTTTCTCTCCCTTCACCATTCCTGGGATCTGAGGTGGATAATCCCAATAGACCGTTACCGGATTTGAAGGAGGGCTAGGGTACCCTCTCCGGTTGGTTGAAACCACTTGATAGACATAAACTCTTCTTGCTACGTGATCTTCGAATAAGATCGCCACTCTTTTTTTCTTCTCCTCTTCCTTTCTATCCTCCTTACCTTTTTCCTTGCTAACCTTTTCCCCCTTTTCCTTGCTATCCTTTTCCCCCTCTTCTTTGCTATCCCACTTCATCTCGTGAACGACTGTTTTTTTCTCTCCGCATCCCCTACATTCTTCTCCGATGAGAACCCCTTCAGACCTCAAAATTTGAAAACCTGCCAAATCAATAAGAGCCGACTTATCTGTATTTTCCTTAGGGACGCTCCATTCTAAGAGGAGGCGATCTTCTCTCGGCGTGGCCCTCAGGTCAACAATTCTTTTAGGAACGATGGATTCCCAAGGTACAGGAGGAGCCTTCTTGGCACAACCACTCACCACCATTAAAAAGGTTATCATTAGTATTATCTTCGCCCTCATATCATCTCCAGCACTCTAATGCGCTATGGTGAAGGTTCAGGTTAAGGATGAGGTTAAGAATTTCTCAACCTAAACCTAAACCTCAACCTTAACCTAAATTTTTATTTTCTCGGTCCAAAGATGGCTGTCCCCACACGAACGTAGGTGGCCCCTTCTTCAATGGCAATCTCAAAGTCATTGGACATTCCCATGGAAAGTTCTTTCATGGGAATTCCTTCTTTCACCATCCTCTCCTTTAATTCCCGAAGCGCAATATAATAAGGCCGACTCATTTCTGGTATATCAAAATAAGGGGGCATGGTCATCAGTCCTTCTAAGGAGAGGTGATTAAGATTTTGAATCCCCTTGGCAAGATTCATCACCATTTTCTCGTCCGTCCCAAATTTTGTTTCTTCCTTAGAGAGATTTACTTCAATCATTACTTTGATTATTTGATTTGCCTGCTCAGCTCTGCGATTCAATTCTCCAGCCAAGGGGAGACTGTCTATAGAGTGTATCATATCGAAGAGGCGAACGGCATATTTTGCCTTATTTGACTGAAGGTGTCCGATGAAGTGCCAAGACACCGGCCTGCCTTCGCCGTAACACCCCGTGCAGGCAGGCCTTCCTATTTCTTCAATCTTTTTTTGTGCCTCCTGAATATAATTTTCGCCCAGGATAGAGATTCCTGCCTCAATCGCCTCCTTGATTTGAGCAGCCTCAACAGTCTTGGAGACGGCAACCAACTTAATTTCATTTGAATTTCTACTTACTTTTCGAGCCGCCTTCTCTATTCTTTCTATCACCCGTAATAAATTTTCTTTAATCCCTGCCATTCGTAAAAAATCCCCAATCCAAAACGGTAATTTAATGTAGCGTCGGCATTTATTGCCGACGTAATTCAAGTTCAGTCGCCCTCAATAAATGAGGGCGCTACATTTTCCAATTAATCTGTAATCTCCATTCCCTGTTCCGAAATCGTAATGGCTCCCAATCGCTTCAGCATCTGAATCAACTCACAAAGAGGAAGGCCAACAACATTAGTATAGGACCCCCGGATCGATTCGATCATAAAAGATCCAATCCCCTGGATGGCATATCCTCCTGCCTTATCAAAGGGTTCTCCTGTCTGGACATACCATTCCATCTCTGCGGGAGTCAGGGTCTTCATCTTCACGGCTGTTTGGACTGCTTCTTTATCGCCTTTCCCTTTTCCTAAATGGTAGACAGAAAATCCTGTTAATACCCAATGTTCCTGACCACTTAGGCGACGTAGCATCTCCATCGCCTCTTCTCGATTTTTCGGTTTCCCTAAAATGGACCCATTAATAATAACAATGGTATCTGCAGCAATCACCCAGCGAATCAGGATATCCACCCGCCACATCTCTTGCTTTGGCTTCAGCTAATCGAATGACATGGTCTTGAGGAGATTCTTTTTGAACAAAATCCTCCATCACTCTGCTTGGAATTACCTCGAAATCAAGACCCAGCTGTTTTAGCAATTCATAACGACGGGGAGATTTGGAGGCCAGGATGAGTCGGCTACCCATTTTTTAAAAACTAAAGGAATCCAATAGGTTTGTCAAGTTTGAAATGGAAGATTCTCCCTCTATTAAGAATATCGGATGACTTTGTGCGATCAATTCAGAAAAAACCTTGTTTAAAAGCGAAAAAAAAGGCGCCCCTTAGGACGCCTTTCTCTTCCACGACAAAGATTTTATTTTATTCGACCTTTATTTTAATCTCCTTTTTCTTAGCTTCTTCGGATTTCGGAAGTGTGATTTTCAAAATCCCATTTTTAAAGGACGCCGTAATCTTGTCACTCTGGACCTCTCTGGGAAGTCGAACCGAACGGGTAAAAGATCCATAACTTCTTTCGATCAGATGGTAATTTTCATCCTTTTCCTCTTTTTCATTCTTCGTCTCACCTTTAATCGTGAGATAGCCATTGTTCATGGAGATATCAATATCCTTGGGGTCCAAACCCGGCAGTTCAGCCTTGATGCCGAGGTCATTCTTCGTCTCTGACACATCGACCGAAGGAAGCCATTCCCTGTCATCTTCGACTCTCCTCACTGGTCTCCCTTCTAAAAAGGAATCCCAAGGCCTGTCCATTTCCATCCTTATCCTATCAAATTCAAAAGGCCTCCAGGGTGTAAGTTCCCACACCATCACACATCCCTCCTTCTTTAAATTCCTTTTCTTTAATAAAAAATAACCACTCTTTTCTGTTTGTCAAGCGTTGCTTATCCACCTCACTTTAGGAAACAGATTTGCCCATTCCATCATTCCGGTTCGGATCCCCATCACCGCTCAGATAAAAAACCTGAGCTCCTCGGCCTGAGTTCTGGTCGAAGGCAACCTTCAGCCTTCAGACCAAAGGGTCGAAGGGTTGACTCTAAAGTTCAAATCTGATACTTAATTAGAAAGAGCACTAAATGAAACAAAAAATAAAAGAAAGAAAAGAGCTTACCAGAATCATCAAAGACCTCAAGGCAAAGGGGAAACGGATTGTTTTTACAAATGGTTGTTTTGACCTTCTGCACATCGGTCATGTCCGCTATCTTGAAAAAGCCAGAGCCCTGGGTGACATCCTGGTCGTAGGGGTCAACAGTGACTCTTCAGTTCGAATGATAAAAGGACCTAAAAGACCTGTTCTTCCTGAAGAAGAGAGGACAGAGATCCTCTCCAGCCTCGGGTGTGTGGATTATATAACTATATTTAATGAAATAGACCCTTTGAAACTCATCACTTCCCTCCATCCAAATGTTCTTGTCAAGGGAGGGGATTGGACAAAAGAAGAGATAGTGGGAAGGGAAGCGGTGGAAAGGTTGGGGGGAAAAGTGGTCATTATCCCCTTTGTCCAGGGGGTTTCTACTTCAAATCTTATTGAAACCATATTAAAACGATATGAAAAAAGAACTTGAAAAAGATCTGCTTTCCCTTCCGGAAACGCTCCCTCTGCTCCCTGTCAGAGATTTTGTTGTATTTCCCTATATGGTCCTTCCCCTTTTTGTCAGTCGGGAAAAATCGATCAAATCTTTAGAGGAAGCCCTTTCCAAAGACCGCCTGATCTTCCTGGTCGCTCAAAAAAAAGTCTCTGAAGAAGACCCTTCTCCCAAGGACCTCTATCGGGTGGGTACGGTTGCCGTCGTCATGAAGATGCTCAAACTACCTGATGGAAAGGTCAAGATTCTTGTTCAGGGTCTTTCCAAGGCATCCCTCAAAGAAACCCTCCAGACGACGCCCTATCTCCTCGTGAAAGTAGAAAATATTAAGGATCCCTTCGTCACCGAGATTACCCTTGAGACGGAAGCCCTGATGAGAAATGTCAGAGAACAACTGGAGAGGATTGTTTCCTATGGAAAACTTCTCTCCCCGGATCTAATGTTCATCCTCGAAAGCGTTGATGATCCAGGGAGGTTAGCGGACTTGGTGGCCTCTAACTTGGACCTCACCGTTGAAAAAGCCCAGGAGATTTTAGAAATTCTTGATCCGATAGAAAGACTAAAGGCACTGAACGAGCTTCTTGGAAAAGAGGTCCAAGTCCTCACCATGCAGGCTAAGATTCAGTCCCAGGCCAAAGATGAGATCACCAAAACGCAGAGAGAATACTTTCTTCGAGAACAGATGAGGGCGATCCGTAGTGAGCTGGGTGAGGTGGATGAACGGACCGAAGAAATTAAATCCCTCCGGCAGAAGATCAAAAAGGCCAAAATGCCTAAAGAGGTTGAGAAGGAGGCGCGACGAGAGGTGGAACGGTTAGATCAGATGCATCCGGATGCTGCAGAGGCCTCCATGGTGCGGACCTATCTCAACTGGTTAGTCGATATGCCCTGGTCCATATCGACCACGGATAGCCTTGATCTACATCAAGCAAAAAAAGTTCTGGAGGAGGACCATTACAATTTAGAAAAAGTGAAAGAACGAATTTTAGAATACCTGAGCGTTCACAAACTCAAAAAAAAGATGAAGGGCCCGATCCTCTGCTTCATCGGTCCCCCCGGGGTGGGAAAAACTTCCTTGGGCAAATCGATCGCCAGGGCTTTGGGGAGAAAATTTGTGAGAATTTCTTTAGGTGGGATAAGAGATGAGGCTGAAATTCGGGGCCACCGTCGTACCTATGTCGGCGCATTGCCAGGCCGAATCATCCAATCGATTAAACAGGCCCGAAGCAACAATCCCGTTTTTATGATGGATGAGGTGGATAAGATCGGCATTGATTTTCGTGGGGATCCAGCCTCTGCTCTCTTAGAAGTTCTGGATCCAGAACAGAACCATGCCTTTAGTGACCATTACCTCAATGTCCCCTTCGACCTCTCTCAGGTGATGTTCATCACCACAGGGAATTTGACCGATCCCATTCCCTCTGCCCTCAAAGATCGGATGGAGGTGATTAACCTTCCCGGATATACCGATCTGGAGAAACTGAAGATCGCACGAACCTTTCTCCTCCCCCGACAGATGGAAGAAAATGGAATCGATCCAAAGAGGCTCGAGATTTCTGACAAAGCCATCCTCCTGATGATCTCGCAATATACTCAGGAAGCGGGTCTTCGAAATCTCGAGAGGGAATTGGCTTCTATTTGTAGAAAAGTGGCAAGACGAGTAGCAGAAGGCCTGCCTGCCGGTAGGCAGGGAAAGAAGGAGAAAACCAAAATCAACACAAAGAACCTTCACCAATTTTTGGGACCTCCTCCCTACCTACCAGACGAAGAACAGAAACGTAACGAGGTGGGTGTGGCCACCGGCTTGGCCTGGACGGAGACAGGAGGTGAAATTCTCCATGTGGAAGCCTCTACCACCCCAGGGAAGGGCTCGCTCATCCTCACCGGTCACCTTGGAGATGTGATGAAAGAGTCGGCACAGGCCGCCCTCACCTATGCACGATCCAAAGGAAAAGCCTATCGAATCAATCCCAATGTTCTCAACAATAAAGAGATCCATATCCATGTTCCTGCGGGGGCCATTCCAAAAGATGGACCTTCTGCTGGCATTACCATGGCGGTTACAATTTTTTCTGCCCTCACAGGTATCCCTGCGAAAAAAGATGTAGCCATGACGGGTGAGATCACGCTGAGGGGGAGAGTCCTTCCTGTCGGAGGTTTGAAGGAAAAAGCTCTTGCTGCTCTCCGGAACAAAATCAAAGTGGTGATCATTCCATATCTGAATAAGAAAGACCTCGCCGATCTTCCCTCGTACATTCGAAAAAAGATTGACTTTATTCCGGTCAGGCATATGGACGAAGTCCTGAAGATCGCCCTCGCTAAGAAGAAAAGAGTTTAGAATTCGGAGTTCGAAGTTGAAAAAGAACAAGATGGATCTTCGGGGGATCGGTGAGTTCGGACTCATCCATCGAATCCGAAAATGGACGAATTCCTCTGATCCCGCCTTGATCCAGGGGATCGGAGATGATGTGGCGGTTATCGAGATGGGTCCAAAGGTCCTGCTCGTTACAACTGATATTCTTATTGAGGGCATCCATTTCGATCTATCCTGGATGGATCCCTATCCATTGGGGAGAAAATCGCTCGCTGTCAATCTGAGTGATATTGCCTCCATGGGAGGAATTCCAAAATACTTTCTCGTCTCTATCGGCCTTCCCAAGAATTTTCCCATTTCCTTTATTTCTTCGTTTTACCGTGGCTTAAAGCAAGAAGCGAAACGATTCCGAGTGGAATTGATTGGAGGGGACACCTCTCTCTCTCAAAAAATGATCATCAATATCTGCCTTTTAGGGGAGGGGGGGAAAAAGGACCTCCTTTTCAGAAAAGGAGCAAAGGTGGGTGACGATCTCTTCGTCTCCGGAAGACTTGGCGATGCGGCTTTGGGATTGAAAATTCTTCAAGAAAAAACGAAAATAAAGGGATCAAAAGGATTGGTCGAAAAACATCTCTCTCCTTCTCCAAGAGTCGAATTGGGGCAAGCCATCGCCAAATTTCACTTGGCGACCGCCATGATCGATGTCAGCGATGGCTTGTTGATCGATACCTCCCATCTTTTAGAGGAGAGTGAAGTGGGAGCTCGTATCTGGGAAGATCAGATTCCTCTCTCTAGACCCTACCGAAAGTGGGTCCGATCTTTTTCGAAAGATCCCTTTCGCTTCGCCCTTTCTGGAGGAGAGGATTACGAACTCCTTTTCACTGCCCCATCGACAATGAGAAAAAAGATCTCCTCCATTGCCCGCTCGCTCAAGATCCCAATTACCCGGATTGGAGAAATCCTTGCTAAAGAAGAAGGGCTCCATATGATAAAAAAAGACGGTGAAGATTATTCTCCCTCTCGCTTGGGATTTGAACACTTTAAATGAAAACCATAAATTCAAACGAATGATTCTAATGATAACGAATTGAACGAATAATGCTGAAAGATGGTATTGACATTCGCTTTATTCGCTGTCATTCGTTCGACTCATGATCCTAAACGATTTGCCAACCATTGAGAGAATTTTTATGAAAACCTTTATCAATGAAATCAAAGAGAACGATAATGTAGATTCACTCTTCCTGGTCAAAGAGAAATCTTCTGGGATCACCAAAACTGGAAATGCCTATTTGAAATTGAAACTCATAGACCGTTCCGGAGAAATGGAAGGCAGGATCTGGACCTCTGTCGAAACCTTCGCCAATTCTTTTGAAAAGGACGATTTTGTCCATGTGATAGGAAAGTCGGTCTCTTTTAAGGAACATCTTCAATTGAACATCACCCATATCCAAAGAGTGGAGGAAGAAGAAATCCTTTTTTCAGACTTCTTTCCCATGGCAGAAAAAGATATTGAAGAGATGTTCCGGTCCCTTTCAGAAATCAGTGACCAGATTAGAAACCCACACCTCCATCAACTTATCAAACTTTTCTGGGAGGATGAATCTTTTATTAAGCTTTTTAAAGTCGCCCCCGCCTCTAAATGGCTCCATCACAACTACTTAGGAGGCTTATTAGAGCACACCCTTTCTATGGTTCAACTTGTATTAAAAAACGCCAGCCATTACAATGGGTTGAATTTGGATCTTTTGCTTACAGCCTCAATCCTTCACGACGTGGGTAAAGTGGATGAGCTTTCTTACCGCCGATCCTTTGACTATTCAGATGAAGGCCGACTCCTCGGCCATATTACTCTAGGGATAGAAAGAGTGGAGGATAAAATTCGCCAAGTGCCTGATTTTCCAAAAGACCTGTCCACCTTATTAAAGCACCTCCTCCTCAGCCACCATGGCCAATATATTTGGGGTTCACCTAAAAGACCGATGACCTTGGAAGCAGTGATGCTCCATTATCTGGATGATATGGATGCAAAAATGAATGGAATTCAACAATTTATTAAAAAACAAGTCCTGGAGGGATCCAGATGGAGTGGTTACCACCGCATATTTGAGCAATATTTTTATGTGCCAACCCTTTGGGAGCAGATAGAACTATCTGATAAGATTGAGGAAAATAAATTAGAAGAGGAATAACTAAATCTTCCATTTTCTTGACAAAACGCCCTACCATTATTATCTTAAGATCACGAAAATAGGAATGTTTTAGATCATTAGGGTTTACTTATTTGGAGAAAGGTCAAATGGTTTTTTCCGTTTCCGAAAGGATGAAGCGGGTTTTAGAAATTGTCATTGAAGATTATATTCGTTGGGCAGAACCAGTGGGGTCAAGGACCATTTCGAAAAAATCGAACCTCAACCTTAGCCCCGCGTCCATCCGAAATATTATGTCAGATTTGGAAGAGTTGGGATTACTTTTTCAACCCTACACTTCAGCCGGAAGGATCCCTACGGAGAAGGGACTTCGATTTTATATCGATTCTATTATCAATGTTCACGAACTCAGCGACCACGAACAACAGGAAATTCGATCCAAATATTTGAGTCATCTCATCGAGGGGCCGGACTTATTCAGAGAGACTTCTCGAATCCTCTCATCCTCTTCTCATTATCTTGGAATTGTTTGGGCACCCCGAATGAGCTCCGTGGTGCTTCAACATATTGAGTTTGTGAAATTAAGAAGACACTTTTTTTTGGCTATTGTGGTGAGCACCACTGGGTCAATTCATAATCGAATTATTGAAACGGAGGAAAATTTTTCCCAATCCGAATTAGACCATCTCTCAGATTATCTGAATAGTTTTCTGACGGGCCTCACTCTTTCTCAGGTGAGGGAGAAACTTCTGGAACAGATGAGGGTGGCAAAGAATGCCTATGACCGTCTACTTGAACAGGCACTCAAACTTGGGGAAAAAGCCTTCTCTTCTATTGATGACACAGATGTCTTCATCGAAGGTAAGACCAATATTTTAAATGAACCTGAGTTCAATAATATTTCGAAAATGACCGATCTCTTTCGAACCTTTGAGGAAAAGGCTACCATGGTAAAGCTGTTAGATAAATTTATCGATCCCAAAGGGGTTCAAATCGCAATTGGTTCTGAGAGTCAGGTCCAAGAAATGGAAACGTGTAGTTTGGTAACTTCTACCTATGGGTGCGCAGGACAGGTCTGGGGAGCCTTAGGAGTGATAGGCCCTCGGAGGATGAATTATTCCAAAATCATCCCCCTGGTGGATTATTCCGCAAAACTACTCACAGAGATCCTGGAGAGGCATTTTCATTAAAAGAGGAGTCGAAATCATGGAAGGCACAGAAAAGAAAGAGATCCCTACGACCCCGGACTCCTCTATAGAAAGGGATGAAGAAAAAATATCAGAGCTATTGACAGAAGCAAAACACCAAAAGAATAAGAAGAAAAAAGAGGATAAGGAAAAAGAGGTTGAGGAATTGAAAAAGAGGCTGGAGGAAAAAGAGAAAGAGGCAAAGGAGAATTATGAGCGTTTGTTGAGAACGGCAGCCGATTTTGAGAACTATAAAAAGAGAGCGGCGAGAGAAAAAGAAGATTGGACCAAATTTGCCAATGAAGATCTGATCAGGGCAATCCTCCCTTTTATCGATAATCTGGAGAGGGCGGTCAATCATGCTCAAAAGGTGGTGGACACCGGGGTTTTAATTGAAGGAGTTCGATTAACCCTTCAACAACTCCTTCAGGCCCTGAACAAGTTTGGACTTTCTTCCTTTGAATCTGTTGGAAAACCTTTCGATCCGGCCATACATGAAGCCATGTTGGTCGTGGAAACTGATAAACATGAACCGAATCAGGTCGTCGAGGAGTTCCAGAAGGGTTACCTCTTGAATGATCGTCTCTTAAGACCAGCAACCGTTTCTGTGTCAAAACCTCCAGAGAAAGAGGTCCGGACATCGGAATGATTTTGAATAAATTTTAAGGAGGGGAAATTAAAATGGCTAAGACAATAGGAATTGATTTGGGAACAACATTTTCAGTAGTGGCTATCATGGAAGGAGGGGATCCCGTTGTCATCGCTAACCCGGAAGGAAGTCGAATCACTCCATCTGTGGTCGCCTTTACAGATAAAGGGGAAAGGGTTGTAGGACAGATTGCTAAACGTCAAGCAATTACCAACTCTGAGAATACGATCTTCTCAATCAAACGACTGATGGGAAGGAAATTTTCAGACGTCGAGGTTCAGAAAGACCAAAAGATCCTTCCCTATAAAATTGTGGAAAATAAGAATGGGGATGCATGGGTCAGGGTGAGGGATAAGGAGTACAGTCCTCCTGAAATCTCTGCCTTTGTCCTTCAGAAGATGAAGGAGACAGCAGAGGCCTATCTCGGTGAGAAGGTGACCGATGCCGTGATTACCGTCCCAGCTTATTTCAACGACAGTCAGCGTCAGGCCACGAAGGATGCAGGACGAATAGCAGGTCTGAATGTCATTCGAATCATCAATGAACCGACCGCCGCCTCTTTGGCTTATGGTTTGGACAAGAAAAAGGATGAAAAGATTGCTGTCTTCGACCTGGGAGGCGGAACTTTTGATATCTCCATTCTCGAGTTGGGCGAAGGTGTCTTCGAGGTCAAATCGACTAATGGGAATACCCATCTGGGTGGAGATGACTTTGATCAACGTATCATCGACTATTTAGCGGACGAGTTTAAGAAAGATCAGGGGATTGATCTGAGAAAAGATCGAATGGCCCTTCAACGGTTGAAAGAGGCTGCCGAAAAGGGAAAGATTGAACTCTCCAACATGATGGAGACGGACATCAATCTACCCTTTATCACTGCTGATGCCTCAGGACCGAAGCATCTGAACATGAAATTGACTCGAGCCAAATTGGAAAAACTAACGGAGGACCTTATTGAAATGGTTGAAGGACCATGCCGTCAGGCCCTTGCCGATTCTGGACTTTCAGCCAGGGACATCGATGAGGTGATCCTCGTTGGCGGGATGACCCGGATGCCCAAAGTTCAGGACAAAGTGAAGCAAATCTTTGGGAAAGAGCCCAATAAGAGCGTCAACCCTGATGAAGCGGTTGGGATTGGTGCGGCTATCCAAGCAGGAGTTTTGAAAGGTGAGGTGAAGGATGTACTTTTACTCGACGTCACCCCGCTCTCCCTCGGGATCGAAACCCTGGGGGGTGTCACTACCAAACTGATTGAAAGAAATACCACCATTCCATCAAAAAAGAGCCAGATTTTTTCCACGGCATCGGATAGTCAACCTGCTGTGACGATCCATGTGCTTCAGGGTGAAAGGGAGATGGCCGCTGATAATAAAACACTCGGTCAATTTGAACTAGTAGGAATTCCACCCGCTCCCCGAGGTATTCCTCAGATCGAGGTAACTTTTGATATTGATGCCAATGGAATCGTCCATGTCGCGGCGAAAGATCTTGGAACGGGTAAAGAGCAATCCATAAAAATCACTGCCTCCAGCGGTCTCAACGAAGATGATATCAAAAAGATGGTCAAAGATGCCGAGGCCCATGCATCAGAAGACAAGAAGAGACGTGAGCTTGCTGAAGCGAGAAACCAACTTGATACTCTTATCTATACGACCGAGAAATCCTTGAAGGAATATGGGGATAAGGTCGATTCTGGAGATAAACAGAATATCGAAGATGCAATCGCAAAAGCGAAAAAGGCGATGGAGACGAACGACCTGAGCGCCATCAAATCTGCCCAAGAAGAACTCACCCGTTCCTCCCATAAATTAGCAGAGGCCATGTACGCAAAGGCTTCTCAAAAAGGAGCCGGAGCGGGTGCTGAAGCTGGTTCTCAGGAAGGCCCTCGACCAAAGGCACAGGAAGATGTGGTGGACGCAGATTTCGAGGACGTAAGTAAAAAATAATTTCCTGCGAGATCTTTTTCAAAAAAGGCGAGATTAAAACCCTCGCCTTTTTTATTTTAGGGGAGAGTGCCGGATTTGATTTTATCTCTTAATGATGATAGATATTAAAAGACCGAAACGTAATGGGAGTGGATGGAATGTGGAAATTTTTTGAAAAATTAAAAAAAGGCCTTTCAAAAACCCATCAGGGTTTTGTAGAAAAGGTCGACCAACTCTTTCTGGGGAAAAAGACCATCGATCAAGATCTCTTGGATGAATTGGAAGGTCTCCTTTTCGAAGCCGATTTGGGGGTGAAGACATCGGGTCAACTGATAGAGGGAGTTCGCCAGGGACTCAAAAGGGGGGAACTCCTGGAGCCTGAGAAGGTAAAGGAGTTTATCAAACAAGAGATCCTTCGGATTCTCAAATCAGGTGAAAAACCACTCTCCATCGACTTCTCTCAAACAAAACCTTTCGTCTTTATGGTGATGGGGGTCAATGGGGTGGGAAAGACGACCACCATCGGAAAGATTGCTCATCAATATTCATCCGTGGGAAAGAAGGTCCTGATTGGTGCCGCAGATACCTTCCGGGCGGCTGCGGTGGAACAGCTTGAGATCTGGGCAAATCGAGTCGGGGCTGATCTGATCAAACAATCTAGAGGATCAGATCCCTCTGCAGTGGCATTCGACTCCATCCATGCTGCAACCGCCAGAGATGTCGATCTTGTCTTCATTGATACAGCCGGAAGACTACACACCAAAGTCAATCTCATGGAAGAGCTGAAAAAGGTGAAACGGATTGTCGGGCGAGAATGCCCGGGTGCCCCCCACGAGAGTCTCCTTGTCCTTGACGCCACCACCGGCCAAAATGCGATTTCTCAAGCAAAACTCTTCAACGAAGCTGTCGGTGTGACAGGTATCGCTCTGACCAAATTGGATGGGACAGCCAAGGGAGGAATCATCATAGGCATTACAGAAGAGTTAAAGATCCCCATCCGTTATATTGGCGTGGGCGAAGGAATCAACGACTTGAAGGAATTTAACGCCACGGAATTCGTCCAGGCTCTCTTTTAAATTAATTCTTTCTATTTTTCCTTCTCTCTCCCGATAGCGAGACAAGGGTATGGAGGATGATACCTTATTCAATTTTCCGATAGGTTGCTCAATAGAGTAAACCTTAACATTGCATTAAAACGCAGCATAAAGAGCAGGGAGGTAGGCGGAAAAGGCTTTGAAGCGTAACCTTTTAACGTATGGCTCCAGAGTTTTCAAGCCCTTTTCAGAACCCACCCCAGGTGAAAACGTTTTGTTACCCATAAATCTCATGAATGACCGCTTTGCAAAGCCTTAGAAGCTTACCTCCCTGCGAAAGTTATGCAACGGTCAGGTAAATATAGACTGTGAAATCCAAATTTGAAATTCCAATAATCCTTTGTTGGCTTTTGTTCATCCCTCTTAAAGGATTTGCTTATTCGAATGATATGGATGGGGCCAACTACCTCTCGCCTTCGGAAAAGGCAGTGGCTCATGAAATAAACCTCGCTAGAATCGCCCCAAAAGATTATGCTCCATTTCTTGAACAATTCAAAAAATACTATCATGAAAAACTCATCAACCTCCCTAACGAAACTCCTATCATCACCAAAGAAGGAGTGGGAGCATTGATGGAGGCCACCCGATTTCTACGCTCTACCAAACCAGTTCCTCTGCTCAGCCTATCGAAGGGCATGTCTTGGGGAGCAAAGGATCACGTGAAGGACTTAAGGTTATCCGGGGGGGCACAGCACCGGGGGAGTGACAAGAGTCAACCTTGGGATAGGGTTAACCGCTATGGAACATGGCAGAAAGTGATCGGTGAAAATATATCCTTTGGTCATGATAGGGCCAGACATATTGTGATGAGCCTCATTATAGACGATGGGGTTCCCCACCGGGGACACCGAAAGAATATTTTTAACTCAGATTTTCGAGTTATTGGAGTCGGTTGCGGTGAACACCCAAATTATAAGACGGTTTGTGTCATCACCTTGGCTGGAGGGTATATAGAAAGAGAGAAAAAATAGAATTTGAACCTCTTATTTTTTAAGTTCAAATTTTTTAGCCATTGACCCAACGCTTCTATTTTTTTGCAATCTTCTTGAGGGTAACCTTAAGCTTTTCGCGGAACCTGGAAATTAGATTTTGTAATATATTATTTCCTGAATGCTTCCATCAAACTGAAAATCGTCATAACATTTTATTTATGGGTGATCGTCTAACCTTATTCAAGAAACCTAAAAACATCAAGCCTCGTCTCGTCCCAATTTTGCTTTTATTTTCCTGTCTAATCATAAGCTGTGTTCACGCCCCAGCCCCTAATCGGCCAACCCATTGGGTGAACACTCCTGTCGACCTGAAATCCGTTGCAGACAATCCAAACCAACCTTTGCTACAGGTGATCATTGTGTATGGACCAGCATGGTGCCACCATTCAGCTCTGAGGTTGGTCTGTCCAGATCGACCTGTTCTGTTTTGGGACCCCGGGGGCAGTTACGGCATCTTTCATCAAGAGGACATAAGAAGCAAAGATCTAATCCTGATCAGTCCCCCTGATCTTGAATCCTATCTCCAGTTTACTTGGATTTACAGCAGCGTTGAGGTGGAAGTGTTCGAATGGGATCTGAAGATAGAACATGCTCGTGAGATGTATGATGTCCTCCTTAAGGGAACTGACAAAAATCATCCGGCGGGGCGATTCACGACTCCTACCATGGGGGGATTTTGTACTGTCGCGTTGAGTGATTTTTTGCACCGTTTTGCAACCAAAACGATGACCGTGCCAAAATCTTTCTTCTTCCCACACGATTTAGCCCAGGTGCTATATACCCAATCCCCCAAGCGGGTCCTGGCATTTCGTCGCGGAAAACAAATTATGTTGGTCCCTCCTCGAATCCCTTCAGGCGATTCTGACTCATCTCATATTCTTAAGTAACCAACCCACCTCTCTTCAGACGGCAAAGGTACCCTTTCCCTATTGCCTTTGAGATTCAATATTTCTTAAAACATATCTTTTTCTGAATGACAAGAAGATAACTCAACTTTACCACAACAATTCTTGAACAAATCTCATTTAACACAAGTTGATTATGGAGCAAAAAATTTTGTCAGTTTTGACAAAATGGTACTCTTAACAATTTAAAATTTCCGATTACAGACCTCTCACTAAAAGTTAAATTACTATTAAAAATCCAATGCTTATTCATCAGACTCTGCAAAATGGGTCTTTGGCACCTGTTATGCATTGAAATATCGGACATCAATGAAGATAAACTATCACATCATTTGCTCCAGACGGATCTTCTATCACTTTTTCACTTTCTTTCTGATTATCCTTATCTCCACCCCATGCCTCAGCCAGATGCTCAATGAATCCTCTGATCAAGTCTGGAAAGTCGGTGATCACCGGTGGACGGTTGAAGAAGAATATCAGTTTGGAAAATGGGTTGATGAAAATATTACGGAAGATTTTTTCATTCGTTACAAAATCCCCACGGATTGTGCAGATGTCCCCTATACGATCAGATGGATTTATGCCCGGATCGCATATCTTCCCGCTGCCGCTACGACAAAGGACGGCAAACTGATCGGCCACTGGTCTAAGAACTGGAAGCATCTTCCAACCCATTCGGAGTGGCACCAGGACAAACGTTTCCGTGCCGCCCTTCTCTATCTCATTTCAGAGACATGGACAGGAACCCTTCCGCGCGACACATATCCCATCCGCATTTCTCCCGATTCGATCACACCCGGAACGCTCCTTTCTATGGATAGATCCCATGTCGGCATCATTGGCCACGTCTGCCTCGACGGAAGCCAGGCCCATCCTCTTCAGACCTGGGAGTCGATGCTTCCGGTGAAGGTTCGAAAACTGAGTTTGAGGGAATTTTTTTCTCCCAAACCGGAACTGACACATCCTTTAGGTCTGGTGAAGTTCCGATGGCCAATTTTGGAAAATGGGGAATGGAAGTATCTCTCTGGCAAAGAGCACCCTTTCTATTCTGAAGAGCAATATAACCCTGCTTTTTATAAAAGGTATACAGACTTTGTTGAGGCTGTGGCCAAGAGGATCGATCCAACAGATTATGACCCCATGGAGAAGATGTCGAAGGTGGTGGAAACAACCACCCGCTTTCTTAAGGATAGAGTTCCTATTGTTATGGCAGGATACCAACAGTGTGTCAAAGGGGGATGCACAGAGGGTTCGGACCTATGGGAAATTCACAATACCCTCAGCCGTGATGGGATGATCATCCTCCTGATGGATCATCTTTCCCGTATCATTGAATCGAACCATCTCGACAAAAAAATGGTCAAAGAGATGATGGAGTCGATTTCCATCAATATCACAAGGAACCGCTCGGTCACCTTCTATGATGTCTATCAGAACTGTTCCTGGCTTTCCCCTCATCCGAAAGACTCGATAGAAGCCCGCTGGGGATTTAAAAAGTGTGAGATGATCCTTGCACAGATCCGCACTGCCAGAGACTGCATTGCCTTTATTGAAAGGATTTATGGGAAAAAAGACCCCAAATATGCTGACTTCTCGATCCGGCAACAGCAGGAAATCCTCCGGAGACTCAACGAGGAGTTGACGAAGTCCGAATGCTATGTTACTGCTTCGGACATAAATGGCAACCAAGGAGCAGCTGACAGGTTGACGGAAACAAACTTAAAACGTACAAACTTGAAACGTTAATCAAAATGTCGGAGCTTAATTACCCAAAGGACCCTTAGAAAAAACTCACCTCTCTCGTTAACCTTAAATCTTTCATAAGAAGACAAAAAAGCCACTGATTAGCAAGGAGCCTTTTCAATTTAGATGGAATGAAATCAAGAGTGGATTGGAATAGGATTATGGAAAAACCATTTTTTCGAGGGCTTTGATTCTCGCCTCTAAGGCATTCAATTTCTTTTCCAAATCTGCAAAAGAGAATTTAATCATTGAACCCAACTCATCCTTCACTTCGATAAAACCTTCTTTGATCTTCTCATTTAATACTCTCACTTCCTCTCCCATCTTTTTAATTTCTTCTCTGAACCCATTTAATGTATTCCTTAACTCATCAAAGTCAGTTCTCGTTTCTTTCCCCAGATGAACAATATTGTTTATTCCCTCCTCATTCATCAACCGAAGGCTTGAGTTCATCTCCTGTTTCGACTGACCGATGGCGGACTTCACCTCTTCTTTAACGCTTTGAAGGGCTGTCGTCAAGAACTGGTTTGATTGATCAAGGGCAGATTGGTTTTCTACCCGAACTTTCTGGAGCCCTTGTTTCATCTCTTCCTGGATTGGGCCAATGTCCACTCTACTTTCTTTCCTTGCCTGTTCGATCTCCGCTTTGAGTTCCTGTCTCCACTCCAGAATCTGATTTTTATTTTCCTCTCTTAACTGACGGAAGTTTGACTTCGTCTCCTGTCTCCATTTCTCCACATCCTCTTTCGTCACTAACCCCAGTAATTTTCTTTCCAAAAAATCCTTTATCTCTTGGTCCATCTAATTTCTTCACCCCCTTGTTGATATAGCCCTTGAATACCATAGACTCATAAGAATATCAATCTTTTTTGCCTTTAGCTCAAGGAGCAGCGGGGAGACCCTCCGTTAATGCGAGCTCTCCGCTTCACAGAGGTTTCATCTGTCCCACCAATAGTTTTTGTAGATCAACTCCTGTTTAAAACTACCCTTAAATGGTAAAAATAAGTAATAATAAGGAAGAGAATGTTATATAAAGTAACTATGAGAATCTAATACATTTTTTATATTGACAAAAATTTTTATTGTGTTATCTTTCACAATGCTTCAACCTACGATGCATTCTATCCAATTGAATTCTAAATTATTTTTGTAGAACAACTTGGGGGGGCCTTAGAAAAATCTAAGGATTAAACGATCCCCCCTTGTTCATAAAAGAAAGGGGGTGAACTTAACTCTCGTTTAAAAAAATTTAAGAAAGGAAGGTGAATAACATTTATGAAAATTACCCGAAGAACCTTTTTAAAGATTTCGGGAGCTACAGCCGCTGGGACGGTCATGGGTGGGTTAGGATTCGACCTGTCTCCGGCTGAAGTTTATGCCCAGGAGCTAAGAATTAAAGGGGCGAAGGAAACAACATCAATCTGCTGTTACTGTTCGGTTGGCTGCGGTATCATCGTCCATACCGATGCCAAAGGAAAAGTAATCAACGCAGAGGGAGACCCTGACCACCCCATTAGTGAAGGAGCCCTTTGTGCCAAAGGGGCATCGAGCTACCAAATTGCAGTTAACCCGAACCGTCTCCAAAAAGTTCTTTACAGGGCCCCCTACAGCAGCGCCTGGAAAGAGGTGAAATGGGAATGGGCCTTAGAGAAAATTGCAGCTAATATTAAGAAGAGCAGAGATGCAAGCTTCATGGAGAAAAACGCTGCAGGTCAGGCGGTGAACCGGACCAATGGTATTGCATCCGTGGGAAGCGCAGCCTTAGACAATGAGGAATGCTGGCTCTACTCAAAATTCCTTAGGGCCCTTGGTCTCGTCTATATTGAACATCAGGCCCGTATCTGACACAGCGCCACTGTAGCGGCTCTGGCAGAGTCGTACGGGCGCGGTGCAATGACCAACCATTATATCGATTTTCGAAATGCCGATGTCATTTTAAACATGGGTAGTAATGTCGCCGAAAACCACCCGGTTTCCTTTAAATGGATTCAGGCAGCAAAAGACAAAGGATCCATCTTCATCCATGTGGATCCGAGGTATACCAGAACATCAACAAAGGCTGATATCTTTGTCCGACTTCGTTCGGGAACAGATATTCCTTTTCTCGGTGGGATGATCAAGTATCTCATTGACAACAACATGTATGATGAGTTCTATGTCAAGAACTATACCAATGCTTCCTTTATCGTAAATCCAAAATATAGCTTCGATGACGGCCTTTTTTCGGGCTACGACTCCGCAAAACGGACTTATGATAAATCAACCTGGGCATTGGAAAAAGATGAACAGGGAATTCCAAAGAGAGACATGACCCTCCAAGATCCACGCTGTGTCTTCCAGCTTTTAAAGAAACACTATTCACGTTATACGCTTCAGAAAGTTTCAGAAATCACTGGAACCCCCACAGCAGATCTCGAAAAAGTCTATAAAGCATATGGCTCAACTTATGCTCCGGACAAAGCAGGTACGGTATTATATGCTATGGGCTGGACGCAGCATACCGTGGGGGTTCAGAACATTCGAACCATGGCCATCATTCAAGATCTTCTCGGGAATATGGGAATTGCTGGAGGAGGAATCAATGCGCTTCGTGGCGAATCGAATGTCCAAGGGTCAACGGACCAAGGGTTGCTTTTCCATATCATCCCTGGATATTTACCCACACCTCGAGCCCAGTGGCCAACCCTTGCGGATTATAACAAGACAACACCTGCTTCCAAGGACCCGAGAAGTGTCAATTGGTGGAAAAATCGTCCCAAATATTTGGTCAGCCTTTTAAAATCGATGTATGGAGAAAAGGCAACCAAAGAGAATGACTTTGGATACGATTGGATGCCTAAGCTCGACCCAACTCAAGATGCCTCCTGGCTAAACCTCTTTGATGAAATGTTCAAGGGAACTTTTACTGGCTTCTTTGCTTGGGGTATGAATCCGGCTTGTTCGAGCGCTCATGCCGGAAAAGTTCGTCAGGCATTGACGAAACTTGACTGGATGGTCAATGTCAATGTCTTTGACAGCGAAACAGGATCTTTCTGGAAGGGCCCGGGCATGGATCCCAAGAAGATTAAGACAGAAGTCTTCCAATTGCCCTGCGCCGCTTTCTTGGAAAAAGAAGGGAGCATTAGCAACAGTGGGCGTTGGATGCAATGGCGCTACAAGGCTGCAAATCCTCCTGGAGAAGCTGAACCCGATGGCGATATCATGTATGAGCTATTTAAAAAGGTCCGAGCTCTCTATGAGAAGGATAAGGGAACCTTCCCAGAACCGATTTTAAATTTAAAGTGGGACTATGAAACGAGTGGTCACTTCGATATCCACAAGGTAGCTAAAGAGATCAATGGTTATGATCTCACGACTGGCAAATTGATGGCCAATTTTGTTGGTCTGAAAGACGACGGGACCACCTCTTGCGGAAACTGGCTCTATTCTGCCAGTTATACCGAGGCGGGTAATATGGCGGCCCGTCGAAAGAAGACCGATCCAACTGGATTGGGCCTCTATCCAGAGTGGTCATGGTGCTGGCCACTTAATCGAAGGATCATCTATAACCGAGCTTCTGTTGATTTGGATGGAAACCCCCGCGATCCGAAAAGGCCGCTCCTCAAATGGGATGCTGAAGGGAAGAAATGGATAGGGGATGTACCTGATAATGCTGTACCGCCAATGGGAACAACTGGGGCCTACCCATTTATCATGAAGCCTGATGGGGTGACTTCACTTTTCGGACCGGGCTTAAATGATGGTCCTTTCCCTGAACATTATGAGCCTTTAGAATGCCCCATCGAGAAGAATCTAATGTCCGGTCAGAGGATCAACCCTGTTATCAAGATTTTTGAAGGAGGCCTTGATAAGTTTGTCACCTGTGATCCGAAATATCCCTTTGTTTGCAGCACCTATCGGGTCACCGAACACTGGCAGACTGGCGTCTTGACCCGTTGGCTTCCATGGCTTATTGAGGCTGAACCACAGATGTTTTGTGAATTGAGTGTAGAACTTGGTAAATTGAGAGGCATTAAAAACGGTGATAGGGTGATCGTTGAAACCCAGCGAGGCAAATTAGAAGCTGTGGCCATTGTCACCTCCCGCTTAAAACCTTTTAATATTGCCGGACAAACGGTCCACCAGATCGGAATTCCATGGCATTTTGGCTGGCTCCATCCAAGGGATGGTGGAGAAAGTGCGAACCTACTGACGCCTACCGTTGGCGATCCCAATACCATGATTCCCGAATCAAAGGCTTTCATGGCCAACGTCAGTAAACTTACTAAACAACCAGCCCAACCAGCCAAAAAGACAGCAAAGAGTTAAAGGAGGTGACATAAATGGCAGATAAATCCTTTTTCATAGATACAACAAAGTGTACGGCTTGTCGAGGGTGTCAGATCGCCTGTAAACAGTGGAATAAAAACCCTGGGACGAAAACCCTACAGCGAGGAAACCACCAGAATCCCGCTGACCTTTCCGCTTCGACATTTAAATTGGTGAGATTTAATGAGGTAGAAGTCCCAGGAGGGGAGCCTAAATGGTATTTCTTCCCTGATCAGTGCAGGCACTGTATGTCTCCTCCCTGTAAAGAAGTAGCAGATGGAAAAGCCAAGGGAGCTATTATACACGATGAAAAGACAGGGGCAGTTATCTTTAATCCAAAAGTGAAGATGAAACCGGAGGATTTTAAAGAAGTTCGCGAAGCCTGTCCCTATGATATTCCAAGAATCTCTGGTGCAGGAATCATGGCAAAATGTACCATGTGTTTCGACCGCATCAAAGAAGGAATGCTTCCAGCTTGTGTAAAGACTTGCCCAACGGGTGCGATGAGCTTCGGAGATCGGAAAGAGATCCTCGAAAAAGCCAACAAGAGACTTGCAGCGGTGAAAGGGACTTTCAAAGATGCCATGCTTGCCAATCCCGATGATGTGCGGGTGATCTTCCTTCTTGTGGATGATCCCAAAAAGTATCACAAATTCGCTGTGGCAGAAAACACCATTGGGATCACAAGGAAGATGGCACTTAAACGCCTCTTTCAGCCTATCGTCCATTTGCGAGACATAATTGGATAAAACCCTGAGAATGGGGGGTGTCATGAGGGCTTGTTTTGGATGGGAGTCCCGAAACAAGCCTGTTTTTTTCATAATCCCCCTCTATCCCCCCTGCCTGCCGGTAGGCAGGCTTTATTAAGGGGGAAATTACTTAATCTCCTCCCTTTACTTAGGGTAAGGAGGAATTGTATTGGAAAAGTTAAAAGAGAGGATTCAACAGATTAAAAAGAAAAGACCTGGCTATGGAGAGATGTTGGAATTTTATCAAAAAGTCAAAGAAGCACAGCAGGGGATAAAAACCTCTCTGAAAATTAAACCTTTAAAACTCAAAAAAGAATGGAAAGAACTCTTGGCAAAAGAAGGTTTTTCATTGATTCAGAAAGAAGATTTTCCATTGAATATCGAGGCGTCCATCAAACTCTTTGGGACCCTCCTCCAAATCGGAAAAGATGCAAACCCTCATATGACTGAACAGGTGAGAAAAATTGAAGAGACTATCGAAGATAAAAGAATAGACCTGAAGATATTATTAAACAAAGGAATAAAAGAACAAAAGATTGAGAAGGTTGCTGACGAATTGAAATTAGATAAAGTATTTTTATCCTTTTTAATCCAAAGTAGCATCAAACCTTCTATTGAGGCCGGAAGGGAACAGCTTCTGAGTGAATTTAATCCTGAAACCTGGCTGAAAGGTTACTGTCCGGTCTGTGGCTCCCTCCCGCACCTCAGTCTGTTAAGGGAAGAAGTTGGAAAAAGATATCTCGTCTGTTCCTTTTGCGGCTATCAGTGGAGAATCGACCGATTGTTCTGTCCTTTCTGCAACAACAAAGAACAGGAATCTCTACAGTATTTTTATGGTGAAGGAGAGCAGGCCTACCGCATCGATCTCTGCGACAAATGTCACCAGTATATCAAGACGATTGATCTAAGGACCCTTGGAGAATCTGACCCCTCTTTGGAAGACCTAGCCACCTTTCACCTCGATATTTTAGCCTCCCAAAAAGGCTATCAGAGACCTGTCCCCAATCCCTGGACCACCTAATATTAATTATCACTATGCGCAGAGCGCCTGCCTGTGGTAGGCAGGCTGAGCGCCTAGCGTTCTCTATTTGTCCCTTGTTTTCAAAGGATGAATGGGGTATAAATATGATTGTATTAATGAAGGGTTTATGGTAATGAAGCGAAAAACTTGGTTGTGTGATAGGCGTTTGGGTTCTGGGATTTTGCTTGGTCATTCAATGGGCTTTCCCAAGCTCATGCCCAGAAATCTCCCGAATCCCTTACTCTCCTCTATAGCAATAATATTAATGGCGAGATTGAACCCTGCCCTACCTGAGGGGATAAGAATAAAATTGGCGGTCTAGCCAGAAGAGGAGCATGGGTGAAGGATTTAAGGGAGAGCGAAAAAGGGATACTGGTTTTGGATTCGGGCGATCTCCTTTTCAAAAAATATCTTCAATCCATTCCTGAAAATGGATTAAAGGGGATGGGCGAAAAAGCCCATCTAATTATCGAGAGTCTCAATTTAATAGGTTACGATGCCATGGGGATCGGAGATGACGATTTAACCCTGGGGAAGGAATTTCTACTGGAAATTTCGAAGAAAGCCAACTTCCCATTTCTTTCTTCCAACCTTCTTGATGAAACGTCAGGAAAAGTTCTCTTTCAATCCTTCCTGATAAAGGAAATCAATGGTCTTCGAATTGGAATATTTAGCCTTCTCTCACCCGATTTCTTTACAGGGCCTTCTGACCCGAGGAAGAGAGGATTAACCCTTAAGTCACCGATTGACACAGCACAGGCCATGGTCAAAGAACTTAAACCCAGAACCGATCTGATCATCCTCCTGAGCCATCTTGGCTATGCCAAGGATATCGAACTGGCCCAGACTCTCCAAGGAATCAATCTCATCGTGGGGGGCCATAATGGAATCAATCTCATCTATCCTCCGGTCAATAAAAGCACAATTATTCTCCAAAACGCTTCTCGAGGGGTGTTTGGAGCAAGGCTTGATCTCTTCCTCTATAACCATGAGCTTCCCTTTTATAATTCTGCAACTAAAATATCTTTGGAAAATAACCTCAACAGTATCAACCAGCGATTAAACGCTAAGGAAACACCGGAGGCTGAAAAGGCTCAATGGCGAAAAGCCAAAGAGAATACAGAACGAACCCTTGATCAACTCCTCGGTAAGAATCATTTCACAAATAACATCATTCCACTGCAAGAACAGATGAAGGAACACCCTGAAATTAAAAAGCTTGTGGAGGCATACAAAGCACAATTTTCAGCAGCGGGAACCTCTTCTTCCCCGAAATGATAAAATGGCAAACACTGACCTAATCCTTTTACATCCCCCCACCCTTTACGACTTCAGGAATCGACCTGGAATTCATGGTCCGATCAGCGATGTCGTCCCCTCCACACCCATCTTTGAAATGTATCCTATTGGGTTTGCCAGCCTCTCAGAATATTTGGAGCGTCATGGGCTCAAAGTCAGGATCATCAACGTTGCGATGAAGATGCTCAAGGATGAAAAATTTGATGTGGAGCGGCTCATCCAAAAAAATAAGCCCGTGGCCTTCGGGATCGATCTCCATTGGATGGCCCATGTCCAGGGAGCATTGGCCCTTGCAGAAATCATCAAACGGTTTCATCCCAGTACACCTGTCATCTTGGGTGGACTCTCTGCCACCTATTATCATGAAGAGATCCTCGGTCAATATCCTTTTATCGATTTTGTGGTGAGAGGAGATTCCACAGAGAAGCCGCTACTTCAACTTATTCAAGCCATCAAAACAGGTAACGATGTCAAACAATATTCCTAATCTGACCTATCGGGATGGAAAAAAAGGAATTCAGGTCAATCCTCTCACCCATGTGCCGGAAAACCTCAATGAGATTACGATCGACTACCGTCACATCATGAAAAAGGTGGTGAGATATGTCGATCCCACAGGTTACCAGCCTTTTATTGACTGGTACACTTATCCTGTGACAGCTGTCTTCACCTGCCGTGGATGCATTTACTCTTGTAAAACTTGCGGAGGCTCCGCTCAGACCTTCCGGACGATGGCCAACCGGAAAAAACCAGCCTACCGGGATCCCAAATTATTGGCTCAGGATATCTTCAATATTTCGGACCACCTCCATGCACCCGTCATGATCATCGGCGATATCTTCCAACCCGGGGAAGAATATGGTTTTGCTTTTCTCCAGGAAATCAAGAGAAGACCCATGACCAATCATATCGCCTTTGAATTTTTTGTTCCCCCTTCCAGGGCCCAACTGAAAAGAATTGCCGAATCTGTTTCGAACTTCAATATCGAGATCTCCCCAGAGTCTCACGATGAAGAAGTGAGAAGGGCATTTGGAAGGCCTTACAACAATGAATCGTTGGAAAAAATGCTTGGGGATGCCATGGATCTCGGTTCGAAGAGGATTGATCTCTTCTTCATGACCGGTCTCCCGAAACAGACCTATGCATCCGTCCTGGACACAGTGGAATATTGTCGTACTCTTTTAGAACGATTTCGTTCCTACCATAAACTCTTCCCCTTCATCTCTCCTTTAGCCCCTTTCTTGGATCCGGGGAGTCTGGTCTTTGAGACACCAGAAAAATATGGATATCGCCTGCTTCATCGAACGGTGGAGGAACATCGTCAGGCCCTGCTGGCTCCCAGTTGGAAATATATCCTCAACTACGAAACGGAATGGATGGATCGGGATGAGATCGTCTACAGCACCTACGAAGCTGGGAAGAGGCTCAATCGTCTGAAGGCCGAATTCGGTCTGATCGATCCCAAGGCAGCAGAATCGGTTGAGATACGGCTCGAAGGCGCAGTCCAAATGATGAAGGAGATCGATCGGATCATGACCCTTCCCGATGTCAAGGAGAGGGAAACTGCCTTGAAGTCCATTTCAAGCGGTCGTCTATCCCTTCAACACTATAGCATGTCCACCATCTGCGAGAAAAAAGAACTGGAGTGGCCCACCCGATTCATACGAATGAACTTCATCAAGATCCTTAAAACACTCCTTGCGAGGAGGAAGCCCAATGTCTTTACCCCTTCATCAACAGGTGCTCCGTAAGATACCCAGCGTCGATGATATTCTTTCAAGACCAGAGATCATTGAGCTCTTAAAGGTCCATCCCCGGAATGTCGTCGTCGAAGCCATACGAAAGGGACTGAGACAATTGCGCGAAGAACTCCTCCACAAAAAAGAATTTTCCCAATTGGGAGACGAATTCTTCTCCTTCGAAAAACTCTACCCCATTTTCCAGAAAGAGGTTGATCTTCAAATTCAGCCTCGACTTCGTCGAGTCATCAATGCAACTGGAGTGGTCATCCATACGAATCTGGGAAGGGCCCCCCTCCATTCTTCTGCACTGAAGCACTTGATGGATATCTCCAAAACCTATTCCAACTTAGAATACGACGTTGAATCGGGTGAACGGGGAAGTCGATATACTCATGTAGAGGAGATTCTCTGCCGCCTCTCAGGTGCAGAATCAGCTTTAGTGGTGAATAATAATGCAGGGGCTGTCTTACTTGTTTTGAATACCCTTGCAGAGGGGAAGGAGGTGATCGTTTCAAGAGGAGAACTGGTCGAAATTGGGGGCGCTTTTCGCATCCCCGATGTGATGAAACGGAGCGGGGCCTTGCTCAGGGAGGTCGGGACGACCAATCGTACCCACCTCAACGATTACCAAAAAGCGATCGGTCCACAGACAGCTCTGCTTCTGAAGGTCCATACCAGCAACTTCAGGGTGATGGGCTTTGCCTCTGAAGTCTCTCTCGAAGAGTTGGTCCAACTGGGGAAGGAACACCAACTTCCTGTCGTGGATGATTTGGGAAGCGGTTGTTTAATAGACCTCACCCAGTACGGATTGGAGAAGGAGCCTACTGTCCAAGAGATGATCAAAACGGGTGTCGATGCAATCACCTTTAGCGGTGATAAACTTCTGGGAGGTCCTCAGGCTGGAATGATCTTGGGGAAGAAAAAATTCTTGGACCTCTTTAAGACCAATCCTCTGACCCGAGCCCTTCGCATCGACAAGCTCACCTTGGCTGCTCTCGAATCAACCCTTCTCCTCTACCTCGATGAAAAGAAGGCAATGGAAGAGATTCCGACGCTTCAGATGTTGAGTCTGGATACAAAAAGATTAAGAAGGAGAGGAAGACGTCTGCTGAAAAGATTGTCCGGAATAGTGAATAAGAGGATGACATTCACTCTGAGAGAAGATGTTTCTCAAGTGGGCGGTGGTGCCCTTCCCCTTCAGGAACTACCCACCATTGTCATGGCCATCAGACCCCTCGACTTTTCCGTGAATCATCTCGAAGAAAATTTAAGGAAAGGGTGATCCTCCCATTATTTCTCGAATCAGCAAAGAAGAATTGATCCTGGATATGAGAACCATCTTTGATGAAGAGATTCCTCTGTTGGCCCTGGGCTTGAAAAGGCCTTAAAAAATCTCCAGTCGCAATGACGCAGAATTCCATAAAAAATAAATTCTCAAATCCCCCCTTGCCTACCGGCAGGCAGGCATACCCCCCTTTGGGCTAAAGGGGGGCGCAGCCGTCCAAAGTCAGACTTTGGCGCCGGACGGAGAAGGGGGATTGTCTTTCTCCTTTCAGGTCACAGCGAAGGATCAGGGAAGGCGTCTCGACCAGTTCCTTGCAGAAACCGACTTTCATCTCTCCCGTTCTCAAGCAAAAAATCTAATTGAGAAACATCATATCCTTCTGAATCAGAAACCCGCTAAACCCAGTGCCCATGTCAAGGCAGGCAACACTGTTTCAGGAACCCTTCCGGGACCCAGTCCCCTTTCACTCAAACCAGAACCCCTTCCTCTTACCATCCTTTATGAAGACTCCTCCATCATCGTTATTGATAAAGCTCCAGGAATGGTCGTTCATCCTGCCTATGGAAACCCTTCCGGAACATTGGTCAATGCTCTTCTTTATCATTGCAAAGACCTCGCCGGGATTAACGGTGTCTTGAGACCCGGCGTTGTCCATCGGTTGGACAAGGATACGTCTGGGGTGATGGTTGTCGCCAAAGATGACGAAGCTTTCCACCATTTGACAAAACAATTTAAAAACAGAACCGTTGATAAGGTCTATCTGGCTATTGTCTATGGAAAGCTCAACAAGGATGAAGGCTTGATTGATTCTTCCATCGGAAGGCACCCCAATCAGAGGAAACGGATGTCCACCCGGACTAAAAGGGGTAGGAGTGCAATCACTCGTTGGAGGAAGATTGAGGAATTTGATAGCTGTACTCTTCTTGAGATCTTCCCTCAGACCGGTCGAACTCATCAGATCCGGGTACATCTCTCCTCCATCGGCCATCCAGTTTTAGGGGATCCTCTGTACGGTAGAAAAGGGAGACCCGGAGCAATCCATGATACCATTTTGAAAGAATGTGTGAAGAAGTTGAATCGTCAAGCCCTCCATGCTCAACGATTGGAATTCACCCATCCTCGAGCAGGAGATAGGGTACCGTTTGCTTCACCGGTCCCTGAGGATATGAAAGAAGTGCTGGAATGTTTGAGGTCGAAAACTGCTACAGACTGACACCAACGATGGAAAATGGTAATCCCTCTTCATCCCCCTTTACAAAAGGGGAAATGTCCCCTCCCTTGTAAAGGGCCTGCCCTGCCTGCAGGCAGGGAAGGGTGGGAGGGATTATGAATATTTTAGGTCGATCCGCATTAAAGACAAAACACAATCTTCCCTACATCGAAATTCCTGAATTGGCCAAATTGGGATGGATCCGGCACGCTTTCCTTACCCGTCAGGGAGGATTAAGTCTTCCTCCTTATGATTCTCTCAACCTGAGCGATAAGAATGGCGACCATGAAGAATTTGTTTCTCGGAACAAGAATCTAATTGTCAAAGCCTTTGGCTTTGACTCAAGGTGCTTAATCTTGCTCGATCAAATGCAACAAGACCAAATCCTTCTTCTAAAAGAACCGGTCCCCTCCCTTCCCTCTCCTTTAGAATACGACGCCCTGATCACAAATTCTCCAAATACAATCCTCGGCATCCTGACGGCGGATTGCCTTCCGATCTTTGTTGTCGATCAGAAGAAGAGAGTGATTGCTGCAATCCATGCCGGAAGACAGGGAACAGCTCTTCACATCACCGCTAAGGTTTTAAAAAAGATGGAGGAGGAGTTCGGATGTTCATCGAAAAACCTTCTTATCGCCCTGGGCCCATCCATCGGGTCTTTCTGTTATGAAATCGATGAAAAAGTCTTTCATTCAAAGTGGGCCCCTTTTTCAACTTCAAAAGGGGAAGGAAGGTGGATGGTTGATCTTGTTCAGATCAATATCGCTCAGATGAAAAGAGAGGGGATTAAGGAAGAACAAATTTCTTGGATCAATCTCTGTACCCATTGCCAGTTCGACCTTTTCTTCTCTTATCGAAGAGAAGGTCGAACTGGAAGACAACTTTCATTCATTGGAATATTGGAATAATGGAGTGTTGGAATATTAGGGTTAGTATTCAATATTCCTTTATTCAGGAATTCCATTATTCCAGGTGTCTGACATAAACCCTCGAATAGGTGTCAGGAAATGGAAGACATCATATTCAAAGTCTATCTCCAACCCAGATCATCTAAAAACGAGATCGTAGGTCCCTATCGAGATGGAATGAAGGTAAAAGTGACCGCTCCCCCTATTGAAGGAAAGGCGAACGAGGCTCTCGTTCGATTCTTAGCCAAGGAATTTGGAATTCCTTCATCCTGTATTGAAATCCTCAAAGGCCATCACTCTCGCGAAAAAACATTAAAGATCTTAGGGTTAGCTCTACAAGAACACCTTGACTTTAAAAAGAAAATCCTTTAGGTTATATTTTGGAAGTGGACAGGTTCTGGTGGGCCTCCTGGACTTCAAATCCAGTGACGGGCAGAGATGTCCGTGGTGGGTTCGATTCCCATGCACTTCCGCCAATTCGAAGAAAATAGAGTAAAGAGTATAACTTATAATAATAAAAGGAGAAAAAAATGTTTGGAATAGGAATGCCGGAGTTGATCATCATCTTGGTCATCATCCTAATCATTTTTGGTGCTGGGAAATTGCCTCAGATCGGTGAAGGAATTGGGAAGGGGATTAAAAACTTCAAGAAAGCGACCAAAGATAAAGACGAGATCGACGTCACTCCCCAAAAGCCTGAAGAGATTTCTGAAAAAAAGTGAACCCTGCACCATCTCTTGATGGACACGACTTTTATACAGGATTCTCTCAACACATTGCACTTCATTCACTTTTTAAAAGACGATGTTCTAAACGGTGCGGGGTGAAAGGTCGGATACCTTTTATTTCTAACCAGAATGGGACACATTGCCTACATCGGAATAGGGTCTAACCTCGGCGATAAGTTAAACCATTGTGAAAAAGCTATTTCAGAGATTTTAAAAATAAACCGCCACAAACTCTTAGCAAAATCTCCCTTCTTTAAAACGCAACCTGTTGGCTACACTTCCCAGGATTGGTTTGTTAACGGAGTAATAAAAATCAAGACCGATTTGGAAGCTCTTGAACTTCTCCGAACATTAAAAACCATCGAGTCCCAGTTGGGCCGTATGAAAACATTCCGATGGGGACCACGAACGATTGATCTGGATATCCTCTTCTTCGATGATGTTGAAATTCATACCGAGGAACTCCAAATCCCCCATCCTCATATCCAAGATCGTCAATTTGTCCTCATCCCTTTGGCTGAAATCGATCGAAATCTCGTTCATCCCGTTTTGAAAAAAACAGTCCATGAACTCTTAAACAATTTCAAAGAAGATCAGGGGGTAAAGGAACTCTAACCTTCTCAGTCATCAAACAGTTTTAAGCCATGGCTCGACTTATTCTATTCATCATCCTTTTTCTCATCCTTTATGCCATTCTTCGCATCCTCATTAAAGACATCCCTGCGTGGAGAAAAAAATTATATAAGGAGACTGAACCGGAAGAATTGGTCCAAGATCCTTATTGCCAAATCTATATCCCAAAGAGATCGGCGATAAGAAAGAGGCTGTCTGGAAAGAATTACTATTTCTGTAAACAAGAATGTCTGGAAAAATTCATCCAAAATGGAAATCCATAAAAAACTTGACAAACAATAAAGGTGCGATATATATTGTAAAAAAAGGTTTTTAATAACTTCTTTACTAAATGATGAAGGGGGGTGAATCTTTAGATAGATCTGTTGTTTTGATTGTTAATAGTTCTAATTGTTTTATCCTTTATTTCTTGTATTTCTCCCAGGATTTTTATTTTTCCACCTGAGACAAGATTAAGGACACTAAAAATTCTTTTCCCAATTTATAAATCAAGGGGGGTGAGGAATCGGGTACTGACAAATCATGAAGACTTGAACGACGCTTAGAGATTTTTAAAATAGGATGGTATGGAAATGATTTTCAAGCCAGTAAAGATTTCACCAATTTTAAACACCTGAAACAGAGGAAATATCGTAAAAATTTATCAGAAAGGAGGAAGTAAATGAAAAAGTATATGTTTTTAGTAATGCTTGTTTCCCTTTCCTTGCTCATCTCCTGCGCCCCAGGATCTCATTTCGGGGTAAAAGACCAGGCCATTGGGGTACCTCCTCGAGTTCGGTCGAGACAGAGGCCGCCGTCATGCAGGCTGAAAAATCCCCTGGAGCGAAGTACTGCCCAGAAAAGATCGCCAAGGCCAAGGAATTAGGGAAAAAAGGTGTCGAGACTTACTGGGCATGTAGAACGGAAGAGGCCATGAAGTTGTTGGCGGATGCTCGGAATCTGGCTAAAGAGGCCGAAGGTTGCCAACCACCACCCTCTCCAGCACCACCCAAACCCACCACCACCACCACCACCTCCACCACCTCCACCACCACCACCGCCTCCACCACCACCGCCTCCTCCACCGCCGCCACCACCACCGGCACCAAAACCTGCACCTCCACCAGCACCCAAACCAGCACCGGTGTTTGATACCATTTATTTCGATACCAATAAGACAAACATCACTCCTACCGCTGCAAAGGCACTGGATCGAAATGGGTGGATCTTGAAGGATAATCCTAGTGCCAAAGTGGAGATTGGAGGCCATACGGACGGAGTGGGGACGGACCCGGCAAACCAGGTGCTATCGGAAAAGAGGGCATTAAGTGCCAAGAAATATATTCAGGATAAGTACAACATTCCGGATAGTCGATTAGTGACCAAAGGCTATGGAAACACAAAACCTGTTGCGGACAATAATACCCAAGAAGGTCGCTCCAAAAATAGGAGAGTGGAATTTAAAGTGATTCCATAAATGGACCTTTCTATAGGTAAAGGAACAATAGGCAGGTGGTAGGAAGAAATTCCTACCACCTCTTTTTTGTCTAATGTGGAGGGCCAGAATGAAATTCTTTATTGACACAGCCAACACCAAGGAAATCCATAAGGCTTACGAGATGGGAGTGATTGATGGCGTCACCACCAATCCCACCCTGATCTCAAAGGAGAATAGAGATTTTTTACCTCTGATCAGAGAAATTTGCGAAATCATCCAAGGACTTCCCATCAGCCTGGAGGTCTTAAGTCTAAAGTCTGAGGGAATGGTTGAAGAGGCCAGAAACCTTGCTGAAATAGGAAACAACGTCGTGGTCAAAATCCCGATGACAGCAGAAGGTTTAAAGGCCATTAAAATATTGGTAGCAGAAGGAATCAAGACGAACACCACCCTTGTCTTCTCCCCGACTCAAGCACTTCTCGCCGCCAAGGCTGGAACCACTTATGTCAGCCCTTTTATTGGAAGACTGGATGATATTTCACAGACGGGAATGGACCTGGTGGGGCAGATTGTTACGATTTTCAAAAACTATGGATTTGGATCGAAGGTGATCGTCTCGAGCATTCGTCATCCCATTCATGTCGTCGAAGCGGCTCTCATCGGTGCGGATGTAGCAACGATTCCCTATAAAGTGATTGAGCAGTTGGTTCAACATCCATTGACCGATATCGGTATTGAAAAGTTTTTAGCAGACTGGAAGAAAGTTCCCATGAAATAAAAAAGGGGCCCTTTTATCAAAGAGCCCCTTTGACTCCCTATTCACCTTCATTATTTAGGCTCCACGATAATCTGTTTGGGTTGAATCTCTTGTTTTAGTGGAAGGACAATCCGTAGTACCCCATCTTTATAAGAAGCCTTAATCCCCTCCTGATCGATCATCCTCGGGAGATTAAATGTTCGACGAAAGGTACCATAAGGTCTTTCAATCTGGATATAATTTTCTTCGGATGCGCTTTTGATAAATCTTCTTTCTCCCTGAATGGTCAGGGTATTCCCTTCTACTCTAATATCGATCTCGTCCTGAGTCACTTCGGGGAGGTCAACTTTTAAAACGACCTCATTTCCTTTTTCTAATATATCTACAGGAGGGGACCAGACTCCTCGAGGGGCTTCATCCTTCCACATACGGGAGAGGGTTTCGTCTATGAGCCGGGTCATCCGGTGTTGCATGGCCATCAGGTCTCGGAAGGGTTCCCATTTTTCCAGGGTCATTCCCATCACCTCCTATAAAACCTGATAAAAATATACTTCAATTGTTCAGGGATGTCAACCCTGTGGAGGATGCGAGGAGACCTCGCACAGACCCTATGGCTGGTGATAAAAAAATTCCACAATATTGAGAGCAGGTTTCGGCTACTCCACAGGGTCAAGTCCGGCAGGTATAGCAGACGTCAAAGAAGTCTTTCGGGAGTTTGGCCTGTTCCTTAAACTTTTCCAACTGAAACCAGGGAGCAAAATAATTTCCACAAACCTTACATTGTTTCATTTTTAATGTCCGCTTCCAACGGATGATCGTTCGTTCATCCCCCTCCTCTTTCATCCGGATGATATCGACAGGACAGACGATCACACAGGCACCACATGCGATGCAGTTCATGGCCTCCCCTAAGAAGGGAGGGATCATCTCCCTTCGATCTCCCCGGAAAGCGAACTGGATGGCATTGGCTCCGACGACTTCTTCGCAGATTCTGCCACAGAGACCACAGAGGATACAATCCTTTTCCTCTTGCTTGAATCGGATTTGACTCACTCCCATCTCCTTCGCCATCTCTTGAATCAATTGATCACCTGGACACATGGCCAAGATGAGTTCAATGATCATCCGACGAGCTCGCATTACCTTCTCCGTCCGGGTAAACACCTCCATCCCCTCCATCACGGGATAGGTACAGGAGGTGGTCATTCTCGACCTTCCCCTCCTCGTCACCTCCACCAGACAGAGACGGCAGGCACCATAAGGTTTGACCGACTCGTGATAACAAAGGTGTGGAATCTCAATGCCCGCATCCAATGCCACTTCTAAAACATTCCCACCTTCTCTCCCTTCAACGGATTGACCATCAATTGAAAAAGGAATCATTAATTTTTCCTCCAGATGAATACAGGTTAATGAGTTAATGAGGTATTGAGCCGTCAACTTGCTATTTCACTTATTAACTGATTAACCCAATAACTCATTAACTTTCTTTTATTTTTTATTGAACTTCGATCGCTTCAAATTTACAGGCCTCGAAACACATTCCGCACTTGATGCATTTTTCGGCATCGATTTTAAAGGGTTCTCCAGGTTCTTTTTTCGTTTTCTTCTTGCCGGTGATTGCCTCGGCCGGACAGACCTTCATGCACTTGCCACACCTCTTGCAGACGTCAGAGAGAATTCGATATCTGAGTAGTGCCCGACAGACCTTTGCCGGACATCGCTTATTGAAAATATGCTCTTCATATTCATCCTGGAAGTACCGGATGGTAGATAGAACGGGATTGGGAGCAGTTGTTCCCAGCTGACAGAGAGACGCTTCTGCGGTCACCCATCCCAAATCCTTCAGAAGTTCAATGTGATCCGTGGTCCCCCGCCCCTCGGCGATTTCCGTCAGGATCTCATGCATCCGCTTCGTTCCTTCCCGACAGGAGGTGCACTTCCCGCACGATTCGCTCTTGAGAAAGTTCATAAAATATTTTGCTATGTCCACCATGCAGGTCGATTCATCCATCACGATCATTCCACCAGAGCCCATCATCGAGCCTGCATCCGTCAACTGATCGAAATCAACGGGCAGATCGATCCGTGATTCGGGAATGCATCCACCCGAGGGACCTCCGGTCTGGACGGCCTTGAATTTCTTCCCATCCGGGATCCCCCCTCCGATATCATAAACAATCTCGCGTAGGGTCATCCCCATGGGGACTTCAATCAGACCCGTATTCTTCACTTTTCCCACAATGGAGAAGACCTTTGTCCCTTTACTCCCCGCAGTCCCAATCTTCGAATACCATGCCGCACCTCTCGAGATGATGATTGGGACATTATTCCAGGTCTCCACATTGTTAAGGTTACTGGGTTTATCCCAGAGACCACTCTCCGTGGTATGGATGTGCTTGGCCCTTGGCTCTCCAACTTTTCCCTCGATGGAGGCCATCAGAGCAGTGGATTCCCCACAGACAAAAGCCCCGCCTCCCCGGAAGAGGTTAATCTTGAGGGAAAAACCCGATCCCAGAATATTGTCCCCCAAAAGTCCTGCCTCTTCGGCCTGACGGATAGCCATCTTGAGCTTTTGGATAGCCAGTGGATATTCATCCCTCACATAGATAAACCCTTCGTGAGCACCAATGGCATAAGCCCCGATGATCATCCCTTCGATGACACTATGCGGATCACCTTCTAAAACACTTCGGTCCATGTAGGCCCCCGGGTCTCCTTCATCAGCATTGCAGAGGATAAATTTTTGATCACCTCTTGCCTTCCGGCACGACTCCCATTTGCTACCTGTTGGAAACCCTGCCCCCCCTCTTCCTCTAAGCCCAGATCGCTTCACCTCTTCTATGATCTCTTCCGGTTTCATCTCAAAAAGGGCTTTATAAAGGGAAAAGTACCCTCCTCTGGCAATGTACTCCTCAAGATGATCGGGGTTAATGAAGCCACAGTTCCTCAGTGCAATCTTTAACTGTTTGTTGTAAAAAGGGACCTGCTGATAATAGGGAGTCCCATCTATTCCGGCAGGGATACTTTGGATGGTGTAATTCTTAACCGTGCCTTCAAGGATTTGATCCTCCTTGTCCATCTTGCAGAACAACAGATCCTCCACCACTCTGTTCTCTAACCATTTCTGAACCAGTTCGCCGGAGCGTTCAGGCGTGACACCCTGATAGAAAACCCTTGGTTTCCCCGGCTCAAAAATATCCACAACAGGCTCTCTCTGACAAAAACCGATGCAGCCCGTTTTTTCCAACCGTATCGGAACCTTTGTTTTCTCTATCTCTTTTTGGATGGCCTCGTAAACCTTACCCGCACCTGTGGAAAGACCGCAAGTCGCCATGCCCACAGAGATCTTGGTCGTCCCCGGATAAAGCGACTTCAAACCTTTCTCTCTTATCTTCTCCAAATCATCCTTCGTCAGAATTTTCATCTTTCCCTCTATCTATCCCTTCAGGAGGCTCTATTTGAATTCCTTCAGTAAGGCAGGGACTTTATCTTGTGCAAGGCGCCCAAAGACTTCTCCATCGACCACAGCTACCGGCCCCAGGCTGCAGCAGCCAACACAATGAACCGTTTCCAGTGTAAACCGTTTATCTTTGGTCGTCTCGCCCATCGCGATACCCAAATCTCTCTCCATCTTGTCTAAGATCTTGCCCCCACCTCGGACATGACAGGCTGTCCCCAGACAAACGTCGATCTTATGCCGACCCCTGGGCTTCAGGCTCAGCGCATTATAGAAAGTGGCAATGCGAAAGACCTGCACCAGTGGAATACTCATCTTTTGAGAAACATATTCCAGAGCTTCCTTGGGGAGGTATTTCTCCTCACCCTGTATGTCTTGTAGGATGCCTAGGATTGCCGATTCCCTCGCTCCGTACTGTTGAATGATGCTGTCAATCTTCGTAACTTCCATCTCATGCTTCCTTTCCTGCTTTCGCTCTTAACTGTTCGTATTCCTTATGGACTCGCTTTTCAATCTCCCCAATCATATCATCGGTGAGGTGGCGAAATCGTCCCTGGAGTTTAATATATTCCTTGATGGGCTTCAATTTTGGGAAATCAATATTCAAACGATACTGACCCCTCTCAACCTCATAAAGGGGAAATACTCCTGTCTCAACTGCTAACCGACCCAGTTTGATAGAAAGCTCCGGTGCCGACCTCCATCCAGTGGGACAGACAGAAAGAATATGAACATAAGCAGGACCCTCTATATCCGCCGCCTTCTTCACTTTCTGAACCAGATCGATTGGATAACTCGGAC
>CAWFSX010000018.1:0-45527 GCA_963818595.1 uncultured delta proteobacterium
ATGCCGATAAGCGTGTGAAGGAATATCAGCAGGAGATTCGACAGAAGATCTTCGATATGTATGGAATGGATAAGATTCCAGAAGAAATCGAGAGTTATATCCAGGCCGCTGCGGCAGAGCCTGCCATGGAGGAAAGTGCCATTTTTGATGAGGTCGTGGATATCGTCGTCAAGGGCGGCTACGACTACTATATTTATGATTTGGTACCATTAGGTCATGCCCTCTATTATCTGAGTATGGCATCCGTCTATGATGCGTGGATCGATAAAATCGCAGGTCTCCGAGAACAGATGAGGGAATATGATCAGGCGGCGGCCGTGATGCGGCGGGAAAAAGAATTGGATGAAGACGCCATCTTGAATGAACTTCTTTATATCAAAGACCGAATCAACAAATCCTCAAGCATCCTGACGGATAAACAAAAGACAGCCTTCTTTTTTGTCATAACAGCTGAGGAGATGATCATCAAGGACACCCTAAAAGCGGCAGAACTTTTTGCTAAGTTTGACGTTCCTTTAAGTGGATATATCATCAATCGGGTTCTGCCTCTTGGATTGAAGGACCAAAATATTCCCGAATATTTGAAAAATCGTCTCACCATGGAGGAACATTACCTGAAGGTGATTGACACCACTTTTGGTAAACAGATTTTAGCATCCGTCCCTGAGATGGAGCGAGATGTCACTGGCCTTCCCATGATTGAAAAGATGGCCAAGGCTATGTTCGGGGAGTTTTGATCAGTAGGACCAGTAGGCAGAAGTCAGTAAGCAGTGACCAGTAAGCAGTAAGCAGTAATAGAGCAGTAAGCAGTAAGCAGTAAGCAGTAAACAGTAAGCTAATAGATATTAGGAGATAAAAAGTGGACCAGATCACAATTAGTATGGGAAAGTTCTTGAAGGATCACCCCCGTTTGAAATACATCTTTTTTGGAGGAAAGGGAGGAGTAGGAAAAACCGTGATGGCAGCGGCAGCAGCTCTCTGGTCAGCCAAACAGGGCAAGAAGACCTTGCTTGCCTCGACCAATCCTGTCCATAGCCTTTCCAACCTCTTAGAAAAAGATGTCTTTGGAAAAGCAGCCGTCGTCTGCGACGAAGAGAAATGCTATGCCTTCGAGATCGATACACGGGATACGATCGAACGGTCCAAGAAGGAGATCCGCGAAAAGATTAACTGGTTTCTCAAATTTGCAGATATCACGACGAAAGCAGAAGATTTTATCGAATCGGCCACCATGAATCCTGCCTTTGAAGAGTCGGCTATGTTTGAAAATATGGTGGATATTATGTTCAAGGATGAATATGATTTTTACGTCTTCGATACTGCTCCCACAGCGAATGCGAGACGCCTTCTTGGAATGTCGAAGGTCTATTCCCTCTGGGTGGAGAAGATGCTGAAGAGCCGGGAGGAAGCGAAATCGCTGAGAGAGATACTTTCCTTCTCGAAAAAAGAAAAAAAAGACCCCCTCCTGGATTACCTATTAAATTTCAAGGATAGAATGGGCAATGCCAAAAACCTCTTGACCGACGAAGCCCTTACCGCCTTCTTCTTTGTAACTTTACCAGAAAGTCTTCCCATCGCTGTCATCACCCGTTTCATCAATTGGTTCCATGAATTTGGAATTCCCGTTGGCGGTGTGGTGGTCAATGGACTAATTCAAAAGGATCAGGTCGGAAAAGATGCTGTGGAGTTCGTCCTCAACCGCATTCAGATGCAAGATGAACATATGGCGGAGATTTGGAAGATATTTGGAGACAGGGTGAGGGCGATTATTCCTCTTTTCGAAACAGAGGTAAAGGGAGCCAAGATGTTAAATCGAACGATTGAACATCTTTTTACAACCTCACCTCAGTAAACCCCGTTAGAAGGTATTCGACCTTCCAACGGGAGGGCTCACATGGAGCTTTAAACCCCGTGTTCGCTCCAAAAGGAATCTCATCTTCATCCCCGCTGCAAGCCCCGATAGAAGCTCAGCTTCACACGGGGCGAGCAGCGGGCTTTCTAACGGGGTAACATGTAGATCTGGAAATAACCCTCCTTCAACTGCAACTCCTTTAAAATTGGTATACATTTGTGTCAAAAGATGACATTTTCCGTTCAAATCTTGAAATATTTTCATATTTGGACTCCTTCATCCCGAAGCAATAATAAGCTAATCAATTGAAATCATAACCAGTTTTCAAAAATTGCAATGTTGGTACACAAATTGCTGAAATAATCATAGTTTAACCTGTTGTTTTCATTTAATTTTTAAAGAGATACGAACATGATGCTCGGTTTGATCCAACTTTTATTTGCAGTTTTTGCGATCTACAGTGCTCTCGAATTCCCAGAAGACCTGAAGCTTGTCATCCCTTTACTTTGTCTTATCGGAATGCTTGTCGTCGGTCGAGTTGAAAAAAGAAAATCAGAGAATCAAACAGCAAGAAAGGCTTTTTTGCAATCAGAAATAGACAAAGTTTCAAAGAAAGAATCCACAGCGATCAAAGATCAGGATTTTTTTATTATCGAGTCGCTCCTCTGGCCCAAAAGTGAATTGTTATTAATTGATACCGTTCACTCCATCTTTAAGGATTTGGGATTTCAGGTATCCACCGGGGTCGACTACCAATCCGTGGATCGAATTGTGAGAATACCACAAACCCAGACGGCTTTTGGGCTACAGATTCTGATGAGCGAAGGAGAGTTGGAGGGAAACCATCCTAAGATCAGCCGAGCCTTGCAGTTTGAGAAAGAGAAAGGGAAAAAAGAAAAATCCTTGATTATTGCGAGCACTCATATCCATCTTCCACTTTCCGAAAGGACCACAGTGAGCCATATTTCAAAAGAGGTGAGCAGCTTTTTAAACCGTCATCATATGAGTTTGATTACTACTCATCATCTTTACGAACTCTGGCAGAAAGCGAAAGGAGGAGAGATTGACATCTTTGATTTCTTTGAGAAGATCTATTCTCATTCGGGAGAGACCTTCCCATTACAAGGGGCTACAAATTCCCACTCACCTTTATTTGACCTGCCTGTCTTGAACCCAAAAATTTAGGTAACCTTTCAGTCTTTGTTCAAACGCACATTGATCCGATAGGGATGTCGGAAAAATCTTATAGCGGTAACCTTAACGTTTCGCCAAACCATAAAATCCCTTTTGAAAAACAAGGAATCATCGAGATAGCGATCGCGACCCTTACCGAAAAAATATTAGGAAATCCGCTTGATAAGATTTTTGAGACATTCCTGGCGGATCTGCTGATTTCCCCCTAACTGAGGGGTTACAAATTTAGAGTGCTTTCGATTTTCTTGCTTGTCCGTTATAATATTAAATGTGAAAGTAAAAGAGATTTTTGCGAAAACCATTCTGACGAAGACAGCCATCTCTGGCTTTGATTATTGTATCAATCCTTATGTGGGTTGTGGACATGGTTGCCGATACTGTTATGCCACTTTTATGAAACGTTTCACCGGTCACCTGGAGCCATGGGGGGAGTTTATTGACGTCAAAGTGAATGCTCCTTATCTGCTGAGAAAACAGATCAAGAGGGCAAAGCAGGGGGTCGTGGCCTTCGGTACGGTGACCGACTCTTACCAACCTATTGAGAAAAAATATCAACTGACTCGAAAATGTTTGGAAGTTCTTTTGGAGACTCAATTTCCAGTTAACCTTTTAACCCGCTCGTCTCTTTGTCTGAGAGACATCGATCTTTTTAAACAGTTTAAAAACATTGAAGTGGGCCTTTCCATTACCACTCACGATGAGGGGGTCAAAAAGATTTTTGAACCCCACTCCCCCTCTATCCAATCTCGGGTGAAAGCGCTGGAAGCCCTTCGTCAAGAAAAGATTCAAACTTTTGCTTTTATTGGACCGATGCTTCCTTTAGATCCGAAGCCACTTGTGGCGATGCTGGATGGGTTGGTAGACGAGGTGCTCATCGATCGAATGAATTATCCGAATAAAGTGAAGTCGATTTATCGCAAGGCTAAGTTGGATAAATATTTGGAAGAGGATTATTTTCGTATGGTCGGAATGGAGTTGAAGGACCGTTTTGAGGAAAAAGGAGTTTCTGTGTCGATGATATTTTAACTTTAGTGACTTTAGGCACTTCTAACTTTAGACACTTATATTGAGGTAAGCCATGACGATCGGGAGATTTGGATTGAGAAGAAGGAATTACGACTTTCCGCCCTTCAGACCACCCAGTGAAGCAAACAGCCTTTTGCTAAGGATCACTCGAGGATGTCCCTGGAACCGATGTACTTTCTGTTCGATGTATAAAGGGATGAAATTTGAGATCAGGAATCTTGAGGAGATTCTGGAAGACATTGAATTGGCAAAGGGTCTTTATGGGGATAGAATTGAGACAGTTTTCATTGGAGATTCCAATAGTCTTGTGGCCAAGACCGAGATGTTGGTCAATGTTTTAAACGCTTTATTTACCTCCTTTCCCCATATCCAAAGAGTGACCAGTTATGCACGGGCGAAAACCATAGCCAAGAAACCGTTAGAGGATTTGATAAAAATCCGCCAAGCAGGCTTGAACAGACTCCATGTGGGCCTTGAGACCGGTGATCGGGAACTCCTCCAGGAGATTGAGAAGGGGGCCACGCCGGAGGAGATGATTGAGGCTGGGGAAAAGGCCAAAAAAGCTGGTTTCGAATATTCTTTATATGTTTTATTGGGGATTGGCGGGGAAGAAAAATGGGAACAACACGCCAGAGGGACAGCAGAGGTATTGAATCAAATCGATCCCCATTTCATCCGTGTTCGGACATTTATCCCCCAACCGAACTCTCCAATCTATGAGGCGATGGTAAGAGGTGATTTCAAGTCTCCTTCACCCGAAACAATATTAAGGGAAACGAAACTCCTTTTGGAGGAGCTTCGTGTCACTTCTCAGTTCTTGAGCGACCATATCTCCAATCTCCTTCCCCTCCATGGGAAACTTCCCGAGGACAAGGAGAAGATGATTCAGATGATTGAGGAGGCCTTACAAGGGCTTAAAGAAAATGGTTTGTTGCGGGAGGAGATGGAGATGAGAAGGCAACTCACGAACCTGTAACACGAATGAACCTAATGACAGCGAATAACCCGAATATTCGTTAAATTCGTTGTCATTCGAGCCATTTGTCAATATTATTTACCACAGGTGGAGCAACTGGTGGCTGAACAGCCTCCGCAGGAGGAACTGGCGGTGCTTTTGAATTTTCCACCGCTGGAAAAGGCAAAGGCAGACATCATCCGTTGCACTTTTTTGTTTTTACATCGAGGACAAACAATTTTTTCAGAGGACTTTAATACTAATTTTTCGAATTCATTCTTACATTGATCACAATGATACTCATAAATAGGCATTTCAGGGGCTCCTTCTGAATTCATCGTAACATTTTCTTATCCGCTCAGCAAGGGAGCCTGCTTTTTTAGCAGCCTTCAGACTCTGTTCTTCTTTCCATTCCAAACAGATCTTATTGCAAACTTCTTCGGCTTTCCTTAAATACTCCTTTTTTAATTTCCCATTCCATTTGAGGGGAATGAGTTTGGTAAAATAGGACATTGACTTTGCATAAGCGTTTCTATAATACCCATTCATCCCGAGACTGAAGTTCAGAAGGAATTGGAGATCATGGTTGTGCGGGTCCATTTTTAAGGCCTTTGAAAAATAGGTCGAGGAGAGGCTGTAATGTTCGCTCTCCAGATAGCTTTGGCCGGCTAACTGGTAGGCGTCTAAAAATCCTTTTTTGAACATCAAATGAAAAATCTTTTTTGCCTTTTTAGAACCATAGACCTTTTGGAGGAGAGTTTGATTTTCTAAAAGGAAACGGACTAATAAGGTATTATTTTTACTTTCTTTGAAAAGATCGATGAGTTGTGCCATGGCATCTTGGAAAAGAGATCGAGTCTCCTCCATCCCTTCGGTCACTCCCTGTTTGGCCTTCAGAATGATTCGTTCAAATTGCTGAAGGTAGTCCTTTTCATAGGCGGTTTTCCCAACCTTTAATTTGTATTGGAGGTACTTGGGCCTATAAATTTCCATTTGATAGATATTCTCTCTTAACTTCATCGCCTCGTGGAAGATCGATCCGATCACCAGATCGAGGAGCCACTGATTTTTTTGAACCAGCTTTTTCTCTTTATATCGATAGAGAGAGTGGCACTGCTCCTTTAAGTTGTAAATAAGACTCTTACCCTTGTCATCCACCCAGAAGCCAATATCTGAGAAACGGAGACGGTCCTCTTTATATTTTTTAAAGATTTCGTGGAAAGCAACCCCTGAGAGAAGAAGCCCCCTTACAATTTCTAATATCTCTCTATCTCGTGTACCCTGGGCATTCTTTTCCATTTCATCCATCCTGACCTTATCCAATATAGCAGGTCGTTTCCTTTTTGTGAAGCCCCCTCGTTTCTGGAAAAATATTGAGGCCTTTGCCTTTCCCCCTCTCTCTCGAAAGACGGTGTCGTCATTTCCCACCTTCAACCCGTTGCGACACAGTCTCCGATGGGAGAAGGAAGCGTAAATATTGATATTGACGCAACGGCTAAAAAAAAGTTATATAATATTCTTAATTTTTGAAAGGAGGAGATTCTTATGGCTGTCAGGGTTGGAATTAATGGATTTGGAAGGATTGGTCGAAATGTTCTTCGGGCAGGTCTGAATAAGAAAGAGTTGGAATTTGTGGCGGTGAATGACCTTACCGATGCACCGACATTGGCCCATCTCTTAAAATACGATTCCGTCCATGGGAAATTTGGAGCGCGTGTTGAAGCAAAAAAAGATGCCTTCTTGATCGATGGGAAAGAGGTGAAGGTCTTTGCCCTGAAAGACCCGGCTCAACTCCCCTGGAAGGATTTGGGAGTGGATGTGGTGCTGGAGAGCACTGGGAGATTTACAGATCGAGCAGGTGGATCGAAACACATGGAAGGTGGTGCTAAGAAGGTAGTCGTCTCCGCTCCGTCAAAAGATCCAGATGTGTCTTTGATCTTAGGGGTTAATGAGAAGGTTTATGATCCTGCAAAACATCACATCCTCTCCATGGGATCCTGTACGACGAACTGTCTGGCCCCCATTGCCAAGATATTGGTAGATGAGTTTGGGGTGGAATATGGACTCATGACAACCATCCACGCCTATACCAATGATCAGGTGATTCTTGATTTCCCGCACAAGGATCTTCGTCGAGCTAGGGCAGCTGGGATGTCAATGATTCCAACCACAACCGGGGCGGCCACTGCCCTCTCTTTGGTGATTCCGGAGTTGAAAGGGAAGATGGATGGGATGGCTATCCGGGTTCCCACACCGAATGTTTCTGTGGTCGATTTAGTAGTGTTATTGAAAAAAGAGATAACAGCAGAACAGGTGAACAAGGTTTTAAAATCATATGCAGAAGGGAAATTGAAGGGAATTCTGAGTTTTTGCGAGGAACCTCTCGTCTCCATTGACTTCAATGGGAATCCCCATTCTTCTATTGTGGATGGTCCGTCCACAAAGGTGATCGGCGGGAAGCTGGTGAAGATCATCTCCTGGTACGACAACGAATGGGGTTTTTCCAATCGGATGGTGGAGTTGTTTCTCTATCTTTTTGGGAAGAAATGAGACTGGTTCGTCAAACGGTAAAGGTAAAGATACCCGTGTTATTTAGAGACGATGAACATTAAACGATAAACGATGAACAGTGTATTATTTTTTTGTTCATTGTTCATTGTCCATCGTTTAATGTACGAAACCAACTTCCTATCTCTGACTTTAACCTGAATTGTAAAAGAATGACACGAGCAGGAGCAGGTAATGGGTATTCGTACAGTAGACCAGATTGATCTAAAAGGAAAACGGGTATTTATTCGAGTAGATTTCAATGTTCCTCAGGATGAGAAGAATAACATTACCGATGATACCCGAATTCTCCTTTCCCTTCCAACGATTCGGTTTGTCAGTGAAGCCGGTGGAAAGGTCATCCTTGCTTCTCATCTGGGAAGACCCAAGGGGAAAAAGGATCCCAAATTTAGCCTGGCTCCAGTTGCTCAAAGGTTATCCCAATTATTGGGGAAAAAAGTGACTTTAGCCGTGGATTGCATTGGAGGAGAGGTTCAGAAACAGATTGGCGAAATGAGAGAAGGAGAAATTCTTCTTTTGGAAAACCTCAGGTTTCATCCTGAAGAGGAGAAGAATGAAGTAGCTTTTTCAAAGGCACTCGCCTCCCTCTGTGATGTTTATGTAAACGATGCGTTTGGGGCTGCCCACCGTGCTCATGCCTCCACAGAAGGAATGACACGATTTGTGAAAGTCGTAGCAGCAGGTTTTTTAATGATGAAAGAGGTTGAGAGTCTGGAGAAGGCTTTAGTGAACCCGCAAAAACCTTATGTGGCGATTCTCGGAGGGGCAAAGGTTTCCGATAAGATAGGGGTGATTGAGAATCTCCTGGATAAAGTGACCACTCTTCTGATTGGGGGAGGGATGGCGTACACCTTCCTTAAAGCGGAAGGGTTTCAGGTGGGGAAGTCACTCGTCGAAGAGGACCAGATTGGATTCTCACTCAACCTTTTGGAAAAGGGCAAAGGAAAGATAAAATTCCTTCTTCCTTCTGATCATATCGCTGCAGAACGAATGGATGTCCAAGCCAAGAGAGAGATTGTAAAGAATGATAAGATCCCATCAGAATGGGTCTGTTTGGATATTGGTCCGGAGACAGTGAAGACATTTTCAGAGGAGATCAAATCTGCCAAAACCATTGTATGGAATGGACCCATGGGTGTTTTTGAAATGGAGCCATTCAGTCAGGGGACGTTTGCCATCGCCAAGGCCATCGCCAACTCCTCAGCCTTTAGTATTGTGGGAGGAGGAGATTCTGTGGCTGCCGTCAACAAGGCAGGGGTGGCGAATAAAATCAGCCATATGTCTACAGGTGGTGGAGCATCCCTCGAATTTCTCGAAGGGAAGGAGTTGCCAGGCATTGAGGCTTTGAGGAGGAGATGATGGGGAGATTGCCTTTCATTGCAGGAAATTGGAAGATGAATAAAACAGTTGGAGAAGCCATCGATCTCGTCAGGGAATTGAAAACGGCCATATCAGGAGTCAAGGGAGTGGAGGTGGCTGTGGCTCCTCCTTTTACCGCACTCTATGCGGTTCGTAAGGAACTCGAGGGCTCTTCCATTCTTCTTGCTGCTCAACATCTTTACTGGGAGGAAAAGGGAGCGTTTACGGGTGAAGTCTCTCCACTCATGCTGAAAGAGGTGGGTTGTCACTATGTGATCATCGGGCACTCTGAAAGACGGCAGTTTTTTGGAGAGACAGATGAAACAGTCAATCGAAGAATGAAGGCGGCACTGTCTCAAGGTTTGAAGATCATCTTCTGCATCGGTGAGACGTTAAAGGAGAGGGAAGAGGGGAAGACCTTTTCTGTGATCGAGAGACAGGTGGAGGGCGGATTGAACGGATTGGGCCATCAGGCCATGAGGAGTGTGACGCTGGCTTATGAACCCGTTTGGGCGATCGGAACGGGGAGGACAGCCACTCCAGATCAGGCCGAGGAAGTGCATCAGTTTATCCGGAAAAAATTGGAAAAGCTTTATTCACTGGAGATTTCGGAAGAAATTCGGATTCAATATGGTGGGAGTGTGACCCCAGAGAATGTCAAAGGACTGATGAGTCAGTCGGATATCGATGGAGCATTGGTAGGAGGGGCAAGCCTGAAAGCAGAGTCTTTCTCAAAGATTGTCAGATTTAAGGAATTATGATATAGAATTAAAAATAATGCGAGGATTAGGTTCATGACAATTATCATTGTTGTCCATGTTTTGGTATGCGTGGCGCTCATTTTGATCGTTCTGCTTCAAGCGGGAAAAGGGGCAGAGATGGGGGCTGCATTTGGAGGAGCGAGCCAGACGATTTTTGGAAGTGCAGGGGCAATGGGCTTTCTTTCTAAGTTGACCACTGTGGCTGCCATCGTCTTTATGATTACCTCACTTCTTCTAACATTCGCCTCAACGAGGAGAGATTCAACGATCATGAAGGAGAGGCCAGCTCCGACGTCTCCTGCAGCACCCTCGGAGATGCCAGTCCAACCTCAGGTGCCTGTACCAGAACCGAAGAAATAAAGTAGCGCCCTCATTGATTGGGGGCGAAGGAGTTACGTTGGCAATAAATGCCAACGCTACAACTTCATATGACGACTGCCGAAGTGGTGGAATTGGTAGACACGCCATCTTGAGGGGGTGGTGGGTAATCCCCGTGGGGGTTCAAATCCCCCCTTCGGCACCATCAGACAATCAACGAGAGGAGAGGTAAAAATACCCCTCCTTTTGTTATTTAAAATAGGAAACGAACTATGCTAATGATAACGAATTGAACGAATGAAAAAAAAATTATAAATATTCGTTTCATTCGCTGTCATTCGTTCTGTTTATTATGGGTTTTCCATGGATGAGTGTTCCCCTGAAGTAGTGGCCAGCCTTGAAGCGGTTATGAAAGCCTCTGAACTCTGCCAAGAAATAAGAAAGGATCTTGTCGGTGGGGAATCCATTCTAAAAAGCGACAGAAGTCCTGTGACCATTGCCGATTATGGGTCTCAAGCGATCCTCTGTAAATTGATCAGGGAAAAATTTCCTCATGATACGATCATTGCAGAGGAGGATTCGAAAGAGTTAAGGAGGCCGGATCGTTCAAAAATCCTGGAGCAGGTCACAAACTATGTCCATGCCTTCATTCCAACCGCTTCTTCAAAGGAAGTGTGCTCTTGGATTGATTTCAGTTCCAATTCTATCACGGATCGGTTTTGGACGTTAGATCCTATCGATGGGACGAAGGGATTTCTCAGAGCAGATCAATATGCCATTGCCTTAGCGCTTGTTGAAAAGGGGGTAGTGACATTAGGCATCTTGGCTTGCCCTAACCTCTATGTGGATATCCATCAACCTTTGGGAGAGAAAGGATGCCTTTTTGTTGCGTTGAAGGGCAGGGGTTCGATCCAAATGGATTTAAGGGGTTTAAGCAAACGAACCCTCTCCGTTTCCAAAATAGAGAATCCCTCCGAAGCAACCATGACAGAAAGCGTTGAACCCGACCATGCGGATCATCTTTTTCATCAACGTCTTGCACAGAAATTGAATATCTCAAAACCCTCTCTCCGAATGGACAGTCAGGCAAAATATGGGATTGTTGCGAGAGGGGAGGGGACCCTTTATCTGCGAGTTCCCTCGCCTTCGGAGCCAGGGTATAAAGAAAACATTTGGGACCATGCCGCAGGATCCATCATCGCTGAAGAGGCAGGAGGAAGAGTGACGGATGTTTTAGGAAGTCCATTAGATTTTTCATGTGGAATAAAGATGGTAAAGAATCATGGCGTTTTGGTTACCAATGGAATTTTGCATGAGGTGGTACTAAAGGCCCTTAAGATGTGATAAAATTATTATAGGTTTAAAGGTTAGGGTAAACCTGCCTCCCCTGCCTACCGGCAGGCAGGCGCAGGCCCTGAACTTAACATGGTACAGGGCAGGCAGGGATGCCCGTTTCGTTAATAGGTTATGTCGTTGGGTTTAAAAATAACGTAGCCTTTTCACTTTCAACCCTACGGGCTTCGTAACCTTAACCCAAAAACGATTTCCACCATTTATGGTAGGAGGTTTTAATGGAGAGAAGTTTTTCGGAAGTCATCGAATCTGAAATTCCAAAAAACTGTGTCCTGATCTCTGTGGGTCTACCGGGGAGTTGGAAAAGCCCGGTGACCGAGGAGATTGCAAGGCTGAAGGGATTTCAGATTCTTCGGTCCGATATCATCCGGCTGGAAGTTCTAAAGGGTGAAGATGTTTTCGATCATAAAGTGGCTTCAGATCCGGGTCGGAGAAAAAAGGTTTATGAAGAGATGTTCCGACAGGCGGAGAATTTATTGAAGACGACCCAGGACGGATTGATCTTAGATGCTACTTTTTTTACTCAGGAATTGAGAGCAAGAGCTGCTGAATTGGCTGAGAAGACCCATCGAGCTTTTGTCATTGCGGAATGTGCCTGCACAGAGGAGAAATCCATTGAGCGGATTTTGAAAAGGACAAAAGAGAATTATGAATCGAATGCCTTGACCCAGGAGGCTTATTTAAACAATAAGGCTTTGTTTCAGCCCATTGATACGGTAGAGTTAAAAAAGAAGTTTAAGACACTTCCGATCGTCTATCTAACGATCGATACGGAATATGACACGCTCCTTGATTGGAAGATTAGAAAAATAGAAAAAAAGACATAGTTCTGTAGTCGTATCGTCGAGTAGTTTTGTAGCACTTAATCTTCGACTACTGGACTATTAGACGATCGGACCACTCGACTAAATGATATGAACAAGGGACTTCAAATCTCATCTCTCCGGGAAGCTCTTCTCAATCCTGAAATATATCCAGATCGCCCCCGATCCATAAAATTTATGGAGACTCACATCTCCCTCCTTTTCTTGACAGGAAATTATGTTTATAAGGTGAAGAAACCGGTTGATTTTGGCTTTTTGGATTTCACCTCTCTCGAAAAAAGGGGATTTTTTTGTGAGCAAGAAGTCAAGCTGAACCGGCGGCTCTCTCCGGACATTTATCTGGGTGTCGAGAGGATTATCAAAGAAGGGAACCGGATTTTATTGGGCGGCAAAGGGGAGGTGTTGGAGTATGCCGTAAAGATGAAACAGATTCCTGAAGAATTTCTGATGGACAAGTTGCTCGAGAAGAAACAGGTGACTCCAAAAATGATTGAGAGCGTATCAGAGAAATTGGTTCAGTTCTATTTTGCAGCAGAGACGAATGATCGCATCAAAAGTTTTGCCAGACCGGAACGCCTGAAACAAGATACCGATGAAAATTTCGAACAGACCGAAAAATATATTGAAGTAGCTATTTCCAGGGAAGTTTATGAAGAAGTTAAAAATAGGACGAACGATTTTTTTAAAACGAAGATGGAAATTTTCTATCAGAGGATCACCACCGACCGAATTCGAGACTGTCACGGGGACCTTCGACTGGAACATATCTTCTGGGGAGAGGAGGTCTCCATTTTCGATTGTATTGAATTCAATGAGAGGTTCCGCTATACCGATGTGGCGGCGGACATTGCCTTTTTGGCCATGGATCTTGATTACCACAACCGGGAAGATCTCAGTGAGCATCTCATCCGTGCCTATGTTGGGGAGTCGGGAGACCTTGAATTAATGGAAGTGCTGAATTTCTACAAATGTTACCGGGCTTATGTTCGGGGAAAGGTGGAAAGTTTTCGGTTAGATGATCCTCATATCCCAGAGGAAGAAAAAAAAGGAGCCCTGGAGAGGGCCCAGAAATATTTTAATCTTGCTTACCAATATGTCCAGAGATTCTGATTGTCTCTTTTAACTTTTCCGCTCCAAATGATGGATCAAGAAAATCATTTTATTCATGCAGGGTTGAAAAGAGTCTCCTTGATCATTCTGACCCTATCCTCTTTTCTCACCCCTTTTGCTGTATCCTCAGTGAATATTGCACTTCCTTCAATCGGAAGGGAATTCGCGATGGATGCGATTTCATTGAGCTGGGTGCCGAGTGCTTATATTTTATCTTCCGCGACACTGCTTGTCCCCTTTGGGCGGGTAGCAGATCTCTATGGGAGGAAAAAGATTTTTAGCTATGGGATATTGATTTACACGGTGTCCTCCCTTTTTTTGGCTCTTTCCTCCTCTGCGGGGATGGTCATCGGTTTCCGCGTCATTCAGGGAATAGGAGCCGCCATGATTTTTGCCCCCGGGGTGGCCATTCTCACCTCTGTATTTCCTGCTGAAGAAAGAGGGAAAGCACTTGGAATCAATGTGGCGGCTGTTTACAGTGGACTTTCTCTTGGACCCGTCGTGGGAGGGTTTCTCACACAGCATTTTGGTTGGAGAAGTCTTTTTATTTTTAATATCCCTTTGGGCCTCATGATCCTTTTTTTGACGTTCTGGAAATTGAAAGGGGAATGGGCCGAAGGCAAAGGAGAACAGTTCGACTTTATCGGGGCCGCCGTCTACGGATTGACCCTGATATCCATCATGGTTGGTTTTTCTTTGTTGCCGGGCATCACGGGTTATGGATTCATCCTCATCGGAATTTTGGGGATCTTTGTCTTGGTCAAGTGGGAGACCAAGGTAAAACATCCATTACTCAATGTCGATCTCTTTAGAAAAAATGCCGTGTTTGCATTCTCCAACTTGGCTGCCCTGATTAATTACAGTGCAACCTTTGCTGTGAGTTTCCTTTTGAGTCTTTATCTCCAATACACAAAGGGGCTCACCCCCCAAGAGGCTGGTCTCATCTTGATCGCTCAACCTATTCTCCAAGCTTTTTGTTCACCCATCGCCGGCCGATGGTCGGATAGGGTTGAACCCCGAAGGGTGGCTTCCTTCGGAATGGCATTGACCACCGTAGGACTTTTTTCTTTCGTTTTTTTAAGCGAACAAACAACCGTTGGATTCATTATCCTCAATTTAATTCTTCTCGGTTTGGGATTTGGTCTTTTTTCATCCCCCAATACAAATGCTGTGATGAGCTCTGTGGATAAAAGATTTTATGGAGTGGCTTCGGCAACGCTGGGAACGATGCGAATGATTGGACAGATGTTCAGCATGGGGATTGCCATGCTCATTTTTTCCATTTATATTGGAAAGATTCAGATTGCACCCCAGCACTATTCGCTCTTTTTAAAGAGTTTAAAAACGGCTTTCATTGTTTTCGCGATCCTCTGTTTCGGAGGGATCTTTGCATCCGTAGCAAGAGGAAAAGTCCGATGAGGAGGTAAACAGATGGACCTTCAGGCTTTGGAGAAATTGATTAAGGGAAGGCGTTCAATTCGACGGTGGAAAAAGGAGGACATCCCAGACTTATTACTGAAGAAGGCCGTGGAATTGGCAACATGGGCTCCCAATGGAGGCAATTATCAAGGATGGCATTTCATTGTTGTGAAGAATAAAGGGGTCATTGAGAAGATGGCGGATGCCGTTCAATCGGTTGCTGATAAGATTGCTTCTTGGCCAGAGGCCAAGTCATGGCAAGAAGATGTCAGTCGTTATCAGAAGAATGCCTCCTTTTTCAGAAATGCCCCAACGTGTATAGGCGTTTTTAGTGGTGGATATCAAAGTCCGATGGATAAGGTATTGATGGCGCGGGAATCCTTTGACCCTGAAGCGAAGGAGATCCTGGGATTTCGAAGATCCGCTCCCACAGCTATCCAGAGTGGAGCCGCCGCCGTGACAACTCTGCTTCTCGTTTTTCACCACATGGGATTAGGTACGGTCTGGCTGGTATCACCCATTCAAGCCAAGAAAGAGATTGAAGCCATATTGAAAGTGCCACCAGACATGGATCTCATCTGCCTGGTGGCAGTGGGGTATCCTGATGAGTCGCCCCAGAAAGATAGAAGGCCTGTAGATGAGGTATTAAAATATGTCTACTAACCCTGAAGGGATTTACGTATGATTCAAAGCATTCCTCGATGTAAAGGAGGAGCCACGATGGCGAGAATAAGCACATTGCTCATTGGCACGGCGCTATTCTTTTCTATTTTGACCTTCAATGCTCTGGCACAGGAATCAAGGCGTTTAGGGTTGAATACGACCCTTCGCGACTTTGGAGAAGAACTAAAGGTTGTTCAGCAATTGGGGGTGGGTGGCATTCGTGTGCCCTTGCAATGGCAGTCAGTAAAAATACGTCCAGGTGAGTATGATTGGAGTACCATCGATCGCTTATTAAAAAGTGCTCAAACCAAACAAATCGAAATTCTATTTACTATACGCACTACTTTTGGAGAGGAGACCAAAAAACATAAGCGCCAAAGGGGTGCGACTCGAATAAAACCCTCTCCCGTGGAGTTGAAGGAGTGGGTCCATTTTGTAGAAACATTAGCGAACCGCTATCGGGGCCAGGGAGTAAATTACGAAATAGAGAACGAAGTAAATGGAGAGGCTTTATGGAAGGGAACGTTGGAAGATTATTTAGAGCTATTGGAAGTTGGGTATGATGTGATTAAGAAAGCTGACCCAAAAGCCAAAGTACTTCCCTCCGCAATGGGGTGTGGTATCGTCCGAAATGTTCAACTGGAAGGGGCTCGAAGTGAGGCATGGAAATGGCATGACCACTGGTTACAACCCATCCTTTCAACTAAAAAATTTGATGTGGTGAATATCCACAATTACTATTTCCCAAGCGATATCGTAGCAAATGGGCTCACGTTTCACAGTTACCTGGATCATATCCGTGAATTAATTAATAAGTTAGGGGTGGGAGACCGTCCCCTTTGGATCACCGAGACAGGATATGTGAGCGCTCCGACAGAGATAGCTGGTCGTAAGGATAATGGTTCCTATGAAAAACAAGCCAAGTGGTTAAAAGAGGCGTATCAGCAAGCGTTTGGATTCGGTGTGGAAAGAATCTACTGGCTGCTCCTTCATGACCGGAAAGAATCCTACTTTGGTTCGATGGGATTAGCCGACGCAAAGGGCAACCCCCGGCCTGCCTGGGATGCTTTGAAACAATTCAAATAACTTTATCCAACAGTTGCATCAACAGACTCGGCGGGACCACTTCCAGACCCTTGTAATGCGGGTTTTTCGGAATTGAATAGGTCATGGAGGACATTACCAAAAGTGAACTCCAGCGAAGTTAGTGAACCCTAGTGCTTGACATTCAAAAGGTTCCGCTACAAGGCTCTTACAGTGCCCCCGCCGAGTCTGTTTCGGTGTTTTATCAATATTAAAGTTTATCTTTCGATTTAATAATATCCAGGAAAATTTGAATCTGCTTTTCGACCTGTTTGGGGGCGTAGCTTCGTGAGTCCGTATGGTCCGCCTCAATGATCAACCCGGGTTTCCCCGTCAATCGTGTCACTTCCCGTTTGAGATCTAACTGACCCAGGGAATAGGGTTTGCAGCTTCGATTGGAATGCATGATAAATCCGTGGGCTCCATAGTGTTCAATCAGATTGGCCATTTTCTGTATCTTATACTCCAACCCTCGATTCAAGTGAATGGTGGCGTAAGCCCTGGCCAACCCATTGATCAAATCTTGGTCCAGATCAAGTTGATTTAGAGCCCAGGCCGAAGTGTAGGTATCCGCCACCAGGACCGCCCCCTGGGAGGAGAGTATTTTTGAGAGGTTTCGAATATCGTACCAGATGGGAATGTTATCCCAGATGAGCCTTATTTCCTCACGAGCGAAAGCTCCCACTCCCTTTTTTATTCTCCCTTCCATTTCCTTCTTCAGTTTTTTGTAATACCCGACCGCCCAACGCGTTCCCCTTAAGGTGACGATGGGAGCCATGTGGATAAACGCATCAAATGCAGCCAAAGGTGCTGGATGATGGCAGGGCATGTCAAGAATTTCTTTCCACAGGGCAATCGTGTCGAAGGAGCGAGAGCAGACTTCCCGAAAGCGTCTCTCTGAAAAAGGACGCTGAAGCAAGTTTTCAAGAAAAGAAATATATTCTTTCATCTGATTTTGAACATATTTCAGGGTGTGTTCTTCAATCTCATCATAGATAAAAGGGGTATCAAAGAAAAAGAGGGGAACATTAAAATGACGGGCTTGAAGTTCATACCATTTGATGACTGTCCCACAGATATTGTTTCCACAAACTAAAAAATCCGGTTTGGGGAGCTTGCCAATAGGACCATTTCCGGTGAAGGAGGATCCAATATCGGTGAGCGCATAAGAACAGAGATCATGGGAGTAACCCTTGTGTTCCGCGGCCTCACAGAGGGACACTGACATCCGGGAGGCTCCACACATCGCCCCATAATTTTCTGGGTAAAAAGGAAGGACTCCCATGGCATAGAGAGGTTCCACGGGTCCACCACTGGTAATCCATGCCACTTTTTTGCCAAACCAGTTTGGGTGCTTTACCATAAAATAATACGCCGTCATCAGACGGCGATAGGCAGCAGTGGAGTTTATCTTTCGGTAAGGATTAGTTTCGAGTTGATTCTCTGACATGATTTTCATCCTAATTGATTGCGGAATGCAGAGTGCGGATTGCGGATTAAAGATACAGGCAAAAAAGATTTAGTTTTTGAATTTTAAATCCGAATTCCGCATTCCGAAATCCGCAATGTTAAAAAGGGCTGAGCATTTCTACAAAAGCTTGAATCCGAATCTTCAGCTGTCCGATGGAATAGGATGGATCTTCCACTTCGAGAAGTAGTGTTGGAATTCCTTTCGATTCAAGAGCCTGTTTTAAATCCGGATAGTCGAAAAAATGGGTTTCGCAATATTTGTAAAGGAGGAAGATGACTCCTCTCGCCACGGATTTTTCGACTTCTTTTAAAAGGGTTTCCACATGGGCATAAGCCCCCTTATACTTGGTGGGACATAAAAAGGAGGTGAGGTAACGATGGGTGAGACCCTCTATGGGATCGATATCTTCCGGTACCATCAAACGGAGAAATCGCGTTCCGCTGCAGAGATCATCCTGAACCACGATGGCACCCGCCTCTTCGATTAAAGAGAAATAGGAATCAGAATGGGTCATATTCCCAGCAAGATAAACGGGAACGAGATTGTCACTCTCCTCTGTTTTTTCAGGTAACGTATCCAGTAAATCATTCAAAAGTTCGAGGTAACGTTGGCGATCCATGAGGTATCCTGCTCGAATGATCCGAGCAAAGTCCATTCCAGTGATCTGTTTGTGACAGGTTGGCCTGTGGGCATAAACCTTTTGGAGTTGTTCTCTTATACGATTAAAGAGCTGAATGGAGGTTTTTAGGTTTTGGGGAGATATCTTTCCCACATGGGATTCCAGAAAGCTCTTGAATCGTTCTATTTCTGCTTTTAAGAAATGATGCGAAAGTTCGGAATCCAAACGCGATGGCATCATTAAGTTGAACTGAAGAGGAGTGCGTCTCTGAAAAGCCCAGATATCTGCAAGCCCTTGCATGGAGTCGCAGGTATGGCTGAAAATGATTCCCTTTAAGAAATCGAGCTCCCCCTGGAGTAAACTTTCAAGGGAGGATTTCACCAAATGGCAACAATTAGGTGGAAGATGGGCCTGGACATGGGACATCTTGATGGGTGTACCCATGAGACGGAAGGGAAGACCACCGGCAGCATGAATGAGTTCTTCCGGTACATAGGGACAGAAAAAACCGATGGGGTCGCGATCCTTGGGGAAAGTAAAGGCTATCTCTCGATATCCTTTTGAAGCGATTGTTTCGAATTCTTTTAGAACTTTTGGGAGAGAAGTTTCTTTATTCATAGATGAGTGTCTGGAATCGTATTAGAAATTCTCAGGTTTATATATGTAACATATCTAACCCAGATGAATCGTTATTTCAATATTCAGTTTGAAAATTGGAATGGAATCTGTTAAAAATAAAACTCCCTATCCTGATTTGTAAATAGATCGAAGGAGAAAAATGATGATTCGTTCTCATAAAAATGTGTGTGCGACTATCTTGATTTTGTTTTGCTTTTTAATTGCCTTTCCAAATCAAATATTTTCCAAAACGACTAAGACTTCAAAGAGCACCAAAGCCCTCTCAAAGTCTAAGACGTCTCATAAGGCCGAGACCACACAAACTCCTCAAGCCACTTCGGGGGGCCTTCAATGTGATGCTCAATCTGCTGTTTTGATGGACGGCCTCACGGGCCAGGTTCTTTATGAACAGAATCCCAACTTGAAAATTCCCCCTGCCAGTTTCGTCAAGGTGATGACTCTCTATGTCGTCTATGATGCCATTCGTGGAAAACAAATCAAGATGGACGACATGGTGACAGTGAGTGAAAAAGCCTGGAGGATGCAAGGCTCGAAAATGTTCATCAAGGTTGGAGAGCGGGTGAAGGTGGAAGACCTGATGAAGGGCGTTGCCATTGCTTCAGGAAATGATGCCTGCATCGCCTTGGCTGAGCATGTATCGGGTTCCGAAGAAGCCTTTATTTCAAAGATGAATGAGAAGGCGAAACTCCTTGGATTGAAGGAATCCCAATTTAAAAACTCCCATGGGATGCCCGCAGACGATCAATATACGACCGCCATGGATATGGCCATTTTGTCGAAACGTTATATGGAAGACCATCCGGAAGCACTCATTCTCCATTCCACAGTCGAATTTGAATACAATGGGATTCGGCAGGGGAACCGGAACACCCTTCTCCAGAAAAACATTGGGGTGGATGGATTGAAGACAGGGCACGTTGAGGAGTCGGGTTATCATCTGGCTGCCACAGCAAAGAGAGATGGGCAGAGGATGATTGCTGTCATTATGGGTTGCGACAGAATGAGGAAAAGGGGGCCAGAGGCACAGAAATTATTAGAATATGGATTCAAAAATTTTTCCACAGTTGAAGCTGTTAAGAAAGGTGCAACCTTTGGCCCTGTGAAGGTAAAAAGAGGGAAGGTGAATCAAGTCCCTCTCACCGCCGCCGAGGAGGGAAGGGTGACTGTGGCGAAGGGCAAAGAGAATTTGGTTTCTGCTGTTCCTCAACTGCCAGCATTTATTGTAGCCCCGATCCAAAAAGATCAAGTGGTGGCAAAAGTTCTCATACAAAATGAAGGCAAGACAATGAAAGAAGTGAATCTCTTTGTCTCCTTGGGCGTGGAGAAGAGCTTGATTCCTCCCTGGCCAATCCTCGTCGGAATCGGTTGTGGTCTTGCCGTCATCATGATCATAGGATTTTTGTGGTTCCGTCGGCCCAAAACCAAAAAACTATAAGCTCGAAGTACAAAATCCTAAATCCCGTGAGGGCGTGAGGCGTAAGTCGTAAGTGGTTTCTCCCCTCACTCCTCACACCTTACGTTTTACGGACTACTAAGATGGATCCGAAACAAATTGTACAGACTGAGAAAGATGTCGAGAAGGCTCTCAATCAAATATGCGAACAATTGCTCACCAAGCACTCTCAATTAAACGAAATGGTTCTGGTGGGAATTCGAACAGGAGGGGTCTTTCTGGCAGAGCGGTTAAGACAGAAGATTCTTCAAAAAAGAGGGATCGACCTTCCCACGGGGATTATTGATATCACCCTCTATCGGGATGATTGGACCAGGTTGAGTCAGACGCCCGAAGTTAAAAAAACGGAAATTCATTTTTCGATCGAAGACAAAAATGTCCTTTTGGTGGATGATGTCCTCTTCACAGGAAGAACCATTCGAGCTGCGATCGATGCGCTGTTAGATCTTGGAAGACCGCGCCGGATCGAATTGGCCATACTCGTTGATCGGGGCCATAGAGAATTACCCATTTGCGCCGATTATATCGGGAAAGTCTTAGAAACCTCGCAGAAAGATTCCGTCAATGTGGAGCTGAAGGAGCTGGCGGGCGTCGATCAAGTCGTCATCGAATACGGAAAATATCCAAACTCCTAATTCGGAATCCGTAAAATAAGGGGGGTCAGGCTTGCATACATGCATTTATTGTGATAGGATGCATGATATGGCAAGGCCACCTCGGATGGAATTTCCTGGAGCATTTTATCATATCATTGTCCGTGGCAATCAAAGACAAGATATCTTTGTGGAGGACCAGGACAGGGTAGAGTATCTCGGGCGTCTGAAACATTATAAAAAAGAATGTGGATTTATTCTCTATGCATTTGTTTTGATGACCAATCATGTCCATTTGCTTATTGAAACTCGCAATAACCCGATTTCAAAAATCATGCAGCTCATAAACCTCACCTACACCCAATACTTCAACAAGAAGTATGGTAAGGTAGGACATCTTTTTCAGGGGAGGTATAAATCCTTTCTTTGCGACCGTGATGAATATCTTCTGAGTCTCGTGCGATACATTCATCTGAATCCGGTACGGGCAAAACTGGTAAAAGAGCCACAGGAGTATAGGTGGAGTAGCTATAATAGTTACTTAACGGAAGCTAAAGACCTTATTGATACCGATAGGGTTTTAAGGGTCTTTTCGGAAAGAGTTTCTCATGCTCGGAGAAGGTATCGGGATTTTATACAAGAAGCAATAGGGGAAGGGAGGAATGAGGAGTTTTATCGGGCTATTGGTCAGCAGGTTCTGGGTAGTGATAAATTTTTAGAAGAGGTGGAAAGCAAAATTGGTAAAATAGATCGGCCACTTAGAAAACCTTCGTTGCAGCAGATTCTAAGCGCGGTTAAGGAAGTGACGGGTATCGTAGAAGATAATATATTATCACGGAGGAGAGGCAAAGAGGTTATGTTTGCAAGAGGAGTTTTGGTTGGGGTGTGGAGAGAATTTGGATACCGGTTAATGGATTTACAGCCCATTCTAAAAAGGGATCTATCGGTACTTTCGAGAATGTCAAAAATTTCAGATAACCCAGATAACCGTGAAGGACGGCGAGCAAAGGGGCAGGTGTGTGAAATGCTGAATGCACGTATGCAAGCCTGACCCTAATTTTCTGACTTTACTCAGAGTTTTTTTTATGTTATGCAAACCTAAAAACGGATCTATGGCAACGTCGTCCCAGACAAAATGGATATGGGTTTTGTTCCTATGTATTTTGACAGGGTTTGCTTTTTTTATCATCTTTCAATATAACTCCCAGCTATGGAATCAATTCGTTAAGCTTTATGATCTCCTCCATAATCGCCGACAACTAAAAGGATTTATCGTCTCCTTCGGAGGTTATTCTCCTCTCGCCTATATTCTACTCCAAATCATACAAGTGGTGATTGCTCCCATCCCAGGAGGGGCGATCGAGTTCTTAGGGGGTTATTTATTTGGGGCGAAGGGTGGTTTCATTTATTCCATGGTTGGTCTTACCATAGGATCTTTGATGGCCTTCAGTTTGGCGAGGATTTTTGAAAAAATAGCTGTTGAAAAGTTTGTTTCAGAAGAGACGAGAAAGAAGTTCGACTATTTAGTCGAGCATCAAGGAGCCATTCTCAGTTTCATCCTTTTCTTGATCCCCGGTTTCCCTAAGGATGCCCTTTGTTACATTTTGGGTCTGACCCCTATGCATTTGGGGATTTTTATGATCATTTCCACTATTGGAAGAATCCCTGGGACATTGATGGCCTGCCTTCAGGGTGGAAAGGCCTTCGAGCACCAGTACAAGACCTTTTTGGTCCTTTTAGGAATATCCGGTTTGGTCATTTTGGTCTTTTTTGTCTACCATGAGGAAATTCATAACCTGTTAAAAAAATTAAAACCGGCAAAGAGAAAAGAGTTCTAAGGAAGAAAAATGACACCATCTGCGAGGGAGGATAAAGGAGGAAAATGGTCTTCTGACCTCGTCTTGGATCTCTATTCCAATCTTTTAACAGAGATCTGGGAGGTTGTATCGGCGTTGATTGGCGAAACCATTTTGGCATTTCTTTTCACCTTAGCCATTCGGAAACTTGGGGAGAAGCATTCTTTTTTGAATTCTCTGAAAGTTTCGGAAGAAGGTATTTCACTCGAGAGGGTAAGAGAGGAATGCCGAACCGTCGGTCCGGTGGAAATTCATCGGGGTTTTCAAAGTTTGGTCAATCATCTCTCCCACCTTTTTTCCGCTTTGGCGGAGGGGGTGATCAACAAAGAACTCTTTCCAAAGGTCTTCCCCAAATTTAAGGAAGCTGAGCGAATTATTTCTCAAAAATAGAGGATGAGACATCGTGAGATTGATTTTTAAAAATTTGAATGTGCTCCGATCAACGATCAATGCAATCAGCACGAGTATTGAAATAAAAGAAATCGTTGAATCAGCTGGGAACAATCTACCCAATTTATTTGATTTTTCCTCTTTTGGGATATTTTGGAAAGAGGATCTCCTCCTTTTTCTTTACCAAGAAGATTCCTGCCCCCCTTCTTTCACCCAAGAGGTGGTAAAGAACATGATTAAAGTCCTCTCGATCTTAGGAGAGGAGTCTTTCGAGGCCGACCGGATGACCCTCCAGGTAGAAAAAAGGAAGCTGAGGCCTAAGCAGATGATGATGGATCCCAAAGCGACCTTGAAGTCCCATCTCACTCTGCCCCTTACCGTGGAGGGAGAAATTTTAGGATGCATTTCACTCAACAGCGATCAACCCAATGCCTTTGATGCCCAAGATCTCCAATTCCTTTCCGTCATCGGATACCAGATGGCCGCCACCTTAAAACATTTTCAAAGATTTAGTTCGATCCAAAACATTGCCATTTACGATACCCTGACCGGTCTTTATAACCGGAGATATTTCGAGGAGAAACTCGGAGCGGACGCCCAAAAATCTTTTCATGGAGGGACTCCCCTTTCTTTGGTGATGGTGGACCTTGACCATTTTAAGAAAGTGAATGATACCTTTGGACATACCGAAGGGGATCAGGTCCTTTGTAAAATTTCTTCTTTACTAAAAAATTCAGTCCGAAAAAAAGATACAGTGGCTCGATATGGTGGTGAAGAATTTATTCTGATATTACCAGAGGCTGGTTTGGAAGAGTCTTTTGTCATTGCAGAACGCATTCGAGGGTTGGTCGAGAGGACTCTCTTCGAAGTGGGAAAGGCTCAAGTCAATTTAACCGTGAGTATGGGAATTTCTCATTTTCCAAGTCATCGAGCAAAGTCAAAAGAGGAATTGGTCAGGATGGCAGATCAGGCGCTCTACGATGCCAAAAGGGGGGGGCGTAATAAAGTTTGTATTTTTACAGAGAAATGAGCTTGATGGACTGTTCCGACATAGCAGAAGAGACGGAAGCAGGGAATAAATCTATTTCGTTAAGGAGGTCAAATGATGAAGGGTTTCAAAAGAATTTTAATCTTCGTTTTTATTTTAGCATGGCTTATGCTGGAAGCAAACCCCTTGGTCGCCCAGGGACCTTATTCCATTCTCACCGGCAAAGTGACAGGGATTCGATCGAGACTTTGGTTAGATGTTGAGAGTGAGACGGATAAAGCCGTTGTCAATTTTAGAATCGGGCATAAGACGGTCTACATTCCTCATCGATACCCCAATCCTGGGGAAAGGGTGAAAGTGGAATATTTGGTACAACGAGGAGTTCCCGTGGCATTCACAGTCAACATCTTGGAAGGTAAAAAGTAGAGGTTAGATTTTTACTTGCTTGGCAAATCCTTTTCTCTATTAAAAAAAAGGCACACCCAGAAGGTGTGCCTTTTTTGTGAGATGGATTTCCTAATACCCTTTTGGATTACTTTGCCTTTGGCGCAGACACTTTGATCGTACCAGCAATCAACTTGTCTCCATCCTTCTTGTACTCGATGACGACATTCATTCCCGCCTTTAGATCAGCAAAGGAGAGAGTGTCTTTGCCTTTGGTAATCTTTGTTTTATCATCGACCACAAAACTCTTTTCTTCCTTCCCTTTGGCAACGACAATGCTCTTTGCCACTGCATCCACACCCTTAATATCACCACTAAATTTTTCCAATTTAGCAGGCGGAGCTGGTTTGGTGGAGGCTGGTGCGGCCGGAGCAGGGGTTGTTGCTGGTTTTCCTTGGGCCATGGCTCCAGAAACAAAAGCTACCAAAGTAAGCAGGACCACTAATAGAATCGTTTTCTTCATTCAATTTCACCTCCCTTCTTATCAAAGATAAGTTTACTAAGAGCAAAAGAAATGCCAAAGAAAGCTATAGAGTAATAATTTTTAACTGTTTGAAATTATTTAATAAAATTTTATTGAGGGAATTTTGGTGGGGAAGAAGATGTTTTAAAATGCCACACCATACCAAGGGGTGTTGCAAAATTCTACACTTATTCCTTTTCTAATATCCTATAGAGTGTTGCTCGGTCAATGCCCAAAATCTCGGATGCTTTCTTTTTATTTCCTCCAGTTTCTTCAAGCACCTTTAATGCATATTTTTTTTCTAACTCTCTTAATGATAATGGTTTTTCAGGAATGAGAATCTCCGGGCCCTTGATTTCTTCAAACATTTTCTTAGGGAGATCTACAGGAAGGATAATAGAATGAATTGAAAGAATGACTGCTCTTTCTATGGTATGTTCCAACTCACGGACATTTCCTGGCCAGGAGTATAGAGTAAGTATCTCAAAAGCTTCCGGTGAGATGTGGGAGATATTTTTGTGATTCTCTTCGGAAAATTTCTGGAGAAAATGGTTAGCTAATGATGGGATATCTTCTTTCCTCTCCCTCAAAGGAGGAAGAGTGATCATTACGACATTGAGCCGATCGAAGAGGTCCTCCCTGAATTTTCCACTTTTCACAAGGGGTTCCAACAGTTGATTCGTAGCCGCAATGACCCGTACATCCACTTTAATACTTTCCGTCCCGCCCACCCTTTTAATTTCGTGCTCCTGCAGAAATCTTAAGAGTTTTGATTGCATGGATAGGCTGAGATTTCCCACTTCATCAAGGAAGAGAGTCCCTCCATCCGCCTCTTCAAAGAGCCCCCTTTTGGCAGAAGAGGCTCCTGTGAAAGCTCCTCGGACATGACCGAATAACTCACTTTCTATTAATGTCTCCACCAATGAAGCGCAATCAACAGGGATGAAGGGGCGATGGTTCCTCTGGCTATTGTAATGAATAGAACGGGCAATGAGTTCTTTTCCCGTTCCTCTCTCTCCACAGAGGAGAATTGTAGACTTAGTGTCTGCCACCTTCGCGATGGTTTTATAGACTTGAAACATTTGAGGGGTTCGTCCAATGACATTTTTAAATTGGTACTTGTCCAGAAGTTCCTGTCGATAAAATTTATTTTCTTGGATAAGCCTTCTCTGCTCCAAGGCCCTCCGGACAGTAAATTTGATCTCGTCCAGTTTAAAAGGTTTGCTGATGTAGTCGTAGGCTCCTTCACGGATGGCCTCGATGGCAGTCTCAATGGATCCGAAGGCAGTGATCATGATCACGGTGGTGTCCGGAGCGTTCTTTTTGAAGAATCGAAGCACCTCCATCCCGTCTTTCTCCCCCATTCGCACATCCGTGATGATAATGTCGAAAAGATTGTCTTTCCCCTGAGCCATGGCTTCTTCACCGCTTAAGGCGGTGAAGACCTCATACCCTTCTTGGGAAAGTACTTCGTTTAACAGGTCGACGGTGACCGGATCATCATCCACGACCAAGAGATGGGAGGATTTTCTGTTCATCGGTTTTATTTTTTTTCAAAGACAGGGATGAGAACGAAAAACGTGCTTCCCTTTCCTACTTCGCTTTCTACCTCTATTGTTCCTGAGTGTTCTTTAATGATCTTCTCACAGATCGCCAATCCCAATCCGGTACCTTCTCCCATCTTTTTTGTGGTGAAGAAGGGATCGAAGATCCTTTTCTTCGATTCCTCTGTGATGCCGATTCCAGTATCGGTAATTAAGATTTCCAACCCTATCCCATCCTCTTGGGAAGGTTGAGGTGGAGTTTGCCGGGTCTTGATCGTCAGCTCTCCTCCTTGGGGCATGGCATCGAGAGCGTTGGTGATAAGGTTTAGGAAGAGGGTTTGGAGATGGGTGGGGTCCCCTAAGATGGGAGGGAGATCCGGGGAGAAAATGGTAGAAAGTCTTACATTTCGTGCAAGAAACCAGGGTTCACTCAAATGGATCAATTCCTCCAGAACTTCATTCACATCCAGAGGCCTTAACTGGGGTTTGGGTTGCCGGGTAAAAGAGAGAAAGTTTTTAACTGAATCAGCCAACCGATCCAGTTGCGATTCGATAATTTTAAGTCGATCTTGATCTCTGGGTCGAAGGTTCCCATCCTGTAGAATCAGTTGAATATAGCCAGAGATCGAATTCAAAGGAGTTCCAATTTGATGGGCCATCGTGGCGGTGACCTGCCCGACGGCGGCGAGTTTTTCGGATTGGCTTAATTGCCTTTGGGATTCAAACAGGGCTTCATTGAGAAGTCTCAGTTCCTCGTTTCTTTTGGCCAATTCCGAAGTGGCCGCTTCGATTTTCTTTGTCAATTCCTCATTGAACTGGTTGACCTGCTTTAAAAGTTGAATATTTTGCTTGTGGGTTTCCCGAATCGTCTTGAGCATTCGATTAAAATTTCTTCCCAATTTTCCCAGTTCATCTTGACTTTGAATGTGGGCTTCCACCTCCAAATCACCTTTTTCTGCACAGGACATGGCCTCTACTAATTTCTGAATGGGGTTTCCGACCAGTTTCCCAAAGAGGATCGTAAGTGTGAGCAAGATGACGAGGATGCTTGAGAAGGTCAAGATAATAGCCCGATCTCTCTTTTTATTCAAATAGCTTTGGGCTTCGTTCAGGGTGCTGACCAATCGAATTCCACCAATCACCGTTGTCTCCGAATGGAGAGGGACGATGACCTCCAACCATTTCTCCTCTCCTACCTCATGAAGCGTGGAAAGATGTTTGTCCTTCTTTAGACGGTGGATCTGCTCTTTCGATAAGGTCATTGGGGCCGGATGAACATCCTTTGAGTTGGAAACAATCAGATTCCATCCTTTGGTAGAAAAAAGAAACACATCAATTTCCATTAAGCTGGGGCGACTCAACAACCACTCCTCCACTTCATTTCGGATGTGGGGGAGATCATGGATCATTTTTTGATCCGGGATCGAAGCATCGATTTGCTTGGCAATATAGAGATTTCGATCTAAGTAGAGGCCGATCTGGTCCTTTCTCGCAAAATGATAGTCCAAATAACCGGCGAGGAGGAGAACCCCAGCGACAATGAGGATGATGAGAAAGGTAATCTTAGTCTTCAGTCCAATTTGGGGGATTCTTTGATGGATCAGGGATCTGACCCATCGAATGGAAAGAGGGATGATGGAAGTTGATTTGTCTGTTTCCATTTCTATCTTTTGGAGAGAGACATTTCAGTTGTGGCCCTTTTTCGCTCAATGACCTTAACCGAAATCACACCAATCTCGAATAATATGTATAAGGGGCCTCCCATTAAAGTCATGTTGAAAACATCAGGGGTGGGTGTGATGACGGCGGATGCAATCGCTACAAGAAGGATAGCATACCTCCGATTCCGAGTCAAAAATGCTGCATTCACTACTCTGAGATAACTCAATAAGGCCAGGATCAGTGGAAGTTCGAATGTCATTCCAAACCCAAAGATGAAAAAGGTGCAAAAGGAAACATATCTCTCCGCTGAGATCATCGGTTTGATGGTGGCGGATTGATACCCTAAGAGAAACTGGACACCAAAGGGCAAGGTGACAAAGAAACAAAAAAAAGCGCCTAAATAAAAAAGCAAGATGGCGGTGATCAAAACACCATTTCCCGAACTTAATCCCCTCGAACGGAAGAGAGGGGTGAAGGCTTTCCAGATGTGATAAAAGATCACCGGGATAGAAGAGAATAGGCTGGTGTAAAGGGTCAGTTTGAGGAGGGAGAAAAAAGCTTCAGGAAGAGAGAAAGCCACCAAGTCAATTTTGAGAGAAGTGTCACGGAGAAAACGCAACCATTCCTTTGAAATGGGGAAGATGATGATCCCACTTAGAATGATCACGATGAGGATCTGAAGGAGACCTTTCCGTAACTGAGTTAACGCTTGGAAAATCTCTTCTCTCTTTATCTCCATCCCAAGCTCTTTGCCCTGACGGATCATGAGGATAATGTAACATAAAAGGGGGGCCTCCGAAAGCGCTTGATTCAATCCAGGTGAGAAGTGGGGAGGGTGGTCACAACAGGGTTGACAAAGATTTAAAAGAGAGATAAAAGGAGAAAGATTATTAAAGATGATTCATGTCAGCCTGCTGCAGGCAGGGTTGCACCGAAGATGAAATTGAGAGTGGGTATCACTTATAATCTTAAGAAAGATTTCTCTCAGCCAGAAAATCAGCCGGTTGATTTTCTGGAGGAGTTCGATGCCGAGGAGACCATCGATGCGATTCGAGAGGCCTTGGAAAGTGAAGGGCACGAGGTCATTAAGTTAGGAGGAGGCACCCATTTGATCGATCGATTAAAAGAGGCATCGGTCGATATTGTCTTTAACATTGCAGAAGGTCTTGAGGGTCGAAATCGAGAAGCCCATATTCCAGCCCTCTTAGAATTTTTAAATATTCCTTATACCGGTTCCGATCCCCTCACCCTCTCCCTCACATTGGATAAGGCCATGGCGAAGCGAGTCATCATGAGCCAAAATATTCCAACCCCACCTTTTAGAAAAATAGAGAGGATGGAAGAACTGGATGGTTTAGATCTTCGTTACCCCCTTTTTGTAAAGTTATGTTACGAGGGGTCGAGCAAGGGGGTTCGGTTGGATTCAAAAATTTTGGATCGTCAATCCTTGGAAGAGAAGACGAGAGGACTATTAAAAACTTATCATTCACCCCTTCTCGTGGAGGAATTTGTTAACGGTCCAGAATTCACGGTGGGCATCGTCGGTAACGAAGATCCTTTCGTCCTCGGTGTCATGCAGATTGAGATCAAGGGAAAACCCGCAGAAGAATCCATTTACTCGTTGGAGATTAAGAGGGAGTGGGAGGAAAAGGTGAGATACCACTGCCCTCCCTCCATTGATCAAAATCTTTTGAAAAAGATTGAAGAGGTGGCCCTCCGGGCTTATCGAGCCCTGGAGTGCCGAGATGTTTCACGGGTGGACATCCGGGTAGGGGCTGACCGCACCCCATACTTTTTGGAGATTAATCCTCTCCCGGGTCTTTCGCCTGTTTATGGCGACCTCGTGATTATGGCGAGGAGCATGGGATGGGATTATGCCCGGCTGGTAAAAACCATTTTCCACCAGGCCCTGAAGCGGTATGGATGGAGGGAGTAATCCGTTCAGGATGAACCGAACAGAGCAGAACCTCTATGAGATTATCTTGAGAAATTTTAAGGAGGCGGTCGTCTTTGCCGACGCCCAAGAACGAATTCAAATCTTTAATCCCATCGCAGAGAAGTATTTTCAGATCAGCGGGAAACAGGTTCTGGGAAAGAGATTGGAGAGGGTCATCCCATATAAAAATATCAAGAAACACTTTGATTCAGTTTACGAAAAGAAGGAAAGTAACCATGATGTCGAGTTGGCGATCCATGTCCCCCCTGCCCCTCCTGAAGAACAAGAGACTCGAATCCTTCATTGTAGTTTTTATCCCATTTTTGATAAGAAAGAGACGATGTTTTTAGGCTGTTTGGCAACTTTTGCGGATGTGACAGAGAAAGGGTTGCTCCTGAGGGAGATCAGCAAGAGTCGAGATCTTTCCACCATCGGGATGCTGGCGAGATGGATGGCACACGAGATTCGAAATCCATTGAGTTCTTTGAACATCAATATTGAATTATTGAGGGAGGAGTTGGGAGGGGAAATACAGCTCTCCCAGAAAGAAGAAATTCATTCTTTAATCAATTTTATCAGTTATGAAACGCTCCGATTGGAGAATAATCTGAAAGAATTTTTAGATTTCAATCGTCTCCCTCCCCTCAAATTTGAATGGGTTCCATTGAATGAAGTATTGGATTCGGTGGTTCGATTGCTAAGGCCAGATGCCCAAATAAAAAATGCGAGAGTTGAAACCCATTTCCAAAAAAAGTTGCCCATGCTGAAAATCGATGTCAGCCAATTCAACTTGGCTATTTCGAATCTCCTCATCAACAGTATTCAGGCGGTCTCCGAGAAAGGAGAGATTCATCTCTTCACTCGGGGATCAAAGAAAAATATATTCATTATCATCCAAGATAATGGGGTGGGGATTTCTAAGGAGCATCTTCCCAAAATCTTCGATTTTATGTTCAGCACCAAGCCTACGGGGTCAGGATTGGGGCTCTCGATTGCAAAAAAGATTATTTCAGATCATCATGGGGAAATTTATGTGAGAAGCGAGGTCAATAGAGGGTCTGTCTTTAAAATACGAATTCCCCTTGGACAGAAGGGGAATTAAACCGACATCAAACTCCTTAGGTTGGAATATTGGAATAGTGGAATGATGGATTTCAAGAAGAAAAAGATCTTTCGTCTTAACTTATTTTCTTCATCGCCATTGTTCCAACATTCCAGCATTCCATTATTCCAGGAGATTCTGGGATTGTGAAGAGATGGAGAAGAAAGTCATCTTAATTGTGGAGGATGACCCTACTGTTGGGGAAAGCCTCCGCCTTTTGCTGAAAAAGAAGGGACATGACATCCTCCTCGCTTCGAATGGGAAAGAGGCCCTCCAACTATTCCGACATAAAGTCGTCGATCTGGTGGTCACGGATGTCGTGATGCCCAAGATGGATGGGATCGAACTTTTAGAAGCGGTGAAAGGTCTGAGGCCGGCAACGGAAGTTATCGTCATCTCTGCCCAAGGGACGATTGAAAAGGCAGTTCAGGCGATGAAATTAGGTGCCTTCGATTTTATCGAAAAGCCGATCAACCCCAGGATCATCTCATTATTAGTCGAAAGGGCCTTAGAAAAACAGACACTGATTCTCCAAAATCAAGATCTGCGTTCTAGATTAGAAGAGAAGTTCCATTTTAAAAACATTATCGGAAGAAGTGAAAAGATGGTAAAAATCTTTGAACTCATCCGCCATATTGCGCCCTATGATAGCTCTGTCCTCATCATCGGTGAGAGCGGAACGGGAAAAGAACTGATAGCCAATGCCATTCATTACAATAGCCCGCGGGCCTCCATGCCCTTCATCAAGGTGAGTTGTGCCTCCTTGAGCGAAGGGATTATTGAGAGCGAGCTCTTCGGCCATGAGAAGGGAGCCTTCACCGGAGCGATCGCTTCCCGAAAGGGTCGATTTGAATTAGCCCATCAGGGAACACTCTTTTTAGATGAAGTGGGGGATATCCCTCCTGCCACCCAGATCAAACTTTTACGGGTCCTCCAAGAAGGTGAATTTGAAAGGGTAGGGGGAAATAGGACGATCAAAGTGAATATACGAATCATTGCTGCAAGCAACCGGGATCTCCAAGAGGCGGTGAAGAGAGGATCATTTCGAGAGGATCTCTATTATCGTTTGAATGTGGTGAATATTAAACTTCCTGCCTTAAGGGATCGGAGGGATGATATTCCCTTTCTTGTCCATTTTTTTATTGAAAAATATAATGAGAAATATCGTATGAAGGTAAAGGGAATCTCTCAGAAGGCCATGAACTTCTTGACCGATTACGAATGGACGGGGAATGTAAGGGAATTGGAAAATACGATTGAGTCCATTTTAGTTATTAACAGCCCAGGGGTCATTGATATTCAGCATCTTACGCAGGAAATTCGAGATGTCAAAGAGAGACCGGAGGTGATTCTCATCAAAGTAGGAACACCCCTTGAGGAAGTCGAGAAGGAAATGCTGATTCAGACCCTTAAAGCAACCAAAGGGAATAAGCGGAAGGCGGCCCGGTTACTCGGGATTAATGTTCGGACGATTCATCGTAAGATGGAAGAAATACAAGACTTAACTTCAACATCATGATGATTGAATAGAATGGGAAAAAACCTAAAGATGGGGGCAAAAGGTCTTAGTTTTTTTAAATGGGATCAAAGAAAGATGGTATTTTGTCGCCTATTTAATAAAATGGTATGTCATTTTTCCTCTATTTCTTTTTAAGATTTTTAAGTTGGGAGATATAAACGGGAAGGCGGTTACGATCTAACTTATCAATATCACAATGGTTTTTTTAACGTTCTCTTTGATAAAAGTTTAAAAATTTGGCATGAAATTTGATATACAGCATATATTATGAAGGAAAAGGTGATGTGGGCCTTTATCATTGATAAAGATGAGTTTGTCAGACTCAGCCTAAACAAGATTTTAAAAAAATATGGTTTTCATGTCGAGGAGATTGAAGATTTTTCTCAACTGGAGAAAAGGAAGAAGGATATCGAGGGAGGAATGATCTTAGCCGATGTAGAAATTGATGTTTTGGAAAAAGGTTTTTCACTCCTGAAAAAATGGAATAACCGTTTTGTATTGATGACCCCTTTGGTGACTGATGAGCTCACTCTTCGATTGAAAAAAATGGGCATTTATCGTATTATCAAAAAACCTGTTGATCCAAGATTGCTAAGAAAGATGATCCGAGAGATTTCTTTTCCCGATGAGGTGAAAACTCCTTCATTTGGGAAAAAAGGGGAGGGTTCCCATTTCATTCAGAAAGGAGGTGAAGTTACATGAAGAAGTGGATTTTTCTTTTCCTCGCGTTGGTTTTGGTGATTAATATTGCCTCAATGGGGATTGGATGCAAAGCCAAGGAGGCACCGAAACCAGCAGCCAAAGAGGAGGTGAAACCTGCTGAGGCCCCGGCTCCACCTGCACCTGCAGCAGCACCGGCTCCAGCTCCAGCTCCAGAGAAACCTGCTGAAGCTCCTAAGAAGTAGTAAAATTTATTTCACGGTCGAAGCGTTGGCGCCCCCCCTCTCTTTGGTGGAAAGGGGGCGCCAACAAGAGTAAAACTTATTTATTTTTAAGAGAGGTTCATATTATTCGTCCTCAACGAAAAAAGAAGAAAAGGTGCATATCTGCTATTCAGACAAGAAGGTTTTTCCTTTGTCTCGGAGGAGGAGGTATCGAATGATATCTCCTTTTTTGTTTTCTAAAAAGACTCATCAGACGGCGAGCCGGAGTCCTCTTAGCAGATTTGCAGGAAGGAGAAAAGATGGAGCCTGCTTCAGACTCTAATTTATCTGTCCCCCCAAGGGGCATGAGGAGGGCCTCACAGCTTTTCTTGTTTTCCCTCCCGACGGAAGGGGAGAGGAGTGAAGAGGCGAGAGAAGGCATTCCTCAAGTTTGGAAAGGAGTTTCAGAAAAGGAATGGAATGATTGGAGGTGGCAACTTCGCCATCGAATCACCACTCTTGAGCAACTCAAAGAAATGATCGATTTGACACCCGAGGAAATGGAGGGGATCAAGCATTCTAAAGGAAGATTAGCCTTAGCCGTCACCCCCTATTTCGCCAGTCTGATGGACCCAGTCAATCCCAATTGTCCCATCCGGAGACAGGCGGTCCCTCGAATCGAGGAGATCCATTTATCAAAAAGTGAAATGGTAGATCCATTGGGGGAAGACAATCATTCTCCGGTACCGGGTCTTGTCCATCGCTACCCGGACCGGGTACTTTTACTCGTCACCGATCAATGTGCTGTCTATTGCCGGTATTGCACCAGGAGACGATTGGTAGGAAGTAACGAGCGGTCTATCACCCAAGGGAATTTCGAGGAGGTCCTGAAGTATTTGAAGAGCCACCGAAAGGTTCGAGATGTCCTCTTGTCAGGAGGAGATCCGCTCCTCCTGGAAAATGAAAGGTTGGAGGAGATGTTAAGCCGATTGAGGGCTCTCCCTCATATTGAAATTCTCCGAATTGGGACAAGGGTTCCGGTGACCCTCCCTCAGAGGATTACTGGAGGATTGGTGAGGATGTTAAAGAAGTATCATCCCCTCATGATCTCTATTCATTTTACCCATCCGAAGGAGATCACCGATCAGGTGAGGAGAGCCTGCAATGAACTGGCAGATGGAGGGCTTCCCTTGGGAAGCCAGACAGTCCTTCTCAAAGGGATCAATGATAAGCCCTATGTCATGAAAAAGCTGGTTCAGGAACTCCTCAAGATTCGGGTACGGCCGTATTATATTTATCAATGCGATCTGGTTATGGGAACCGAGCACTTCCGGACCTCTGTGGCCACAGGGATTCAAATCATGGAAAAATTACGTGGTCACACGACGGGTTATGCCGTTCCGACGTATGTCGTCGATGCACCGGGAGGCGGAGGGAAGATCCCATTACAACCTGATTATGTGGTCTCAAAGGGCAGGGGAAAGATTGTTTTAAGAAATTATGAGGGAAAAGTCTTTGAGTATCCAGAGCCCAACATCATTGAATTCAAGAAAACCAGACCCGGAGTTGAGGAGAAGGCAGTTCCCAAAAAGGTGATGGCTTAAGTTTGAAAAGGGGAGGAGAGGATCCGTGGTAAGAGTCGTGATCTTGTATAATCTTTTTGAACGGCTTCAAAAAGGGGAGGAGAAAGATATTCTAGCAGAGGGTGCGATCGTCGAGGAGATCGAGGCCGTAGAAAATGCGGTTCGATCTCTGGGACATCAATGTATTGTGATGGCCGTTCGTGAAGAAATTTTGCCTATCATCCACTGGTTGAAGGAATTCCAACCCGATGTGGTCTTCAACCTGTGCGAAAGTGTTTATGGAAATAGTTGCTGGGAGATGAATATCCCCGCCTTGTTGGATCTCTTTCGAATTCCCTATACCGGATCCTCTCCTCTTACATTGGGGTTGTGTCAAGACAAAGGGAAGGTAAAGGACATCCTCCAGTCCCAAGGTATCCTGACCCCTCGATACAAAATCTTCGAGCGAGCCGTAGGTCCTCTGAAAGGAAATGTCTTTCCGATCATCGTCAAGCCCCTTCACGAAGATGGAAGTCTGGGGATTTCAAAAGAGAGCGTGGTGTATGACGATGAGGCGTTGAGCAGACAGATTCAATATGTGATCGAAAAATATCATCAACCCGCCTTGGTAGAGGAGTTTATCGATGGCAGAGAGTTGAATGTGGGTTTGATGGAGACCAATGGAAAGGTGGGAGCCCTTCCCATCTCTGAAATCGATTATACCGAGTTTCCGGAAGGGGTTCCCAAAATATGCGGATATGAAGCCAAATGGATGGCGGAGAGCGCCGAATATCAAAAATCAAAACCGATCTGCCCTGCCCCTTTGGAATGGGTGATGAAGAAAAGGGTGGAACATATTGCGATCAAGGTTTTTAAACTATTCGGATGTCGGGATTATGCCAGGGTGGATATGCGCATTGACCGGGATGGGAAGATTTATGTGTTAGAGGTCAATCCAAACCCGGATATCTCTCCTCAGTCCGGAATGGCCAGAGCCCTCAAAGTTCAGGGGACTACCTATACGGAATTTGTCGGAAATTTGCTCGAGAGAGCGCTCCTCAAAGGACAATTCGAGAGATCAGGAGATAAGGGGATAGGGAGATTAATTCAAGCAAACACATGATGGATGATTTCCTAACCCAGCATAGCCCTGAACCTAATAGTGTGTCAGGGCATAGCCGGGAAAACAGGGTTTATGGTTCGAAAAATCCAAAATCCGATGATGGGAGTTCGAAATAGGTATGATTACTGATTTGGACAGAATTCGATAACGTAAGTGTTTATTCACGCCCCATGTGTACCTCTCGTATTCCTCCAATCACCCCATCTCTCGTCAGAACAATGGTCAGCCTTCCCCAGAATCATACTTAAAGAGAGGTAAAGAGAAACCACTGCTTCGGGGACACCCATGGGTTTTCTCCGGAGCGGTCGCAAAAATAGAGGGAGAGGTTTCTCCTGGGGATATTGGAGAGGTTTACTCCAAGGACGGTCAATTTTTAGGTCATGGGGCATCTCAATCCCCGCTCCCAGATCATCCTCCGGATGCTGACCCCAAAGAAGGAAGAATTAGGGATGGAATTTTTTCAGAGAACGTATTTCGAGAGCGGCTGCTTTGAGAGAGAAGTTGCTTAAAGGAAAGACCAATGCCTATCGGGTCATCAATGGTGAAGGAGATTTTCTCCCGGACTGATTGTGGACCGTTATAGAGAGACCCTTGTTCTCCAATGTCTGACAGCAGGGATGGAGCGAATAAAAGAGACTTTTAACGGATCTGCTGGTCAAAGAATTTCATCCTCAAAGCATCTATGAGAGGAGTGATGTGGCCACCAGGAAAGAAGAAGGATTGCCAGAGAGCGAGCGGTCTTCTCTACGGGAAGGACATTCCAGAATTGGATTGAGATTGAGGAATACGGTTGCCGATTTAGAGTCAATGTGAAAAAGGGTCAAAAGACAGGTTTTTACTTGGATCAGAGAGGAGAATCGTTTCCTTTTAAAAGGACTCTCAGATGGAAAGAAGATTTTGGATTGTTTTTGCTATACAGGAGCTTTCTCTATTCATGCAGGATCAGGAGGTGCAAAAGAGATCACTCTCGATCGATTCTTCAGAGGAGGCTTTGGCGATGGCAGAGGATCATTTTGATTTAAACCATTTGGAGGAAGATCCCTCACCAGTTGCATCCGAGGAGATGTCTTTGAGGTCATGAGAAGCTTGAAGGCGAATACGATATCATCATTCTCGATCCCCCTCCTTTTGCGAAGAAGAAAGGTCATCTTCCGAGCGCTTCGAGAGGATATAAGGATCTCAATCTTCAGGCCTTTCGTTTGTTGAAGAGGAGAAGGCCTCCTCTTCACCTTCTCTTGCTCTCACCATATGAGTTGGGATCTATTCCAGAAGATTGTATTCTCTGCCGCAGTGGATGCAGGGAAAGAGGTTCAACTCTTAGGCCGGATGGGACACCCTTGGATCATCCTATTCATTTATGCCACCCTGAAGGGGAGTATCTGAGGGGACTGATCTGTAGGGTGTTGTAAGTCCTTGACCAATCTATAAGATTCAGTTAATATTCGAGTTATATATAAAGCCAATTAATCATGTCTCACAGGTAGAACAATCGGATTTGATCGACTTTTTAGGAGACCTGAAAAGAACAGATTATTGTGGAGATCTCCGAAAAAAGGATGCGAGCCGTGAGGTGACTCTGTTGGGATGGGTTCAGCGGAGAAGGGATCTTGGAGGGCTCATCTTTGTTGAATTGAGGGATCGGCAGGGGATTGTTCAGGTGGTTTTTAATCCGGAGGCGAATTCAGGGGCCCATGAGAAGGCTCAGTCCCTTCGAAGTGAGTATGTCGTGGGAGTTAAAGGAACAGTGGTTTTAAGGCCTGAAGGGACGGCCAATCCAAAATTGAACAACGGGAGAGATTGAGGTGACCGCAAAGGAGTTAAAGATTCTCAATGTCTCCAAGAACTCCTCCCTTTCTCATCGAAGATGAAGAGGAGGTGGCAGAGAATACTCGATTGAAATACCGATATCTCGACTTGAGAAGACCAGGGCTCCAGCGGAATTTGATCCTGCGCCATCAGGTGGCGAAAGAGGTACGAAATTACTTTGACCGCTTGGGTTTTTTGGAGATTGAGACGCCCATGCTTACCAAAAGCACCCCTGAGGGAGCAAGGGATTATTTGGTCCCCAGCCGACTCAACCCAGGCCATTTTTATGCCCTGCCTCAGTCTCCCCAGCTCTTTAAACAGATTCTGATGGTCTCCGGGTTTGACCGATACTTTCAGATTGTGCGATGCTTCCGGGATGAAGACCTCCGTTCGGATCGCCAGCCGGAGTTTACACAGATCGATGTGGAGATGTCCTTTGTCACAGTTCAAGATATCCAGAGAACAATGGAAGGATTGATGGCTCATATCTTTAAAGAGGTCTTGGGCATGACTTTGGCCCTTCCATTTCCGGTCTTGACTTATGATGAGGCAATGAATCGATATGGGGTGGATAAACCGGATATCCGATTTGGAATGGAATTGAAAGATGTGACTGAACCCTTGAAGGATTCTTCCTTCCAGGTATTCAGGGATGCCATCGAGGGACCGGGCATCATCAAGGCGATCAACGTGAAAGGAGGAGGGACTTTTTCGCGGAAGGAGATTGACGATCTCACCCATTTTGTTTATGCCTATGGAGCCAAGGGGTTGATTTCTGCAAAAGTAGGTAAAACGGGCTGGCAGTCCTCGATTCAGAAATTCATTACGGAAGAGGAGAGAAAGAGGATCGATGAAAAGATGGAAACGGAGAAGGGACCTTCTTCTTTTCATTGCCGGTCCTCCCAAAGTGGTCAATCAGATCTCTGGCCAACCTTCGCCTTCATCTCGGAGAGAAGTTAGGACTGATTCCCAAAGATCAGTACCGGTTTGTCTGGATCCTCGATTTTCCGCTTTTGGAGTATGATGAAACAGAGGGACGTTTTGTGGCTGTTCATCACCCCTTTACCGCTCCCAAGGATGAGGACATCCCCAAATTGAAGGATCATCCGGAATGGGTAAAGGCCAAGGCTTATGATCTGGTCTTGAATGGGTCGGAGATCGGAGGAGGGAGTATCCGAAATCATCTGAGGGAAATCCAATCCCTGCTCTTTGAGAAATTGGGGATGGGTGAGGAGGAGGCCAGAGAAAGGTTTGGATTTTTGTTAGAGGCCCTCGAATATGGGACCCCTCCTCATGGTGGGATTGCCTTTGGATTCGATCGACTCATTATGATCCTCAGCCATTCGGAGTCGATACGGGATGTGATTGCCTTCCCGAAGACCCAGAAGGGGACCTGTTTGATGACCGATGCCCCTTCAAGAGTGGATCCCAAACAGTTGGATGAGCTGTGGATTAAGATAAAAGAAATCAAGGCTTAGTTATTAATGGTCTCAAAATTGAATTGACACAGACATTAGAAAATCTCCCCTCGCCCGTCGTTGCGAAAGAGGGGGAAATCCTCGGTACTTTCGCTACCAAAGGGAGGTTGGGAGGGATTTTGTAGATCAATGTCGTTATTATTATGAGATCATTAACCATTGAGGGATTAAGGAATAGGGAATTCCGAATTCGTAAATCCCTAAATTCCTGAATTTTGCATTCTTATTTCATAGACAAGGAGAAGATATGACCATCACCCGAAAGAAGAAGACATTTCAAAGCAAGCGCGCCATAGAGTCAATTTCCACTCTTGGATATCCAGGAGCCAAATCTCTATCGAAATGTCTTTCCATACGATGAGGTTTGCCGGATAGAATTCGATAATAAATTTGTCTTTATCGATCCCCCTGAAGAGATCTTCATCACGGATACCACTTTCCGGGACGGACAACAGGCCAGACCTCCTTATACGGTAGAGCAGATCGTTGACCTCTATGAGATGCTCCATAAATTGGGGGGCACCAATGGAGTGATCCGGCAGTGTGAATTCTTCTTTTACAGCGAGAAGGACAAAGAGGCTGTGAGAAAATGCCAGGAGAGGAATTACCGCTATCCTGAAATTACAGGATGGATCCGGGCGGTCAAGGAAGATTTTAAACTGGTAAAAGAGATGGGGTTGAGGGAGACAGGCATTCTCACCTCTGTTTCGGATTACCACATCTTCTTAAAATTGAAAAAGAATAGAAGGGTGGTGATGCGGGAATACCTCTCGATCGTTTCGGCTGCATTGGATCTCGGGATCACCCCTCGCTGCCATTTTGAGGATGTGACACGGGCGGATATCTATGGATTCTGTGTTCCCTTTGCTCAGGATATCATGCGTCTTTCTGAAGAGGCTAAACTTCCTGTAAAGATTCGGCTCTGCGATACCTTGGGTTATGGAGTGACCTATCCCAGGGGCTGCCCTTCCCCGTTGCGTACCCAAAATCATCCGGGCGATGATCGATGATGCCGGCGTGCCTTCTGAATATCTGGAGTGGCATGGTCATAACGATTTTCACAAGGGATTCATCAATGCCACCACGGCATGGCTTTATGGATGTTCTGCTGCCAATGGCACGCTGTTAGGTTTCGGAGAGCGAACTGGAAATCCGCCCATCGAAGGGTTGATCATCGAATATATCAGCCTGATGGGACACAACAATGGTATCGATACGACGATGATCACGGAAATCCGAAACTACTTTGAGCGGGCGGTCGGTGTCCATATTCCTTCGAATATGCCCTTTGTTGGAGCCAACTTCAATGCAACGAGTGCTGGAATTCATGCGGATGGAATTCTGAAGAACGAGGAGATCTATAATATCTTTAATACGGCTAAAATCCTCAATCGTCCCATCTCCGTCTCGGTCAACGATAAGTCTGGATTGGCAGGGATTGCCCAGTGGATCAACTCCCATTTTGCCTTAACCGGAAAAGACCGGATCGAAAAGACCCATCCAGGGGTGGCCAAGATCAATCGATGGGTGACGAAACAGTATGAGGAAGGAAGAACGACTTCGATCTCAGATCAGGAGATGGAGAAGGTGACACGGAAATATCTCCCCGAGATCTTTGTCTCTGAGTTTGATATGCTGAAGGCAAGGGCTCGTGAGATGGCTTACCATATCATCGAGCGGGTGATTGAAGAACCTGGAATGAGATCGATGGATCCAGCGCAGATGGAGCCCATCTTGCAATCTCTGGTGGATGAGTATCCCTATTTGCAGTATATCTATGTCGTTAATATACACGGGATGAAGATCACACGGACGATCTGCCAACCAGTGGATCAATCCAAATTTGCCAATGTGGCAGTAGGGGAGGACTATTCGGATCGCCCCTGGTTCATCGAACCCTTAAGGACGGGAAGATTCATGTCACCGACCTTTATTCCTCAAAGCATACGGGTGCTCTCTGTATTACGCTCTCCGGGCCGATCCGAAATGAAACCGGAGAGATCACCGGGATCTTGGGCCTGGATATCCGGTTTGAGGATTTGACCAAGAGCGAAGAGGAGTAGTTTACCCCGTTAGAAAGCCCCCCCATTCACCCCATGGGATAGTAAACATCCTACTGGGTGAATGGTAGGGATGATATGAATAGAACTTCAATTCCTCCCGTCGCCGGGTCTTTTCGACATAGAAAGGACGGGGTCAAAGCTCCATCCTTTCTAACGGGGTTGACGGGAAGGGTTTAAAGAGGAGCCATGATTCTAACCGAATCGCTCACGAAGGCCCTTAAGCTTTTTCCCCAAAAACAGGCGATTGTCTGTGGGGGAAAACGGTGGACTTATCAGGAATTTTGCGACCGGATCAATCGTCTCTCTCATTGTCTGAAAGCTTTTGGGGTTGAGAAAGATGATAAGGTTGCCATTCTCCACCCCAATTGCCACTATTTTTTAGAAGCCTATTACGGGATTACACAGATCGGAGCCATTTCTGTTCCCATCAACACCAGACTTTCTCCCAGAGAGATCGCCTTCATCCTCCAGGATTCGGATTCAAAAATATTGATTGCCGATCCGATGTTTAAAAATCAGGTCGATCCGATCCGAGGGGAGATTCAAGGGATTAAAAAGATTCTCTGGACCGGGGAAGGAAAGGTGATCCCTGCAGCCGGCAGGCGGGGATAAATCCTCGAAATTCAATTATGAGGAAGCTCTGGAACAGGCGGATTCCAAGGTACTGCCTGTCCCTCCCATATCACGATGAGGATGTTGCCCAGATCTACTATACGAGCGGTACCACGGGTCGGCCCAAAGGAGTGATGCTCTCCCATAAGAATGTGACGACCCATGCCCTCGGGACGATTGCGGAAATTCATCTTACGGATCAGGATGTGTGGATTCATGTCGCGCCGCTCTTCCATCTTGCCGATGCCTGGGCCACCTGGGCAATCACCTGGGTGGGCGGAACTCATGTTTTGGTCAGGGAGTTTGATGCGAAGATGGTTCTCGAGACCATCGAGAGAGAGAAGGTGACTCTGACCAATCTCATTCCCACCATGCTCAACCTCATGGTCAACCATCCTGATGTAGGAAAGTTTGATTACAGCAGTTTGAGGGTCCTCTTGAGTGGGGGGGCACCCATTGCTCCGGAAGTGGTTCGAAAGATCGTCGAGACCTTCAAATGCGACTATATCCAGACCTATGGGATGACCGAGACCAGTCCCTATCTGACCCTCTCCATTTTAAAAGAACATTTGAAAAAATTGCCCGATGAGGATCGACTTCGATTCAAGTCAAAGACAGGAAGAGAATTCATCGGGGTTGAGCTGAAAGTGGTCAATGATCGGGGAGAGGAGATTAAAAAGGATGAGAAAGAGGTGGGTGAGATCATCGTCAAAGGAGATATTGTAACAAAAGGATATTGGAAATTACCTGAGGAGACGGAGAAATCGATTAAGGACGGCTGGCTTTATACCGGCGATATGGCGGTGATGGATGAAGAGGGTTATGTCACGATCGTTGATCGAAAGAAAGATATGATCCTGACCGGTGGAGAAAATGTCTATTCCACAGAGGTCGAAAATGTCCTCTACATGCATCCTGCGATTTTGGAATGTGCGGTGGTTGGAGTTCCTGATCAAAAATGGGGTGAGGCGGTTAAAGGGATCGTGGTATTGAAACCCGGTCAAAAGGCAACCGAAGAAGAGATCATCCAGTTCTGCAAGGAGAGGATGGCTCATTACAAAGCTCCTAAATCGATTGATTTCATTGAGGCCCTTCCCAGAACCGGTTCTGGAAAGATTCACAAGAAGGGTTTAAGGGATAAGTATTGGGAAGGCTACGAGAAAAAAGTCCACTGATAAATTAAAAATCCGTTTGATCCTGCTTTTGAAAAAACCCTATCCTTATAATCTGTGATTTCCAATAGCTAATAAAAATCTAATATTTTTCTTGACAATAACTGCAAATTTGATTAATGTTAATTTAAGTGTTAACGTTAACGCATATTTAAGTGAATTCATGACGATTTAAAATAATTAAACATATTGAATGCTTGGGCTTTAAGAAAGGAGGATAGTCAATGGAAGGGATGGAGAAGGTAGGGAGGAAGCCGATCAAGATAACGGATACGACACTTCGGGATGGGCATCAGTCGGCCTTGGCGACGCGGATGAGGACGGAGGATATGATTCCCATAGCGGAGGAGATGGACAAGGTGGGATTTCATTCGGTGGAGGTCTGGGGGGGAGCCACGTTTGATGTGGCGCATCGGTTTTTAGGGGAGGATCCTTGGGAGAGGGTGAGGACGTTAAAGAGACTGATGCCCAAGACCCCCTTTCAGATGTTACTTCGGGGACAGAATCTGGTGGCCTATCGGAACCATCCGGATGATTTGGTGGAGGTATTTATTGAGAAGTCGGCAGAGGTGGGGATAGATATTTTTCGTTGTTTTGATGCGGTCAATGATGAGCGCAACTTTGAGACGGCCTTTAAGGTGATCAAGGGTTGTGGGAAGCATATCCAGGGGACGATCTGTTATTCGTTGACGGAGAGGAGGATGGGGGGTGCGGTTTATCATTTGGGTTACTATTTGGAGAAGGCGAAGGTCTTGGAGGGGATGGGGGCGGATTCTTTGTGTATCAAGGATATGGCGGGGTTATTGGCGCCTTATGATATCTATGAGTTGGTCAAGGCGTTGAAGAGGGTGGTGAGGGTACCGATACAGCTTCACACGCATTATACGAGTGGGATGGCGTCGATGACGTATTTGAAGGCGATCGAGGCGGGGGTGGACATTGTGGATACGGCGTTGGCCCCGTTTGCATTGAGGTCATCGCAGCCGGCGGTGGAGCCGATCGTGGTGGCATTGGAGGGGACGCCTTGGGATCCGAAGTTGGATCTTTCGAAGTTACTGAAGCTGGGGGAGTATATTGAGAGCATAGCGCCGAAGTATCGTGAGTTTTTAGACACGACGAGGATGGCGGTGATTGATACGAGTGTGTTGAAGCATCAGATTCCTGGGGGGATGATCTCGAACATGGTGAGTCAGCTGAGGCAGCAGAAGGCGTTGCATCGGATTGATGAGGTGTATGCGGAGTTGCCGCAGACGAGAAAAGACCTGGGTTATCCACCGTTGGTGACGCCGACGTCTCAGATTGTGGGGGTTCAGGCGGTATTAAATGTTCTTTTTGGCAGGTATAAGATGGTATCGAAGGAGACGCAGGACTATGTGTATGGGCTTTATGGGAGGCCGCCGGTTGGGATATCGGATGAGATCAAGAAGGTGGTGTTGAAGGGGTATAAGAGGGGCAAGGAGCCGATCACGTGTCGGCCTGCGGATTTGATTGAGTCGGAGATGGAGAAGGCCAAGGAGGAGACGAAGGATTTGGCTAAAGATGTTTGTGATACGTTGATCTACGCTCTTTTTCCCCAGACGGGGACACAATTTTTGAAGTGGAAGTATGGGTTGGAGCCGATGCCGGATAAGGTCAAGCCCAAGACCTTAGAGGATATCAAAAGAGAGGACGAGGCCATCGCCAA
>CAWFSX010000019.1:0-40746 GCA_963818595.1 uncultured delta proteobacterium
CACGACCTTCAGAGATTCTGCTGCCTGGGAAAGGATTCGATCTAAATGAGATTGCTCGATTTCATCAAAAGCGACCAGGACATATTCTGCTGGATCGATCCCTTGAGGGGGTCTTCCAATGCCAACCTTCAGTCTTAAAAAGGTATTTTTACCCATACTCTCGATGATGGAACGGACCCCCTGATGTCCTCCATCCCCTCCTCTCTGTTTAAAACGAAGCCTTCCGAAGGGAAGGTCCAGATCATCATGAACGATGACTAAATCTTCCATCCTCAACGTGAAAAAAATCGGTTGCCTTTTTGACCGCCTCTCCACTCCGATTCATGAAGGTCATTGGTTTGGCAAGGATGACCTTCTGAGAATCGATCCATCCTGTTCCGTATAGGGATTTGAAACGTTTGGTGCGGATAGAAATGTGGCTTATTTCGGCGAGACGATCCACTACCTGAAATCCAATATTATGCCTGGTCATTCGATATGGGATTCCAGGATTCCCCAGTCCCACAATGATCTTCACATTCGGTTATTCTTTTTCCTCCTCCTCCTTTTCCTTTACCTCAGCCCCTTCAGCAGCCTCTGGAGCCACTGCTTCCACAACCTTCTCCTCCACCACAGGGGGCACGACCGTGGCGATGGTGAAGTTAGTATCTGATATAATTTTTGCTTTCTCCACTTGAATATCTTGGACATGAATCGAATCACCGATCTTTAAAGAACTGACATCAACATCAATGCTTTTGGGAATATCTCCGGGGAGACATTGGATCTGGATCACTCTCCGGACCTGTTCCAGGATACCACCCATCTTGGTTCCCTCTGGTTTTCCTGTCAAATGAACAGGAACTTCCACGGTGACCATCTCATCCATGGTCACCTCATAAAAATCAGTGTGCAGGGTTATCCTTTGGAGAGGATCAATTTGAATGTCTTTCAACATTACCACCTTACGGTCTGATTGATTGCCCTTTCGAATGTCAAGGTCAATCAGGACATTCTCCCCTGCTTCCGTTTGAAGGGTTTTTGATAATTCTTTGGAATCGATCACCAAAGGGATGGTTTGGGATTTTGGTCCATAAAAAATGGCAGGGATCAGGCCTTTCGCCCGGAGTTTCTTGGCCTTTTCCTTTCCAACCCCTTCTCGAATCTCTGCTGTCAATATGGGTCTTTCCATGTTTCACTCCTTTTATGGTGTTTTGTGATGGTGATAGGTGAATCGAGAAATATTTGTTACGATTCACTAACACGATTCACCAACACGAGATTTTTTATACGTCAAATAAACAGGCAACTCACCGAATCATCCTCATAAATCCTTCGGATGGCGTCAGCCAACAGACCGGATATCGAGATGACTTTGATCTTTGGGCATGCCTTGGCCTCTTCTTTGAGGGGGATGGTATCTGTCACAATCATTTCCTGAATGGGTGATTCTGAGATAATCTTCACAGCTTTTCCAGAAAGGACAGGGTGAGTGCAAGAGGCATAGACACCCTTCGCCCCATTCTCAACCAACGCATAAGCTGCCCGCACTAATGTTCCTCCTGTATCAACCATATCGTCAACTAAGATCGCCAACATCCCACTGACATCCCCGATGATGTTCATGACCTGTGAGACATTGGGAGATTCTCTTCGCTTGTCGATGAAAGCCAAGGAAGCTTCTAATCGTTTTGCATAGGCTCGAGCCCTCTCCACCCCTCCTGCATCTGGAGAGACAATAACGAGATCGTTCTTCAATTGCCTCAGGTGCTCTAACAACACCGGGGAAGCAAATAAGTGGTCCACTGGAATATTGAAAAAGCCCTGAATCTGACCCGCATGAAGGTCAACAGTAAGAATTCGAGAAGCTCCTGCTGTCGTAATGAGGTCTGCAACCAGCTTTGCAGAGATGGGTGCCCGAGGAAGAACTTTGCGGTCCTGCCTGGCATAACCATAATAAGGCATCACAGCGGTGATCCTTTCCGCAGAAGCCCTTTTCAGGGCGTCGATCAAAATGAGGAGTTCCATCAGGTTGTCATTGACGGGAAAAGAAATGGATTGGATCACGAAAACATCCATTCCTCGCACGCTTTCATCAATCTCAACATGGATTTCTCCATCACTGAAGGTGCTCACCACAGATTTTCCAAGGGGGGTCCCCAACTGGTCACAAATCTTTTGTACTAATTCGGTATTTGAATTTCCAGTGAATATTCTTAACCAACTTAAATCCTCCCCTGGTTTGACTACTACCCTTTTTTTACTCATAAGAACCTCATCTCCTATCCAAAAATTGCTAAGCGCAGAGCACAAAGCGTATAGAGAGACACGCTATGCTCTTTACGCTATGCGCTATGCCTTAGAAGATTGGCTGGGGTGGGAGGATTCGAACCTCCGAATCCAGGTTCCAAAGACCTGTGTCTTACCGCTTGACGACACCCCAATCTCTTTTAAACAGAAATTTCAAATCCCAAATTTCAAATCAATTCAAGTCCAATGTAATGTCGAAAGAGTAAGGCGATTTAGGGTGGGGTAAGAAAGAGTTAAAGCCGACATTGCGACTATAAGCTGCCTGACATGGGCATGCTTCAACTGGTTTCTCGCGGGTTTATCACGACTGAATGCGTATCACCACTTCGAAATCATTGGAAAGTGCTTCTGAGACATTACGGCCATTGAACTCATTTTAGAACCTTTCGGGTTTCGACACTTATGAGTTTGCATTCTTTCTGAATTTCCTTATCATATTCTGCTAAAACGATGGATTCGATCATCTGCCGGGTTTGGCTGTTAAGGGGGTGGGCGGTATCTCTGTAAGTTCCGTCCTTCCTTTTCTTGCTTGGCATTGCCACGAACAATCCGTTATTTCCGTGAATGACTTTCAAATCCCTCACCACGAAACAATGGTCGAAGGTGATCGCCACATAGGCCTTCAGCCTCTCCTCTTGAACGGGGAAAACCCTTACTTCTGTCACTTCCATAATCCCCCCCTGCCCTGTACCTTACATGGTTCAGGGCCTGCTCCGCCTTTAGCAGGCAGGTGTCAATCAGCGATGCTATGTGCTTTAAAAATGAGCCCATCCTCTCCTTGTGACCGTTTTTTTTATCTTCTCATAAGCCCCCATTGCACTTTTTTCATCTTGGAAGAGACCGAAAACTGTGGGCCACTCCCTGTCATCATAGACCCCAAAGCCCCAGCAGAAAAAAGTATTTTTTTCATGATGCCAATCTGAGGATATTTTCTTGAAACCACCTTCTCCAAATGATTAAAAAGAATGTGAGAAATCCCCTCAGGAGTTTTTAAAAACTTATGAAGATTAAAATGAAATTGCTGATTTGTCAACACGAAATTTTGGTAGGCCCAACGTGTTGAAACCTCAAAATTTGGATAAATAAGGACATACCACAGGGTCGGGAGTTCCTTCTTTTTCAATTGCTCACCAATCCCTGAGCCAATGGCTGCTCCCTTTAAAGAAGAAGAAGGGAACATCTGCGCCAATCTCCAGTCCCATTTCCATCAACCTTTTCCTGGGAAGGTTCAATCCTAAAAGTTGATTCAGCGCCTTCATGGTGGTTGCAACATTACTGCTTCCCCCTCCCAGGCCGGCTCCGAGAGGAATTCTTTTCTGAATGTTGATATCCACACCTCCCTGATAACCCGATACCTTCAACATGGATTGAACAGCTTTGTAAACCAGATTTTTCTTTCCAACAGGAAGGTTGGGATGGTTTGTCGTGATAGAGATTCCCTTTGCCTTTTTTAAAGAGAAATGGAGCGTATCGTGGAGACTGATCTTCTGCATAACGGTCCTCAGTTCATGGTATCCATCCGCCCGTTTCTTCAGGATCTCCAGTCTGAGGTTCACCTTCGCAGGAGATTCTAAATGGAGTGCTTCTGTCATTTTAATTTAATGGGGGTTGAAAGGTCACTTTCCAAATAGCTTTTTTATACCGTAGCATTTGAAAAACTCAATAACTCCATGACCTCATCACTTCACTTGACCCTTAGAATCCTTGACCACTCGAACCCTTTGACTTGTATCATAGGAAAGCCAACCTTTTTTTTCAAGTGATTTTTAAGTTAAGGATGAACTTGAAAGGAATGTGAGGAATGTCAATCCTCATGAAGTTGGATGGATTCCGTAGGACATTGGCCCACGCAAGCCCAACACTCAATACAATCCTCAGGATGGATAGGGTTGGATTTATCTTCGTCTATTTCATAGACCTCGCTGGGACAGATCTCAGCACAGTTTCCACAACCATTGCATTTATCTTGGTCAACAATAGGATACATCACTCAAATTCGCAGAGAGCATGGTGCATAGCGCATAGCGTAAGAATCTCAATTCCTAATAAAAAACTCCATGCTGCATGCCCTTTGCCCTATGCGCTCTGCTGTTTGTTAGCAAACTTGTTTTGTTCCACAGGCTAAAACTTGACTAGGCTTGCTTCCGCTTCGATAGATGGTGATCCCTTTGCATCTCTCCTGATAGGCCATTAAAAAAGTTTCTCTCACCTCTTCCTTGGTTGTGTCTCGAGGAAAGTTGATTGTTTTCGATACGGCATTATCTGTATAATCTTGAAAAGCCGCTTGAATCTTGATATGCGAAACCGGAGGAATTTCAAAAGCGGTGATGAATAGCTCTTTCACTTCCCTTGGAACCTGAGGGAGTTCCTGGAGACTCGCCCCTTCAGAGAGGGATTTGATTAATTCAGAGTTTAGAAATCCCTTTTTCTCTCCGAACTCAGTAAAAAGGGGATCTGTGATTTGAAATTCCATATCTTCTAAAGCTCTTCGAGTATATTGAATTGCAAAGAGAGGTTCGATGCCACTTGAACAATTGGCCAAAAGGCTGAGGGTCCCAGTAGGAGCGATTGTCGTAAGGGTGGCATTTCTTAACCTGATGCCTTCGGGTTTATCGTAAATGGAACCTTTAAAATTTGGGAAGACTCCTCTCTTCTCAGCCAGTTCCATCGATCGTTCCCGAGCCTGATATTGAATAAAACTCATGAGACCTCTGATCACCTCTAAAGCCTTCTGAGAATGATAGGGAACGCCCAGTCGAATAAAGAAATGGGCTAATCCCATCACCCCAAGACCTATTTTTCGATTTCCCTTGGCCATCTGAGAGATTTGGGGTAAGGGGTACTGGTTCATATCAATCACATTATCTAAAAAATGTACCGCATGTCTTACGGTCATGCTGATCTTGTCAAAATCAACCTCCCATCTCCCATCTTTCTCTCTCAACATATTTAAGAGGTTAATCGAGCCTAAGACACAAGGTTCAAAAGCAAGGAGGGGGACTTCCCCACATGGATTCGTGCTCTCAATCTCACCCAACTGGGGAGTGGGGTTTGCTTCATTGATTCGATCTAAAAAGAGGATTCCTGGGTCCCCAGTCTCCCAGGCCGCACTCACGATCTCCTCTAACACTTGTTTGGCCTTTATATGTCTGGCCGGTTGCTTCGTCCTCGGATTGATCAGATCATATTCATCATCCTTTTGTAGGGCCTCCATAAAGGATTTTGTAATGCCGACGGATAAATTGAAATTTTCCATTTCGTTCAGATGCTTTTTAATGGCAATAAATTCCATAATATCGGGGTGGTCAACTCTCAAAACCCCCATGTTAGCCCCTCGTCTCGTGCCACCTTGTTTAATAACCTCTGTGGCCATATTGAAAACCTTCATGAAAGAGACAGGCCCACTTGCTATCCCTCCTGTGGATTGAACGGCATCGTCTTTCGGTCTCAATCGGCTGAAGGAGAAGCCCGTTCCACCTCCACTTTGATGAATGAGTGCCGTTTGTTTCACTGTCTCAAAGATGGAATCAAGGGAGTCTTCAATAGGAAGGACAAAGCAGGCAGCTAATTGTTGAAGGTCTCTCCCTGCATTCATCAGACAGGGAGAGTTCGGGAGGAAGTCTAAGGACGCCATCATCCGGAAGAAGATCTCTGAAAGTTCTTCAGGAGAGTTCTGATTCCCATAAAATCGTTCGGCCTCAGCAATATTTTTAGCTACACGCCAGAACATCTCTTCGGGAGATTCGTTAATCTGACCCTGAGCATCTTTTTTTAGATACCTTTTTTCTAAAATAGCAACGGCGGGTGCGGAAAGATGAAGGGATTTCATCTTAAGCTCCCCGAGGGAAGTCCACCGAGAGTGGACTTCCCTCACCATACTTAGACAGTCTCTACACTTTTTACTTCTGGGACTTGCTGTTTGAGGACTTTCTCCACCCCCATCTTTAAAGTCATTTGTGACATGGGGCAACCACCGCAAGCACCGGTTAATCTTACTTTTACAATCCCGTCCACCACATCGATCAATTCGATATCCCCTCCATCGGCTTGAAGGGAAGGCCGAATCTTCTGTAATGCTTTTTCCACATTCTCTTTCATTCCGTTTTCACCTCCTCCATCCTGTTCATCATTTTTAAAAACATATATTCTTAATAATGATAACACATATTTATTCTTGATAACAAACAATATTACTGATTTTATTAGCTTTTATAATCGAAAAAATACTTTGGCAAGATAATGCTATGATTCGCTATATTGTGGAAGGCTTGTTCATCCGTGAATGAAATTTCAGACTTTCTGGTTTCCTATAAATAAGGGGACATTTCTTCTCACTACCCATTTCAAACCTCCTTCTTTTCTCATTTGTGCGAAGAGATATCTTTTCAACATATCAGGATTTTGGCAAATATCAATATTTCCCTCACATGTCGTTTGATTACAATCGAGGTCGCAACACCCGATGCCACGGTTGTGGCGAACCGTTTCGGTATCTCGATAAAATTTGCAGAGTTTTTGAATTGTCATCCTAAATATCTCCCTTCGATGGGGGTTTGGTTTTATCGGTAATAATGTGTTTCATAATTTAGCTATTTTTTGCATTTTCAATGCCAAACAAACTTTATTCGCTAAACCCGTTGATTTCAATAGGATTAATTAAAATTTCGGTTTTATTAAAAATGAGATGAAGTGCCCTTTTTTGCTATAAGGAATAAAAAAATTGGTGGGGATCGTTTCATGATACGGTGAGATTAACGGGACACCCATTCAGGTATCTTGTAGGAATCCTCAGATTTAAATTTCTGTGTAAATTTTCCTAACCCATCAGGATCGACTAAAAGATAGTCAATGGGTGGTTCTCTATCGCTGTCTACGGCATAACCAAAGATTTTGCCATTTCCACTTATCCTTGCGACATGTCCTCCATCAAGGGTATAAAATTTCTCAACGACCTTCTCCACTCCATCCACCTGTTTAACCTGCATCGAATAAGGGATGAGACCTTTTAAATCAGGAATGGCCCATCCCTCTCTGTTCAACTCTTGCCCCTTTGAAACGATGGGAAGAGCGAGAATTCCAAAACAAATGAGAGAGACGGATATCCAGATTCTGTTCCCTTTTTACTCTTTGGCTTTGACCTTCCAATCATAAACGTTTTAGTTTTACTTCCTTCGCCTCCAAATATTTCTCCGCAGCAAAGGCGGCTGTTGCTCCATCCCCTACAGCGGTTGCGATCTGGCGCAATAACTTTTTCCTACAATCTCCCGGCAGCAAAAATTCCCTTTGACTGAAGTTTCACAGTTTTCATCGGTGTAAGATATATCCTCCTCCATCCATCTTGATCAAACCTTTTAAAAATTGGGTCCTGGGTATCAGTCCCACGAAAAGGAAACGCACCTTCTGTTTCGAACTCTTTCATTTCTCCAGTTTTTACATTTTTTACAAGCAATCGAACGAACCACCGAATCTCCTTTGATCTCTTGGACCACAGAATTCCAGAGGAATTTGATTTTCGGGTTGGCCAAAGACCCTTTCCTGATAGATTTTTGTTCCTCGAAGGGCATCCCTTCGATGGATGATCGTCAACTCTTTGGCAAACTTCGTGAGATAGAGTGCTTCGGTAAGAGCAGAATCTCCTCCACCCACAACAATAATTTGACTATCTTGGAAAAAAGCCCCATCACAGGTCGCACAATAGGAAACCCCTTTCCCGGTAAATTCCTTTTCTCCCGGAACTCCTAATTTCCGATATTCTGTGCCCGTGCAGATAATGAGGGCTTCACAATAGATAGGTGGATCATGAGTTTTGACAACCTTCATCTCCCTCTCTAATCTCACCTCTACGACTTCTTCAGTGACCAGTTTCCAGACCAAATCGTTTCGCCTGCTCCTCCATCAAACGGCTTAATTCATCTCCGGTGATTCCCTGTGGAAAACCAGGATAGTTTTCAATCATTTCGGTGGTGGTCATCTGCCCACCAAAGAGGGCGATCTCGATGAGAAGGGTACTGAGTCTTGATCTTGATGTATAGAGGCCTGCGGTCAACCCCGCAGGCCCTCCTCCAATAATGATCACCTCATAATTTTTTCTTTCTCCCCCCTCCATAAATTCCTCCCTTGTCCAAGATCATTTTAGAATAGGACAAACATACTACCCTTGTCAATCTATCCAACGTATCAAAGTGGTTTCCGCCGTAGACGCCCATTTTTTATGGATCGCCAGTCCTGTTACCAGGTCTGTATTAACTCCACCTCGTCACACTTCAACTTCAGTAAGGCCGGTTACAAACTCATAATCTGACACCCCTAGAAAGGTTGGGATTTGTGAAAGATGAGATTAAATCTTGCTTTATAATTTAGGGTCTAAAGGGGAAAGGAGGAAATATGGAAAGAACATTATCTATTGTAAAACCGGATGGGGTTCAGAAGCATCTGATCGGTGAGGTCATTAAACGTTTTGAAGATCATGGATTAAAAGTGATCGGATTGAAGATGATCTCGATGGACAAAAAAGAGGCAGAGGGTTTTTATGCAGTTCATCGAGGCAAACCTTTTTTCGAAAGTCTAACCACCTTCATGTCTTCTGGACCTGCGGTGGTCATGGTGCTGGAGGGGGAAGGCGCTATTTCAAAAACAAGGGAATTGATGGGAGCTACTGACCCCAAACAGGCCAAGGAAGGGACATTGAGGCGTCAGTATGCGACCAATATTGAGAGGAATGTGGTTCACGGGTCCGATGCCCCTGAGACAGCAGCCTTTGAGATCAAATATTTCTTTAATTCATTGGAGACGTTTGAATATTGAAAACCTCTTCAGAAAAGATCGACCTTAAGAACTTGAGTCCTTCCGAGCTTCAATGAATTCCTCGAGTTCCTTTGGAAAAGAACGTTATCGAAGTACCCAGATCCTGAGATGGCTTTACCAGAAGGGCATCCATTCCTTCGATGAAATGACCAATCTCTCCAAGAGATTCCGCCAAGAGTTGAGCCAGGTCAGCTTTATCTCAACCCTCCATCCCGTGCATATGGAACAGGCTAGGGATGGAACCAAAAAATTTTTATTTCAACTCGAAGATGGAAACCGAATTGAAAGTGTTCTGATTCCTGATAAGACTCGCCTTACCCTCTGCCTTTCCACCCAGGTGGGTTGTGCCTTCGGGTGTCAATTCTGCCTGACTGGGAAAATAGGGTGGAAACGGGATCTGACGGTTTCTGAAATCGTCAATCAGATTCTAGCAGTCAGAAAAATGCTTCCTGAGAAAACATCCCTGACCAATATCGTCTTGATGGGGATGGGAGAACCCCTCGCCAATTATGAAAATGTAATGAAGGCTATCGAATTAATGGTCTACCCTGATGCCTTCAAATTCTCTTCAAGAAGGGTCACCCTTTCCACAGTGGGGCTCCTCCCTGAGCTGGAACAGCTGGCGAAAGAAAAGATCTCATTTCGTCTGGCCATCTCCCTCAATGCTTCAGATGAAGAAACCCGAAGTCAATTGATGCCAATTAATTGTCGTTATCCCTTAAGGAAAGTCCTGGAGATTTGCAGAAATTTTCCTCTTCGACCAAGAGCTCGAATTACTTTTGAATATGTCATGGTGGAAGGAATGAATGATTCTCCCCAGGATGCAAAAAAATTGATAAAAATCCTGAAAGGCATCCCCTCCAAGGTCAATCTCATTCCCCTCAACGAGGCCCCCGAGATTCCATTTAAGAGGCCTTCGGAAGAAAAGATCAAACGATTTCAAGAAATCTTGATGGAGGGCGGGCTCACTGCAATCGTCCGAACCAGCAAGGGGAGAGAGATTTCAGCCGCCTGCGGCCAACTCCAAGGAAGAAATTCGGAGTGAAGTAGGGAACGCTTACCTTTCCGGAAGGCAAGGTTTGAAACCGTTCCGTGTAGGAGTTCGGAGTCAAACTCAAAACATTGATTTTTAGTCATAACAGGATTAACATAGTTTTTATCCACCCAAGGAGGTTACGATGACTGAAAAGATGGTTGGGGTGATCGGAGGGTCGGGCCTTTATGAAATGGAGGGCATTGAAGAGATTCAAACCATTTCCTTGAAGACCCCTTTTGGAGACCCGTCGGATTCGTTTATCGTGGGACGTCTCGAAGGGGTGAAGGTCGCCTTTTTGCCCCGCCATGGGAAGGGCCATCGCATTCAGCCCTCTTCCCTTAACTTCAGGGCGAATATCTACGGGATGAAAAAGTTGGGAGTCCAATGGATCATCGGTGTCAGCGCCGTGGGGTCTATGAAAGAATCGATCCACCCCGGGGATATGGTGATCCCGAACCAATTCATTGATCAGACGAAAGGTCGTGCGAATACCTTCTTCAGCGATGGGATCGTTGGTCACATCAGCTTTGCGGATCCGGTTTGTCCTATTCTAAGCCAGATCCTTTTCGAAGCCGGGAAAAAGGTCGGTGCGACCGTTCATCAGGATGGAACCTACATCTGTATTGAAGGCCCTCAATTTTCAACACGTGCTGAATCAAGGCTTTACCGAACATGGGGGGTGGATATCATTGGGATGACCAACCTCCCTGAGGCTAAACTGGCTAGGGAAGCCGAGATCTGTTATTCCACCATCGCCTTTGCAACCGATTACGATTGCTGGCATGAAGTGGCAGGTGATGTTTCAATCGGTGAGGTCCTGAGAATTCTGGCCCAGAGCACCAAAATAGCAAAAAGTGCGATTCGGCATGCGATCAAACATCTACCAGAAAAGAGAGAATGCCTTTGTACAAATGCTTTAAAACATGCCATGATTACCGCTAAAAAATTTATCCCCGAAAAAACGAAGAAGGATTTGGAACCCATTATTGGTAAATATATAAAATGAGGATGGAATCTCCTCTCCCCTGCCTACCGGCCCCGGTCCCGCACTATAATAGACCGAGGGCGGGGCAGGCAGGCGATGGAGAGAGGGGGAGGTCGCTTCGACTCGCAGCCGAGGTGAAGGGAATGAAGTTTCTTGCGGATCGCATGCTGGGAAAATTGGCTAAGGAATTGAGGATGCTGGGTTATGATACTCTTTATTACCGGGGAGAAAATACTTATCCACTGATAAAATTGGCTCGTGAGGAGGGCCGGGTAATCCTGACCCGAAATAGCAAACTCATTCCAAGGAGACCAGAGGATCGTATCGTTAGGGTTATGGAGGACAAACCTGCTCTTCAGTTGAGAGAGCTCATACAAAAGAAAGTAATCTCATTGAATGAGGAGAACCTTTTTTCCCGATGCCTCCTTTGTAACATGTTCCTCGATGAAATCTTACGGGAGGAAGCTGAAGGGAAAGTCCCGGACTTTATTTTTTACCAACTGAAAGCATTTTCCCGGTGTCCGCAGTGTTTAAAAATCTATTGGCAAGGTTCCCATCAGGACCATATGGGAAAAAAGATAGAAGAGCTGTTTCAAGTCAAAATTCAAAATGAAAAGTAAAAAATGTAAATTTGTTAAGAAGTGATTTTGAATTTTACAATTTGCATTTTTCATTTTGCATTGCAGGATTCAATGCGTGTTATCAGTGGAACATCAAAGGGGCGAAAATTGGTTACACCGAGGAGTCAGTCTGTTCGTCCCACCTCGGACCGGGTAAAGGAATCTATCTTCAACATCCTTAGAGAGGAAATAGAAGGGAAAAGAGTATTGGATCTTTTCGCGGGCACGGGGAATTTAGGGATTGAAGCCCTGAGTCGAGGAGCGGAGAAAACCATCTTCGTTGAGAAGGGAAGACAGGCCTTACGACTCATTCAAAGAAATCTCAATCAATTCGGGCTGGAAGACCAGTCTGAAATCATTCCAAAAGATGTAAACCGGGCCATCGGAATTCTCAAACAGAGAGGAGAATCCTTCGACGTGATCTTCATGGATCCTCCTTATGAGAAGGGAATGATAGAAAAAACCTTGATGAAACTGAACTCCCATCCAATTTATTGCGGGGACAGCCTCCTGGTCATCGAACATAACCGGCGGGAACCCCTTCCTAATCATGTGGAGGGGTGGAATCTTATTCGCCAACAACGGATCGGAGACACACTTATCTCTTTTTTAACTCCTCGTAAAGATTCTTGCTCAATGGAGGTGGAAATAAAATCCTGAACCGTTTTCTCTCTACTCACAATAGGTGCACATCGAGGGGGTAATGCAATGGTACCTCAAAAGAAAGGAGAGGATAAAGCTATGGGAAAAGTGGCCATCTATCCAGGTTCCTTTGATCCCATTACTTATGGTCATCTTGATATTGTCGAGAGGGCCCTTGAGATCTTTGATAAGGTCATCGTCGCCATCGCAGACAATGCGGAAAAGCGTCCTCTTTTCTCTATCGAGGAGCGCCTTCAGATGGCGAAAATCATCTTTAGAGATACACCCAATGTCATCGTGGATAGTTTCAAGGGACTTCTCGTCGACTATGTGGCAAAGACCAATGCCAAGGTGATTCTGAGAGGCCTTCGTGCAACCTCAGACTTCGAGTATGAATTTCACATGGCTTCCATGAATCGGAGCCTCAACACCCATCTGGATACCCTCTTCATGATGACCAGTAAGGACTATTTTTTCGTCTCCTCCAGAACAATCAAAGAAGTTGCCAAATTAGGGGGGGGAGTCGAGGGATTAGTTCCAGACCTCGTCGTCAGGCGTTTAAAAGAAAAGTTTAAATTACCTGTTACTAAAAAGAAACAGATCGGCTGGGACGATTAAAAAGAAAGGGTTCCAGGTGTCTAGGGTTCAAGGATTCCAATATCAAAATTTTATTTAATCGGTTTCTGTTTGAACACTCGGCCACTTGAACCCTTGGACCCCTGCCTACCGGCAGGCAGCTGGAATCCTCGAACCCTTCTTATGAAAAGATTGATCCTTTGTGATTTTGATGGGACGATAAGTGTCCGGGATATGGGCTATGTCCTGGTCAATCAATTCACCTCGGGAAATTGGGAGACGATTGATCGGGATTTCCGTGAAGGAAAGATCGGCTCCAAAGAGGCCTACTCTCGAATTGCAAAAATTCTAACGGGGGATGAGTCAGCCATTCTCCATTTTGTTCAAGAACATTCCGATATCGACCCGTCCTTCTCTACTTTCTATCAATATTGCCATGAAAATAACATGGATATAAAAATTGTCAGTGATGGTCTCGATTTCTATATCAGGAAAATTCTGGAAATTCACCGTCTCTCTGAGATTCCCTATTATGCCAACTCTACTCATTTCCTAAAGGGAGGGAGGATGGAGATTTCTTTTCCTCACTCCGAGGAGGAGTGTGGTCTTTGCGGGACTTGTAAAAAGAGGCTCATTCAAATTTATCGAAAAGAATATGATTCTATCTTTTTTGTTGGAAATGGCCTTTCCGACCGGTGTGCGGCTCGGGAAGCAGACTTCGTCTTCGCCAAAGACTCCCTCTACACCTATTGTACCGAACAGGATATCACCTGCCATTTTTTTAAGGACTTTCTGGAAATCCTCGATGACCTGCAGAAGCAAATCCGTGGAATGATCTTCGACCTGGACGGAACACTGATCGAATCTTACGAGGCAATCTACCTGGGTTTGAAAGAGTGTTTTAAATCTTTCAGAAAAGTGATCTTTCCTTTTTCTGATCTTAAAAAATATTTAAAGGCAGATTTAGAGGCAACCCTTTCTCAGTTTTTTACGCCAGAGGAGATTTTAAAAAGCATTCCGGTCATGAGGAAAAAATACGAGGAGGTCTACCTCGATAAAACACACTTTTTAGATGGGGCCCAAGAAGTCCTTAAAGCACTTTATACCACTGGGATTAATTTAGGAATTGCCTCAAATAAATTCGGTCGCTTTTCAAGGGGGGCTCTCAAGCATCTGGGGGTGTCAGACTATTTTAAATCTGTCATTGGCGCTGGGGATGTACTTCGAAATAAACCTTTTCCCGATATGATTCACACCGCCCTAAAGGAAATGAATCTTATTCCAGAAGAAACCGTTTTCGTTGGGGATACTCTCACGGATATTGATACAGGGAAACAAGCAGGTATCGATGTTTATGCCATCCCGACTGGATTCTATTCCAAAAAGGAACTCTCACTGGGAAAACCAAAACGACTATTGAAAAACCTCCAAGAGCTCGTTCGGGTAATGAACAATCCCTTCTCTTAGACCTCTTCAATTTTTACCTTGCTATTCCAATCATTGTATTTCCTTCCTCTCTTCCTCTATGTCTCATCTCTCTGCCAAAGAATTCTTCTTGAATGGGCCCGCCTCAAAAGGAAACCTAAATTATTTTCTTGACATTAAAACCGATATGTGATAAAAATGCCTCATGTAATAAAATAATATCATGTCATTATTAATTCACATGTGATAAATTTGTTACTATGGAAGATATTGTTATTGCCATATGGAGATTGATTAAAGAGAAGTCCTCTGTGAGGAGGGTTTCGATGGAATTGGGGATTGATCGTGCCAGCCTTTATCGATCCTTGAAAAAGGGGACGAACCCCAGGATTGATACGATCATTAAATTTTTAAACCACCTGGGATATCGACTCCAAGTCGTCAAGACGAAAAAGAAGAGCCAAAAACCACCCCGGCCAAAGAGGAGGAAATCAAAAAAAGGTATATCAAAGGCCAGAGAGAATCATCGAGGCTTGTGAAAAAAGAGGACAGGTCATTTCTTTGAGGAGGTGATGTGATGATCATGTACAAAGTATTTTACAAAGATGATGAACTCGAAAAGGATGATCTCATTGGTGTCTTTGCAGAAAGAAGGAAGGATCTGAGGGGAAAGACCCAGTTTGAATCTGGCTTGAAATGGGCAAGGTCCTTTTTTACTGACTTGGTTAAAGACAGACAAGCGATCTTCGTGGTCCCTAATGAATGTGAAGTTAAGGAAGAATTAAACGAATAAGACACTACGAATTCACTTAAAACTATAAAAAAGGGATAAGACGGCATCCCCCAAAAATAGATGAGATGATGTCGAAGGATGAATTTTTAGTGACCTTTTATGAAATGGCCGTTAGGAACCTTTGTTTAAAATTTGTTGAGCCACCATGAGGCCGGCGAAGATCTCTCCCTCTACACCTAAATAAGGAAAATTCTCTTTTCCAACGAAGTAAACATTTTTCAGTAGTTTCATGGGAACCACGCCCTCCCTCCAATTGAAATCAGAAGTGGCCCCGTAAAGAAAATGTGAGTAAGACCACCTAGGGACCTGTTCACTAGCCCACTGGAAATCAACAAAATCGATGTGACTCTCAAGAAAAGGGAAGAGATGATATAAATGTTTCAGGATGCCATATTGATAATCGCCCAGGAGGGTTTGTTCCCATTTTTCAAGCCCCATCAGACTCTCAACAGTCAGGGCTCGATTCCCCATGGGTGCTTGGGTTTCATCTCCTTTAGGACTGAGGGAAAGGAATAGGACATTGCCATCCTGGTAAGGTTTTTCAAGATCCAAAATGGAGATCAGGAGGTCCTTCATCCCAACGGGGATGACTTTTTCACGGATCCCCAAAAAGAGGGGGATCATCACATATAAGGGTTTGATCCTCTCCTGCCACTTCAACAGTCCTTTTTCTTTTTTACCGAGTAGGGGCAACATTCGATGAAGAGAAGAATTAAAAATGAGGACTCTAGACCGAAATACCATTCGGTCTCTGTCCAACAATAGCGTCTGCCCTTTTCGCCACCTGATCTCAACCTTTTTCACTCTATCGATCTCTTCAACCTCTCCCCCATATCGTAGAAACTGTTTTAAAATTCTCTCTTCCAGTTTTTTTAAATCGAAATTTGGAGCCAAATCATTCATTTCATCAAGTAAAATGTGGGCGGCAAAAGGGGTGGAAAATTGATCTGAATAAAGATTCCCCCAGGAAATCAATTGAAGTTTTATAAATTCTTTGAATTCTCTTGAAAAAGGAGAGAGCTTCTGGTCCATTTTCTCCTTTGGGAGGGGGTCAAAGAGAAAAAGTTTTTTCATAAAAGAACGTTGTTGAATAGGAAAAAGTGGGAAAGCATTCTTCTTAGACTTTAGCCTTTGTGAAAGTTGTTGTCGTTGATCCAGCTCGTTATAAAATTCTTCAATCTGAACTGCCTCTTTAGGAAACTCTCTCCTCCATTCTTTTTGAGATAAATATCGCTGGGGAGAAATATCAATCCTTGCCTTGGGGAGGACCACTTGGAAAGTGTCTTTTTCCCTTAATTGGCCAGAGATCATTTTAGCCTGCTTATCCTCTTCTTTGGAATCCATGAGAGAGGAAAGGTTCAATGCCTGAGAGATCTTCTTCAAAAGGCTGGACTTGAAACGTTTCTCTGAAATGCTTGAAAAAGGGATGAATTGATATCCTTTGACGGTATAAGAGGGTTGATGTCCATTTTCTTTAAGTAGCAGGACGGAGTGGTTATTTTTTGCCAACAAGGTTCCAGCTATCAAACCACCCAACCCAGAACCTAACACGATGATCTCTTGCCCATGTTCTGACCGTTTCATCTCATGAGGATACTAAATGAGTCAAAGAAGGGTGAGGAGTCGATGATGGGTTAAGAGAGGATTAGACAAATTCGATCGTTTCATCCTGTCTCTCGGTTCTCCCCACTTCGCCAATGATAAAGGCCTTCTCGCCCAAGGAATGAAGTCTGGCTAAGACGTCTTCGACCTCTTTTGGTCTGATAATGAGAATCATTCCAATCCCGTTATTGAAAGTACGAAGCATCTCCTCCTCGGAAATTTCCCCCTTTTCTTTTAGAAAAGAGAAGATGGGAGGGATATCCCAGGTTTTTCTATGGACGATCGCCTTACAGCCTTTGGGGATCACCCTCGGAAGATTCCCAGTAATGCCCCCGCCCGTGATATGAGCGATTCCACCGATATTGAAATCTCGTGTGAGATTGAGGACCGTTTTGACATAAATTCGAGTCGGCCGGAGTAGTTCTTCACCCAATACCGCTCCGATCTCTTCGACTTTTTTTCCCAGATCCATTTTATACTGACCCAGGAGCAACTTTCTCACTAAAGAGTATCCATTGCTGTGGAGACCACTGGAGGCAATCCCAATTAATTTATCTCCCACGGTTACCCCAGACCCATCAATCAATTGGGGATTTTCTACAATACCCACAACAAAACCTGCCAGATCGTATTCCCCTTCTTTATAAAACCCTGGCATTTCAGCCGTCTCTCCGCCGACCAGAGAACATTCAGCCTCGATACACCCTTTGACAATGCCTGAGACCACCTTCGTCGCCTTCTCGGTGTCCAGTTTAGAAGTGGCTAAATAATCCAATAGAAAAAGAGGCCTTGCTCCAATGACCACGATATCATTCACACACATCGCCACCAAATCAATTCCGACGGTATCATGACGATCCATCATAAAAGCAATCTTCAGTTTCGTCCCGACCCCATCGGTAGAGGAAACCAGAATTGGTTTTTTATAACGTTCCAAGTTGAGAGAGACGCACCCTGCAAATCCCCCAATTTTAGTTAACACTTCAGGCCGGAATGTCGATTCCACCATGGGCTTGATCATCTGGACAAAGGAGTTCCCTTTTTTAATATCCACTCCAGCATCTTTATAAGAGAACTTTTTCACTCTCCCCTTCTTCCAAAATCAAAGTATGTTTTAGATTAATCGAAGCACCCTAAAATGTCAACCCTGTGGAGTAAGGTGGAGTAAGGTGTCAAATTTTCGCTTGCAGATTTGTAGAGACTTTGTTAGTTTTATTTTGTTTCAATTGGACTTCAGGTTACTGAATATGAGAACAGAAGAATTCGATTACCCTCTTCCCCCATCCTTCATTGCTCAATACCCATCTCCCCAAAGGGAAGAGGCGTCTCTGATGGTCCTTGATCGCCGACATGGCATGATGGAGCATCGAATCTTCCGAGAGATCACCCAATACCTTCATCCTGGCGATCTTCTCGTCATGAATAATACCCGTGTCATTCCAGCCCGACTCATTGGGAATAAAGAGACCGGGGGAAGGGTCGAAATCCTTCTCATCCCTTCTTGGAATGGAACCCAAGGGATCTGGGAGGCCTTGATAAAAGGTTCAGGGAGAGTAAAGCAAGGGACGCGAATTCGATTTGAACAGGGATTCGAGTTAGAAGTGGAAGAGATCAAGGATGGAAAAGGAAAGATCCACCTCCACTGGCAAGGAGAGCCGGTAGATACCCTTAAAAAAATTGGCCATATCCCACTTCCCCCTTACATCAAACGAGGGATTGAACCATTAGATAGGGATCGCTATCAGACCGTTTTTGCAGAGAGAGACGGATCCATTGCCGCACCCACCGCAGGTCTTCATTTCACCCAATCTATGCTTCAATCGCTCAGAGAGAATAAAGTGCACACGACAACGATCACTCTCCATATTGGGATTGGAACCTTCGCTCCAGTGAAGGCCCATGACATCGAAGACCATCACATGGAAGCAGAATGGATAGAGATATCGGAGGAAACGGCAAAAGAAATCGAGGACACTAAAGCCCGGGGTGGAAGGGTTATTGCTGTAGGAACGACTACGACCCGTGCCCTTGAATCCTTTCACAATGGGAAGGGAGGGGTGAAATCTGGCAATGGGATGACCTCTTTATTCATCTATCCTCCCTATCGCTTTCATGTCATGGATGGGTTGGTCACCAATTTTCATCTTCCTAAATCAACGCTGATCATGCTGGTATCGGCCTTCGCAGGAAAAGACTTATTAATGAAGGCTTATCATGAGGCGATTCGACAGAAAATATCGATTTTATAGTTATGGCGATGCCATGTTGATCCTATAATGACCGTAAGTCGTAAAGCGTGAGGGGTGAGGTGTTATCCCCTTACACCTAACGCCTAACACCTGACGCAAAATATGGCTTTTCGTTTTGAGATCATAAAAAAAGACAATTTATCCCAAGCGAGACTGGGGAGGGTTGAAACAGACCATGGCTCATTTACCACCCCTGCTTTTCTTCCCGTGGGAACTCAGGGTACGATCAAATCCCTCACTCCTGAAGAATTATCGGAAATAGGCGTTGAAGCGATTTTAGGCAACACTTACCATCTCTATCTCAGACCCGGTCACGAAACGATCGGGAGATTAGGAGGGCTTCACCGTTTCATCCATTGGGAGAAACCCATTTTAACGGATAGCGGCGGTTTCCAGATATTCAGCCTTGGAAGTCTTCGAAAGATATCAGAGGAAGGGGTTACTTTTCAATCACACTGGGATGGTTCTTCCCATTTCCTTACACCGGAAAAGGTGGTAGAAATCCAGAGGGTCCTCGGTTCGGATATTGCAATGGTCTTAGATGAATGTGTCCCCCACCCTTCTTCTTATGATTATGTGAAGGCCTCGACAGAGCGAACGAGCCATTGGGCAAAAAGATGTTTACAGGTGAGGCGTGAAACCGATCCCGCCCTCTTTGCAATTGTTCAGGGAGGCGTGTATCGAGATTTAAGGGAGAAGAGTGCTCAAACATTGGTGGAGATGAAGTTTCAAGGATATGCCATCGGCGGTCTCAGTGTAGGGGAATCAAAATCAATCATGCTCGATGTCCTGGAATGGACAATCCCTCTCTTGCCGGAGGGCACCCCCCGGTATTTAATGGGTGTAGGAGCGCCGGAGGATATTCTCAATGCCGTGATGCTTGGGGTGGACTTTTTTGATTGCGTCCTTCCAACAAGGAACGCCCGAAACGGAACCCTTTTTACCACTTCGGGAAAGATTTCAATTAAACAGGCTCAATATGCTGAGGATGGAAGGCCTGTGGATGAGACATGCACATGCTACACCTGTCGCCATTATTCTAGGGCTTACCTTCGCCACCTGTATCTGTCTAAAGAAATTTTGTCTTCAAGGTTGAATACTATCCATAATTTGTTTTATTATATAAATCTTTTAACAAAGATCAGAGAGGCCATCCAAAGGGGGTGTCTTCTCGATTTTTATCAATCCCACACTTCACATCATGGATTGGAAACAGAATATTCTGCCCATTTTCAATCCATCGGAAGGGTGGGTAAAATTTAGAAGGAGGATTTTATGGGAATGGAGTTGGCTTATGCTATGGGAACGTCACCGGGAGGGGGTGGAGGTTCATCTCAATTCTTAAGTTTTGCGCCTATTATTTTAATCTTTATCATCTTCTATTTTCTTCTCATTCGACCTCAGCAGAAGCAGAAGAAAGAACATCAGAGTCTGTTGTCAAACCTCAAGGTGGGAGATAGTGTATTGACCACTGGAGGGATCTACGGTCGAATTACTGGCATCAAAGATGACAAAGTCACCGTTGAGATCTCGGATAAGGTAAGGGTGAAGGTCAATAGAGGACACATCGCAGGAGTCGTCAAACAGGATGTATTAAAATCGGACTAAATTTAAATTTAGAGTCAATGAATTATGAGTTTAGAGTCAAAATAATTCAATAATTCTTAATCTCATAATTTCAATTCTTAATTCCTAATTTTAGTCTTATTAACCCCCTTGCTCTAAATCTCGTTTTAGGGCTATAATCCACGAGGAGGTGAAAGATGAAGAGATATGAAACCATTTTCATTTTGGACCCTGATCTTGAAGAAGAACAGACCCAACCGGTGGTTGAAAAAATCAAAGGAATTATCACACAAAATCAAGGGGAAATCTTAAAGGTTGAAGATTGGGGGAAACGAAAACTCGCCTACGAAGTCAAAAAGAAACCCAAAGGCCATTATTTCTTGATCCACTTTCTGGGATCTCCTGCTTTGCTCTCTGAATTAGAGAGAAATTTTCGAGTCATGGATGCGGTCATCAAGTTCCAATCCGTGCGCTTGGATGACCGACAAGCATCTTCCTCTCAAGGTCCGATACTGGAAGAGACTCAGGAGGGGGAATCCGAATCAACGGAGAGGGCATGACCTTCTTAAACCGTGTGATCCTCACAGGAAAAGTGGTCAATCCGCCTCGACGCCATTATCGTCCGGATGGATCACCCGTCATCCAATTTCCTCTCGAATTAGATGACTCGGAGGATCGAACCGCGCAAACATTGCACCACAATGGTTCAGGTCGAGGAGTTCGAAATTGGATCAACATCGTGGCTTTTGGGAAATTGGCCGAGTTTAAATTCGACCTCCTCCAAGGCGGCCAACTTTTGATGGTCATCGGGAAACTCAATCAACGTCGATGGCAAACGCCTGAAGGAAAAAATCGGACACGCACAGAGGTAATTGCCACAGAGCTGCGGACGATCGAAGAGAAGAATCAAACATCAAAGTTAAAGAAATAAGGAGAATAGAATGAAGAAACCGATGGAAAAACCGGCCCAGGACAGGAAGAAAAAACCTTTCATGAGACGAAAGGTCTGCCGGTTCTGTACGGACAAAAAATTGGATATCGATTATAAAAACCCAAAGATCCTTCGATATTTTATCACGGAACGGGGGAAGATCATTCCACGAAGGATCTCCGGAAACTGTGCAAAGCATCAAAGACAAGTAACGGTTGCCATCAAAAGGGCACGTAATATTGCCATTCTTCCCTTTACAACAGCCGTCCGTTAACACATGAAGCTTGAGGCCATAGGTAAGAGGATTGAGGCAAAACCTTTTAGCCTATAACCTCCAACCTAAAACCTCTAACTTTTACAAATATCAGGAGGTGATCCATGCAATTGATTTTGTTAGAGAATGTCCCTTCTTTGGGAAAAGCCGGAGACTTGGTGAAGGTCTCTGATGGGTATGGCAGAAATTATCTCATCCCACAGAAGAAGGCCCTTCTTGCCACAGAAAAAAGTCTCAAGGTCATTGAACATCAAAAACGCCAAGTCCAACAACGTATGGAAAAGACAAAAAAGGATGCAGAAAAGATGGCCCAACAGATTGAAAAGCTCTCCTGCACTTTTACAAAAACGGTTGGAGAAAGTGGAAAAGTCTTTGGCTCTGTGACTTCAATGGATATTGAGAATTATCTGAAGGAAAATGGGATGGAGGTGGATCGTAAAAAGATCTCCTTAGAGGAACCTATTAAGAATTTGGGAATGTTTACCGTACCGATTAAACTCCATCCAGAGGTAGCGGCGTATCTTAAGGTTTGGGTCGTTCAGGAGTAATGTTTCATGAATGAAACGGGCCTCTCCTCCCACAAACTTCCTCCTCAGAATCTCGAAGCGGAACAATCAGTCCTGGGGGGGATCCTCATCGAAAATGAAGCCCTCAATCGGGTGACAGAAATCCTTGATGCTGAGGACTTTTATCGAGATGCACACCGTAAGATCTTTAATGCTTTGATCAATCTTTCGGAACGGGATGAGCCCGCTGATCTGATTACTCTGACCAATGAACTTCGAAAAATTGACCACCTTGATTCCATCGGCGGAGCTTCCTATCTCGCCTCTCTCATTGATTCGGTCCCCACGGCTGCCAACATTGAATACTACGCCAAGATCGTTAAGGAAAAGGCCATCCTCAGGAAGTTGATTCAAACTTCCACCGAGATCATCACACAAAGTTATGAGGATCGAGGGGATGTGGAAGTATTTCTGGATGAGGCGGAGCGTTCCATTTTTGAAATCTCTGAAAAAAGAGTACGGCCATCCTTCTACTCCATCCGGGATATTGTCAAAGAAAGTTTTAAGACCATCGAGAGGCTCTTTCAGAAGAAGGAACTCGTCACAGGCGTTCCTTCAGGGTTTAGAGAAATCGATCGAATGACGGCGGGCTTCCAGCCGTCTGATCTGATCATCATCGCTGGAAGGCCGAGCATGGGCAAGACAGCCTTTTGCCTCAATATTGCTCAATATGCGGCCATCGAGAATAAAATTCCCGTAGCTATTTTCTCCCTGGAGATGGCAAAAGAACAATTGGTCATTCGTATGCTCTGTTCCGAGGCCCATGTGGAAGGAACTCGCCTCCGGACGGGCTTTCTCAACGAGAGCGATTGGCCAAAGCTGACGATTGCGGCGGGGAATCTATCAGAAGCTCCTATCTACATTGACGACACGGCAGCCCTCTCGATTCTGGAATTGAGAGCGAAGGCTCGTCGCCTTAAATCTGAGCGCGGTTTGGGGATGCTCATCGTTGACTATCTCCAACTGATGAAAGGGAGAGCAAAAGTCGAAAGCCGACAGCAGGAGATTTCAGAGATCTCCCGTTCATTAAAAGCTCTTTCAAAAGAATTGAATATTCCCGTGATTGCTGTCTCTCAGCTCAGCCGGAAAACCGAAGAACGGACAGGGAATAGACCTCAACTCTCAGATCTCCGGGAATCGGGGGCCATCGAGCAAGATGCTGATTTAATCCTCTTTATCTATCGCGACGAAGTATACAACAGGTCAGAAGATAACCCCAATAAAGGCAAAGCAGAGGTCATTATCGGAAAACAGCGAAACGGTCCTATCGGTAAGATCGACCTGGCATTTTTAGATAAATTCACAACCTTTAAGGAGCTCTACAAAGGGGAAACGGAGAGTACTTTCGAGTCATGACACCTCTGATGGCGGAATTCGGAAGGCGGAATAAAAACTCCGAATTCTAAAATCCCTGTCAACGGAGGGCAGGCGAACTAAATACTCCGGACACCTTATTCAGCTACCCATGAATCTACCCAATATCCTGACTTTAACAAGAGTCCTGTTGATCCCCCTCTTCGTCATCTTCATTATCAATAAATATTTTGGATGGGCTCTTATTACTTTTGTGATCGCAGGGATTACAGATGGAATTGATGGCCTCCTGGCCCGTATTACGCACCAACGAACCGAATTGGGGGCTTACCTCGATCCTATTGCTGACAAACTCCTTCTTTTCTCTGCATTCATCACTCTCGCCATCGTCGAGATTATCCCGAGTTGGTTGGTGGTCATCGTCGTCACCCGTGACATCATCATTCTGGTAGGTTTTCTGGTCATGGTGCTCACCAGTTATCATCCTGAGATCAAGCCGAGCCTCTTGAGTAAGATGACCACTGCATTCCAAATCGTTACCATCGCTCTTGTTCTCCTGTCAGGATATTACCTATCCTTCAAGCCGGTTTCTATTATCGCAATTTATGGAACGGCTATTATGACTATCCTTTCAGGGTTCCATTACATTTATATAGGGACTCGAATTCTAAATGAAAAAAAATAATCATCCATCACCGAAAGGAGAACGGAATATGGCCATCATCGTTGAGGTCACCGCGAGAGAAATTCTCGATTCCAGAGGAAACCCGACGGTGGAGGTGGAAATCCTTTTGGAGAGTGGCGATAGGGGTAGAGCTTCTGTCCCCTCCGGAGCTTCCACTGGAAAACATGAAGCCCTGGAATTAAGGGATAAGGATCCGAAACGCTACTTGGGCAAAGGGGTTCAAAAAGCGGTTCAACACATCCGGCGTGTGATGGCACCTAAGCTCCTCGGGATGGATGTCCTCGATCAAAAAGGCATCGATCGGGCGATGCTTCGATGGGATGGAACTTCTAATAAAACCCGGTTGGGTGCCAATGCCATCCTGGGTGTCTCCTTAGCCTGTGCCAAGGCAGCCGCCAATCACCTGGGTATTCCTCTCTATCAGCATCTTGGAGGCCTTTCGGCTATCCAACTTCCTCTCCCCATGATGAATATACTTAATGGAGGCGCCCACGCTGATAATAATTTGGACCTTCAGGAATGTATGATCCTTCCTGTGGGAGCTAAAAGCTTTAAAGAGGCGCTCAGGATGGGAGTGGAGGTATTTCACCATCTCAAAACGATTCTAAAAGAAAAAGATTACAAAACCTCTGTAGGCGATGAAGGAGGATTTGCACCAGACCTTCACTCCAATGAGGAGGCCTTCTCACTGATCTTGGAGGCCATCAGAAAATCAGGTTATCAACCGGGAAAAGAGGTGGCCCTTGGCATTGATGCGGCAGCGACCGAGTTCTACAGGAATGGAGCTTATTTTCTCAAGGCTGAGAAAAAAGCGAAAAAGACCTCTGCCGAAATGATTGACTTCTATGCAGACTTGATCAAGAAGTTTCCTATCGTCTCCATCGAAGATGGTTTGGCTGAAGATGACTGGGAGGGATGGAAGGCGATGACGGATCGTTTAGGTAAAAAGATTCAATTGGTTGGGGACGATCTTTTTGTCACCAATCCGAACCGGCTTGCGAAGGGGATTCGAGAAAAGGTCGGGAATGCCATTCTCGTCAAGCTCAACCAGATCGGAACACTGACCGAAACCCTTGAAGTGATCGAAATGGCTAAAAAGGCTAATTATCGCACCATCATCTCTCATCGCTCTGGCGAGACAGAGGATACAACCATTTCAGATTTGGCAGTGGGCACGAATGCGGGTCAGATCAAGACCGGCGCCCCTTCTAGGACAGACCGGGTGGCCAAATATAATCAGCTTCTCCGAATTGAAGAGGAACTTGGAAGACGAGCCACCTATACCCCCCCACTTCGATGGAAGCCAAAGAAATGAAAAGGGGGACTTTTTAAATTGACAAACAATATATAATTTGATAATTCCTGATCTAATTTGAAAAAATTTCTCATGAATTAGAAAGGAGGGTGGGTCATGGATAAAAAAATTAGTAGAAGAAAATTTTTGAAAAATGCAGTGGTTGGTGGCGTGGCCCTGGGAACCGGATTGGGAGGTTATCGGGTGACCTACGGGCAAACCAAAAAAGTAACAGGCCCGATCAAGATTGGTGGACAAGGGGCTATCTCAGGAGCCCATACCGATTACGGTTGGCAGATGATGGCTGGTTCAACAATGGCCATTGAGGAGATCAATGCCAAAGGTGGCATCTTAGGTCGGAAACTTGAACTTAAATTCATGGACGAAGAGTTAAAACCCGCTACTGCCGTCAAAAACGCCAGATATCTGGTCACGGATTGGGGAGCCGATTTTCTTTTCGGTATAGATTCCAGTGGGAGCGGGATGGCAGTGGGTCCAGTCTTACCTGAACTTGACCGCCTATGCTTCATCTGTCATGCAGCGACACATAGAATTACGGAAGAGCTTGTCTATGAAAAAAAGATAAAGCAGATCTTCCGCACCTCTGTTCCAACCTATCAAGATGGGATCCTACCAGCTTTGATTATGAAAGATTTCCCAGAAATAAAAAGATGGGCAGGCATTCACGAAGATTATGAATATGGATATGTGGCTTGGAACACTTTTAAAGAAACGATGAAAAAATATCGTCCTGATGTGGAGTTTGTTTCCATTGCGTGGGCTCCTTTCTGGACAATGGATTTTTCGTCCCATATTGCCGCTGTGATGGCTGAGAAACCTGACGCGATTCATACAACAAAATGGGCTGGTGAGGGGGTCATGCTTATTCGGCAAGCACTAACCCTTGGTGTCTTTGACAATATCAAAGCTTGGTGGCAATGTATGGGTGCTTCTGTCGATGTCCTTCAAGGGATAGCAAGGGAAGTTGAGGCGGATAAGTTCAAAGGGAAGTTGTGGGCTTCGGCACGGTATATCCACAACTATCCAGTCACTCCGGAAAATAAAGCTTTCGTCGATAAATTTTTGAAGAGATGGGTTCGATACCCAAATTATTCTGCTGAAACTAGTTATTCCTCAATTTATGTCATTAAAGCAGCGTTAGAGAAAGCCAAATCTTTCGAAACGGCTAAGCTGGTTGCTGCGGTAGAGGGAATGGAAATTATGACTCCGGCAGGCAAGAGATACTTTAGACCAGAGGACCACCAAGCTGTCTATACTGTCCCGGGAGGAAGAGTGATTAAAAGCCCGGACTATCCATTGCCCATCCTTGGAGATCTGAAGGTGATACCAGCAAAAGACTATTATCGTCATCCACCTTTTACACCCATTGCTGCGACTAAATAGGAAGTGTAGATGGTCAGGGAGGGGATTGCCTACCCTTTCATTTTTGGGAAGGCCCCCTCCCCTTTTTAAGTTTGAGGTTTAGGTTTTAGGTTTTAGGATTTAAACCTTTAACCTTTAACCTCCACCCTTTAGGCTTTATTTAAAGAGATGCTCGAAAAATTAGCTTTTCAAGCCCTCATCGGTTTAAGTTTTTCAATGTACCTCTGGCTTCTCGCGGCTGGACTCACTCTTGTGTTTGGAGTCCTGGGGGTATTGAACTTTGCCCATGGCAGTCTCTTCATGCTGGGTGCCTATGCCACCTTTACCTTTTACGGGAAACTCGGCCTTAATTTCTGGCTTTCTATCGGACTTAGCCTCATCAGCGTAGGGATCATTGGAGCAATCTTTGAGCGCCTCTTTATTCGCCGTATTTATGATATTGACCTCCCTTACCAATTGATCTTGACCTTCGGCTTTATTCTAATCTTCGATGATTTGGTAAAAATGATCTGGGGAGGGGTCGCCATGATCCCTCCGATGCCCAGTTTCTTTGAGGGCAATCTTTCTGTTCTTGGCAGGCCTTTCCCTATCTACAATCTTTTCATTATCTTTGCGGGAATAGCTGTTGCCGTAGCCCTCTGGCTCATTCTTGAAAAAACCTGGTGGGGAAGGATGATAAGGGCCTCCGCATCGGATCGGGAAATGGCCAGCGCTATTGGAATCAATATTCCAATCCTTTTTACAACGGTTTTTGTTTTTTCAGCTATGCTCGCTGCTCTCGGAGGGGCCTTGGGAACCCCGGTTCGTGTGGTGGCTCCTGGAATCGGGACAGCCATGATCATTCAAGCCTTTGTGATCACGGTCATCGGTGGTTTGGGAAATTTGAAAGGAGCTTTTGTAGGGGCTCTGATCGTCGGTATCTTAACTTCCTTCGGGATCTTACTCTTCCCCGTCTTTGAACTCTTCATTATCTTTGTCGTGATGGCAATTGTATTGACGGTAAAACCGGAAGGACTCTTTGGAAAATAAGCGATAAACAATTTTAAAAATGGAATAATGGAATTTTGGAATGATGGAATAATGGGAAATCAACCAAACCTCTTTCTTTACTTGTTTAAACCCATGATTCCAGTCTTCCAGTATTCCAATATTCCAGTCCCTTGAATGATCATTGACCATTGCTAATTGTTAATTTTGTAATGCTAATTTTATAATGATGAAACTGAAAACTCTTCTTCTCGCGGTACTCATCTTATTCCTTCTTCTCCTTCCCACCTTTGCGGGTAAATATCTTCTATACATGACCATCCATATCCTTATCCTCTCTGTCTTCGCCCTCGGCTTCAATCTCCTCTTGGGCTACACAGGATTGCTCTCCTTTGGTCAGGCGGGGTTCTTTGCAATGGGAGCCTATGCCTCGGCCAAAATCCTTCTCATCTTCCCATCGCTCATCTTCGGTGTTTTGGCTGGAATTGTAGCCGGGGGCATAGCCGCATTGATCCTTGGCTATCTCTGTGTCCGCCATACGCGAATCTATTTCTCGATGCTGACCCTCAGCTTTGGAATGATGATCTATTCACTCGCATGGAAGTGGCGCGATATGACAGGGGGTGACGATGGATTAGTGGGTATTCCAAGGGCTCCTTTTGAGATCCCAGGGATTCTCAGCATCAATATGAATCCGATGGGGAATTATTATTATTTCGTCCTCGTGATTTCATTGATCGCCATCTGGGTTCTCTACCGTATCGTCAATTCTCCATTTGGTCTTACTCTGAAAGGAATTCGAGATAGCGAAAATAGAGTTGCCTTTGCAGGAATTTCCATAGGAAATTATCGCCTCCTGTCCTTTATTATCGCTGGGGTCTATGCAGGACTTGCTGGGTCAATGTTACCCCCTTTAGAGAACACAGTGACTCCCCCTCTCGCCCATTGGACACATTCAGCAGAACCAGTGATGGTTACATTGCTCGGAGGCATCCATACCTTTTCCGGCCCAATTATAGGATCGATTCTTTTCTATCTTATCAAGGACATTATCGTAAGATATACCCAATACTGGTTGATCTGGTTTGGCTCCATCGTTGTCATATTAGTTTTAGTTTTTCGTGGAGGGGTCGTCATCTTCTTTACAGAGCGAATTTGGCCTTTATTAAAACGGACATAAGGAAAGGCAGAATCGGTTCAATGTCAGATCTCCTCAGGACGGAGAAACTCAGAAAATATTTCGGTGTGGTCAGCGCAGCTGATGATATCGATCTCCAAATACGGGAAGGCGTCCTGACCTCTATCATCGGACCCAATGGGGCTGGCAAAACGACGCTCATCAATCTCCTCACTGGAAATATTCTACCTGATTCGGGCAAGGTCTTTTTTAATGATGAAGAGATCACCCATCTTCCTATCCATAAAAGGGTGAAGAAAGGAATCTGTCGCTCTTTTCAAATCATGAATATCTTTCCGAAACTCTCCGTTTATGAAAACCTCCAGATTCCTATTCTCTCCTTTTTGAATCGAAGCCTGAATTTATTCAAACCTGTCTATCGACATACTGATGCCAATGAGCGGGTGAATAAATTGCTCACCGAGATCGGTCTGATGGACAAGAAAGCACTTCCAGCAGGGACATTGTCCCATGGAGACCAGCGCCTCCTTGAGATCTCCTTAGCCATGGCTCCCGAACCCAAACTTCTCTTTCTCGATGAACCCACGGCTGGGATGAACCCAGTAGAGCGGGTCAAGGTTTTAGAAAATATACGGAGATTATCCCGTGAAAAACAATCAACCTTTGTGATCGTTGAACACGATATGGACATCGTCTTCTCCCTTTCGGATCGGATTATTGTCTTACATCGAGGTCAGATCCTAGCCGATGGAACTCCTGAAGAAATTAAAAAGAATGAAGACGTAAAAAAGGTTTACTTGGGCGAAGAAATCCTCTGGGAGAAAGTATGACCTCTGAACTTGCTCACATGATTCTCAAAGTCGATCGGATTGACACTTTTTATGGCCAGAGCCATGTGCTTCAAGGGATCTCATTATCGATTCATGAAGGAGAAGTTGTCTCTCTCCTGGGAAGAAATGGAGTGGGTAAGACGACCACACTTCGCTCCATCATGGGTCTCACACCTCCCCGTGCAGGAAAGATTCTTCTCCACGATGTCGATATCACAGGCAAACCTCCTTTTCAGATTGCCCAGATGGGAATTGGCTATATGCCCGATGACAGAAGGATTTTTCCGGACCTCACCTTGTTTGAAAATCTTGAATTGGCTCGTCGGTTATCAAAAAAAGGAAAGGTCTCATGGACTTTTGAAAAAGTCTATAACCTCTTCCCTGTTTTCACCGATTTGAAAGAGCGAAAGGGAACCCAGTTGAGTGGAGGGGAACAGAAGATGTTGGCAATCGGACGAGCCTTGATGAAGAATCCTGATCTCCTCCTCCTCGATGAACCCTCTGAAGGTCTGGCCCCCCTCATCGTCCAAAATCTAGTTGAAGTCACTGCCAGGATTCGAAGCGAAGGGGTGACCATCCTTCTTGCAGATCAGAATCTCAAATTCTGCCGCAAAACTTGCGACCGGGGTTACATTTTAGAAAAAGGTATGGTGCAACACCAAGGTATGATGGAAGAGATCTGGCAGAATGAGGAAATCGTCAAGAAATACCTCGTCGTATGAAGTCCGTCTCTTCCTTTCCTCCAAGCACTACCAACATTGAGCTCCCTATTGGTCATTCAGTTATTTGGTAATTGAGTCATTCAATGACAAGTGACTTATTGACCCAATCACTTGCGCCGTTGATAATGAGTTAATAGATGAAAATTCTACCCCTGAAGGTTTCTTTATTCATCATGGGGCTGAGCGGACTCACGGCTCAGATCATCCTCCTCAGAGAACTGCTCGTTTCCTTCCTCGGTAACGAGCTCACCCTCGGTATCATCCTTGCCAACTGGCTGATCCTTGTGGCCATCGGCTCTTTCCTTCTCGGTAAATCCGTTGAAAAAGTAGATAGAAAAATAGAAATTTTTGCGGTATTCCAACTGATCTTTTCCTTAGCCTTCCCTCTTGCCATCTTTTTCTGTCGGATATTTAAAAATATTCTCCTCACTACCCCAGGAGAAGCTCTCGGCTTTGCCCCTATATGGTATTCGTCGTTTATAATCCTTCTCCCTGTATCCCTTCCTTACGGAGCCCTTTTCACTTATGGTTGCAAACTCTATTCACAATATGCCAAGGACGAGGCTTCTTCTGTCGGGAAGGTCTATCTTTTCGAAACCATCGGGGCTGTCACCGGAGGATTGCTCCTGACCCTTCTTCTGATTCAATATCTCAATTCATTTCAGATCGCCTTTATCATCTCCCTGGCGAATGCGTTGGTGGCGGCGATCCTTATTTGCCCTGCCCTGTACCAGAACGGTTCAGGGCCTGCTCCCAGATCATCGAACCATCCTTTTAAAATCGTTCTTTGGATTCTATCCGGTCTTCTTTGTTTCGTTTTTGCCTATGCCCTCTTGCCTCAAACCTCAAGCGCGATTCATCAATTATCAATCCGATCTCAATGGAAAAATCTAAATGTCATTCATACCGAAAACTCCATCTATGGGAATATGACTGTTACAAAAAGAGGAGAGCAATTCACCTTCTATAATGACGGCATTCCATCCATCACCGCCCCTGTCCCAGACATTGCCACCATCGAGGATTTCGTTCACTTCCCCATGCTCTTCCATGAAAAACCTGAATCCGTGTTGATCCTCAGCGGCGGAGCTGGGGGCATGATCCATGAAATTTTGAAATACCCTGTAAAACGTGTAGATTATGTTGAATTGGATCCCCTGCTCTTGAAATTGGTTCAGAAATTTTCAACCCCATTGACTCAATCCGAGCTCTCTGACAAAAGAGTAAAGGTCCATTATCAGGATAGTCGGCTTTTTACTCAAAGAACCGGAGAACGATTCGACATCATTTTTATCGGACTCTCTGCCCCTCAGGCTCTGCAGACCAACCGACTATTCTCCTTAGAATTTTTCGCCATGGCCAAGAGGAAGATGAATCCCCGAGGCATCCTTGTGTTGTCCCTTCCCGGTTCTTTGACCTATATCAGTCCGGAATTAAGGGATTTAAATGGGTGCATTTTAGACACCTTAAAAAATGTCTATCGTCAAGTAAGAATCATCCCCGGGGATGTCAATCTCTATTTGGCTTCGGCTTCCGATCCTCTCGAAAAAATAACTCCTCATGAAATCGCCACACGACTCGAAGAGAGAAAAATTCGAACAAACCTTGTGACGAAAAATTATATTGAATATCGACTGCATGAGAGATGGATTCAATGGTATGGGAAATCCATGGAAGAAAGAAAAAACCGCATCAATTCCGATTTTCTTCCATTAGGTGTTTTCTTCAATCTCTCGTACTGGAATGCCTTGTTCTCTCCTTATCTCACAAAAATCTTTAAGTGGTATGAACGATTCCATCTTACCTTAACCCTTGTCAAAATCATTCTGATCACTATCATCCTTGCAATCATTTTTATAAAAATGCCTCAGTACTCGAGACACGCTGTTACCTATTCCATCTTTACGACAGGATTGACGGGGATGATATTCAGCTTAGCGATTATCTTCACCTTTCAGACCTTCTATGGGTATCTCTATCACCAGATCGGTCTTTTGGTGGCCATCTTCATGGCGGGGATCGCCTTCGGCAGCTTCTTGATCACATACCGCCTTCATCGAATTAAAGAAGACTCTTTTCTATTCCTAAAGATAGAGATATTGATCATCCTCTTCGCTATCCTGCTTCCTTTCATCTTTATGACCCCATCATCACAGCTTGAAAATAAAGCTGTGTCTTTCCTTCTCTATTCAGGGTTTCTAGTTATGTCTTTTCTTGCTGGAATGTTTACCGGCTTTCAGTTCCCATTAGCTGTTAAGATTTATTTAGACAATCCTTTGAGGAAAGAGAAGCTCGGCCAAACAGTGGGATTGCTCTATGGAGCAGACCTGTTCGGAGGGTTCTTCGGAGGATTGCTCGGGGGCGTTTTTCTTTTGCCCCTTCTGGGCTTAAGGGAGACCTGCTTCATGATGGGGTTGCTCAAAATCAGCAGTGGGTTACTCTTTTTACTTTTTATGAAAAGTAAAAAGAGTTTAGGTATGTTGCGTGGCGCATAGAAAGGGGAAATGGGGTCAGGATATTGCAAAACCTGACCCTTTAACCTTTAAATTTACCGTTGAGATCCCCGCGAAGAAACGCTGTCATGCGGTCGAATGCTCTGGGGTCCTGGACATAAAACAGATGTCCCCCTTCAAACAGCTCTAAACGCGATTTGGGAATCTGCTCCTGCACGGCCTTGAGATTAGCAGGTTTTGCAATAGCGTCGTATAGGCCACCGCAGATGTAGACTGGCATCTCCAGCTTGGGGAGTCGGTCGTACGTATCGTGACGAGCGCGAGCCTCCAGTTGTCGGCGGGCACCCATTTGGCGCCCGGGCTCATCAGCTCCCACTCGCAGGCCCGCTAAGGTCTCGTCAAATAGAGCTTGAAATTGAGCAGGGTTGGCTTCCCGCCAGATTGCATGTCGTCGGATGTCGCGCAGTTGGAGGATGCGGCGCACATAATCGTCAAGCGGGAGGGCGGCGAGCTCATGTAATGGATATGAAGCCCCTCCCGTACCGCCACTGCTGGTACATGCCAAAACCAGACGTTCCACCCGGTGCGCATATCGCAGGGCGAACTCTTGTGCTACCATACCACCGAACGAAATCCCCATAACCAAGGAGCGATCCCACCCCACTGCGTCAAGCAACGCGTTGGCATCGTCAGCATAGTCGATCATGGTATAGGGGATATCCGGCCGCGAGGTTTGGCCGAGGCCGCGTTGATCATAGGCGAGGATCTCAAAGTGTTGGGCAATGGGTGTTTCAAAGATACCGGGTGAGCGACGCAAGTCTCCACCCGTCCCACTGATGACAAGTAAGCGCGGGCCTTTGCCCCGGATCTCGTAATACATCTTTAGGTCACGAACGTTAATAAATGGCATGGCTCACTTTTCGTTATTTTTGCATTCCGGCTTACTTGGTTGACAAAAACTATATCATACGTAAATGAAAAATTAGTAGAAGAACTTATCTGCCAGGATATGACCCAAGGCGTCGAAGAAGACTCCCTCCATTTTCAGCAGGGTGCGTTTCATTTCGAGACCGCCCTGATATCCCCCGAGTGTTCCATCAGAGCGAATGGCTCGGTGGCATGGGATGATGATTGGAAAAGGGTTATTGGCTAAGGCTCCACCAACGGCCCGGGCAGCATCGACGTTTCCGAGATGCTTAGCGATCCGTTGATAAGTGCTCACACTTCCCCGAGGAATTCCATGCTCGGCGCGCAAGACCTCCTGCTGAAAGGTGGAGCAAATATCCAGGCGAATAAAGTTGAGAGAGAAGCGAATATCGTCTCCTGTCAGGAATGCAAGAATCTTGTTGGCAACGGCATCAATCTCAGCACACGAAGAAGGGGTAGAATCAGGAAAGTAGGTCTTGGCAGCATCCTTAGCCGGGATCCCGGACTTTGAGAGCAAAACCTGTCGGATCTTTGGCTGGCCTCGATAGACTGACCAAAGGACAGCTACCGGACCGAACGGTGTCCCGAAGAGATAGTAGAATGCCCGAGATGTTTCTATCCTGCTCATGGGTTGGCTTTGGGGTCAAACCTTCAAAATTCGGTTACCAGCTTTTTCTCAAAATGACTCCATCTCCATCTCTAAGATTATTTCCTCCCCCAGCCTCATACTTTGCTGAAATTCTATGCCTGGGGTTGTATTTTGTCAATCGAAATCTCACAGACTCAGCAAAGGAACAAATTTTCACTTGTTTATGTCATTTCAGTCGGTTGCAGTTGAAAATTAATGTTAATGTTGCGTATAATTAATTCGTCGAAATTAATTTCAGGATATTCTTGATGATAGATTTGACTTCGTCCCCCAAAGAAGCCCTGTTCTATAAGAAAACGGATGGACAGGCTGTCCAATGTCTTCTCTGTCCGAGGGAGTGTGTCATCTCTGAAGGGAAAAGAGGGTTTTGCAGAAACAGAGAAAACCGGGGAGGAACATTATACACGCTTGTCTATGGGAAACCCTCTGTTGTAGACATCGGACCCATTGAAAAGGCACCTCTCTATCATTTCATCCCCGGCCATTTCAGGCTCTGTCTTACCTGTGCGAGTTGCAATCTGAGATGCAAACATTGTCAAAACTGGTATCTTTCTCAGAAGAGTTTTGAAGAATTGAACCACCATTCCTACTCTCCTTTGGAAATTGTCCAACAGGCAAAGAAACAAGGCCTGAATTCCATCTCCTTCACTTACACTGAACCCACTGTCTACTATGAGTATCTCTACGACATCTCTATCGTTGCAAAACAGACTGGAATGAAGACTTCAATCGTATCCAATGGTTATATTAATCGAGAACCCCTTCTGAAACTTTTAACAGTCCTGGATGCAGTCAAGATTGATCTGAAAGGGTTTAGCGAAAAATTTTATGAGGAAGTCTGCTCGGCCACCCTGAAGCCTGTTCTGGAATCCCTTCTCAGCGTCAAAAAAGAGAATGTATGGCTGGAGATTGTTAATTTGGTCATCCCCACTTTAAATGATGATCCGAAAATGATTGATGAGATGTGTCAATGGATCAAAGAAAACTTAGGAGCAGAAACACCGCTTCATTTTACCCGTTTCCTACCGAATTATAAACTGATGCATCTCTACCCTACTGCCATTTCAACTTTAGACTCTGCCTATGAGATTGCAAAGAAAAATGGTTTGAGATATGTTTATATCGGAAATGTTCCAGGCCATATTTACAATTCAACTTATTGTCCATCCTGTAACAGGAACGTGATCCATAGAATGCATATGGACGTCATTGAAATGAATTTGGTGAATGGAAAATGCAAGTTTTGTAATACTTCGCTTGAAGGGAAATGGAAGTAACTCAATTTCAGATTTCGGATTTCGGATTTCGGAATGAGATTTAAAATCATTTTTCATATTCCGCAATCTGCATTCCGAACTCCACAATCGGAATAAGGGGGTTAATATGGATCTTTTCGATTTAACGGGTAAGGTGGCAATGGTTACTGGAAGCACGAAGGGGTTGGGCGAAACTTCGGCCAAAGCTCTGGCCAAAGCCGGCGCGGACGTTGCAGTCTGCGGTCGAAATCCTGCTGACCTCAAACGGGTCTCAGCCGAAATCCAAACGATGGGTAGAAAGTCCGCAGGATTCGAGCTGGATGTCCTCTCCAAAGAGAAAGTTAAAAAAGGGGTTGAACAGATACTGAGCCACTTCGGTCGCATCGATATACTCGTTAATAACGCCGGTACCAACTATCGGGTTCCAGTCCTTGAATATCCTGAGGACAAGTGGGATCTGATCATCAACACCAACCTGAAAGGATATTTTCTGGTGGCCCAGGCTGTCGTTCCTCAGATGATCGAACGGGGATACGGCAAGGTGATCAATATGAGTTCAATTTTTGGAAAAGTGGGGCTCGCCACTCAGTTAGCCTATGCCTCTTCCAAGGGTGGTGTTGAACAGATGACCAAGGTCATGGCTCTTGAATGGGCAAAACAGGGTGTGCGTGTGAATGCAATTGGCCCGACTTATTTCGAAACCGATATGGTAAAGCAGATTCGCAACGACCCAGCGAGGTTCAACTTCATCAATGAGCGAACTCCTATGGGACGATGGGGCTATCTCCCGGAGTTAGAGGGGACAGTCATCTTCCTGGCTGCCACAGCTTCGGACTTCATTACCGGCCAGACCATTCTTGTCGATGGGGGCTGGACGATCTGGTGATGCCGCATGGAGGCGCATAGCATAGCGTAAAAACAGAAAAACAACCAGAGAAACCAAATAAGCTGAAATGAGGACAAGGAGAAAGGTCGGGGTCAAATACTGCGGCGGATGCAACCCCGGTTATGAAAGGGTGGAGATGATCGAGCAGGTTCAGTTCCGATTCAACGATCGATTTCTTTTCCTCCGCCATGACGAACCTGATATAGAGGTATTAGTTCTCATGAGTGGATGTCACAGGGCCTGTGCAGGCAAGGATCTGAATACGGCAAAAATTCCCTTTTGTTCTGTCACAGGGGAAAATGATTTTGATACCTTAATAAACTGGCTAAAATCATTTGATCAGAAAGGAGATTTCTGATGAGTTCACTAAATCAATCCAGACGATGGCTTTCCTTATACCCCAAAGATTATTCGCCCGACTTGACTCCGGAAGCCACAAATCCTTTAGAGCACCTCAGGAAAACAGTCCAATTACGTGGCAATGCGCCTGCTCTTTATTACTTCGATAAGGTCATTTCTTATAAGGAATTGGATGAAATGAGCGATGCCCTTGCCTGTGCCCTGATAGACCTTGGTGTAAAGAAAGCGGACCGCATCGCTCTTTACCTCCAGAATATTCCACAATTTATCATCGGCCAATTTGGAATCTGGAAAAGTGGAGGAATTGTTGTCCCCTTAAATCCCATGTACAGAGAAAAGGAACTGACCTACTATTTTCGAGATGCATCGGTTCGGGTCCTTGTCTGCATGGAATCCCTCTATGGGGAGATGGTTCGAAAAGTAGTCGAAGAGACAGGTGTTGCGCATGTAATCACCACTTCAGAACTGGATTTTCTCGACCCCAAAAGTCCACTCCCTTCAATCCTCAAAGGGGTGGAAAAAGTCAAAGGGCTGGAAACCTTAGATTTCGTGAAACTCGTTGAGAAGTATCACGGAAAGCATCCTCCGGAAGTTAAGCTTTCTCGAGAAGAAGTAGCCTACCTCACCTATACTTCCGGGACCACAGGCCCTCCAAAAGGAGCCATGAATACACATGGAAATGTTGCCTTTAACTCTGAGGTCTATCGTCATTGCTGGAAGTTGACACCCTCGGATATTATGCTTGGAGCGGCTCCCTTCTTTCATGTTACAGGGATGGTCGGCCATATTGGAACCTGTATCGCCTCTGGAACTCCTCTCATTCTATTTTACCGTTTTGATCCCAAGACAACATTTCAGATGATTGAAAAATGGAAGGCCACCTGCACGATCGCAGCCATCACAGTTTTATCGCATTAATGAATGACCCGGATATTGGAAAGTATGATCTTTCCTCCTTTCGAAAAGTTTACAGTGGCGGAGCTCCTGTTATCCCTGCTGTTGTAGAGCGATTCGAAAAACTCACAGGAACTTACATCCATAATGTTTATGGTCTCACCGAAAGCACTTCACCTGCTACTCTGGTCCCGCTTGGATCGAGGGCACCTGTAGATCCCTCGACCGGAGCCATTGCCATTGGAGTCCCCATTCCGAGCCATGAAGCTAAGATTATGGACCTGAGTGATCCCGAGAAAGAGCTTCCTCCTGGAGAAGTGGGGGAACTGGCTGTCAAGGGACCAGGCATCATTCCAGGATATTGGAACAAACCGGAAGAAACAGCCCATGCCATCCGCCAGGGTTGGCTTTTTACCGGAGATGTGGGTACAATGGATAGTAAGGGATGGGTTTATCTATTAGATAGAAAGAAGGATATGATCATTGCGTCCGGATTCAAAGTCTGGCCGAGAGAGGTGGAAGATGTCATCTATCTTCATCCCTCTGTTCGTGAAGTCGCAGTGGTTGGGGTTCCAGACCCGTATCGGGGAGAGACCGTCAAGGCTTTTGTGGCTTTGAAGGAGGGATTCCAAGGGAAGGTGAAAGAAGAAGAGATCATGGCCCATTGCAAGGAACGAATGGCCGCCTATAAATATCCGAGACAGGTTGAATTTGTTAAAGAGGTACCCAAGACCGCTACCGGAAAATTTTTACGGCGCGCTTTCAGGAACCCTTAACGCTTTTCAAAACTTCTATTTAATATGGAAAGGGAAGTTCTGAGTGCGAATTAAGATTTTTTCGCTAACCATTCTTAGTGAAGCGGAACGGTAGCAAATTCAATGTCTGAGCCTGAAAGGCGAGTTTTGAATTTGCAGTGAAGCGAACTTTAGAATGGTCGAAAAAATGTTTTGAGCAAAGAAGAACGTTCTTTTCCATAAAATTCATCAAGGAGAAAAAAATGGAACGAATCGTCACCAAAGAGGATTACATCCAGAGTCTTAAAGACCTCCATCACGTTGTCTATTACAATGGGAAACGTGTGGAGGATATTACTGAGCATCCGGGTCTTCGTCCTCACATCAACGCCGCGGCCCTCACCTATGAACTCGCCCTTCGTCCCGAGCATGAGGACTTGATGACGGCCACATCCCATCTCACCGGAAGGAAAATCAACCGGTTCACGCACATTCATCAGAGCGTGGATGATCTGATCAAGAAGGTGCAGATGCTCCGTCTGATCGGCCATGAGACAGGTTCGTGCTTTCAACGATGCGTGGGATTCGATGCCTTAAATGCCACTTACATGACGAGTTATGATATCGATCAAAAATATAAGACAGACTACTTCGAGCGATTTAAGAAGTATCTGATCCATGTCCAGGACAGCAATGTAATGGTGGTGGGCGGAATGACCGATACCAAGGGAGACAGGTCTCTCCCGCCCAGCAAACAGGCAGACCCGGACCTTTTTACGCATGTCGTAGAACGACGGATCCGACGGAATTATCATTCGAGGAGCCAAGGCCCATATGACTGGAGGCGTCAATTCCCACGAGATTCTCATTATGCCTACCCAGGCAATGAGAGAGGAGGATCGAGACTACGCCCTGACCTGTGCTTTTCCTTTGAATACACCAGGGGTGACTCTCATCTTTGGTCGCCAGACCAATGAAGAACGAAAGTTCGAAGAAGGGATGGATGCCGGAAATCCATATGGACTGGTAGGAGGAGAAGCCCTCATCATCTTTGATAATGTCTTTGTTCCCTGGGAAAGGGTATTCCTTTGCGGTGAATATGACATGGCCGGAATTTTGGTGGAACGGTTTGCCACTTTACATCGGCAAAACTATGGAGGTTGCAAGGGAGGGGTCTCCGATGTTCTGGTTGGGGCCACTGCATTGGCTGCGGAGTATCAAGGGACAGCCGGTGCTTCTCATGTTAAAGACAAACTGGCAGAGATGATTCACCTGGCCGAAACCATTTATTCAGGATCCGTGGCCTGCTCTGCCATGGGATATAAAACTTCATCAGGAGCATATTATCCAGACCCGCTTTTGGCGAATACGACCAAACATAATGTCACACGCCACATCTATGAAATCTCGCGCCTTGCCCATGATATCGCAGGAGGGATTGTTGCCACCATGCCCTTCCAGGGCGATTTGGAAAGCAGTGAGGTAGGTCGTTATGTGAAGAAATATTTGGCAGGGGCCAAAGGAATTCCTGTAGAAGATCGAATGAAAATCCTAAGGCTCATTGAAAATATGAGTGGAGGGACCGCACTCGTTGAATCCATGCATGGCGCAGGATCACCTCAGACCCAAAAGGTCATGTATGGCCGACTCGGAAATCTCGAGCAGAAAAAACGCTGGGCCAAACGCATTGTAGGAATTGAATGATGGTAACGAGAACAACAACAAAGCCACCAATGGCTCCGCCAAAAAGCAAGGGCATGACTACTTCAGGATTTCCACTATTAAAAAATAGATTCCACGTCCATGCAGCTGGGATTAGCAGAAGAATCAGTATCAATAAATTATTTTTTCAGATCCCAAATAAAACTTTCAAGGA
>CAWFSX010000020.1:0-18195 GCA_963818595.1 uncultured delta proteobacterium
GATCCTTTTCCAAAGGATCTCCATTAAAAAATAGGGTTAAGACTGGCAAACCAGTCTGCTGAGAAATGAGGCTTAACTGAGTCTCAGCAATTCTGGTTGGCATACACTCGAACGGACCGACCACTATCGTTCCTGAAATCTCCCTTTTTTCCCAGAGTAATAAAGGCAAACCAATAGTCAGAGCAGACTCACCCAAGGGTTGGAGCTCTCGCAGATAAGGTTTAGCAGCTTTAAGAACCTCCTCAATTTTGTGGTCCGCTGGCCAACCCAATGAATTGGCAAATATTTTGTACAACCTTTGTTCAATCCATCTCTGAAGGAACCAAGTTAAATAGATTCTTCGACGCTTCGCTTTAACTAAAGTCAATCTTTTTAAACGTTGCCAGGTGGTATAATTTATCCATTCTCTAAAAGGAGCAAGCTTCACTTTAATATTCAAATCCTCTAATTCCTTAATGATATGATTGTTTGAGAACTCGTCCAATCTGACAAAAATCTCGCCCGTTAAGAGGACCTTTGCCTTTACTTGTTTTGTTTTGTCTCGGGCTATCTTTTGGAAATCGCTAACAGCTTGCATCGAAAGGGACCTCATTCCCCATAAATCACTTAAGCCAGCCCAATTATTGGGAGCGTCTGAAATCATCTTTTCGGCTTTTTCCAGATAGCGATCAAAAACCTCTCGAGTAAACCCAGAAACTTCCTCTTCCGGCCGAAGGTCAAATAGCACATCTTTGAGGAGGTCAATAAAAACCATGGAAGACCAAAACTTAGCCGTAATCGGCCCAATAATTTCTTCTCCTATCCGGTAACCCGTTTCTGAAGTTGGAGAAAGAACCTTAATTTTTTCACCAAGCCCCAATTTTTCCAGAATGATCTTGGTCAATAATTGATATTGACCAAACCGGCAGGGTCCACCTGCTCGAGGCATAAAGTAGTAGAGGTCCTCTTCAGAAGTTTTTGAATACTTAAGAAGAGAACCTAACGTTACAACCATGGGTAGACATTCTTTGCCCGAGGTGTAAAGCCGGCCTATTTTCAAACATTCCTCATCAGCCATCGGCATAGGCGCGCAATCGATTCCCATCGATCTGATACAGGCAGGTGCAACTTTCGTCCCTTCTCCCATCCAAGGGATGAGAACCCTGCTTCTCCTACCTTTTATCTCGGTCAGCAAATCGCCTTTAATTTCAAAACGATTAAGATCAAAAAGTTGCTCTCTTTGGGGCTGCTGATAATTTCTGATGCCATATAAAAAGGCTTCCACGCGGGTTTTGAAACCCGCCTGGCCAGTGTAGGCATCTGTCTCTAAAACCACATAGGGTTTTCCCTGGCTGAGATACTGGAAGAAGTGAATCAGGAAACTGTCAGGCCCACAGGAATAAACAGAAAGCCAAAGGGGATAGACACCCGGCTGCCGTCTTGTCTCATAAGCTACTTTTAAGAGCCTATGGCCATAGCCCCAGTAGATATCTCCAAGGGCTGGACTTTGCCCAGCCAGGGGATAACAATCGGCTGGTAAGGCGATAGCTCCATTTTCCTGAATGGCCTCAGGAATACCCGCAGCCAGTAATGGAGAGTAGATAATGTATGGGTGCCCTAAAACAACAACCACTGGTATCTGATTTTCTCTGGCAAACTTTATGCTCTCTTCACCCATTCTGACAAGATGTTCATCAAACTTTCTCTGTGCTTTCAATGCCTTTTCAAAGGCAGAAAGACTCTTAAGTGGAGAACAGCCGAGTCGAAAACCCATTTTTAAAAATTCCCACCGAGTTTTTTCATATCCTTCCTTGAAATTCAAGAGGGGCCGCAGAACTCGGGTTGAAATTTTTGGAGAAAATAAGTCCGGCATAGCCTGAGAGAGGGGACAGACATAACACCTTTTTTCCTTTTGACCAGCTATTTCAATGACCTGGGGGAGAAAGACAAAATCTCTATTTTCAAGAAATTTTACTCCCCCAGCAAAAAGCTGAAAGGGCGCACAAGATGCTGATTGACAAAGTCTTGCCCCTTGTTCCAGGGATTGCAGACCCGCTGTCTCAGGCAGCTCAACGTTAAAGCCCAACTCGTTGAAAAAGGTAATGGCCAGAGGTAAAATCTCTTCGGTTTCCAGACCACGAGGAATACCGATAGTCCTTTTGGATTCATTAAAATCAACGGTTAGTCTCGAAACGAGGTGTTCTCTTTCCAAAAAGGGACGGGGGGCATGGGCTAAAATTGGACTCTTGCCGATTTTCTCATATTTATCACAAGCTCCTCCCCAGAAAAATTTCCTCTCTCCCACATCAGCTCTTACTGTTATCATCTGAATAGAACAAAGATTTCCTTCAAGACAACCTTCCTTAGAATGACAACGGAATTCTTTTCTCTCCAAAACATAACTTTTCAGAAATCTCGACAAATCTAAAAAGGGTTGCTTAATAAGGCTGTTGCCAAATTCTTTTTTAGCTAGGATGGCAATTCCCAAGGCTCCCATACTGCCTGGCGATGGGGGGACAACAATCCTCCTTCCGGTTGCCTTAGCCAAGGCACAAGCCAGAGATAGATTTTCGGCGGGTTTGCCTTGGAGGAAGATTTTTTGACCATAATCTCTGAGGCCTTTAACGCGGTTATTATAATTAAGAATGATTGAGTAATAGAGTCCAGCAGTAATCTCCTCAAGGGTTGCACCTTTTCTTTTAGCATCATCAATCCGTTCGGAAATAAAGACGGCGCAGTATTGTCCAAGCTCAACTAAGCGGTGGGAATCCAAGGCCATCTGGCCAAATCTCCTTATATCGTTGATACCCAGAAGTTGAAGTTGTTCGGCCAAAAAAGAACCTGTTCCTGCTGAGCAAACAGTGTTCATGCAGGAATCAATAACCCGACCCTTTTCTAAGCGGATGAATTTGGCATCCTGCCCCCCGATATCTACTACTGTATCAACCTCGTTATCATGATAGAAGGCACCTTGAGCATGAGCGGCGATTTCATTAAAAATAAAGATCTGCCTTTGGCTTTCCTCTGGCAGGGAAGTCCTCAGGAGATTGCCTACGATCTCCCGACCAGAACCAGTACAACCAATTGCTTTAATGTCGTTTAGATATCTGACCGGGATTTGTTGGAACAGATCTTTGGCAGCCTGAACGGGTTGACCTCTTGTCTCTGTATAGGCCTCAAACATCGGGCCCTCTTGGTCGAAAATAACCATCTTTGAACCAGTCGAGCCTATGTCTAAACCCAAGGTTAAATTCTCCGAAGCATTTTCTTTAAATTGAGGAAACTTAATTGTATCTACCAGGTGGAGGTAATTCTGAAGACCCTGGAGATAAACGAGAGGCGAAGTCTGAACTCTTACTTGAGGTAAAGAAGACTCTTTGTCTTTTGATTTCTTGGTCCCGACTAAGGCCGCGCCCAGAGCCTCAAAATACAAGGCATGAGGTGGCACTTCCACTTCGATTTTCTGAGAAGGGCCATCAAAACTTTCTCGTATAGTTCTGAGAATTCGCTTTGAGGCTGAAAGACCTCCAATAACTAAGACCCGGGATGACACTCCAGTTTTCAAAGCCAAAGCTGCAGCATTTTTTGCTGAAGAATCCAGCAAACCGCCTATCACTTCTTCTATTCGATGCCCTTGGTTTAAGAGATGCGTGAAATCGGTCTTCATGGTTACCCCGCACCGTGAGGTAATCTCCAACCCCTTGATTCCATCCACTTTTTCATCAGCCTTAAGAAAATCTAAACCAACCCGGGCAAAAATCTGGTCCAAAAAACTGCCTACCCCAGCAGCACAGGAAGGATTTTGTCTAAATTCGCTTGCCCCTGAGTTTTTAACATTAAGTACGGAAAACCCTCCCCCGCCTAATCTGACAACCGATACATCTTGATTGGGATAGAGAAATCGCACTGATTCTTCTTGAGCTACTCTTTCAACAATCTGAGGGAAATCTAAGATTTGACGCAAGCGACCAGTGACGATTATCTGATCAATTTCTGTGATTTGCCATTTTGCTTTAAGCGTTTGGAAGATGTTTTCGACTTCCTGATGATGGACTTGCCAGAAGGTTTCTTTAATCGTTTGACCGTCAACCAACCAAACTGCTTTAAAACTTACCTTACCTATATCGATCCCGATGACTCTCATTATCTAACCAAATAATTAAAAAATTGGAATTGTTGTTTTATTTAAAAAAAATTATGAAGACCCAAAGGGAACTAAGGCTTAGGGTTTTTCATTCTCGTCACATCGAAAATGTCGCTTTCCGCCACGCACTCACGAAAGGTTTGGCTTTGTCGGGTGAGTCGTTATCTGTGACTTCTTTATCAAGAAATGTTGCATCTGTCAATCAGACAATTCAATTAATTTAGGAGGCTAATATATCCATTGAAGTTTTTTGACAAGGGTTGCAGTCTACCCTATTTATGCAAAACGCGGTGATAAAGATTATAAAGAAGAAATAGATACCAAATTTAAAGTTGACCACAAGATAAAATCTTGGTTTTCACAATTTATTACTCTAGTACTATTACGATGCGGATGGGGTTTCCAATTTTTTTGTGGAGATGATCCAATCCCTTATTCACTTCTTCCAGTGGAAATCTTTCTGTAATGGAATCTGAAAGGTTCAATTTACCGCTGGCAACAAGATCAATCACGCTTTGGATCTCTGATGTGGTCGAACCATAAGAACCGAGGAATGATAATTCTGACCGGACAAATTTGAGTCGGTGGGGGCAGAATAATCTCATCGGGTCCAAGGCCAACGACTACCACTCTCCCCCCTACCCTCACACATCTGACAGCCTGATCGATCGTCTCCTTGAGTCCAATAAACTCCAATGCCAAATCAACGCCCATTCCTCCGGTCAATTCTTTGATTTTCTGAACCGGGGACTCTTTTCGAGGATTAATCACTTCATCAGCACCTACTTTCTTTGCTCTCTCTAAGGCTGAATCACTGGCATCCACTGCGATGACTAATGATGCACCGCAAACCTTTGCAATTTGAACACCATGGATACCCAAGCCGCCGCAACCTAAAACAGCGACTTTCTCTCCTACCTTGAGAGCTCCTCTGCTTGTAATGGCATGAAATGGAGTGGCTACTGCATCGACAGCGATCCCTCCTTGATCAAAAGGGATATTTTCAGGTAAACGTACGAGGTTTTCTGACGGGACCTTTAAGAATTCTGCCAGTCCTCCTTCAGTGTGAATGCCGATGACACGCCGTGACAAACAGATCTGTGAGTTTCCTGAAAGGCAATTGATACATTTCCCGCAGGTAAGAAAAGGGTTGATCGTCACTCTCTCTCCAACTTTCCAACCTTTGACCTCTAGACCCTAAAGCAGCAATCACTCCGGATGGTTCATGGCCCAGTGTGATAGGTGAGTAAGCCGTCGGAGTCACTCCCTCGTAAACAATGTGAATATCCGAACCGCAGATGCCACAGGCCTTTATATTGACCAAGACATCTTCTGACCCAAGTCTTGGGACAGGAATTAAATCGATCTTCAAGGGTTCCCCAACCTTATAAAATCTGGCTGCTTTCATCTTCTCTGGCATAAGAACCCCTCTTTAGATCGAAACGAATTTTCCGAATCATAACGAATAGAATAGTTTATTCGCACATTCGATGTCATTCGTTTATTCGTATACCACAAAAATATTTTCGAGTCGAGGTTCCTTAATTCCTTACCAACAATTATATTGACATCAACCTGTTCTGTTTGATAAAAATATCACAATCTAAAACTGAAATTGATCATTCTCATATCAAAAAGGAGGTGAAATAAATAGATTTCTAACTTTACTTTGATGGAATTATCCATCAGAAAGGAAGGAGGTAGGAATAATGTCAAAAGATGTTTCGAGAAGAAAGTTTTTAAAATATATGGGAGCCACCGCCTTTATCAGCGGGATCTCTCGGTGCAGCGTCAAAGGCCATTGGCCAGGCCAAAAAGCCCATCCCAAAGGATCCTATAAAAATTGCAGCAGTGAGTTTCTTGACCGGTGCTGCAGCCGCTCCTTTTGGTATCCCCGGTGATAATACCTACAAGATGTGTGCCGATGTGATTAACAAGGAAGGGGGAATCTTAGGTCGGAAGATAGACTTACAAAGCAAAGATGAAGCAGGTGGCGTGGATGCCCAGGTCAAACTTTGTCGGAAATTGATTCTTGAAGACAAAGTGGATGTCGTATTGGGCTACATTTCATCAGCGTCCTGTCTAGGCCATCCTTCCGACTCTCTGATGAACTCGGCGGTTTGATTGTCGCCTATGACTGCGGAACCCATGAGTTGATGGAAGGGAAAACATCACCTTACGAAGTTCCAAAATTCAAACTTGGTTTCAGAAGCAAAGCCCACCTTGGTATCGATAATATTGCATTGGCTCTGTATATCAAAAAATATTATCCCAAAATTAAAAAGATCGCGGGCATCAACCAGGATTATGCCTGGGGAAGAGATAGCTGGCTGATCTTTGAAGTGGCGATGAAGAAACTGATGCCACAGGTGGAGGTGGTGAAAACCTTATGGCCTCCTCTCGGCAATACCGATTTTACTGCCCATATCAGTGCATTGATGGGAGCGGAGCCAGATATCGTCCATTCATCACTCTGGGGAGGAGATGCTGTCACCTTCATCGAAACAGGCATTAGGAATGGGCTTTTTTAAGAAGATTAGAATGGCCTATTCACGCGGTGAACCCTATCCTCAAGAAGTAGGAAAGGATTATCCTGAAGGGCAGATCATCTGCTGTGCTGGAACTCACTACTTCCTCTATCCACCACATGACAAATCACCGTCTTGCAATAAATGGTTTGTTACGAGAGTATCATAAGAGATATGGGAAATATCCGACCTATCCTTGTTACCATGCCTATCAGGCCATTTACGCTTATAAATATGCTGTGGAAAAGGCAGCCAAGGCCGTGGGTGGATGGCCAACCATTGACGAGATTGCAAAGGCCATGACAGGCATTAACATTCCCAACACCTTCAGGAACGCTGACGATCAGAGAAGATCACAACGGTATTGAGGATTGTTTGGTTGGAATCACAAAACTTACACCTAAATATCCTTTCCCAATCCTTGATAAAATGGAAGTCTTCCCAGCCGCTCAGGTAAACGCACCCGTTGGCATGAAGACAGTGGACTGGATCAATAGTTGGAAATGATAAGAGATTTTTCCTTACATCTCATCTCCTACCTCATTCGCGGGTAGGGGTGAGAGTCTTTTCATTTGAATTTGAAGAGGATATTGTAATGTGGGTTATTTATACACTTAATGGTTTATATTTTGCCGCCCTTTTATTTCTCATCTCCTTGGGGCTTAATATCATATTGGGTGTCATGGGAATCCTCAACCTGGCCCATGGCTCTCTATATGCGATCGGCGCATTTATCGCTGCCTGGGTCATCATCGCCATTGGGATGAAGGTCCCACCATTCTTTCTCTATGTATCACTCTTAAGTGGATTGGTGCTCGCAGGCATCGTCGGGTTTTTAATGGAAAAATCTTTAATCAGATTTATGTATAAACGTACACTTGAGTATCAACTCCTACTCACCTTTGGAGTCCTGATGCTCCTTGAAGATGTGATCAAGATGATATGGGGAGGACAGGCCTATTATGCCTCTGCCCCTTTCGATCTCTTAGGCAAAGTGGATATTTTGGGACATGTCTATCCGACTTACTTTTTATTTGTGATGGTCATCGCCTTAATGGCAGGACTATTTATCTGGCTTTTTATGTCAAAAACGAAGTTGGGGATTATGCTAAGAGCCATCTCTTTGGATAGAGAAATGGCCACAGGATTAGGACTGGATATCAATCGACTCAGCACATTTGCTTTTGTCCTGGGATCAGGATTGGCTGGACTGGCCGGGGCTTTAGTCGTTCCGACCACCCCAGCCCTTTTAGGATTTGGCCATGAACCCCTCATCCTCGGTTTTATTGTGGTCGTGGTGGGGGGCCTCGGAAGTCTCAAAGGCGCCTTGGTGGGATCTCTCCTTGTGGGCTTTACAAGATCCTTTGGTATTGCCATATTTCCAGAAATTGAATTGCCCTTATTATTCTTAATTGCCGGAATCATTTTAGTCGTTAAACCAGAGGGTCTTTTTGGGAGATAGAAGGTGGGCTTAAGGGAATTGTCAAAAAATCCGAGATGGATTGTATATCTATTGATCTTCATTGCCTTATTATTTATCCCCCGTCTTCTCTCTATCCATGACCTCATGCTCTTCGAATATGGAATAACCTTCGCCATTGTAGGATTGGGCTTCAATCTCCTCTTAGGATATACCGGTCTTTTATCTTTTGGTCACGGCGCCTATTTTGCAGCAGGAGCCTATTCCGTCGCGATGATTGCGAAGTACCTTCCACAAGCCTATTCTCTCGAGATATTGATTCCAGCCGCCCTCTTCTTTTCACTGGTACTCTCCATCATCTTCGGTTTTGTCTGTGTAAGGCATACAAAGATCTTTTTTTCCATCCTCACCCTCTCTCTTTCCATGCTTCTCTTTGCATTACTATTCAAACTCTATCACATTACCGGAGGGTCCGACGGACTTCGTGTGCCCCTTCCCACTCTGTTTGGCATGTCATTCAAGGGAATTAGGAGACCTGAGTTTCTCTTCAGGAACCTATTACTATTTCTTGTTAATCTTGTTCGCTGTAAGCTTTCTCATCATGAAAGGGATTGTCAGCTCACCTTTTGGTAAAGCCCTCCAGGCGATCAGGGATAATGAAGTACGGGCAGAGTTGATTGGCATCCGCGTTCGACGCTATCGACTTTATGCCTTTATCATCTCCGGAATGTTCGTTGGGTTAGGTGGTGCCCTATGGACCTTTGTCAATGGCCATGTCACAGCAGATTTATCCCACTGGGTTTTTTCAGGCGAAATCGTTTATATGACCTTGCTCGGTGGCTTCGGAATCTTTGAAGGACCCATCATCGGAGCAATCATCTTTACCTACTTAAAATTATATGCCATGGGGAATACACAATATTGGATGTTCGTCATTGGGGCAACGCTGATTGTTCTCGTCCTCCTCCTTCCAAATGGTGTCGCAGGAGCTGTTTCAAGCCTATGGGCTAAAATAAAAAAGAAAAGCGATTGAGGAAATCTCATGTTAACGATAGATAACTTGAAGAAACATTTTGGATTTGTCAAAGCCGTAGATAATGTCAATTTAGAAATTAAGGAAGGGGAGATTGTCTCGATTATTGGGACGAATGGGGCTGGGAAAACGACTCTGGTTAACTTAATCAGTGGGTATATCAAGCCAGACAGTGGGCGTATTCTATTTTTAGACAAAGATATCACCTATGCTTCCCCTTATGTCAGGATTAAATTGGGGGTGGGGCGAAGCTTCCAACTGATTCAACTCTTTGGAGGTATCACGGTTCTGGATAATGTGAGAACTGCCCTCTTCTCAAAATATGGGATGATACGAAGGGGATTATTGCCGGCAGATCGCTATTCCTCTGTCACGGAAGAGGCGATCAAGATTCTCGATAATTTTAATATGTCCGATAAAAAGAATCTGACTCCAAAGGGCCTCTCAGAAGGTGACTTGAAAATTCTCGATATCGCCATCGCCTTTGCATTGAAATCGAAATTACTCTTATTGGACGAACCCACCAGCGGAGTGGCCACCTCAGGATAAATTCAAAGTCATGGATTCGATTGTTTCCGCCATTAAAAAAGAAGGGATCTCCACATTAATTATCGAACATGACATGGATATCGTTTCAGGCTATTCGGACAGAGTCATTGTGATGCACGAAGGCAGGATCATGGCACAAGGCAAACCAGACGAAATCATGGAAAATAAAGAAGTCAAAGCCACCGTCTTTGGCATCGTGAGTTAATGGAGATGCTACTAAAAATTGAAAATTTAGATGTCTTTATTGGTTCAACCCAAATTTTAAGAAATATCTCATTGGGTGTGAACGAGGGGGAGATTGTCTGCTTGTTAGGGAGGAATGGTGCGGGAAAGAGTTCTATTATCAAGAGCATTATTGGTCTTTATCCTTCCAGGTCAGGTAAGATCATTTTTAAAGAAAAGGACATTACTTCCCTCACACCCCGGAAGAAAGTCCTATCAGGGATCGGATATTCTCCTGAAGATACGAGAATATTTACAGAGCTCACTGTGGAAGAAAATATCAACCTTTCGACGTGGGTTCGGGGAAAGGGAGAGATATTTAGTTACGAAAAAATTTTTGCTATTTTCCCAAAGATTAAGGATTTCTTGGACAGAAAAGGGCTTAACTTGAGCGGAGGGGAGAAGAAGATGGTCTCCATTGCCCGGGCCTTAGCGCTCAATCCATCATTATTACTTTTGGATGAAGCCTTCGAAGGATTGGCTCCTCTCGTGGTGAATCATTTTATGGAGGCGTTACGTCAGATTAGAAAATTGGGGGTGACGATCCTCTTAGGGGAATCGAACGTCCGAATCGTCTCTCAAGTCACAGAGAGGACCTATATTGTAGAACGAGGAGAAATTATCTTTGAGGGGCATCCTCGAGAAATTCTCGAAAACGAGAAACTCTTGAAGTTAGTTGGGAAGTAATCTTCCCCATTTCGGATTTCGGATTGCAGATTTCAGATTGAATGAAAACACTTAGAACCTAAGATCTTAAATCAATTTTTAATTATGGTATCCTAATTCCCCTCAAACCATTTACAGAACCTTTTTAGGAGAGTCATCATGATAGAAAAACTTACTCTCTTCAGAACAACCCGAAGAATTCTTTTTGGACTTGGAGCAGTTGAAAAAACAGGCTCGGAAGCCCAACTTCTCAAAGCAAAAAAAGTTCTGATCATCACTGATACAGGTGTGATTCAAGCCGGCCTTCTTCAAGGCATTGAGAAATCCCTTCAGTCCGCTGGTCTTCCTTTTGTGATTTTTGATGGCGTGGAGCCTGATCCAAGGATTGAGGTCGTTGAAAAGAGCGTTGAGAAAGCAAAAAAAGAGGGGATCGATCTCATCATCGGTTTTGGAGGAGGAAGCTCTCTTGACATCGCTAAAGTGACTTCGATCATGATTACCAATCCTGGAAAGATCGATAGTTTTTTTGGAATCGATCTCGTCCCCAATCCAGGAGTCCCCGTGATCCTTATTCCAACCACGGCGGGGACTGGAAGTGAAGTGACCCCCATCGCCATTTTATCCGATACCAAAGAAAAGTTAAAAAAAGGGATTGTGAGTGCCTATCTCTTTCCAGAGGTGGCCATCGTCGATCCCAAATTGACCATTGGCCTTCCCCCTTCTGTGACGGCCTTCACAGGAATGGATGCCTTAACCCATGCCATTGAGTCATTCTATTCTATAAATGCTACCGACTTATCAGACCTTCTTGCCTTCAGAGCCATGGAACTCCTCTCAAAAAATATAAGGATGGCTTTCGCCCATGGTGAAAATCTGGTTGCACGTTCGAATGTGATGGAAGGGAGTCTCCTGGCAGGAATCGCCTTTGCGAACGCTGGCGTGGGTGCTGTCCATGCCTTTGCCTATCCCCTTGGGGGAGAGTTCCATCTTGCTCATGGACTTACCAATACCTTGATGCTTCCTTATGTGATGCGCTACAATATTATGGGGTGCCCGAGTAAGTTTGCTCAGATGGCAAAGGCTTTTGGAGAGAGGGTGGAAGGGATCTCTGAACTCGTTGGAGCAGAAATAGCCGTAAGATTTGTGGAACGACTCTCCGATGACCTTCGAGTCCCAAGAAGGCTTAGAGATGTGAGTATCCCAGAAGATGCAATTCCCCGGTTGGCAGAGGCGGCCATGAAAGTGACAAGACTCCTGGCCAATAACCCAAGAAAAATGACCCTCGAAGATGCCATCGCCATTTACAAATCCGCCTATTAATTATCAATCAGAAAGGCAACTCCAATGGAAGGCTTCTTTAATAAAATTCTCAGGATCAATCTCAAAACCAAAACGTTCAAAGAAGAAAATATATCTGATTCAATCTATGAAACCTATTTGGGGGGAAAGGGACTCGGCACTTATTTACTCATGAAGGAAAATCCTCCAGGGGTTGATCCTCTCTCTCCAAACAATAAGCTGATTTTCTGCACGGGTCCGATCACGAATACCCGAATCTATGGCTCTTGTCGGCATGGCGTCTTTACCAAATCCCCCTTGACGGGAGGTTACTCAGAATCTTATTCCGGAGGAAAAGTGGCAGAACCGATGAGCCGGACGGGTTATGATGCCTTCATTTTCGAAGAGGCAGTCAATGGCCCTGTTTGGATCGAGATCTCTGAACAGAAAGTGGTCTTCCACGATGCGAAAGACCTCTGGGGGAAAGATTGCTATTCCACAGAAGATGAAGTTCTAAAGAGAGTCGATAAAAAAGGTGCGGGTGCTCTAGTCATCGGCCCAGCCGGCGAAAATCTGGTCCGATATGCCGTGATAGAAAATGATTACTGGCGATCCCTCGGAAGGACGGGAGTCGGTGCTGTGATGGGCTCCAAGAAGATGAAGGCCATTGTTTTTCACGGAGAAAAGAAAAAGGAGATTGCCTATCCTGATCGGGTCGAACAGTTCGCAAAGGAGACTTTAGAACGAGGTAAAGACAATCCAGGAGTTCAAAATTACAGAAGAATGGGTACCCCAATGCTGGTAGCAATGAACAATGCGGTCGGGGGATTTCCCTCAAAATATTGGCATCTTGGAACATTTGAAGGATGGGAGAAGATCAGTGCAGAAGCTCTTCTTGAACGCTGTCAGGTCAGACCCACTGCCTGCCTCCGTTGTTTTGTCGCCTGCGGAGATCTAAGCGAGGTCAAAGAGGGAAGACATAAGGGCCTAAAAATCGAAGGACCGGAATATGAAACGATCTATGCCTTCGGGGGTCTCTGCATGATCCATGAGATTGAGGAGATCGCTTATCTCAATGATATTTGTGACCGTCTGGGAATGGATACCATCTCTGCTGGGAGCCTTTGCGCTTTTGCCATTGAAACTTCAGAGATGGGCCGAATTAAGGAAAAGATCGGTTGGGGCGAGGTGGATAAAATTGCAGAGCTCCTCCATGATATCGCATTTAAAAAAGGCATCGGGACGATTTTGGCCGAAGGAATCCGGTATGCGGCCAAAGCATGGGATATGGAGGACATCGCCATCCATGTGAAGGGCCTTGATCCTGCGGGTTATGATCCAAGAATCCTCAAGGGAATGGGCCTTGCCAATGCGACTTCGGATCGGGGAGCCTGTCATTTGAGGGCCACGTTCTATAAGGCAGAACTGGCTGGGATGATTCCTATGGATCAGATGGAGGGAAAAGCAAAACTCTTTCTTGAATTTGAAGATCGCTTCAATATCCACGACTCTCTTATCCTGTGCCGATTTTATAGAGATCTCTACTGGGATTGGAGTTACCTCTCAACAATCGTTGAAGTCACCACCGGCCTCAAATTGGATGAAGATGGTTTGAGGAAAATTTCATCCACGATCCAGAACGAAACCCGGAAGTTCAATCTCCGCGAAGGCCTCACGTCAAAGGATGATACCCTCCCCAAGAGATTTTTTGATGAACCCCTTGGCAAGGACGGAAAGACGATCCGAAGAGAAGACCTTCAGAGGATGCTTCAAGATTACTATGCCCTGAGAGGGTGGAGTTCTGAGGGCATTCCCCCTCCCGATGATCTCTTGACGATTCCCTGTTTCATTCAGGCCTTATCGATAAAACTCACCTTCAAAGAAGCCTCCATTTTTCCCTTGACAACCTTTTCGAATTGATATAATTTTTTCATATAAAAAATAAAATGTAATAAAAATTTCATTATGGAAATCTTCGAGAAAAAGTTGAGGCAGAAGGCCCTTCATCTCACACGATCCCAACGAAAGCTGCTGGAATATATCCTTTCCCACGATGACGAATCGATCTTCCTCAACGTGGGGGACTTGGCAAAAAAGGTTGATATCAGTGAAGCGACCGTTGTCAGGCTTTCCAAGGCCTTGGGTTTTAAAGGATTTCCAGGATTCCAAAAGGAGTTAAGGCTCTTCTTCAGAAATAAGTTAACCACGACGGCTCGTTTACAAAATACGATAAAAAAGGGTGCCACGGAGGGCGATGTCCTAACGAAAGTACTTCAGAGCGACATCCACAATATTGACGAAACGTTGAAACAAGTCTCTGTCCAGGAATTCAAGGCCTTCGTTAAATCCATTGAGTCTGCAGAGAGGATCATCATTGTCGGATTAAGAAGCGTCCATTCTCTGGCGGTTTTCTTTGGAGTGGCGTTGGAATTCCTCCAAAAAAATGTCTGGGTCATTCAACCTGGAATCGGGGATATGTGGGACCGATTGATGGGATTAAAAAAGGGAGATGTGGTAATCGGCATTAGCTTTCCAAGGTATACCCAGCAGACAGTGAAAGTCCTCCGTTTCGCGAGACAAAGGGGAATAAAAACCTTAGCGATCACCGACAGCCTGATCTCTCCTCTCGCCCAATATGCAGACCATGTATTAACAGCTCAGTACAAGATGGATTCTTTCATTGAGTCCTTTACTGCTCCTCTCAGTTTGATTAATAGTATTGTCACCGCCTTAGGGGTTGCCAATAAAAAAAGAACGATGAAATCCTTAAAGGAATTGGAAGCCGTATGGAGAGACCAGCAGATCTATTACGAGGGATAAATATAACGGACTGGGAAAACTTCAGACGGAAAGGAGGTGTTCAGAGAAAGACAGGCTCATTTACAAATCATTCATGAAGGAGGTGTCTTATGAAAAGGGTCTATTGCATCATTTTTGTTGTGACGTTGGTTTTCAGCTTGACCTGCGTAGTTCCAGCCATGGCACAGAAAAAGTTTCTTACCCTTGCCTCTGGAAGTCCGGGAGGGGCATATTATCCACTTGGGGGCGGAATGGCTGTGGCCATTCAAAAAACGACGGACCTCCGATGCGCGGCAGAATCCACAGGAGCTTCTGTTGAAAACTGTAGATTAGTGGGGGCTGGAGAAAGTGATATGGGCATGGTCATGGGAAGTATTGCTTACAACGCCCTCCAGGGGAAGGAACCATTTGAAAAAAAATATCCTCTGGTCGCCCTATTCCAGATGTATCCGGCTCCTGAACACATTTTGACTGTTTCGGGAAGGGGGATCAAATCGATCAAGGACCTAAAGGGAAAGAAGGTGTCGATTGATGTGCCTGGTAGTGGATGCGCTGTTATGGCCAGAGCCATCATCGAAGAATATGGATTCAATCTTGAGAAAGACCTTACCATTGCTCATCTCTCCCAATCCGAATCCGTTCAGGCATTAAAAGATGGGGTGGTGGATGCGGTCTTCTTCAATTTTGCTTACCCGGGAGCTGCCGTTTTAGATCTCGCGGCAACCCGAGTATCTGTCATGATCCCTGTCGAACCTCCCATGGCGGATAAGATTATTAAAAAATATCCTTACTACGTTAAAATTACGATTCCTGGCAAGACCTATCCCAAGGTGGATTACGATGTGTTCTGTCTCGGAGATTCGAATGTGATGGTAGCCAATCGGAAGATGGAGAATGAAGTAGCCTATCAAGTGGTAAAAGCCATCTTCGAAAATGTCACGAAAGGGAAATGGGCCCTAGTCAATGTCCATCCTGCGGCCTCTCAGTTGACCCCACAAAATGGAGTCAACAGTCCCCATTGCCCTGCACCCCGGGGCGGTGAAGTATTTTAAGGAGGTCGGGGCCATTAAATAAATTGAAATGGAGGGGAGGAGGGCTTGAGAAACCCTTCCCTCCTCCTCAAGAAAGAATGGGACCGGCTTGTTTTTATCGAGTAGTTTTGGTTATCCTGACGATTCTTATATGCATTTCCGTTCATGGGGAAGATGGACCCCCCTATCTCTTAAGAATAGAGCGGTCAGGCAACCGGGGTGTTTTGATGGATCTTCCTGTCCATGGAGGAGATCAATTCTTCATCCACTACATCCATTCCTCGGATAAAACTCCTGTACAGGATACCTTCCTGATTGAAAGAGATGGTCGATTGGTCCTCATTGAGGAAGCCTTTCTCTGGTATGGGGCCGGACTCGAATTCCAGAAACAGGAAGGAATGAAGATAATCTATGATGGCAAATGGACCAAGGTCCAAAATATATAGGCCTCTGCCGGAGTTGGTCATTCGAGTAGGAAGAGTGGCCAACCAGACCCTCACTTTTGGAGATAGGTCATTTCCCTTAACCCATCTCGCCAAACCAGGGGAAGGCCTCCTCTCTCTCTCATTCCAATACGGAGGGAAAATGTACAATAATGAATTGGATAAAGAAATCCAAAGCGCTGAGCAAAAAAGGGAAAGAATTATTAGAAAAATTCGAGGGAAAAACACGAACCCTGAAGCAATGGCAAAACGGAATCGTTACCCTGATCGCTATCGGGGTTTCCCTATATCACCTCTTTTATGCCTATTTCCACCCCTTTTTGCGTTGGATCACCGGGTGGTTCATTGGGCCTTCATGTCCTCCATGATTTTTTTGCTTTATCCTTTTTCAAAAAAATTTTCTCTTTCAGAAGAACGGCCTTCGATATTTGACATCCTCTTTCTTCTATTGAGCCTTGGAATCTGCATATGGATTTTTATCTTTTCTCATCAGATCCTCAAACGGGCTGGATCTTATCAGCCCTTAGATGTGCTCGTGGGGTCTCTTCTGGTTCTGTTGGTGCTGGAAGCAGCCCGAAGATCGGTGGGATGGTCTGTTCCTCTGGTGGCGATTGTGTTTTTGTTATATGCCCTCTTCGGTCCCTATCTCCCCGAAGTTCTGATCCACAAGGGATACAGCATCAAAAGGCTATCCACTTACCTTTCCCTCTCGACGGACGGGATCTTCAGCATTCCTCTTGGTGTTTCTGCTCAGTTTATCTTCCTATTTATTCTCTATGGCTCTATCCTTCAAAAATCGGGAGCTGGGAAATTTTTTACAGACCTCGCCTTTAGCCTTACAGGCTGGTCAAGAGGAGGACCTGCCAAAGCAGCGGTGGTATCAAGCTGTTTCTTCGGGATGATTTCAGGAAGTTCTGTCGCGAATACGGTCACCACGGGAACTTTTACCATCCCCTTAATGAAAAAAACGGGTTATCCTCCTTATTTTGCAGGAGCGGTGGAGGCCTCTGCGTCCACCATGGGTCAGATTATGCCTCCGATTATGGGAGCGGGTGCTTTTATTATGGCTGAATTATTAGGCATTCCTTACTTCAAAGTCTGCCTAGCAGCCGCGATTCCCGCAATACTCTCGTTTTTTGCCATTTTTATGCAAGTCCATTACAGGGCTGTCTTGATGGGGATAGAAAGGATGCCGAAATCAGAACTGCCCTCTTTGAAAAAGGCGTTGATGGAGGGATGGCATCACCTTCTTTCCCCATTGTTCTCCTCATTTACCTCCTGTCCCTCGATTTTTCTCCGGAAAGGGCTGTCTTTTGGGCGATTCTTGCAACCATTGCTTGCAGCTATTTAAAGAGGGATACCCGTATGTCCTTCTATGATATCATTGATAGTTTTCGTGCAGGGGCCACAGGTGCCGTTGAGGTTGCCGCTGCCTGTGCAACAGCAGGGATCATCATCGGATCGATTACGGTCACAGGACTGGGACTTAAGTTTTCCACGTCCCTCATCATGGATTTTTCAATGGGACAGCTCCTGTTGGCCTTACCCCTGACAGCCATCGCCTGTTTGGCCTTAGGCATGGGGGTTCCGACCACTGCTTCGTACATCATCATTTCTTCATTGGCAGTCCCTGCATTAATCAATTTCGGAGTAATCGCGATTACTGCCCATATGTTCATTTTTTATTACGCCACACGGGCCGATGTCACCCCGCCTGTCGCCTTGGCTGCTTATGCTGGAGCGGGTATTGCAGGAGCAAATCCTTCAAAGACAGGTTACACCGCCTTTTGGCTCGGTATGGCCGGATACATTATTCCCTTCATGTTCATCTATGGTCCGGAATTAATGCTAATTGGCCAACCCCTCCCTATCATCTGGGCCACCATCACGGCAACCATAGGGATCGTTTTCCTTGCTGCTGCATTACAGCGGTGTATGTACCAGAAAATGACATGGTATGAAATCTTGATCTTTTTTGTGGCAGCCCTCTTGCTTATTAAACCAGGAATCGTTTCAGATATCCTCCGGTTTGCCCTTGGAGGAATTGGGTTTGTAAGCCAGAGGCATAGAAGGAAAATCCAAAAGACAATTAAAGAGGAGGCG
>CAWFSX010000021.1:0-16452 GCA_963818595.1 uncultured delta proteobacterium
GCTACCGACTTATCAGACCTTCTTGCCTTCAGAGCCATGGAACTCCTCTCAAAAAATATAAGGATGGCTTTCGCCCATGGTGAAAATCTGGTTGCACGTTCGAATGTGATGGAAGGGAGTCTCTTGGCAGGAATGGCCTTTGCGAACGCTGGCGTGGGTGCGGTCCATGCCTTTGCCTACCCCCTTGGGGGAGAGTTCCATCTTGCTCATGGACTTACCAATACCTTGATGCTTCCTTATGTGATGCGCTACAATATTATGGGGTGCCCGAGTAAGTTTGCTCAGATGGCAAAGGCGTTCGGAGAGAAGGTGGAAGGGATCTCTGAATTTGTTGGAGCAGAAATAGCTGTGAGATATGTGGAACGACTCTCCGATGACCTTCGGGTGCCAGAAGACTTAGAGATGTGGGTATCCCGGAGGATGCGATTCCCCGGTTGGCAGAGGCAGCCATGAAAGTGACGCAGACTTTTGGCCAATAACCCAAGAAAAATAACCCTTGAAGATGCAGTCGCCATTTACAGGTCTGCTTATTAATCATTCATCAGAAAGGCAACTTCCATGAAAGGCTTCTTTAATAAAATTCTGAGGATCAATCTCAAAACGAGAACCTTTAAGGAAGAAACAATCCCTGATTCGGTTTATGAAACCTATTTGGGTGGAAAGGGACTTGGTACTTATCTCCTCATGAAGGAAAATCCTCCAGGTGTTGATCCTCTCTCTCCAAACAACAAACTCATTTTTTGCACGGGTCCGATCACCAATACCCGAATCTATGGCTCCTGTCGGCATGGTGTCTTTACCAAATCCCCCTTGACGGGAGGTTACTCAGAATCTTATTCCGGAGGAAAAGTGGCAGAACCCATGAGCCGGACAGGTTATGATGCCTTCATTTTTGAAGAAGCATCCAATGGCCCGGTTTGGATCGAGATCTCTGAACAGAAAGTGGTCTTCCACGATGCAAAAGACCTCTGGGGGAAAGATTGCTATTCCACAGAAGATGAAGTTTTAAAGAGAGTCGATAAAAAAGGTGCGGGTGCACTGGTCATTGGCCCAGCTGGCGAAAATCTGGTCCGATATGCTGTTATTGAAAATGATTACTGGCGATCCCTCGGAAGGACCGGAGTCGGCGCTGTGATGGGCTCCAAGAAGATGAAGGCCATTGTTTTTCACGGAGAAAGGAAAAAGGAGATTGCCTATCCTGATCGGGTCGAGCAGTTCGCAAAAGAGACTTTAGAACGAGGTAAAGACAATCCGGGAGTTCAAAATTACAGAAGAATGGGTACCCCAATGCTGGTAGCAATGAACAATGCGGTCGGGGGATTTCCCTCAAAATATTGGCATCTTGGGACATTTGAGGGATGGGAGAAGATCAGTGCAGAAGCCCTTCTTGAACGGTGTCAGGTCAAACCCACTGCTTGTCTTCGGTGTTTTGTGGCCTGCGGAGATCTAAGCGAGGTCAAAGAGGGACGACACAAAGGTTTAAAAATTGAAGGACCCGAATATGAAACAATCTATGCCTTCGGTGGTCTCTGCATGATCCATGAGATTGAGGAGATCGCTTATCTCAATGATATTTGTGACCGTCTGGGAATGGATACCATCTCTGCTGGAAGCCTTTGCGCTTTTGCCATTGAAGCTTCAGAGATGGGCCGAATTAAGGAAAAGATCAGTTGGGGAGAGGTGGATAAAATTGCAGAACTCCTTCATGATATCGCATTTAAAAAAGGCATCGGGACGATTTTGGCCGAAGGAATCCGATATGCTGCAAAAGCATGGGATATGGAGGACATTGCCATCCATGTGAAGGGCCTTGATCCTGCGGGTTATGATCCAAGAATCCTCAAGGGAATGGGCCTCGCCAATGCCACCTCGGATCGAGGGGCTTGCCATCTGAGGGCAACGTTCTATAAGGCAGAACTTGCAGGGATGATTCCCATGGATCAGATGGAGGGAAAAGCAAAACTTTTTCTCGAATTCGAAGATCGCTTCAATATCCACGACTCCCTGATCCTGTGCCGATTTTATCGAGATCTCTACTGGGATTGGAATTACCTCTCAACAATCGTTGAAGTAACCACCGGCCTCAAATTGGATGAGAAGGGTTTGAGAAAAATTTCATCTACGATCCAGAATGAAACCCGAAAGTTCAATCTCCGCGAGGGCATCACTTCAAAGGATGATACCCTTCCCAAAAGATTTTTTGACGAACCCCTTGGCAAAGACGGAAAGACGATCCGAAGAGAAGACCTTCAGAGAATGCTTCAGGATTACTATGCCCTGAGAGGTTGGAGTTCTGAGGGCATTCCCCCCTCCCGATGATCTCTTGACGATTCCCTGTTTCATTCAGGCCTTATCGATAAAACTCACCTTCAAAGAAGCCTCCATTTTTCCCTTGACAACCTTTTCGAATTGATATAATTTTTTCATATAAAAAATAAAATGTAATAAAAATTTCATTATGGAAATCTTCGAGAAAAAGTTGAGGCAGAAGGCCCTTCATCTCACACGATCCCAACGAAAGCTGCTGGAATATATCCTTTCCCACGATGACGAATCGATCTTCCTCAACGTGGGGGACTTGGCAAAAAAGGTTGATATCAGTGAAGCGACCGTTGTCAGGCTTTCCAAGGCCTTGGGTTTTAAAGGATTTCCAGGATTCCAAAAGGAGTTAAGGCTCTTCTTCAGAAATAAGTTAACCACGACGGCTCGTTTACAAAATACGATAAAAAAGGGTGCCACGGAGGGCGATGTCCTAACGAAAGTACTTCAGAGCGACATCCACAATATTGACGAAACGTTGAAACAAGTCTCTGTCCAGGAATTCAAGGCCTTCGTTAAATCCATTGAGTCTGCAGAGAGGATCATCATTGTCGGATTAAGAAGCGTCCATTCTCTGGCGGTTTTCTTTGGAGTGGCGTTGGAATTCCTCCAAAAAAATGTCTGGGTCATTCAACCTGGAATCGGGGATATGTGGGACCGATTGATGGGATTAAAAAAGGGAGATGTGGTAATCGGCATTAGCTTTCCAAGGTATACCCAGCAGACAGTGAAAGTCCTCCGTTTCGCGAGACAAAGGGGAATAAAAACCTTAGCGATCACCGACAGCCTGATCTCTCCTCTCGCCCAATATGCAGACCATGTATTAACAGCTCAGTACAAGATGGATTCTTTCATTGAGTCCTTTACTGCTCCTCTCAGTTTGATTAATAGTATTGTCACCGCCTTAGGGGTTGCCAATAAAAAAAGAACGATGAAATCCTTAAAGGAATTGGAAGCCGTATGGAGAGACCAGCAGATCTATTACGAGGGATAAATATAACGGACTGGGAAAACTTCAGACGGAAAGGAGGTGTTCAGAGAAAGACCAGGCTCATTTTATATCATTTATGAATAAGGAGGTGTCTTATGAAAAAGGTGTTTATGTGGGAGTCAGTTTAATGTTGGACGTCGGTTTTCAGCTGGGATCGGGAGTTCCAGCCATGGCACAGAAAAGGTTTCTTACCCTTGCCTCTGGAAGTCCGGAGGGGCATATTATCCACTTGGGGGCGGAATGGCTGTGGCCATTCAGAAGAACGACGGACCTCCGTTGTGCGGCAGAATCCACAGGAGCTTCTGTTGAAAACTGCAGATTAGTGGGGGCTGGAGAAAGTGATATGGGCATGGTCATGGGAAGTATTGCTTACAACGCCCTCCAGGGGAAGAACCCTTTGAAAAAAAATATCCTCTGGTCGCCCTATTCCAGATGTATCCGGCTCCTGAACACATTTTGACTGTTTCGGGAAGGGGGATCAAGTCGATCAAGGACCTAAAGGGAAAGAAGGTGTCGATTGATGTGCCGGGTAGTGGATGCGCTGTTATGGCCAGAGCCATCCTCGAAGAATATGGATTCAATCTTGGGAAAGACTTCACCGATCGCCAACCTCTCGCAGTCGGAGTCCGTTCAGGCATTAAAAGATGGGGTGGTGGATGCGGTCTTCTTCAATTTTGCTTACCCGGGAGCTTGCCGGTTTGAGATCTCGCGGCAACCCGAGATATCGTCATGATCCCTGTCGAACCTCCCATGGCGGATAAGATTATTAAAAAATATCCTTACTACGTTAAAATTACGATTCCTGGCAAGACCTATCCCAAGGTGGATTACGATGTGTTCTGTCTCGGAGATTCGAATGTGATGGTAGCCAATCGGAAGATGGAGAATGAAGTAGCCTATCAAGTGGTAAAAGCCATCTTCGAAAATGTCACGAAAGGGAAATGGGCCCTAGTCAATGTCCATCCTGCGGCCTCTCAGTTGACACCACAAAATGGCGTAAACAGTCCGATCGAACTCCATCCCGGTGCGATGAAATATTTTAAGGAGATAGGGGCCATTAGATAAATTGAATGGAGGGGAGGAGGGCTTGAGAAACCCTTCCCTCCCTCCTCAAGAAAGAACGGGACCGGTTTGTTTTATCGAGTGGTTTTGGTTATCCTGACGATTCTTACATGCATTTCCGTTCATGGGGAAGATGGACCCCCCTATCTTCTAAGAATAGAGCGGTCAGGCAACCGGGGTGTTTTGATGGATCTTCCTGTCCATGGAGGAGATCAATTCTTCATCCACTACATCCATTCCTCGGATAAAACTCCTGTGCAGGATACCTTCCTGATTGAAAGAGATGGTCGATTGGTCCTCATTGAGGAAGCCTTTCTCTGGTATGGGGCCGGACTCGAATTCCAGAAACAGGAAGGAATGAAGATGATCTATGATGGCAAATGGACCAGAGTCCAATTGTATAGGCCTCTGCCGGAGTTGGTCATTCGAGTAGGAAGAGTGGCCAACCAGACCCTCACTTTTGGAGATAGGTCATTTCCCTTAACCCATCTCGCCAAACCAGGGGAAGGCCTCCTCTTCTCTCTCATTCCAATACGGAGGGAAAATGTACAATAATGAATTGGATAAAGAAATCCAAAGCGCTGAGCAAAAAGGGAAAGAATTATTAGAAAAATTCGAGGGAAAAACACGAACCCTGAAGCAATGGCAAAACGGAATCGTTACCCTGATCGCTATCGGGGTTTCCCTATATCACCTCTTTTATGCCTATTTCCACCCCTTTTTTGCGTTGGATCACCGGGTGGTTCATTGGGCCTTCATGTCCTCCATGATTTTTTTGCTTTATCCTTTTTCAAAAAAATTTTCTCCGAAAGAACGGCCTTCGATATTTGACATCCTCTTTCTTCTATTGAGCCTTGGAATCTGCATATGGATTTTTATCTTTTCTCATCAGATCCTCAAACGGGCTGGATCTTATCAGCCCTTAGATGTGCTCGTGGGGTCTCTTCTGGTTCTGTTGGTGCTGGAAGCAGCCCGAAGATCGGTGGGATGGTCTGTTCCTCTGGTGGCGATTGTGTTTTTGTTATATGCCCTCTTCGGTCCCTATCTCCCCGAAGTTCTGATCCACAAGGGATACAGCATCAAAAGGCTATCCACTTACCTTTCCCTCTCGACGGACGGGATCTTCAGCATTCCTCTTGGTGTTTCTGCTCAGTTTATCTTCCTATTTATTCTCTATGGCTCTATCCTTCAAAAATCGGGAGCTGGGAAATTTTTTACAGACCTCGCCTTTAGCCTTACAGGCTGGTCAAGAGGAGGACCTGCCAAAGCAGCGGTGGTATCAAGCTGTTTCTTCGGGATGATTTCAGGAAGTTCTGTCGCGAATACGGTCACCACGGGAACTTTTACCATCCCCTTAATGAAAAAAACGGGTTATCCTCCTTATTTTGCAGGAGCGGTGGAGGCCTCTGCGTCCACCATGGGTCAGATTATGCCTCCGATTATGGGAGCGGGTGCTTTTATTATGGCTGAATTATTAGGCATTCCTTACTTCAAAGTCTGCCTAGCAGCCGCGATTCCCGCAATACTCTCGTTTTTTGCCATTTTTATGCAAGTCCATTACAGGGCTGTCTTGATGGGGATCGAAGGGATTCCGAAATCAGAACTGCCCTCTTTGAAAAAGGCGTTGATGGAGGGATGGCATCACCTTCTTTCCATTGTTCTCCTCATTTACCTCCTGTCCCTCGATTTTTCTCCGGAAAGGGCTGTCTTTTGGGCGATTCTTGCAACCATTGCTTGCAGCTATTTAAAGAGGGATACCCGTATGTCCTTCTATGATATCATTGATAGTTTTCGTGCAGGGGCCACAGGTGCCGTTGAGGTTGCCGCTGCCTGTGCAACAGCAGGGATCATCATCGGATCGATTACGGTCACAGGACTGGGACTTAAGTTTTCCTCCCTCATCATGGATTTTTCAATGGGACAGCTCCTGTTGGCCTTACCCCTGACAGCCATCGCCTGTTTGGCCTTAGGCATGGGGGTTCCGACCACTGCTTCGTACATCATCATTTCTTCATTGGCAGTCCCTGCATTAATCAATTTCGGAGTAATCGCGATTACTGCCCATATGTTCATTTTTTATTACGCCACACGGGCCGATGTCACCCCGCCTGTCGCCTTGGCTGCTTATGCTGGAGCGGGTATTGCAGGAGCAAATCCTTCAAAGACAGGTTACACCGCCTTTTGGCTCGGTATGGCCGGATACATTATTCCCTTCATGTTCATCTATGGTCCGGAATTAATGCTAATTGGCCAACCCCTCCCTATCATCTGGGCCACCATCACGGCAACCATAGGGATCGTTTTCCTTGCTGCTGCATTACAGCGGTGTATGTACCAGAAAATGACATGGTATGAAATCTTGATCTTTTTTGTGGCAGCCCTCTTGCTTATTAAACCAGGAATCGTTACCGATATCCTCGGGTTTGCCCTTGGAGGAATTGGGTTTGTAAGCCAGAGGCATAGAAGGAAAATCCAAAAGACAATTAAAGAGGAGGCGAGGCATGGACAAAATGAATAATCATGTCTTTTACAGAAATCTCAAAAAATCCTACCCTACTGTGGATCGAGGCGAAGGAATTTATATTTACGATACAAAAGGAAAACAATATATTGATGGCTCGGGCGGTGCAGCAGTGGTAGGTATCGGTCACGGAGTAAAAGAAATCACCGAAGCCATGGTCCGACAGGCTGAGAGAATTTCTTTTTCTCACGGCTCCCAATTCACCAGCCAGTCAGCCATCGACCTGGCCTCGAAATTGGTTCAACTTTCACCAAAAGGATTGACAAGGGTCTACTATCTTTCGGGAGGCTCTGAGGCGATTGAGACGGCTGTAAAAATGGCCAGACAATATCAGGTCGAAAGGGGAAAACCTGAAAAATATAAGGTGATCTCTCGCTGGACAAGTTATCACGGAAATACGCTCGGCGCTCTGGCCCTTTCAGGCCATACTGGAAGAAGAAAATATTATCTTCCACTCATTCAACATACCCCCCATATTGCACCTGCATATTGCTACCGATGCCCATTTGAACTTGAGCCTGAAAAATGCAGTTTAGAATGCGCTTTGGATCTTGAGAAAACAATACTTTACGAGGGGCCGGACTCTGTCTCTGCCTTCATTGCTGAGCCGATTGTCGGTGCCACCGCAGGGGCCTTGGTTCCAAAGGATGGCTATTTCCAGAAGATACGGGAGATTTGTGATCGATATGATGTCTTATTCATTGCTGACGAGGTAATGACTGGAATAGGACGAACCGGTAAGAATTTTGGAGTGGACCACTGGAGTGTCATTCCGGACATGATCGTCGCTGCCAAGGGACTGAGCAGTGGATACACCCCCATCTTCGCCGTCATTGTAAAAGAGGAGATACATCAGACCATAAAGGAGGGGTCGGGGGCCTTTGTGCACGGACACACCTACAGCCAGAATCCTCTTTCCTGTGCCATTGCCTGTGCGGTAATCGATTATCTCATTAAACACGATTTAGTTTCGAGATCCGCCAAGATGGGAGAATATCTTATCCGCTCCCTCCAATCCTTATACCGACATGATTTTGTTGGGGATGTGAGGGGAAAAGGCCTCTTTGCAGGGGTTGAATTTGTCAAGGATAAGAAGACGAAAGAGCCTTTCGATCCCAAGTTAAGACTGAACGCCATCATTGCGAACCGTGCCTTTGAAAAAGGGTTGATCACCTACCCCGGTGGAGGGGGAGCCGATGGGATAAAGGGGGATCACCTCCTCCTGGCTCCTCCCTTTATTATCACCGAGGAACAGAGCGAGAAGATGGTTTTGATTCTGAATGAAACGTTCGCTGAGGTCACAGGTGAAATTTCCAGAACCTAAACGAGGAATTTAAGATGGATAAGAAACCGATCAAAGTTATGGACACGATCTTTAGGGATGCCAGCCAGAGTAAGATTGCCACTCGGATGCGCCTGGAGGATATCCTTCCCATCGCCGAGAAGTTAGACAAGGTGGGTTATCATTCAGTCGAGATGTGGGGAGGGGCGACCTTCGATTCTTGCATCCGTTACTTAAACGAAGATCCCTGGGAGAGGATCAGGGAGATAAAGAAAAGAATGCCCCATACAATGATGCAGATGGTGATCCGTGGCCAGAGTCTTGTGGGATATCAACATTATCCGGATGATGTCGTCATTCGTTTCGTAGAAAAAGCGGCAGAGAATGGGATCGACATTTTTCGGGCTTTCGATGCTTTGGATGACGTCAGAAATTTGAAAACAGTGATCCGAACGGTGAAGAAGGTCGGGAAGATTGCAGAAGGGACGATCTGCTATACCATTAGCCCGGTTCATACCATTGACCTCATTTTAGAGAAGGCCCGACAACTTGAGGATTTAGGGATCGATATATTCTGTCTGAAAGATATGGCAGGACTTCTTGCCCCCTACACAACTTATGAAATTGTCAAAAACTTAAAAGAATCCCTAAGTGTACCTATTCATCTCCACACTCATGACACTTGTGGAATGGGTGCGATGACCTGTCTTAAAGCCATCGAAGCGGGTGTCGATATTATTGATACCGTTCTCTCACCTTTTTCAGAAGGGACGGGGCAGCCTCCAACAGAGAGCCTCGTAATGGCTCTAAAGGGGACGCCTTATGATACGGGTTTAAATTTAGCTCTTTTAGCCGAGATTGCTGATGATGCCAGGGAGATGAAGAGAAAATATAGAGACTTTGAAACAGACTTAGGAGGAGTGGATTCAAAGATTATGGTAACTCAGATTCCTGGTGGAGTCATGTCCAACATGGTGGCACAGTTACGGCAGATCGGAGCACTTCATCGATTGAATGAGATTCTCGAAGAAATCCCAAATGTGAGGAGGGATTTAGGATATATTGCACTCGTCACGCCTACCTCTCAATTGATCGTTGTTCAGGCAACCATAAATGTTATCACGGGGGAAAGGTATAAAATTATTACTAATCAGACGAAGGAACTTCTGAGAGGCGGTTATGGAGAGACACCGGGTCCTGTGAACAAAGAACTCCAAAAAAAGGCCTTGAAAGGTGAGCCATTGATTACCTGCAGACCCGCTGATTTAATTCCAAATGCCATGGAACGTATTCGAGGGGAATTAAGAGGCATTACGGACTCCGAAGAAGATGTTTTGACCTATGCCCTCTTCCCTCATATTGCTTTAGATTTTTTAAAGAGACGAATGAGTCTTAATCAGAACCGGACAATCCCAAAAGAGCTTTCAGCAAGCTGAATTTAAATATCCATTAAAAAAGACCCATTGATCCTTAAGACCCATTTTAAAACTTCCGAATTTTTAAAAATATTTCTTTTCCCTCATTCTTGACACGAATCGTTGATATCAATAGGATATTTGAGAACCGATGAATACTTTTCATATTCAAGGCCCTCAGGAATGGTATGAGTTAATAGAAATTTTATATGAAGAAAAAGGTGTTGCAATCCTTCTCGGGGCAAGCGATACAGGGAAAAGTACCTTTGCGAAATTTTTAATCTTCAATCTTTGTAAACGTGGATTAAAGGTGGCTCTTGTTGACGCAGACATTGGACAATCCTTTCTTGGCCCTCCGGCCACCATGGGTTTTTCCATATTCAAATCAGATCCAACCTGGGAATTGATATTATCCCCACCGGAAATCTTCTTTGTTGGCTCTACCACACCTGAGGGGCATTTCCCGATCCATCTCAAAGGAGTAAAGCGAATGGTGGATAAAGCCATTTCATATGGAGCGGAGGTGATCCTCGTGGATACCACTGGGTTCATTTTGGGTGAGACAGGAAAAGAATTAAAAAGAAGAAAAATCGATCTCCTATCTCCGAAATTTCTCATTACTTTACAAAAATCAAACGAAATAGAACATGTCTTGGACCTGTATAAAGAGGATTCCCATTATAAAATTTATCGTCTGCCTCTATCTGACCAGGTCAAACCGAAATCTATCGAAGAGCGGAGAATCCATAGAGCCAATAAATTTCAAGAGTATTTTAAGTATTCGGTTACCCAGGAATTGACCATTGAAGAAGTCCAAATAGAAGGGGAAGTCCTCGATCCAAATGGTGACATCCTTCCTCTGGATTGGGCATTACGGATCAACGGTCTTCTTATCGGATTGAAGGATGGCAACGATGAAACTCTGGCCTTAGGGGTAATAAGAAATTATTCCGAAGAGAAAAAGGTGGTGAGGGTCTTCACTCCTCTCAGAGACATTCAAGGAGTAAAAATAATTCAACTCAGCTCTCTCAAACATATCCTCCTCTACGAAGATGAGATTATTAGATAGGCTGTATTTCTTTTTTCCTTCACAATCTCCTTTTTCTATGATAGGTTGACGCCGAAATTTCGAATTATGGATGGAGGTACCCAAAATGGTTGAACGATTGAAAAATAAAGTGGCAATTGTAACTGGGGCCGGGTCTGTCGGACAGGGATGGGGTAATGGCAAAGCAACCTCAGTATTATTTGCTCGTGAGGGAGCGAAGATTTACGCGGTGGACATTAACCTTAAAGCGGCCGAAGAAACAAAGTCGATCATTGATCAGGAAGGCGGTGTTTGCGCCGTTCAGAAGATGGATGTCTCCAAGTCCGACGAGGTCAAATCCATGGTCGATCGATGCATCGAAAACTATGGCCGCATCGATATTCTTCACAACAATGTCGGTATCGTTGTGCCGGGCGGTCCTGTGGAAACAAGTGAAGAGACTTGGGATCGTGTCATGGCAATCAATCTGAAAAGCATGTTTCTGACATGCAAATATGTGTTACCTCATATGGAAAAGCAGGGCGGTGGCGTTATCATCAATATATCTTCGATTGCTGCGATACGCTACACAGGAATACCTTATATCACTTACTATACTACCAAAGCAGGCATTCTTGGGTTCACTCAGGGCATTGCGCTCCAATACGCGCCAAAAAATATACGTGCAAACACGATCCTGCCAGGCCTAATGCACACCCCGATGTTTGTGGAGCCACTTAAACAAGCCTATGCAGGGGGTGATGTGGAGAAAATGTTTGAAATTCGAAATAAGCAGTGCCCAACTGGAAAGATGGGCGATGCCTGGGACGTGGCGCATGCCGCCCTATTCCTCGCCTCGGATGAGGCCAAATATGTCACGGGTGCCCAAATCGTCGTTGATGGTGGAATCACTTGTAAATTCGCATAATCGTAATGCCGTGAGGAGGAGATTTTTATGAATGTTGGAACTCTTTTTACGAAGAGCGCTCGAACTTTTCCCGATCGGTTAGCGATCGCCTATGGGGATTATGAATTGACCTATCAACAGGCAAACGAACGGATCAACAAGCTGGCCAATGCCCTCAGAAGTTTAGGGATTAAGAAAGGGGAGAATGTAGCCATCCTCTTGCATAACTGCCCTGAATTCATTGAGACCCTTTTTGCCTGTTTCAAGGCTGGAATTGGAACCGTTCCTATCAATTTTCGTCTCCATCCTAAAGAATGCAGCTTTCATCATCGATAACTCGGAAGCCGTGGCAGTTGTTTTGGGCGATGACTTCAGAGATTCCCTCTACGCCCTCAAGAATGAGATGCCCAGAGTCAAGCATTACATTTGCATTTCCGAGCCTCTGGAAGGAATGATCCGTTATGAGACACTGCTCAAAGGGCAATCTCCAAACTTTGTTGATGTAGATGTCGAACGAGACGACTTGGCATGGCTTTTCTATACCTCTGGAACAACAGGGCAGCCAAAAGGGGCGATGCTCACCCATCATGTCCTGATGATGATGACGATGAACTTTTTTGCCGACATGTCTCCTCTTGGTCCTCGAAGATGTGATCCTTCATGCAGCACCTTTGAGCCATGGAAGTGGTCTTTATGGCATCCCCAATGTGGCCAAGGGAGCTGCGAATGTCATCCTGCATGTAAAAACCTTCGATCCTAAAATAGTTTTTGAGACCATTCAGAGAAGAAAAGTGACCAATATGTTTATGGCTCCGGCCATGATCAAGCGACTCGTTACTTCTCCTGAGATTGATAAATATGATCTCAGTTCCATAAAATGTATCCACTATGGCGGAGCCCCTATCTATGTGGAAGACCTCAAGGAAGCAGTCAGAAAGATGGGACAGGTATTCGTTCAGCTTTTTGGCCAGGCAGAATCTCCAATGACCATCTCCTATCTACGCAAGGAAGAACATCTTCTTGAAGGAACCGAAGAGCAGATGAAGCGTCTGACATCGGCCGGAATTCCCCGAACGGATGTGGAAGTCAAGATTTTTGATGAGCATGATAACGAACTTCCACCTGGACAAATGGGGGAGATCGTCGTCCGGGGAGAAGTCATGATGAAGGGCTACTGGAGAAATCCTAAAGCCACGGCTGAAACGTTGCGGGGAGGATGGCTTCATACAGGTGATTTGGGTATCATGGATGAGAAAGGTTATGTCTATATTCTCGATCGAGCCAAGGACATGATCATCAGCGGAGGGGAAAATATTTATTCGAGGGAGATCGAGGATGTGATCCTTAAACATCCTGCAGTCCATGAAGTGGCGGTCATCGGCGTCCCGGATGAAACCTGGGGAGAAGCGATCAAGGCCATTGTAGCGCTGAAGGAAGGCCAAAAGGCCACGGAAGAAGAAATCATAAATTTCTGTAAGGATCATCTGGCAAGCTATAAAAAACCCAAGTCTGTGGAGTTCATCGACGAGATACCCAAAAATCCTTATGGGAAAGTTCTCAAGAGGGAACTCCGGGAGAAATACTGGGTGGGTGAAGCCAGAAGAGTGAGATGAGGAAAGGAGTGGTGGTGAATGCCGGGAAAAGGAAAACTTTCAAGAGGGGTGGCAGTTGTCGGCGGAGGTTTGACAAAGTTAGGTTTATTCAAAGACCGAAATTGCAAGGATTTCTTTGCTGAAGCCTTCATTGAAATGGTCGACTCTGTTGATAAAGGTTTTGATCCCAAAGAAATTGATGCAGTCTATGTCGGAAATTACAGTAACGATTTTTTTGTAAATCAAGCCCACTGGGGACCGATCATCTCTGACTTGTTAGGCCATGTTCCAAAGCCAGTGACCCGGACAGAGGCTGCCTGTGCTTCAAGTGCCGTGGCCTTTCGAGAAGGGGTGTTGGCCATCGCCTCTGGACTCTATGACATCGTTCTGGTGGGGGGCTTCGAGCAAATGTCCAAACGGACAACCGAAGAAGTCGCCGAGGGCTTGGCTATGGCTGCCAGTCCTTACGAAGTGGCTGCGGGATTCACTTTTCCTGGAGTCTTTGGAACGATGGCTACCGCCTACTTTGCCAAATATGGCGCTGACCGGGAAGCCCTCTTTAATGTAACGATCAAAAGCCATAATAACGCACCTCTGAATCCGAAGGCTCAGTTTCCAATGACCATTCGGGACTTCATGAACGCCCGGATCGAGCGTTGCCGGAAGAAAGGGGAACCGATACCAGAATGGAAAGACGAAAAGGATTTCCTCCGGGACCCTGTGGCGAATCCTCCGGTCGCATGGCCCATGCATCTCTTCGACTGCTGCCCTATTAGCGATGGAGCAGCCTGTCTGCTTTTAGTCGCTGAGGAGATCGCCAAAAACTTCACCGACGATCCAATCTATTTAGCTGGCATGGGACAGGGAAGCGGTTACAGCCTCCACGCAAAAAAAGATCTGACAACCTACGAAGCAACAAGATATGCAGCAAAGGAAGCCTATGAGATGTCCGGCCTTACGCCCAAGGACATTCAATTCTCCGAAGTCCACGACTGCTTCTCCATCGCCGAGATCGTACATATGGAAGATCTCGGATTCTTCAAACCAGGAGAAGGGTATAAAGCGGTGGCCGAGGGCCTGACCCGACTTGATGGTCCGATCCCCATCAATACCTCCGGAGGACTTAAAACCAAAGGCCATCCAGTAGGTGCTACCGGGGTTGCCCAGCTCTATGAGGTGTGGGTGCAGCTTCGGGGCAAAGCCGGAAAAAGGCAAGTTCCCAAATCAAACCTAAGGATCGGGGCTGCTCACAACTTGGGAGGAACTGGCGGAACCTGTACATTTACGATTCTTGAGAGGAGGTAAACGATGAACGACAGACCTTTCAATGATACATCGTACGAGCAGTTCCTCAACGAAAGGAAGATCATGGGTTCAAAATGTAAAAAATGTGGTGCCTTGGCTCTCCCTCCGCGACCGATCTGCGTATCTTGTTTCGGCAGAGAGATGGAGTGGGTACAGTTAAAAGGCACCGGCAGGCTGGCTGCCTTTACGAGCATTGTGGTCGCCCCACCCTACATGGCCAAAGAAGGCTTCAATCGCAATAACCCCTATGTTGTGGGAGTGGTAGAACTGGATGAAGGGGTGAAGACCGTGGCTCGAATCGTTGGTGTGAACGCGAAGAAACCCGAGCAGATCAAAGTTGGCACACCTCTCAGAGCAGAATTTCTTGAAAAAGGGGAAGGACCTGATAGACAAACTTTCCTTGCTTTTAAACCTTAGCTGTGAATACCATCAGCGTCGGGTTACTGATTCAAAATAGGATGAAAAAGGATGGTGGGAAGGAGGTGATGAAGCAGAGAGGATAAAAGGACTCTCATATACATAGGAGGAACAATTCAAAAAAGGAGGAATAAGGTTAATGAAAAAGCAAATGGATATGAGTCGAAGGACATTTCTTAAAAACCGCTGTGGCCACTGGAATTAGTGGTATAGCCTTCGGAGGTGTAAGGGGGGTGATCAGTGCTCAGGTACACGAAACCTGGCAAAGTATGGACCATGAAGTATGACTGCTATATCGGGTCAACTGCTCCAACCGCCCAATTGGATAATTGGTATATTGACACAGTGGCGGATAGGAGTAAAGGGCGAGTGAAGTTTGAGAAAGTACTGGGCTTCTTCACTTCACAAAGTGGGTGAACACCTCCAGGCAGTAGAGATGGCCTTTCAGAGATGTCGCTAATTTCTTATGGTTATTATCCAGCGATGGTACCTCTTAGCCGTGGGCTGGAGTGGTACTTCTTGGGGTGTGACCATGCAGATACTAGATTGAAGGTCTGCCGGGATATATATGAGACTTACCCTCCATTAAAACAAGAGTGGGAAGTTAGAAACAACTGTAAGGTTTTGTATTTCACAAATTGGGATTATTGCCCACTCTTTATGAAGAAACCCATCACCAAAGTCGAAGAGCTCAAGGGTTTGAAGATTCGCGGTTATGGCGTAGGTGCGGAAACCGTTGATCGACTGGGTGGAAGAGGGATGCCAGTGGTCGCAGCAGAGGTCTATCAATCATTGGAAAGAGGCATCCTCGATGGCGTTTTTGCCTTCTGTTTCATTACTGCCGAGAAGATGAAGCTCTATGAACAAGCTCCTAACATCATCGAAATTGGTGCAGGAGCCCACGCACCAACCACGGTGGTAATGAATATGGAATTATGGAAATCCCTTCCAGATGACCTAAAGGCCGTATTTCAACAAACTGCAGAGGATATCTATAAAGGGAAGTATTTGGAACTGTATAATAAGCTTTTGGAAGAGAGCCTTGATATTATGATGAAAGCGGGGTCTAAATTCACCAAATGGTCCAATGAAGAGATCAAGAAGGCGACCAACATGGTTCAACCTGCTCAGGTAAACGAATGGGCTGAGAAGGTAGCAAAACCAGCGGGTTTCGACGGCAAGGAGTTCATTGATCGAGTAAGAAAGCTAATTGCAAAGTATGAACCTGAAGGAAAGCTTAAAAATCCATATGAAATTTATGTGGCGAAATACAGGAAGAAGTAATCTGTATGACATGATGAGAAATAATGGGGCAACCGAGCTAATGCATTTATTTACCCTCGGTTGCCTCATCGGAGGAGGTAACCAAAGATGATGAGTTTTGCCAAGTGGTATAGGAAAGTATGTATGGTCTTTACCGCACTTGCAGTAGCCTCTTTAGCCATCATGATTATCAGTACAACATCAGACACGACCCTTCGTTATGCTATAAACTTTCCGATTCCTGGGGTTTTTGAAGCAACGAGGTTCTTCTGGTTGTGGTCGTTTACCTCGGCATTACATGGAGACAGAGTGAGCGAGGGCATACTCGTGTCGTCATGGTCATGAGAGAAA
>CAWFSX010000022.1:0-13994 GCA_963818595.1 uncultured delta proteobacterium
AGAAACCATTCTTTTCTCTGAGCAGAATGTGAAGTTTGCCACCACGGTGGCAGAGCAGGCCTACGTGATTGACAAAGGAAGAATTCGATACCATGGAAGTATGGAGGATCTGAAAAAGAATGAAGAGGTGAGAAAAAAATACCTAATGATATAAATCCCCATCAAACTTATCAACGAGAAACTTTTAATCAAAGTTCAAAATTTATAAACCTACCTTTTGAACCCTTTGCTATTTTCATTTACATCATATTAATTATTTTCTCGCTGAGATATATACAAAGGAGGATTGAAAATGGGTGAGCGATTGAAGAATAAAGTGGCTATTGTGACTGGAGCTGGATCTGTCGGACCAGGATGGGGCAACGGTAAAGCGACGGCAGTGCTATTTGCGCGCGAGGGTGCGAAGGTTTTCGCAATAGACATCAATCTTAATGCGGCCATGGAAACAAAAGCGATGATCGACCAGGAAGGCGGAAGCTGTAAAGTTCAGAATGTTGATGTCTCAAAATCCGAAGAGGTCAAAACCATGGTCGATCGATGCATCGAAACCTATGGACGCATCGATATTCTTCACAACAACGTTGGTATCGTGGTCGTCGGCGGCCCAGTGGAGATAAGCGAAGAGACTTGGGATCGGGTCATGGCCATTAACTTAAAGAGCATGTTTTTGACATGTAAATATGTGTTGCCCCATATGGAGAAGCAAGGCGGCGGCGTCATTGTCAACATATCCTCCATTGCCGCCATCCGTTACACCGGGGTTCCCTATGTGACCTATTACACCACCAAGGCGGGTATCCTCGGGCTAACCCAAGGGATTGCGCTCCAATATGCAGAAAAAAATATCCGTGCAAATGCTATTCTACCCGGGCTGATGAACACTCCGATGATCGTTGAGCCGCTCAAAGGAGTCTATGCGGCGGGAGATGTAGAGAAAATGATTGAAATTCGGAATAAGCAGTGTCCAACGGGAAAGATGGGCGATGCCTGGGACGTGGCTCATGCCGCCCTATTCCTCGCCTCCGATGAGGCCAAGTATATCACCGGCGCCCAATTCATTGTCGATGGTGGAATCACCTGTAAATTTGCATAATCGTAACACCGTGAGGAGGACATTTTTATGAATGTCGGAACTTTTTTTACGAAGAGCACTCGGACCTTCCCCGAAAGATTGGCAATTGCCTATGGCGATTACGAATTGACCTATCAACAGGCAAACGCACGGATCAACCAACTGGCCAATGCCCTGACAAGTTTAGGGATTAAGAAAGGGAAGAATGTAGCCATCCTCTTGCATAACTGTCCGGAATTTATTGAAACCCTTTTTGCCTGTTTCAAGGCTGGGATTGGAACCGTGCCTATCAATTTTCGTCTTCATCCCAAAGAATGCAGCTTTATCATCGATAACTCGGAAGCGGTTGCAGTTGTTTTGGGCGATGACTTCAGGGATTCCCTCTATGCCCTTAAAAATGAGATGCCAAGGGTTAAACATTATATCTGTATTTCCGAGCCTCTGGAGGGAATGGTTCTTATGAAGCCATGCTCAAAGAACAATCTCCAACCTTTATCGATGTGGAGGTTGAACGTGATGACTTGGCATGGCTTTTCTATACCTCTGGGACGACGGGCAGCCCAAAGGGGCAATGCTGACTCACCATAACCTGATGACCATGACCATGAACTTTTTTGCTGACATGTCTCCCCTTGGCCAGAAGATGTGATTCTTCATGCAGCACCTTTAAGCCATGGGAGCGGACTTTATAGCTTACCCAATGTGGCCAAGGGCGCTGCGAATGTCATTTTGAAATCGAAATCCTTTGAGCCAAAATCGTTTTTGAGACCATCCAGAGAAGAAAAGTGACCAATATGTTCATGGCCCCGGCCATGATCAAGCGACTCATTACTTCTCCGGAGATTGATCAATATGATCTTAGCTCCTTAAAATGTATCCACTACGGCGGAGCCCCTATCTATGAGGAAGACCTCAAGGCAGCAGTCAAAAAAATGGGACAGGTCTTCGTCCAGCTTTTTGGCCAGGCAGAATCTCCAATGACCATATCTTATCTCCGTAAAGAAGAACATCTCCTGGAGGGGACTGAGGAGCAGATGAAGCGTCTGACCTCGGCTGGGATTCCCCGCACGGATTTGGAAGTTAAGATCTTTGACGAGAATGATCAAGAACTTCCTCCTGGGAAAATGGGGGAGATTGTCGTCCGAGGAGAGGTGGTGATGAAAGGTTATTGGAGAAATCCGAAGGCAACGGCTGAGACTCTGCGGGGAGGATGGCTCCATACGGGTGATTTGGGTGTCATGGACGAGAAAGGTTATGTGTATATTCTCGATCGGGCCAAAGATATGATCATCAGCGGAGGAGAAAATATTTATTCGAGGGAGATCGAGGATGTGATCCTTCAACACCCCGCAGTCCACGAAGTGGCAGTCATTGGCGTCCCAGATGAAACATGGGGAGAAGCGATCAAGGCCATTGTGGCACTGAAGCAGGTCAAAAGGCTACGGAAGAAGAGATTATCAATTTTTGTAAGGGTCATCTGGCAAGTTATAAGAAGCCGAAGTCTGTGGAGTTCATCGACGAGATACCCAAAAATCCTTACGGCAAAGTTCTTAAGAGGGAACTACGAGAAAAATACTGGGTGGGTGAAGCCAGAAGAGTGCGATAATTTTGAATTCATAAATATTTAAAAAATCATGAGGTGGTTATAAATGGCAAAAAAGGTAATCGAGATACTCGAAGAAGGGTCCGGTAAAATATTCTCCAAGATCACACCCAATGAATTCCGAGAACATATGAGGGAGAAAGTAAAGAATGCCTGGCGGGATAAAAGGACGGATATCAAGACAGCCATCCGACAGTTCGTCCATGATGGGGATTACCTCACCATGGGAGGGGTCAGCTTCATCAGACTCTCAATGGCTGCGGTTCATGAAATCATACGTCAAAAAAAGAAAAACTTAAATCTTGCTGCTGGGACTCGAACTTATGATTTCAATCTATTGTTGGATGCGGGATGTGTTAAGAACATCGACTGTGGTTACATTACAGGGATGGAGATCTTTGGTATTCCTTATGTGACCCGAAAGCGCGCCGAGAGGATGATAACGAGTGGAGAAATGGGTATTTCCGAATACGATAATGCCAGTATGGCCTTCAGGCATAAGGCGGCTGCCATGGGCATACCTTTTCTGCCTATCAGGAATATGATGGGGGCAGATGGATTCAAACACAGTGCAGCCAAAAAGATTCGATGTCCTTTCACCGGGGAAGAGGTGATATTGGTGCCTGCTATCTATGCAGATGTCTGTATCATTCATGTCCACCGATGCGATATCTATGGAAACTCCCAGATTGAAGGTGCTTTAAATGAAGATCTGGGTAAATCCAAGTCGGCAAAAAGATTGATCATCACCACGGAGAAGATCATCGATACAGAAAAGATCAGACTGTCACCGGACAGAACATTGATCCCTTGCTTCTACGTTGACGCAGTGGTGGAGGTCCCTTATGGGGCTCATCCTACCAATATGCCTGGTATGTATTATGTAGATATCGATCATATGAAAGAATACATTGCCGCAGCAAGAGATCCAGCCGGACTCGAGGAATACTATAATAAATATATCTTTGGGGTTGAACACTTCAAAGAGTATCTAAAGACAATCGGTGGCAAGAAGAAACTCAAGTATTTAGAGGATCTCGAACATTTGAGGGTCAGAGAATAGCGTGAAAGAGGTTTCGTATGAAAAAGAAAGATTACAATATCTTCGAATTAATGGCCATTGTCGCTGCAAGGGAGATTGAGGACCGTGCCATCATATATATCGGGACCGGCATACCCATGCTGGCGGCCAGTTTAGCCCAAAACATGCATGCCCCCAACATCGTGCCCATCTTTGAGGCCGGAGGGATTGCACCACAGATGCCAACCCTACCTCTCTCCGTCGGATGTTCGAGGACCACCTACAGGGCCATTCGAACCTGCGACATGCCTGAGATATTCGAGATGGCTCAATTGGGTATTGCTCATTATGGCTTTTTAGGCGGGGCCCAAGTCGACCAATACGGAAATTTAAACTCTACGGTGAAGGGCCAATATGAGGCTCCAAACGTTCGATGGCCTGGAAGCGGAGGAGCTAATGCTTTTGGATCCCTATGCTGGCGGACGATGATCATCATCAACCATGAGAAAAGAAGGTTCGTTAAAAAGGTGGATTTCATCACGACCCCAGGTTATATCGATGGACCTGGGGCCAGGGAGAGAGAAGGCCTACCCCCGGGAACCGGACCTTACAGGGTTTTTACTGACAAAGCATTGTTAGATTTTGAAGAAAAGACGAAAAGGATGAGATTGATTGGGCTTCTTCCAGGGGTTACTTTGGAGGATGTGATTGAAAATACTGGATTCGAGCTGTTAATAAGCGATACCTTAAAAAAAGTTCCCCCACCAACTAGAGAAGAATTGAAAGTCCTTCGTGAAAAGGTGGATCCCCATCGTATCGTCTTAAGCCGCGGGGATAAGGAGACCTAAGAAAAATACTATTATGACCGAAGGAAAATCTATTCATGAACTTAAAGTTGGAGATTCGGCTCAAATCTCCAAAACAATAGCCGAATCCGATATAGAACTCTTTGCCAGAGCTACGGGAGATTTTAATCCTGTCCATCTGGATCAAGCGTATGCAGAGAAAACTTCGTTCAAAGGGAGGATCGCCCATGGGCTCCTCTCCGTTGGCCTCCTCTCCACTATCCTGGGAAATACTCTTCCCGGACATGGAACCATCTACCTTTCGCAAGAGGTCAAGTTCCTTGCGCCAGTTAGAATCGGGGATACCATTACAGCCAAAGTGGAAGTAATCGAACTGATTCCAGAAAAAAACCGAGCAAAATTTAGGACAACCTGTACCAACCAAGATGGGAAAGAAGTGGTGGAAGGAATCGCCTGGGGAATGCCTCCAAAAAAAGAGTGAAAAATTAATAGACTAATTCTCAAACATGATAAATAGAGTCAGGAATGATATAAAAGTATCCATAAAAAAAAGAAAGGAGGTCAAAATCATGTTAATAAAGAACGGATTGAAAGCATTTCATTTTCATCATCTTTATCCTTATTGCTTCATGGCCGTTCCAGCGAGAGCCCAACAACCGATCAAAATTGGTATCGTCCAGGGTTTCTCTGGAGCCTTAGAAGCCTATGCCAAGCAGATGCTGACTGGATTTAAGATGGGTGTGGAGTATGGGACCAAGGGCAAGAACGAAGTCATCGGTCGAAAGATAGAATTGATTGTTGAAGATGACCAGATAAAGCCCGATGTTGCCAAACGGTTGATTACAAAGCTCTATGCGGACGATAAAGTCGATCTCGTGGTGGGAACCACCAGCAGTGCAGCAGCCTTGGCCATGCTTCCCGTGGCCCAGGAATTTAAGAAAATTTTACTGGTGGAGCCCGCCGTGGCAGACTCCATCACCGGGAGTGCCTGGAACCGATATATCTTCAGAACAGGAAGGAACTCCGGTCAAGATGCCATTTCCAATGCGAAAGCAGTCGCCAAACCAGGAGTCCTCCTTGCTGCAATTGCCCAAGATTACGCATTCGGAAGAGACGGGGTTGCTGCTTACAAAGACGCCGCAGAAAAGTTAGGGGCCAAAATGATTCACGAAGAATATTGCCCCATGGCACAAACCGATCATACCTCTTCTGTCCAGAGAATCATCGATGCCTTAAAAGACAAGCCTGGTGAAAAATATGTTTTCGTAGTGTGGGCAGGGAAGAACCCCCCCATCGAGCAGATGGCTGTCATGAAGGTTGATAAATATGGGATCAAGATCACCACGGGTGGAAATATTCTCCCCGTTCTAAAAGCCACTCTTCCACTACTCAAAGCATACGAAAGCTTAAAAGGAATGACAGGAGGAGCCTATTACTATTATGAGCTACCCAAAAATCCTGTGAATGATTGGCTAGTAAAGGAGCATACAGCTCGATTTAAAGAGCCTCCTGACTTCTTTACCTGCGGAGGATTCGCTGCAGCCATGGCAGCCCTTAAAGCCTTCGAAAAGGCCAAATCGACTGATACCGAAAAGTTAATTACAACCATGGAAGGGATGGAATTCATGACCCCAAAGGGTAGAATGTATTTCCGTAACATGGACCATCAAGCCATGCAGTCAATGTTTATTTTCAAGTTGGAGGCAAGGCCGGATAAGGAATGGGCTGTCCCAGTCCTGGTTAGAGAGGTCTCTCCGGAGGAAGGATCTCCCCCGATTCTGGTTAAAAAATAACTTTCAAATCCCCCCTTACCCCCCTTTTTCTAAGGGGGGCAAGAAGTCTTCTCCCTTCGGCAAAGCCTGCCTCAGCCTCGGTCAGGCAGCGGAGGTAGGGAGGGATTTCATAGAAGTATTTTCTAACGATATGACCCAAAACCCCCTCATCGAAACCAAGGATCTCACCATTCGATTCGGTGGTCATGTCGCCGTCGATCATGTAAACGCTCAAATCTTTCCTTTTACTTTCAAGTCTATTATTGGACCGAATGGAGCGGGAAAGACCACCTTCTTCAATATGATCTCTGGGCAATACCGTCCGACTGAAGGGAAAGTCTTTTTTAAAGGAAAGGATATCACTCCTCTATCTCCTGCCCTTCGAACCAAACTGGGTATTGGAAGGTCCTTCCAACTTACGAATGTCTTCCTTTCTCTCACCGTATTGGAGAATGTCCGATTGGCCATCCAATCACAAAAGGATATCGGTTTTAACTTTTGGAAGAATTATCTCCGATTTTCCGAGTTGGAAGACCGAGCTTATGAAATATTAAAATTGGTATTATTAGATTCGAAATGGAATGTTCCTGCAAGCAGCCTCACCCATGGAGAACAGCGAAAGTTAGAAATAGCCATTTTACTTGCTTTAGAGACAGAAGTCCTTCTTTTAGATGAACCCACGGCTGGCATGGCTTTGGAGGAAGTCCCTTCTATTTTGGAACTCCTCAAGGAGATCAAGAGTCGGAAGGATAAAACAATCCTTCTGGTTGAACACAAAATGGATGTGCTGATGGCCCTTTCTGATTCGATTGCTGTCCTTCACGAGGGGAAATTAATTGCAAATGATACTCCTGAGGCCATCAGTAAAAATAAAGAGGTTCAGGAGGCCTATTTTGGTGGAGGTCGATCCCGTGGCTGAACCGATTCTCAAAGTTGAAGGGATTCATTCCTTTATTGGAAAACACCATATCCTCCAGGGAGTCTCTTTTGAGGTCCATCCTGGCAAGGTGACTGTGCTATTGGGTAGAAATGGAGCCGGAAAGAGCACCACTTTAAGGACAATCATTGGATTGCTCTCCCCTTCCCAAGGAACGATCCTTTTAAAGAATCGAGCCATCCACCATATGAAACCCTATGAAATATCCCGTTTGGGCATTGGGTTTGTGCCTGAGGATCGAGGCATATATAACCTTCTAACTGTCGAAGAAAACTTCCGCGTGGCCATGCTTCAGGAGGATGGGAAGACTCGCGAGATGATGGAAACTATCTTCGAAATCTTTCCTGACCTTAAAAAATTCTGGAAAGCGAAGGCAGGCAATCTAAGCGGAGGACAAAAACAGATGCTGGCCATTGCCCGACCCCTGGTGAACCGGAACGAACTTCTTTTGATCGATGAACCCTCTAAAGGGTTGGCTCCTATTGTCATTGACCATCTGATCGATTCCATCAGTAAATTTAAAGAATTTACAGTGATTATTCTTGTGGAACAGAATTTTTATATGGCCAGTAGCCTGGGTGACGATTTCTACCTCTTTGATGATGGGAAAACGGTTCACCAGGGTCAAATGGAAGAATTGGTTCAAAATGAGGAATTGAAGAAAAAATATTTAGGTATCTCGGGTTGAGATTCCCCTCACCCCACCCTCTCCCCCGCGGAGAGAGGGCAAGGGTGAGGGATTCTGGCGTCGAAAGGTCCAGAAAAAATATGACTCCTAACCAGAGAAAATGGCTTCCAAAGCTGATTGTTTTAGCCATCTTTCTTTCACCCCTTTTATTGATCAATCCTAAAACCTACATCACCATAACGATCTCTGGTTTAGCCATGGGCATGCTCCTCTTTTTAGTCTCCTCTGGGTTCTCTCTGATCTTTGGATTTCTGAGCGTCCTCAATTTAGCCCACGGAGCCCTGTTCGCCTGGGGTGCCTATATCGGCTTTACCTCATTCACCCTGATCAATCAATGGACCGGATGGGGTGGATCGAATTCTATCTTTTTGAATATCATCATTTTCCTCTTGACCCTCATCGTCGCCGGTCTCCTTGTAGCCCTATTAGGGATTATCACAGAGAGGTTAGTAATCCGTCCTGTTTATGGGAGCCATCTCTTCCAGATCTTCATCACCGTCGGTGCCATGATTGTAATGGAAGAACTGATTCGTATTGTTTGGGGACCGAATGATGAGGTGATGCCGGTTCCTATCAATTTCATGGGGTCTTGGGATCTCTTTGACGTGGTGGTATCGAGATATCCTCTCATTGCTATTGTCATAGGATTAGTCCTATATCTCGTCATGTTGATGATCCTAAGAAAAACAAAAATAGGGACCATTGTGAGGGCAGGTGTCGAAAATCCTGAGATGGTTCAGGTGATGGGCCACAATATCTATCGATATTTCACTGGGGTGTTTGCGGCAGGCTCTGCTCTTGCAGCCATTGGCGGTGGGATGTGGGCTACCTTTGTCAAATCGATTCACCCAGCCATGGGTGGGGAAGTCATTGTTTTTGCCTTAATTGTGGCCATCATCGGAGGTCTGGGAAGCATGACCGGCTCTGTGGTGGGAGCCCTGATGGTGGGGCTCTCCTATAATTACGTGGCCTATCTGGTTCCTAAGGCAGCCCTTGGAATCACGATGCTACTTCTCGTGATCATCCTTTCGATTCGTCCGACAGGACTATTTCCAGAAGGCACCTGATATGTCTGTAGAAAATTGCAAATTGAAAATTGTAAACTGCAAAATTAAAAATAAGATTAAAAGTACATTTTTCCATTTTACATTTTAAACTTTGCATTTTGCATTGGGACGAAGTCCATGAGCAATCCTGTCCAACTATTCCGCTTGGGGGAGAAAGAAGCTCGGTTCAGAAGCCCCTCTTTCTTTTTTAGAATTCTCCTGTTGGCTTTCTTTGTCTTTACTCCCTTCATGTTCCGTTCTTTTGAAGTGCTTGATGTCATATTAAAAATTATCATCTTTTCAGCATTGGTAGCAAGTTATGATGTGATTCTGGGATACACAGGGATCGTCTCCTTGGGCCATGTCTTGTATTTTGGAATCGGTTCTTACTTTGTTGGTATCTTCATGGGAAAGTTGGGATGGATCTCCTACGGCCATTTGGCACTTGCCTTTTTAATCGCCATCGTCATCTCAGGCATCCTTTCTGTGTTGATCGGGCTCTTCTCCCTTCGTATCCGGGCGATCTTCTTCGCTATGGTCACGTTGGCTTTTATGGAGTTTACCTTTATCCTATCAAGCCAGTTACGATCGATTACAGGGGGAGATGATGGGATCAGTTTCAAACTTCCAGGTATCTTAGCGATCGATTTCAGTTACGGTAAATTTTTAGGTGTTGATTTTACAGGGAGATTAATCAGCTATTATTTGATCCTTATTCTTTCCCTTATTTTATTTCTTTTAATGCTTCGATTCGTCCATTCCCCTGTGGGCCGTGTACTTCAATCCATTCGGGACAATGAACAACGTTCCATCGCTTTAGGGTACAGGACCTATCTCTTTCAAGTCATCGCCTCCTCCTTTGCCAGTTGTGTGGCTGCAGTGGCTGGCGGATGTTTTGCCATGTGGGTGCGATATGTAAGCCCCGATTCCAGCTTGAGCGTCCCCATTATGTTAGATGTACTTTTAATGGTCATCGTGGGAGGAATGGGAACGCTCTATGGTGGGGTTTTCGGGGCGGCTTTCCTGATGGTCACCCGAGCTTTTCTACCAAAGTTACAAGTCCTTATCGCTTCTCTTCTACCGGGTGTCCCCTTTGCCATCAGATTATCCGAGCGTTGGTTATTCTATTTTGGACTGCTCTTCATCATTATTGTCTATTTCTTTCCAAAGGGAATTGTTGGGACGGCCCAGGAGATTTTTTCAAGAAGGAAAAGCAATAAAGTAGGGATTAAAAGACCATTAGGTCATTGGAACGAAGTGGAAGAATGGGTCACGGGATTCATAGAGCATACTCCGTCGGGGGCAATAGACTACATTCAGAGGTTTCGCTACAAATTAGGTTGAGGTTAAGGCTTAAAAAGATTTATGATCATCAGGGGAGGGAGGATGATGACAGAGCCTAAGAGGATGAAAGCGAAAGGAGATGGCATTAAAATTCAGTTGGCAGTCTGGGAAGGTAAAGGGAAAACAGATTCTCTGCATCCACGGTCTTACAGCCAACTGTCGATTCTGGGATTGTTTAGCCTCGGCCCTTTCGCCACAACACAGGGTTATCGCGATGGATCTCCGAGGCAGAGGGCTCTCAGATAAACCTCCCGAGGGATATTCCATCGAGCGCCATTGCAAAGATGTTCTGGCTCTGATAGATGATCTGGGTCTGAAACGGCCTGTGCTCATGGGGCATTCTTTGGGGGCATTCATTTCCCTGGTATTTTCAGCAAAGCACCCCCAACGCGTTGACCGTCTGATCTTGGTGGACGGTGGGGGAAAACTCTCCGAAGCTCAGATGGCCAAGGGTCTTTGCAGGAATTAAGCCCTCTCTGGACCGTTTAGGGAAAACCTTCCCTTCCTTTGAAGATTATATCTCACAAATGAAGCTGGCCCCATATTTACAACCCTGGAACTCTTATATGGAGACCTATTTCCATTATGAGGTTGAAAAGGTGAAGGGTGGTCTACGCTCTCGTGTTCATCCCAAACACATTGAAGAAGAGGCTAAGAATTTGGGGAAAGTGGATTCGAGAAAATTTTATCAGAAAGTCACTTCCCCTACTCTAATCTTGCGGGCCACAAAAGGGATGTTATTTGAGGATGACTTCGTGCTCCCCGAGGACGTAGCAAAACGGATGGTTCGTGAAATGCCCAATGCGAAACGGTTTGATGTGGTAGGAACGAATCATTATACCATTTTATTTGAACCGAATGCCGTCCGGGATAAAACCATCCTTCAATTTCTCAGCGAATAAATAAAGTCCCTTCTCCCTGTTTCTACATGGAGATTTCAAAATACCGACCATTGTACAGGAAACGTACACTGGTGGGATTGATCTCCACGACCTTCACCCCTTCGACGAAAGACCCCTCGCTCGCTTTGATGCCGTTGACCATGATGAAGCGCATGGAGGGATCTTCATACCAGACGATCGCCGATAGCTTTAACGAGGGTGGGTTCGTAGGAGACCCAGTGGTCGACTGTTCAGGAGTCTTTTTTATACTCGAGGGAGGGACCTCCGTCTCTTCTCGGATCATGTTCGGTTTTGCTTTTTTCTCATCCACGGAGGTGGAAGCGGGTTTGCTTTCAACAGTGATTTTGCCTTCCGCAGGGGTTGGGGGTTTCGGACTCTCTCGGTTGATTTCATCTCGAACTTCTTGGACTGCTCCGTGTGAGAGGGGGACCGGTGTAACTTGCTGACTTGAGGCAGGAGGATTCACAGGCCCGGGAACCGATGATTTCAACGGTAAGTGAAACTCCATGGGGGCAGGGTTAACCCCCTGACTTGGTGCAGAAGGATTCACAGGGGCAGGAGGCAATGATTTCGACCGGAAGTCCACCATTGTCGAAATAGGTGATCACAGCCGCAGCCATAGCGGTTAAAAAAATAGTAGCAAAATAATGGGGGAACCTTTTCCCAAGTCGGGGCAAATCAGGCCTTAGAATCTCGACGGCAATATTGGCCGTCATGCTCTTACGGAAGGACTTTTCTCGATCAAGTTTCTTCAAGGCATCGAGTATGACGCTCATTTTTGCTCCGCCAGGAGTTTTGGGGCTCCAAACCGATCGACAGAATGGTAAAGGACCATCAGGGTCTGACCCCCAACAATACCATCCTGTTCGATTCTTTTTAACAACTGGAATTGCTTGATGGCCGAAAGGGTATCGCTGTCATAAACGCCTGTTAAAGACTTATTATAAGCTCCTGCTTCTTTCAGAAGGGTTTGAAGCCTTTTGATCTGTTCCCCCTTGGATTCCATTGATATATTCGGTAGGAGATTCAAGAAATCCCTCCAGAGAAGGAAACCCTGGCCGGTCCAATGCTTTTCGAGCTCGGTGAAGGAAAAGGATTTCCTCCCTCCAATCGGTGGGTCGACGAGGAGCTGGTCATAATCCGTGCCCACAAGCGAAATGAATCGTTTTCCAGTGATGTTCGGAAACGCCAGTTCAAGCACCGCAGGATAATCAAGGCGAAGCAAGGTCCCCAGATTTCCAGAAAATCTGTATAGGCGGAGATCTCGGTTCAGAGCAGCACGGTCCATTCCGTCAGAATGGCTAAAATTACTGTTTTCGGGAACGAGTGGAACTTTCCAGAAGCCGGCTAATGTATTGAAGGCCCTTCGAGCACTTTCTGATTCTATGATTTGCCCGAGATCAAGAGCCATGGCACGAGAAAGTTCTTCCCCGGTTAAGACAGGATTCTTTTCTGTTTGATCTTCTATGGCCTCCATCTCCTTCGAAGTATTGAACTGGCCGATTAGATCATGCCAATTAAAGTAGATAACCCCGGCAAAGAAAACCGTAAGCATGGCAGCCGTCGGGATTAAAATAAGACGTCGTTTCCTGCCATAGGGTGCTGTATTTATTTTCATGTCTTTAATCCCTGCTGCAGTAACCTGGGAGCTTATCCTTGTCGTATCTCTTGAGTAGCCGGTTAAAAGCGCTCTATCGCAGGCGACATTGATGAGTCTCGGAAGCCCATGTGAATACCTGTATATTCGCTTCAGTGCCCCCTTAGAAAAGACAACCCCTCCCTTTCCTCCTGCCACTTCAAGCCGGTGGTGGATGTAATGGACGGTGTCTGAAAAATCCATAGGCTGCAGATGATATCGTACCGTGATCCGCTGGCTGAGCTGCCGCATTTCATTCCTCTCCAGGATCTGCAAGAGCTCAGACTGTCCCGACAGGACGATCTGTATGAGCTTTTCCCTGTCGGTCTCCAGATTCGAGATCAGACGGATCTGTTCGAGGACCGATGTTTCCAAGTTTTGTGCCTCGTCGATGACGAGGACAACAGTACGGCCCTCAGCATTCTGCTGAAGAAGAAACCGGTTAAGAGATTCCAAAAGGCTTGAGTTATTTGAAGTATTGTTTGGAATACCGAACTCTCGATTTATATTCTGAAGAAGCTCGGTCGCCGAAAGACAGGGATTGAAAATCAAGGCCGTACGGTAATGATCAGCGTCAAGTTGACTGAGGAGTGCACGCAAGACCGTTGTTTTCCCTGATCCCACCTCTCCCGTTAAGGAAATGAATCCTGCACGATGGTTAATGCCATAAAGAAGATGTGCAAAAGCTTCTTTATGTTTCTTGCTCAGGAAGACAAAACGGGGATCAGGGGTCAGGTTAAAAGGTTTTTCTCGGAATCCATGAAAGTCGAGGTACATCAGAAGATTCCCGTGGTATTCTCACCTTGCCGAATATGGAGCCCTACGGGCAAAGCCCGTGGTTTTCGCGTAGGCGGATAAGAGGGAAAAATATAAAAACAATGGAATTCTTCTTCGATCTAACCCAACTCAAAGACGGGTCATTTTCCCGTGGGACCCAACTTTTATAAAATAGCAGATTCCTTGACGAATGTAAATAAAAATCAAGGAATCACTCCGCAATGCTTCACTCTCCTGTAGAAACTTAACGGAATCGGGTAGGGATGTCGGAGAAAATCTTATAGCGGAAACCTCATCTTGTCCCTTGAATACAAGGATGATCCAAATATTACGAGGACTTTGCTTGGAGGAGGAAGGTTACCTCTGCCAACCATCATTCTAGATCATCCG
>CAWFSX010000023.1:0-24360 GCA_963818595.1 uncultured delta proteobacterium
GAAATCCACAGATCGTCAACAACGATGAAGACGCAGGACTTCAAACCGTAATTATTGGTGATATTTTCTCAGTATTTATGATATGTATTTATTACAATTGATTATGGTCCCGTCTGGGAAGGATTTGACGGAACACGGTAGGAGGTATAATGACAGTGAGTTTTGAAGATTGCCACTGAAATGATTATACAAGTGTAGCGTGCGCACTTTATAAAATCTGAAACCCTCTCAAAATAACATTCATTATTTTGAAAATATCGGCCATACTTGTTATATATCATTGAATTGCACGTTATTGCTCTTGCGATGGAATTGAGCCTTGCGCATCAATACGATCCAGTGCTTTACTGAAAAATGGTTTTTTAAATTTTCTTCATTAAGAAAGGTACCTTATTTGACCCATGTGCCAAATCATTGACCTGTCACCCTTATCCAATAGGCTTCGTCTTTTAGTTCTATTTATATTCATCTTATATTTCCATGGATGTGCTGTAATGAAAAAAGTTGAGGTGAAACCCTCGCCCTTACCAAGCTATCCGGAAGAAAAGATCGAACGAAATGAGTTTTCGGTTGCAAAAGGAGATGACGTCATTGGCCGGTTGGCAGTCATCAGGCTTGAAAAGGGGGATACGCTACCGGATATTGCAAGACACTTCAGTTTGGGGATCAATGCAATCAGTGCAGCAAATCCAGGGGTAGATGTATGGGTGCCTGAGGCCGGAGAACGTATCATGTTGCCTCTGAGCTTTATCCTGCCGGACGCCCCAAGAAAAGGCATCGTGATCAACTTAGCCGCTATGAGGCTCTTTCAATTTAAAGGAGATAGTAAGTCACTGGCGGTGTCGACCTACCCGCTCGGTGTCGGTACCATAGAGCGACCCTCGCCCATGGGTCAAATGTATGTGGCGCGCAAGGTAACCCGGCCGACCTGGCATGTGCCTGCCTCAATTGCTGAGGATCATCGAAAAAAAGGAGATCCTCTGCCCGCTAAAGTTCTGCCGGGACCTCAAAATCCCTTGGGAGAATACGCGCTATATTTAAGTAAGTCGACTTATTTGATCCATGGTACTAATAAACCGGCCAGCATTGGTCTTAGGGCAACCAATGGCTGCATAAGACTCTATCCGGAAGACGTGAAGAAACTCTATGAGAACACTCCGGTTAAAACACCTGTATGCATCGTTAACCAGCCATATCTCCTAGGTCAATGTAATGGAGTAGTTTACATGGAAGTTCATGCGCCCCCGGAAGACTTGGACGCTGTTGAGTTTGATAAGATATATACAAAATTGAGAAATATTGAAAAGGAATCGGGGCGCACGCTTGACTGGAGCAAAGTTAAGAAAGTACTGGCCGAGGCCCGAGGGATTCCTGTTCCCATATTCGAGATCCGTCAAGGAAGTGAAAAAGGGGCTGCGAAAACCATAGAAGTCAAGCACCCAGAAAAATTGTATGGCAGACCAGAAATACCAGAACTGAAAATGGAGGCGTGGTATGTTTTGGCTGCTGATGTGCGTGACGAGATTGATGCTCTGAGGATTGCCGCCATTATCAACCACCAGGGTCCACAAATCCCGGCAAGGGTGTTATCAAAGAGCGATAGCTACCGTGTTATCGCTGGCCCTTTCAATGATATCAGCGAGGCCAAAGATGCAGCCAAACGCTTGAAAATTGATTTGGAAATAGACGGTATATTGATTGAACCTGTCAAAAAGAGATAGTCGATCCCGCCTTTTCTTACACGTTCAAGCCGCATAGCTTGTTGAATTACCGCCCTCCAGCACCAGAGGCGACCCTGCATTGAGAAACAAAAAATGGTTGTACTTTAACTCTAAATGTGGTACACGTTTTTGCAACCAGTCAATAACCAATGTGGATATTTTTTGTGAAGTAGCGCTGAATTTTGACAGTCACTGTTAAAATAAGGTAAAATAACTAATTGAACAGAAAGGAGGTGATTAGATGATGAAGAAGAGTCTTTTGGTGATCTCAATGATGCTTGTTCTTGCTATTACTGTGGGGGGTTGTGCAACAAAAGGTGACCTCGAGAAAGTTCAGTCGCAGGAAATGCTGATTGGTGCGAAAGCTGATCAGGCAGCGCAGGATGCGCAGGCTGCCAAGGCGGCAGCTGATGCGGCCACGTTAAAGGCAGAGGCTGCCGCAGCCCGCGCCGAAAATGCTGTAAAGATGGCAGAGGAAAGGGCGAAGATCGCAGAGGAAAAGGCGAAGATCGCAGAGGAAAAGGCGAAGATCGCAGATGAAAAGGCGAAGAAGGCTGACGACACTTTCCAGAAATCAATGAAGAAGTAAGTCAATTTTATGGGGAGCTGTTAACTTTGCCTTTAGTGCTCCGGAGAAGGAAGTGGCAGGGTTTTGAGACCCTGCCACTTCCTTATACTTCCACCGTTCAAGTCTGTCTGGACCATTCAAGCATTTAATCTGTCAAACCAGGGCATATTCTAACTTATAATGTGGTACATGTTTTGGATATATCAGGAAGAGGAAGAGGAATGGTTCTGCGATCATCAAACATATTATTAACGAACACGAAGGCGTATATGGGTAAAAAGCAAAGTAGGATAGGTGAGCATCTTTACTTTTTCTTTGTCTGCATCATAATAACACCAATTCTAATATGCGGATGCAGTCACTTTAATAAGGGATTTCAGGCCAAGTCAACCTTCAAAGAAGCGAATGATTTTTTCAGCCAGGGAAACTACAAGGCCTCTCTGAGCAAATATGAGCAGATTATTGAAAAATATCCCACGGCGGGAGACAGGGTTCTTTTCGAGATGGGTATTATTTATGCGTATCCTAGGAATGAGCAAAAAGATTATCAGAAATCTCTGGAATGTTTTCAGAAACTCATAAAGGATTACCCGGGGAGTGGGTACAGGAAGGACAGTGAGATGATGATATTTCATATCAATAATGTCACTATCAAGGATAAGACGATTGCTACGCAGCAAACACAGATTGAGACTCTCCGACAAACACAGATTGAGACTCTCCAACAAAAGGATAAGACGATTGCTACGCAGCAAACACAGATTGAGACTCTCCAACAAGAGGTTAAAAGCAAAGGGAATGAGATTATTACACTGCAAAAAAAGATTGAAGTGCTCGAACAAAAGGTTTTTGCAATCCAGAAGGGACCGGCAGATAAGATTCTGATAGAAAAGAAAGAACGACGATTGACGTTGATCTCAAAGGGCGAGGTGCTCAAGACCTACAAAATAGCCTTGGGGGGAAACCCGAATGGTCCAAAAGAAAGGCAAGGCGATAACAAAACCCCGGAGGGAACCTACGTTATCGATTCAAGAAACAAGGACAGCCGTTATCACCTATCTCTTCATATTTCCTATCCAAACGAGAAAGACAAAAAGCGAGCAAAAGAACTTGGTGTTTCTCCGGGCGGAGACATCATGATCCACGGCATTAAGAATGGTTTCTCGTGGGTTGGTGATTCTCACACAGAGGTTGACTGGACGAAAGGGTGTATTGCCGTTACAGACGAAGAAATAGAGGAAATTGAAAAGTTAGCGCCAAATGGTACGATTGTTGAGATAAGGCCATAGAAGGCCGCATAACTTATCGTTCCACCGAATCGCGTAACGCTCCTGGTGAACTTTTTGTTATGCTACATTTCAACCCGTAATTCTTAGAATATCATCTTTGTAAGGCTATTTAGTAGTAGGTGGAACCCGCAACCCAATTTTCCACCTCTTCCTTCCTGTTATCGTGATTCCTCAAAATTACCCCTCTATACAAACTTTTAATGGGTAATCCTCAAAAAGATAATTTTAACAATCTTATTTTCTGTATTGACAAAATGGTCACTTTTGGTATCTTTGATTTAACAATCTTAATAATGTTTCTCTTTAAGGGGGGTGCCGTATGAAGTTTATTAAGACCGTAATTATTGCGGCATTTCTAACCATTGTGCCAAACTTTTTTTTAGTACTTTCTTTGGAGGCTCAATGTCTGGATATCCCACCAACCCAAAGACATCTGAATGTAATAACCATCAATTTACTCTTTTCCGAGATTCGAGATAGGGAAATGAGGCTTCGGGAAATTGCAGATTTCGTAATTCAAAAAGCAAATAGCCAAGACCCCATTGATCTTATTTTGTTGCAGGAAGTTGTTGGGGGTGAGATATCGAGAACGGTTAACAGTAGTTTAGATTTAAGAAAACTCCTCGCTCAGAGCAGTTTGAATTATGGACTAAGTTATAGGTTGGCAACTGATTTTCTTGGGCTCTTCTCCGTGGGCAATGCTATTTTGAGCCGTTATCGAATACAATACACTCTCTCTACTTCGCTCCCTTCCGTAACAGAAGAGATTTTCGAAGGCTTAGCTGTCCCCGTGAGCCGGAATGCAATGATGTCGAGAATTAACATTCCCGGGTTTGGCAAAATCAATGTCTACAATGTCCATCTTTGTGCCTATTGTGACCCCGCAGAACGTTTGGAACAGGCTCTAGTGCTTGCCGATTTCATAGAACACACGGAAACTTTTATTCGGGGAGAAAATCCAATCATCCTTGGGGGGGATTTTAACACAGACCTTAACATCTCCGAAGACTTCGCATTATATGACCTGATGACTAACAGTGAGGAGTTAGGACTCACCGATACCTATGCGGAATTTAATGGCTGTAAAAGCTGTTGTGAACCGGAAAAAAGTTATTATGATGGGTGCACGTATGCAGTTCCTGACAATCCATATGCGGTTAACCCGTTTACAGGCCAGCCAGACACTTCTGCACGGATTGATTACATCTTCAGAAGTCAAGCTTTGAGCACAATTCAGAGTTGTGTGATATTTAATAGGGATCCCAACTGGGTCTCAGATCATTCTGCTGTTCTTACCAGTGTAGGTTATTAAAGGACGTTCAGCCTATGATAAATGTGTGGCAAATGTGGAAGGCCATAACTCAGAAGAAAACTCGCTTCGTTCTCCCGAACGTGACCATCTGTCTAATATTAGCATCCTGAAAGGATCAAAAAAGTATCATTGAAATTGTTAGGATCAAGTCTGTTGCACGTTCGCAAAAGCCCAATTAACTCTATGCCGTGGAAATGGCCCTGCTTTTTTGTTTCCGCATATTTTACTTCGAACTAACTCCTTACTTTCAGATTCTCCGGATCGTATAAAGGTTCTTTTTCAACGGTGGCCTCATATCTCTTGGCAGCGACTTCAATTTGTAATCGGGTTCCGGGTTTTGAATAATCAATGGGGAGATATCCATAAGCAATGGGTTTCTCAATCGTATGCCCAAACCCTCCGCTGGTAACCAAACCGATCACCTTATCTCCATCAAGAATGGCTTCCTTACCCACAGGCATCAATGGCTCTGTTTGGAGGGTGAGACAACAGAGGCGCCGGGAGATCCCTTTCTCTTTTTGAGCTAAAAGAGCCTCCCGCCCAATAAAATTACCCTTATTCAATTTCACGCAGAAATCGAGCCCTGCCTCAAAAGGGGTATACTCTGGAGAGATATCTCCACTCCAATACCGATACCCTTTTTCCAATCTCAAGGATTCAATGCAACGGTATCCGACATTGGCTAAACCAAAAGATTTTCCTGCTTCCCAGATGACATCATAGACATTCAAGGCATATTCTATTGGTACATGCAATTCCCATCCAAGCTCACCCACATAGGTGATTCGAAGGGCAAGGGCAGGGGCATGACCAATGGTGATTTGTTTACAGGCCATATAAGGGAATCCTTCATTGGAGATGTCATCGTTGGTCAGTTGCTTTAAGATATGACGTGACCGAGGTCCACAAAGGGTGATGCAGGTTTTACTGGATGTAACATCGTTGACAGAGATAGAAGAGTCTTTGGGAAGATGTTTTTGGACCCAGCTGAGATCATGTTTCACGAAGGCTGTACCTGTAACCAGATAAAAATGATTTTCACCTATTCGGCTCACCGTGAGGTCACATTCAATTCCTCCTTTTTCATTCAGCATCTGGGTATAGGTGATCGAACCCACAGGTTTATCCATTTGGTTCGCTGCAATTTTTTGAAGGAATTGAAGCGACCCAGGACCTTTGATCTCGATTTTACCGAAGGAGGTCTGATCAATGATCCCTGCCTTTGTTCTGACCGTATCGTGCTCATCTCCTACATGCTCAAACCAATTTGGAAGTCCCCATCCCAATTTATCGTTAGGGGCTACTCCTTTTGGGGCAAACCAATTAGGCCTCTCCCAGCCCGATTTTTCTCCGAAAACCGCCCTCATTTTCTTTAAGTGGGGATAAAGGGGGCTCGTACGCAAGGGTCTCGCCGAAATCATTTCTTCATAGGGCCAACTCATAGAATAGTGGTGAGCATAGACTTCGATGGATCTTTCGAGAGCATATTTTTGACTTCCATGGTATGTTCCGAGGCGCCGGATGTCGAGACGCCAGAGATCTAAGCTGGGCGCCCCCTCGATGATCCACTCTGCCATCATTTTGCCTACTCCTCCCCCGGCCGCAATTCCGTGGGCGCAGAAGCCAGCGGCAACGAAGAAGTTTTTCACTTCTGCTGCTTCCCCCATAATAAAATCTCCATCAGAGGTAAAGGCCTCAGGGCCATTGAGCAGAGTGATGATTTCAGCATTGCCAATGGCAGGAACACGTTTCATGGCCAGAAGGGAGAGAGGTTCGAAATGTTCATAGTTGGATTTTAGCAATGTTTTGGTAAAATCCCTTGGAATTCCATCCAAGGCCCACGGAATGGGATTATGTTCATATCCTCCCATGATGAGACCGCCGACTTCCTCTCGGAAGTAAACAAGAAGATCAGGGTCCCGCATGGTGGGCATTCCCTTTCGGACTCCTTCAATCGGTTTGCTAATGATGTACTGATGCTCCATAGGGATGATGGGGATGGAGACATCTACCATCTTCCCTATTTCTGGGGCCCAGATCCCTGCTGCATTCACTATGATTTCCGTCTTGATGTTTCCCTTTTCTGTCAAAACTTCATAGACCACCCCATTCTTTAAATTAATTCCTGTCACACGTGTTTCTGTATAAATCGTCGCTCCACGATCTTTTGCTCCCTTAGCAAGCGCATAAGTCACCCCACTTGGATCGATTTGACCATCTGTTGGAAGATTGGCCGCTCCAACAATTCCCTTCTTTTCCATCACCGGGAAGAGATCACAGGCCTCTTTGGGGCTGATCAATTCCATGGGCAATCCAAAGGTCTTCGCCATGGCTGCAGATCGACGCAATTCTTCCATTCGATCCCTGGATGAAGCAATCCGGAGACCACCCACCTCACTCCAACCGGTGTGTTGCCCTGTCTCCTCTTCCAGGTGAGAGTAGAGTTCGATGCTGTATTTCAACATCTTTGTGATGTTCACCGAGGAACGCAGCTGACCCACCAGACCCGCAGCATGAAAGGTTGCCCCACTGGTGAGTTCCCCTTTATCCAGAAGAACCACGTCTGTCCATCCCATTTTTGTTAAATGGTAAGCAATACTACAACCTGTAATTCCACCTCCGATGATTACGACCCTTGCTTGGTCTTTCATATTGTATGTCCTCCATGTCTAGAAAATAAAGGTTATCGTCTAAAGGTAACGGGTAAAGATAGCCCGTTTCGTTAAGGGGTTACGTCTTGGGTTAAATAATTCTTAAGGGAACCAACGTTTGTCGTTGTCGAAGCTCGTATCTGCCTGCCGGCAGGCAGGGATGCTCGTTTTTAGTTTTTGGATACTCGAACTTCTAATTTCGAACTTCTTGCTTCGATACCAGCGTCGTTACCCATAACCGTTTGTCTAAAAATCCAAACGGGCTTCGTAACCGTAGCCCCAAAACGATTTATCGAGCTACCTACCTGTTTAGACAGGACTAATTTAAAAAACTGTTTTTGTCAACCCTTTTCCGGCATGCTCTAACATTTTTGGTTTCAGATAGGAGGGATTTTAAAAGTTGACAAAAAAATTTGTTTTCGATATAAAGATTTGAATCGATTGAGCAGAGTTTATTTTGGCTGAAGGGGGGAGGTGAGAATTCCGCATTCAAAAATGAATTTGCTCTATGTGTCACTTTGAACCAGGTCCTGAGTTTAATTCAGGACCTAAGGATTTCAGGGTCTCATCGTAAGAGATTCTGAACCAATACTGAAACAAGTTCAGCACAAGGTTCAGAATGACAACCACGCCCATAGGGGTTGGACGTTTTTATTCTGATTTTCATAAAAGGAGGTTAAACGTATGAAGGGGAAATGGATGGGTTTAATGATCAGCATGATCAGTTTAATGTTTATGTTAGGGACTGCCGTTGCCAAGGATAAGGTGACGGTTTATACATCTCTGGAGACGGATGAGACGGTGAAATATCTGGAACTGGCTCGAAAGGAACTTCCTGACCTCGACATCGATATCATCAGACTTTCAACAGGGGAACTGGGCGCACGCATGTTGGCGGAGAAAGGTAATCCTCAGGCCGACTGCATCTGGGGATGGGCGGTGACCAACACCGAACAGTTTATTCCGATGGGAATGTTAGAGCCTTATAAACCCAAAGGGGTTGAGAAGTTGGATAAAAGGTTTGTCCATTCTCAATATTTTTATGCTGGGATCGATATGTATATCGCCGCCTTCTGTGTGAACACAAAGGTTCTGAAAGAAAAAGGACTTCCCATGCCAAAGGGATGGAACGATTTACTCAATCCTGGATTTAAGGGCCTTTTGGCTATGCCCAATCCTGCGGCTTCGGGGACCGGTTTCTTACAGGTGGCAAGCCTCCTTCAAATGTATGGGGCAAAAGATGGGAAGGAAGATGGCTGGGAGTTTTTAAAGAAGTTGGATAAAAATATGGGGCAATATATTAAAAGTGGGTCGAGGCCAGCCAAGATGACGGCCCAGGGAGAGTTTGCCATAGGATGCTCCTTCGATTTCGTTGTGGGTGAATTGAAGAAACAGGGAGCTCCAGTAGAGTTTGTATTCCCTGTGGAAGGAGCGGGTTATGAAGTGGAGGCGAATGCCCTCCTGAAAGGAGCGAAAAATCCAAAGGCAGCAATGAAATTTTTAGATTGGGCTGTCAGTCAGAACGCCATGAAGCTTTATTCAGATTTCAAATTAGGTGTGACCTTGCCTGGGATTCCAACCCGAACGGATATGCCAAAATTGACAGAAATTAAACTCTATCCCATGGACTTTGCCTGGCAGGCAAAGAACCGAGATGAGATCCTGAAGAAATGGGAAGGCCTTTTCTTGAAATAGAGAGAAGATCGAGCGAAAATCCTGTGAGGGCATTCCGGGCTTGCCGGGATGCCGTTTTTCTGGATTTCTGCTTTCGGAGGAATAACGACTTTCGGCGTGACCAATGTCGGTGTGGCTATAAAGGGCATCCTGTACCTGAGGATGCCCTATTTTTGGATTACTCCACCGTTGACAAATCTTTGAATTTGATTAAAAACCTATTTAGACAGGTAAACAGCTTCTCACCCTAACCCTCTTCTCCAACGGGGAGAGGAGAAAGGTGAGAGGAACATATGGAGGAAAAGGGAAGAAGATGGGAAGAAACCTCAGGTTGGAAAATCTGACGAAGAAATTCGCGGGGCTGACCGCGGTAGATCATGTCAATTTGGAAATTGAGGAGGGCGAGTTCATATGTTTTCTCGGCCCGAGCGGTTGCGGCAAGACGACGGTCCTCAGGATGATCACCGGATTTGAAACAGTGACAGAGGGGAAGATCATCTTCGATGGAAAGATGATCAATGATCTCACCCCCAAGAAAAGGGAGTTCGGGATTGTTTTCCAGTCTTATGCGCTTTTTCCCAATATGACGGTGGAGGCAAACATTGCCTTTGGTCTCAAAGTGAGAAAAATGCCCAAGAAGGCCATCGCTGAGAGGGTAGACCAAATGCTCGACCTGGTCGGGCTTCGAGATTGGAGAAACCTCTACCCCGCTCAATTGAGCGGAGGTCAGCAGCAGAGGGTGGCTTTGGTTCGGGCCTTGGCACCCAATCCCCAAGTCCTTCTTTTGGATGAGCCTTTGAGTGCCTTGGATGCAAAAATTCGTGTTCGACTCAGAGCTGAGATTAAAAGGTTACAGCAGGAACTTAAAAAGACGATGATCTATGTGACTCATGATCAGGAGGAAGCCCTCTCCATCGCAGACCGTGTGGTGGTCATGGAGGCCGGACAGTTTCGGCAGGTTGGGAAACCCATTGAGATTTATCAATGCCCCAATTCCAGCTTTGTAGCGGACTTTGTCGGAACATCGAATTTTTTTAAGGGCACTCGAACAGAAAATCGGGTAAAAACGGGAAAATGGGAATTCCTCGTATCTCCAAGGGGTCATTTATCCAAAGAGGAGGTTTACTTGGCCATCCGGCCAGAAAAGATAGAGGTCTTCAAATATGGAGATCCCCCGAACCAATTAGAGTCTTCGAACATTGTTCCAGGCAGAATTGATGTGGTCACCTTTTTAGGTGCCGCTGTTCGTTTAACCATCAATATGGGTGGAGAAGAGCTGATTTCGGATATCATTGAAAAAGAGTTCACTCAGAGGCAGTTAAAACAAGGAGACGAAGTCCTTCTCTACTTTCCTCCCGAGGCTTTTATTGTCTATGCTGTTCCTGTAAAAGAGGGGTCTTCATGAATCGAACAGAAACGACCCAAGGTCTTACCATCTCTGCTCCCATCAGTAGTGACCGGTGGCTTACTGGAGTCACGATGGGATTCCTCCTTGCCGTCCTCATCTTTTTTATGCTCTACCCGGTTTACGATATCTGCAAGTTAAGTTTCTATCGGGGGAAGGTCCTCACTCTTGAACATTATATTTCCTATTTCACCAATCCGAGAATGTTTCGATCCTTGACAAATAGCCTTGTATGTCTCCGTTGTTACCATGGTCATCACGACCCTCCTTGCTTTCTTCTTCGCTTATGGACTGACCCGAACGACGATTCGGGGAAAAGGGATCTTCTACACGATTTCAACCTTTCCCCTGATCGCCCCCTCCATCATCCAGGGATTGGCGCTGATCCTTTTATTTGGACGAAATGGATTGATCACCCGTTACCTGCTCCATACAGATTGGAATATCTACGGTGCCACAGGGATCATCGTAGCAGAATGTCTCTACTGTTTTCCCAATGCCCTGTTCATTCTTTATACCACCTTATCTGCAGTGGATACGCGATTGGATGAAGCGGCGCAGAGTCTGGGAGCTTCTGCCCTGAAGACATTTTATAAAGTGACCCTCCCGTCAGCCAAATATGGGATTGCGAGTGCTGCCGCATTGGTTTTCAATTTGACGATTACCGATTTTGGTGTTCCCGTCGTCATCGGTGGAAATTATAGTGTCCTGGCCACAGAGATCTACCAACAGGTCATCGGAATGCAACGCTTTGATTTGGGAGCAACCATCAGCGTGATTCTCCTCATCCCCTCCGTTGCTGCCTTTCTTCTGAACTATTATCTGACCAAGAAGAGTTATGCCCTCATCAGTGGGCAAGCTCGTCCATTTCTTCAACCGTCGCGGCCCTTTAAAAAATGGGCCTTCACCATCTATTGCTGGATTCCCTGTACTTTTATCCTCATCGTATTTGCATCCGTCTTCTTGGGTTCTTTTGTCAAGACCTGGCCTTATGATTTTTCCCTCACCTTGAAACATTACGACTTCCCCTCATTGGGAGGGATTGCACCCTTCTGGACCAAATTCTGGGCTTCCATCCTAAAGGGAGAATGGCAATCCATCATCGCTTATAAGTATGCTCCCATCTGGAATAGCCTTTGGGTCTCTATTTTGGTCGCCATTGGAGGAGCCTCCCTGACTCTCTTAGCAGGATACATTGTTGAAAAGAAGAAACCGAAAGGGGATCAGATTCTCTATACCTTGAGCGTGTTGCCGGCTGCCATTCCTGGGACCGTGATGGGTTTGGGATATATCTTGGCCTTTAACAAACCCTACTTTTTCATCTACGGGACTTTTTGGATTATCATCATCAATATCATCATCTGCAATTTCACCTTGGGTGTTCTTTCCAGCATTGCCAATCTGAAACAGATTGATAAGTCGATTGAGGAAGCGGCCGTGAGCCTTGGGGCGGATCCCATCACCACCTTCACCCGGGTGGTCTTTCCTCTCACCAAGACCGCCTTCTTCTCCAATATGACTTTTTTCTTTATGAGGTCGATGACCACCATCAGCGCTGTCATCTTTCTGATCTCGGCAAAGGTGAAATTGGCAGCGATCGAGATTATCTTCCTCGACATCGATGGCCGAACGGCCAGTGCGAATGCCATGTGCACGATCATCATCGTGATTGTGGTGGGGATGCTCGTCGCCATGAGATTGATCACCGGGAAGACGGGATTGAAGGGGATGAGTGCGACCTAAGGAGGGTGAATGCCAGAGACGTTCCATTTGGAAGAGGGGGTTCCAAAATATATTCAAATTAGCAACTGGCTGACGGAGATGATTCAGAAGGGCCGGTATGCCGTCCACGATAAGTTGCCCTCAGAATCGAAACTTTCTCAACTCTTTCGAGTCAATCGAAACACGGTTCGTCAGGCCATTTCGGATTTGGTGGCCAAAGGGCTTGTTCAGAAGAAGAACGGTGTGGGTTCCTTTGTCATCGGTCGAGCCCTTTCAACCGGTGAAGTATACCCTCCAGCATATTTCCAGTTTTACGGATGATATGATCCGAATGGGCATTGTTCCTCAGACCAGGCTCATCCATAAGTCCGTGATCGAAGCCCCTCCGGATGTCGCAGAAAAGCTGATGCAGGGAAAAGAGAAGAGGGTCATCCTGACGGAACGACTCCGACTGGGGAATCGAATCCCCTTAGTGATTGAGACGGAGTTACCTTCCCTATAAAGAGTACAAGGGATATTTTAAAGATGCGGTTGACCGGCTCCCTTTACCATCTCCTGACGAAAAAGTTTCATGTCGAACTCCATCGGTCCCATTCAGACCTTTCGGGCGATCACCCTTATCCGGGAAGGATGCGAAGTTATTGGGTCTTCCACCCCGGTCCCCCGGGATTTTTCTGGAAAGCGTCATCTACGATTCGAAAAACATTCCCGTGGAGGTGCTTCATGCTTTTCATCGAGGGGACAAATATATTTTTGAAGTGGAATCGGGAAGATACCGATACGATCTGAAGGCTTAAAAAAGTCTTGACAAATTTTTTTTTTCTTGTTACCTGTATAGATAGGTAGTTAGGTAGGATCAGGCTTAAGGTTTGAGGAGCGTCCCGTTTCACGGGACTTGAAGGTTTGAGGCACTAAAGTATTTTAGCCTAAACGAAGTATTCCTTAAGCTGAGCAGTCCTCAAGCGAAACGGTCTTCTAACCTCTATCAAAAATAGGGAGGTTCTTATGGCTGATTTGAAACGTTTTTTAGTTCCATGGATCGATCAGGTCAAACCCTATGATACCGAGGATTTACTGATCGCCTGGTCCAGACCGGAACTGAAGCGGATGATGATCAATGAAAATCCTATCCCCCCTTCAGAGAAAGTCCTTCAGGCCATTCTCGAGGCGGCCAAATCTGGGAAATCGTTACCCTGACAATGGACCCCGCATTCGAGCCAAGATTGCGAAGACGCTACGATTTAGGACCGGAGAATGTTTATATCAGCCATGGTTCTTCAGAGATCATTGATATGATCATGAGGCTCTTTGTCACTCCCGGAGATGAGGTGCTCCTTCCCAATCCCACCTTTTCACTCTATGGCATCCGGGCAAGAGCGGTGGGAGGGAATGTGGTAGCGGTCGATATGACCCCTGATCTTCAATACGATGTCCCGGCCATGCTTCGTGCCATCACGCCACGAACCAAAGGTGATCATTGTCTGCACCCCGAATAATCCAACGGGGGACTTCATCTCCGATGACGATCTGATGAAGATTGTCGAAGCTCGGTATTCCTACCCTGATCGATGAAGCTTATTTAGAATATCATCCGGAGCATGAATCGAAAGCCCCTCTGATTCGAAAATATAATCATCTCATCGTCGCCCATACCTTTTCGAAAGCCTATGGGATGGCTGGAATTCGATTCGGATATGCCCTGGCAGATGAGAAATTGATCGAATATTTTCGGAAGATGCAGGTCCCCTGGAACACCAGTCTTCTCTCCATAGCCGCTGCAGAGGCAGCTCTGGATGAAGAAGAGGAATTGAAGCGAAAGGCTGCTTATAACAATGCGGGTGTGGATTATGTGTGTAAAGAACTTTCGAAGATTCCAGGGGTCAAGCCTTACTATTCTCATGGAAATTATGTTCTCATCGACGCCACCGATGCGGGGGCGACAGGGAAAGAGATCGTGGATTATGTTTTTGAAAAAGCGGGAGTCATGCTCAAATACTTCGCTCCCCTTCGAGGGCGGAATGGATTCTTCCGGATCAGCCTGGGCACTCATGAAGAAAATTCTCATAGCGTCCATTCCATCAAAAAGTTTTTGGGGAACAGGAAAAAGGAGAAGAAGGCATGAAGAAGAGTCCTTTAGAACGATTGATGGATACTCATCCCGGATTGGAGATCTGGTGGGATTCCTCACCCTTAATTTATCCTTCCTGGGCAGAGGGCATGCTTAAGAAAGCGCCATCCGACCGGGTCGATGGACTTCGAGAACAACTGAAGAGACTTTACGATCCTGAGCATCCTGAAGAGGCTCTCTTCCGGGGAGTGACCACCAATCCTCCTCTTTCCTCGAGTGTGATTAAGACACATGAATCTCTTGTGGCTCAGATGGTGGATCGCCTGATCGAACAAGAATCCCTGTGTGGATAAAGAGGGTCTCTTCTGGTTGACCTATAAGGAGATTGTCCGACGAGGGGCTGAGATGTATTTAGGAGTTTTTAAACGATCCCAATATCGATATGGATATCTCTCCGGTCAGGTGGATCCAAGAGCTTTGACGGATAAGGAAAAGATGATCTCTCAGGCCCTTGGAACTGGCCAGCCTCAGTCCCAATGTGATGATTAAAGTGCCAGGATCAAAGGAAGGTTATGAGGTCATTAAAATCCTCACCTCGAAAGGGATCTCTACGAATAATACGCTTACGTTCGTTCTTCCTCAATTGATGGCTTGTGCGAAAGCGGTCAAAGAGGGATTGGAGATAGCCAAAAAGAATGGAGTGGATCTGACGCGTTGGAGGTCGGTGATCACCCACATGACAGCGCGCTATGGGGATTTGGGAGATCTTCGAAAGGAAGCAGAATCCTTAGGGATAGATCTTTCTGAGGCGGATGTCCGTTGGGCCGAGTTGGCCATTTTCAAGAAGGCCTACCGTCTGGTTAAGGAGAGAAATTATCCGAGTAAGATGCTGATCTGTTCGATGAGGATCAGTCCGGTGCTGGATGGGAAGAAGCATTGTTGGCATTTGGAAAAACTGGCTGGAGGGAGATATTGTCTTCACCTGTCCTCCCTCTTTTATCGAAGGGGTATTTGAATTTCTTGATGGGACGGAATTTAGACCCCAGATCGATGAGGAAGTTCCCAAGGCCGTCTTGGATAAATTGTTGAGGATTCCCTATTTTGAGAAGGCCTATCAAGAGGATGGGTTGACACCGGATGAGTTCAATACACATCCTGCACTGGTTGCCACGGCAATGGAATTTTCCAAAGCCACAGAGGGGATGGTTGATTTTGTTGCTAAACGGCTTGCGAGCCAAGTGCGGTTAAAGGGAGGGATGAGATGATCATCGGGGTTCCAAAAGAGATTAAGAATGGGGAGAAAAGAGTGGCGATGACACCGCAAGGGTGTGGATGCCTTGGTTTCTCACCACCATCGGTGTTCTCGTTGAAAAAGGTGCAGGGGCAGGGAGTGGTTTCTCCGACCATGAATATGAGAAAGCAGGGGCGATCCTTGTCGATAAGGCGAAGGATATTTGGGAAGAAGCCGACATGGTGGTGAAGGTTAAGGAACCCTTGGAGCCAGAATTCCCTCTCGATGAGACCCGGGCAGGTTCTTTTCACCTATCTCCATCTGGCTGCTGATCGAGAACTCACTTTAAAATTGATGGATCGCCGGATCATTGGGATCGGGTATGAAACCGTTCAGGAGCAGGATGGATCACTTCCTCTCCTTCGACCGATGAGCGAGATTGCTGGCAGGGCTTCGATTCTTGCGGGAGGAATGTGCTTGGAGGCAAGGCATGGAGGAAGAGGGGTCCTCCTCTGCGGGGCTTCAGGCGTTCCTCCAGCTAAGGTAGTCATTCTTGGAGCAGGGGTGGCCGGAACCAATGCCTGTAAGGTTGCCGTGGGGATCGGTGCTCGAGTCAGCATTCTCGATATCCATCCGGAACGATTAAGTTATCTTCATGATATCACTCAAGGTCATATTGCCACTTTCATTTCAAATCGGATGACGATCGGAGAAGAGATCGCAGGTGCTGATCTCGTTATTGGAGCAGTCCTCATTCCAGGTGCCCAAGCACCTAAATTGGTGACTCGCCAGATGCTGAAGAGAATGCGGCCAGGATCTGCCATTGTGGACATCTCTGTGGATCAAGGGGGATGTTTTGAAACCACACATCCTACCACCCACGAAAATCCCACTTATATCGAAGAAGGAATTGTCCATTATTGTGTATCCAATATCCCAGGAGCCTTTCCAAGAACTTCCACGTTTGCCCTCACCAATGCGACATTTCCTTATGTCCTTCAAATGGCAGACAAAGGTTACGAGAAGGCAATGGAAGAGAATGACGCTTTGAGAAAAGGCCTCAATCTGATTGATGGGAAGGTTGTCTATCAGGCTGTAGCTGAAAGTTTCGGAATAACTTTTGTTCAAAATCCCTTTCTTCCTCCTTCCTTGAAAATTCCTTCCTAATATGGTAAACCCCGTTAGAAAAGGATGGGCAGGTAACGAGGCTTTCTAAACGGGGAAAACCGTTCCTCCTTTTTTTCAGGTGTTGGAAAAGTGGAAACCTCAAGAGGGAAAAGATTGACGATAGCCATAGATGGTCCTTCTGGTGCGGGGAAGAGCACCGTCGCCAAGTCTTTAGCTAAACGATTAGGCTATGTCTATATTGACACAGGAGCGATGTACCGATCTGTTGCGCTCAAGGCCAAAGAAAAGTCCATTTCTCTGGAGGATAAATTGGCGCTCAGCCAGTTGGCTTCATCCCTTCACATCACCTTCGTCACCGATGGAGAGCAGACTCATGTCCTCTGTGATGGGCAAGAGGTTACGGAAGCCATCCGTACCCCCGAAATCAGTCGTCTCGCCTCGACGATTTCAAAACAAAAGGAGTTGAGAGAGATACTCGTTCAGATGCAGAGGGAGATGGGAAAAGAAGGAGGCGTCATCCTGGAAGGAAGGGATATCGGAACAGTGGTCTTTCCCGACGCAGATGTCAAATTCTATCTGGATGCTTTGGGTGAGGAAAGGGTAAAAAGAAGATATGACGAGATGGTTGAGAAGGGGATGAAAGTAGATTTCAAAGAAACCCGTGAAGAATTGATGCAAAGAGATCATCATGATATGCATCGAGACCACTCCCCCCTCAAAAAGGCAGAGGATGCCATGTTCATCGATACGACTCATCGGTCCGTGAAAGAGGTCGTGGAAGAGATGGTCCGCATCATCAAAGAGAGAATTTAGAGTTATGAATTTTGAGTTGAGAGTTAAGAATCACGAGACACGCCTGCGTGCCGAACCGCTGCAACTCCGGTGTGCAGGCACAGTCACGGTCACGTTTTTTTGAGGGAAAAGTGAGATTGGTCATTGCTAAATCGGCAGGGTTTTGTTTTGGCGTCAAGAGGGCCATGGACATCGCAGGGGAGGCGGCCCAAAAGTATCCAAAAGACCTCTATACCTTAGGCCCTTTAATCCATAATCCTCAAGCCGTAGAACTCCTTATGAAGTTAGGGGTCAAGGTGAAAGACCGAATAGAGCATATCCCCAGAGGGACGGTGATCTTCCGATCCCATGGGGTTTTTTTAAAAGATTTGATGAAGGCGAGGGAGAAGAGGTTACGAATTATTGATGCAACCTGTCCTATTGTCAAAAGAGCCCAATTCTATGCAAATTATCTTCATCGCCATGGGTACGACTTACTCATCGTGGGGGATTCAGAACATCCAGAGGTGGAGGCCATTCGAAGCTATATCCAAAAAAGAGTGGATGTGGTTGAAGATGCCGAGGCTGCACAAAAATTAGGGCCATGGACGAAATTAGGGATCATCGCCCAAACGACCCAAACCTTCAGTCGCTTTAAAGAAATTGTTGCGGTCTGTTTGGAAAGGACAAAGGAGTTGAGGGTTTTTAATACCATTTGCCATGCCACCACCCTTCGCCAAATGGAAGCTGTAGAGATTGCCAAGAAAGTGGATTGTATGATTGTGATCGGTGGGTACAATAGCGGAAATACTCAAAGGTTGGCTGCGATTTGCAGAGAGAGCCAACCTCATACCTATCATATCGAGACAGCCCAAGAACTTCATCCGAGATGGTTGGCCAGGAGAGAAAAAATCGGCCTCACCGCTGGGGCTTCGACTCCTTCTTGGATCATCAAGGAGGTGGAACTGAGGATTCGGCATCTGAAACACCCCAGGAGTTAAATGATTTGTAATTTTTATATCGGTGTGGTATATATCTTTGAATTATCGGAAGAAGGGGGTTTTTGAATGGTGAAGGAAGAAATGGTTTCTGCAGAGGAAGAGAAAAAACAGACCTCTCCTGGAGGAGAAGAGGAAAGGAGAGAGGAAAAAGAACTTCCTCGCAGGGATGAACCCGTCGAAGACTCGACTCAACGAGAAGATTTCCAAACGCTCTATGAGGAGAGCCTAAAGACCTTAGAGGAAGGTCAGATCCTTAGGGGGATAGTTGTTGATATCACCCCAGATCATGTCATGGTGGATGTGGGATATAAGTCCGAGGGACAAATTCCCATGCAGGAATTCTTAAAAAGGGATAAAAAAGTCGATGTGAAGATCGGGGATCGGATCGATGTGCTTTTGGAGAGGAAAGAGAGTGAGGAAGGGTTATTGACCCTCTCGAAAGAAAAAGCAGATAAGATAAAAGTATGGAAGGAGATCAGCCGATCCTGCCGGGAAGGGGAGGTCATCGAAGGAGAGATCGTCGGTAAAGTGAAGGGGGGACTCTCCGTGGACATCGGACGGATTCAAGCCTTTTTACCTGGTTCTCAAATCGATTTAAAGCCGATTCGAAATCTGGATGCGTTGGTCGGCCAACGATTAAAGTTTAAGGTCATCAAGTTCAATCGAAAACGGAACAATATTGTCCTCTCACGACGGGTTCTTCTTGATGAGGAGCGAAAACAGTTGAGAGAGGAAACCTTAAAAGTTGTGAAGGAAGGGGATCTTGTAGAAGGGACGGTGAAAAATCTTACTGACTATGGCGCATTTATCGATTTGGGTGGTATGGACGGTTTGCTCCATATCACCGATATCTCTTGGGGTAGAATTGGGCATCCTTCCGAGAAACTCTCCATCGGAGACCGAATTAAGGTGAAGGTTCTTCACTTTGACAAAGAGAAAGAAAAGGTTTCATTGGGATTAAAGCAGGCCATGCCCGATCCATGGGAGACAGTGCCTCGGAGATATCCAGTGGGATCTCGCCTCAAAGGGAAAGTGGTCAATGTGACGGATTACGGGGTTTTCGTTGAGTTGGAAGATGGGGTCGAAGGGCTCGTCCACATCTCAGAGTTGACTTGGAACAAAAAAATGAAGCACCCTTCCAAGGTCGTCCACATCGGTGACACGGTAGAGGTGATGGTCCTCGATTGCGATCCCGCCAAACGCCGGATTTCTCTAGGGATGAAACAGATCGAACCCAATCCATGGGCTCTCATCGAAGAAAAATATCCTGTGGGGACCAAAGTCGTAGGAAGAGTTAAAACCGTGACCGATTTCGGCATCTTCATCGGATTTGATGAAGGGGTGGATGGGCTCGTCCATGTCTCTGAGATCTCATGGACCAAAAAGATCAAACACCCTAATGAACTTTATAAAAAGGGGCAGGAAGTGGAGGCGGTGGTCTTAAATATTGATCGTAGAAATGAACGCTTCTCATTAGGGATTAAACAATCGACCCCTGACCCATGGAGAGATGTAGCTCGGCGATATCGGAAAGGAGAAGTGGTTTCAGGGAAGGTCACCAATGTGACTGATTTTGGTGCCTTTGTGGAATTAGAAGAGGGGATTGAAGGACTCGTTCATGTGTCTGAGATCAGTCGAGAAAAGGTAGAGAAGCCCTCGGATGCCCTGAAAGTTGGGGATACCGTTTCTGCGATGGTCCTTCACATCGATCCTCATGATCGTAGGATTGGCCTCAGCATCAAAGGGCTAAAGGAGAGGGCGGAAAAGGCGGAGATCGAAAAATATATCTCCAACCAGGGATCCGCTGCCCCCAGTCTGGGAGAGTTAATTCAGGAAGAAATGGAAAAGCGAGGGGGAGGATTGCCTTCGAAAAAAGAGGACGCCTGACACCGACCAATGGTCAATGACCAATGATCATTAACTAATAGTCAGTAAGTGATTTCATTGACCATTGAACATTGATTATTGACCATTGAAGCCTTGTCCTAAACCCTCTTGACATAAATATTCTTCACTATCTCCTTATCCAACGCCAGCGTCGTCTCCCCAATCTGTAAAACGTAGGAAGGGTTTTTCTGATGCATCCTGAGGATGCTTCCCGGGACGATCCCCAAGTTGCTCAAACGGTCCAACCGTTGGTGCGATTTGGGTGCGATAAAAACGATTCGACCCTCCTCACCCAATCCTAATTCCTCCAAGGGAAGGACAAGGGGTTTCATCTCTTTTTTGAATTTCGCACAGCATTCTCCCCTTGGGATAGGCTTCCCATGGATGCAAGTGGGTGGATGGCCGAGAAAGGTGCAGACACTTTCGGTCACCCCAGGGCTCAGGATGTGTTCGAGTTTGCAGGCCTCTTTTTCTACTTCCTCTTCAGACATCTCAAAAATTTCATGGAGGAGCCGCTCTGTCAGACGGTGACGTCGAACAATCTCTCTCGCCTTCTCCTCCCCGCGTTCTTTGAGGATCATGCGATTGCCTTCTATTTCAAAGAGGTCATCCTTGATCATCTTACGGAGAATGGATCTCGCTTCTATGTCCTGGGTCGTCTCAAGAAGGTGGTCCATATCAGCAACCCCTTCTTCTCCTAAGGTCCAGATGAGCTCGAGGAGTTCATCGATCCGGTCCTCTTCCACTCCATCAACGGATGCACCCATCCTCGGATGGAGACCCCTTTTAGGTTCAGATTCTTTCGTCATGGCTTCACCTTTCTTTTCCATAAGGATTTTATAAAATCGACAATGGCGGACTGTTCCTTATAACTATATCCACAATGGGGGCAACAGAGGAGATTACAGTTTTTTGAAAGAAGGCACCCCGAATGGCATTTCATCTCATCCGGAGAAAATTTCTTTCCACAGAGAGGACACCGGTAAGAAGTAGGCTCCTGCATATCAAACTCCAAAATATTTTAATAAAATATTTACTATTCCACCCACTCCAAAAGCAAGAGGGATGATCACTGCTGATATCCAGAGGGCTTTTTTTAAGCCCCTCTCCTTAATCATCATAAAGAACTGAGCAATGCAGGGAATGAAAAGAGTCATGGTCACCAAACTGACCAGGATTTGATGGGGATTGAGTTGTCCCTCTTTGGACAAGATGAATAGGCCTGCTGCCCCATAGTCTCTCCGAAGAAATCCGATGAGAAATGCTTCCGTGACCTTGGCAGGAAGGCCGAGGAAATAGACGATCAAAGGAGTGGCAGCCCATTCCAAAAAAATTAATAGTTTTGTTTTATGAAGGACAAAAAGAATTAAGGTGCCCAGAATGAAGAGGGGAACAGCTTCTTTTAAATACCACTCAATTCGAGCCAGGGTTTTGACCACGACATTGGAGAGCAAGGGGATCCTTAAAGGCGGAATCTCTAAAATAAAATCAGAACCCTCACCCGGAATCACCCTTGATGCCAAATAACCCACCGAGATCAGAATGCCAGCGATAATAAAGATCCAAATCAATAGGTAGAGAATTGGAAGGCCGGCGAACATTCCAAGGATGACCCCCAATTGGGCAGAGCAAGGGACCCCAAGTGCTAAAAGCAGTGTGACAATGGTCCGATCCTTTTCTGTATCCAAAATGCGCGTGGTCATCGTAGCCATGGTGTCGCATCCCAGACCCAGGACCATGGGCAAAACAGCCTTTCCATTCAAGCCCATCTTTTTGAAGACCTGATTGGTCATCACGGCCAGTCTGGGTAAGTAACCAGAATCTTCCATGAGTCCGAAGACCAGAAAGAAACAGCCGACAATGGGGAGAACGATGGCCAGGGCATAAGTGAGAGCCATGGTGATGATTCCATAAGGGCCAATGAGAAATTCTTGAAGGAAGGGGATAGGAATGAAACGTTGAATGAGGGTGGTCATGGGTGGGAGCAGCCATTTTCCAAAAAGGGTTTCTTCCAAAAATTTGACACTGGTTTGTGCTCCGAACACTCCAACAAATTCATAAGTGATCCAGAGGATGGATAGAAGGATGGGAATCCCCCAAAAGGGGTGAATGGAAAGGTTTCCAAGAAAGGAGGAAATGGACTGAGGGGCCTTTCCCCTTATCCCCATTACTTGTAATAAAAGTTCATCAACTTTTTGGAGCCTGGCCTGATTGATTAAGTAGCCGATCGAGTCGGCAAAATGGATCTGAATTTCCTGTCGGATTTTTTCAATTTGTAGAATCTCATTTTCCGAAAGATGATGATGGAGCCATTCGGCGAGGCTCTCGTCCCCGGAAAGCAGCATCAGTGCCAGAGAGCGCTTGGAGATAGAAGCTTCAGGAAGGAGAGAAATGATTTGTGAAATTCCACGCTCAATGGCTTCTGGATAACTGATCGGGATCGAGGGAGGAGGGCGATCCTCAAGATTCTCTTTGATCTTCTCCAACCCTTTTTGTCTCGTCGCCACTGTTTTCAGGATAGGAGCGCCCAACATCTCGGATAAGGTCTGAGTTTTAATTTCAATCCCTCTGCTTTTTGCCTCATCCCACATGTTCAAGAGGACGATAAAAGGAAGCCTCATCTCCAACAGTTGCAGAGAGATCAGGAGGCCTCGGCGAATATTTTTGGTATCTATCACCTGGATGAGATGATTTTTAGATTCTTTAAGGAGGATGTCCCGGGTAACCCTTTCATCCTCTGACATCGGAATGAGGGAATTAACACCAGGCGTATCAAGTACTTGGACCTTCTTCCCACGTGCGGTCATCGTTCCAGTGGAAACTTCCACGGTTGTCCCTGGATAGTTTGAGACGGTCACATATTTACCGGTGAGGTAATTGAAGATGACCGATTTTCCGACGTTGGGATTTCCAATGAGAACTACTTTTTCTCTGGAATCGTCGGTCTGTTTTGTTTCGGTTTGATGGCAGGATTCCATCTTTAGTTCTTTCTCTTTCTTTTTTTCCGGTTGCATTCTTCGCATTGCCCATAGAGCTCCATGCGGTGATGGAAGACCTTAAAGCGGTGACGCTGGGCAACCCCATTTTGAAGGGCTTCAAGCGTTTGGTCCTCGAATTCGATAATCTTTCCACAATCAAGGCAAATTAAATGATCATGATGAGTCCCTTCAGAGGTGGGTTCATATCGAGTTTCTCCATCGGCAAATTTCCGTTGGGTGGCCATGCCGAGACGGGTGAGAAGCTTGAGGGTGCGGTAAACAGTCGTGTAGCCGATTTTAGGGTTTATTTTAGAGACTTGGGCATAAATTTGGCCAAGGTTCTTATGTCCGGCCGAGTGCAGGAAGATGTTGAGGATCTCTTCCCGTTGTCGGGTCGCCTTCAGTCCTACCTCATAAATTCGCTCCTTAAACAGGTCGGTTTTCATGGACCCCCTCATATTGAAATTGAATTTCAATTTCATTTTAAGGGATCCCATTCCGTTTGTCAATGCCTAATTTGACCTTGCCCTCCCCAGTTTTTTCTCCGATGGATGGAATCGGTATCGACACAGAGGGGCGAGTTTTCGAACCTTTAGAATGCGGTCATGATTGGATGTTATGGAGAACCTCATCGGTATCAAGAATCAAGGCTGGGTAAGGGTCTGGGACTCATTCCCGGGATCGCTTAAGAGGTGGCCGCTCTAAAGCTTCTCCAACCCGCCCCTCTGTGTCTTGATCGATGGGAGAACGGTTTTTGAGGAATCGGGTCAATATTTGCCCGTGATCGGGGTGGGTCCCTGGAGAGGCTTCATCGGCCCAACCCTTCACCGTATGGCTGCATGAGTTTCAAGGGGAGAGTGGGATTCAATGTGATGACGAGCCTTGAACCGGGGTACCTCAACGCGGGCCTTATGAAGCCTTGGAGGGGATTTACCCCGGTCGCGGGCAAGGAAA
>CAWFSX010000024.1:0-5498 GCA_963818595.1 uncultured delta proteobacterium
GTACTTCTTAAGTTGTGGTTTTGGGGCGGTTCTAAAAAAGTGAAATCAAACCTTTGTTAACCCAACTTTCATTTTATGGATGGGGTTTAATGGCAACAAGGGTGATCTGTTTTCTTCCTGGACCATAATACCAAAAGATTCGATAGGCAGCAGGTGTTTTTGCTGGAGAGGGGCTTCAAAACCTTATAAGCTTTAACTCCCTTGCCAGCCTAATCTTTCCTTTTGCATTCATAAGTATTTTGCGGTATTCTTTTCAAAGCAACTCATTTAAATTTGTGAAAGGAAAATGTCGATGCGTCCTCGAATGCCTATTTCTTGCTCTGCGGTTGCCTTTCTCTCTCTATTTCTCATCTTCTCCTTAGCTCTCGGTGAAACAAAGCCAGTTGGTTTCGCCATTCCTTTTCCGGATCTAACCTTTACTCAGACCCTATCCAAAGGAGAGCAAACCTATCTTGGCATCTCCCAAAAGAAAAGCTTCTCCCTCAAGGAGATTCGCGGAAATTTAATCCTTGTCGAATTCATCAGTACTTATTGTGTAAGCTGTCAGAGGCAAACTCCGATTTTCAACGAATTATATTCTTCCATTGAAAAGGACCCCGGATTGAAGGGAAAGGTGAAAATAATCGGGGTGGCTGCTGGCAATAACCCGATCGAAGTGGAGATTTATAAAAAGGAATATAAAGTCCCCTACCCCCTCGTCAGCGATTTAAAATTTGATGCCCATACAGCAGTCGGAAGCCCCCGAACTCCTTTTACCATTTGGGTTAGGAAGGATGCTCAGGGAAAAGGAATTGTGGTGAGCACTCATCTCGGTTTGATGGATTTAAAGAGTGCCATAGATGAAACCAAAGCCGTCCTTCAGTATGACCTCGCCCTGTTAAAACCAAAAAAAGGAACCATCTATGACGGTGATGCTCTAAAACCACCTCTTACAGAAGAGGAATTGATGGGAAAGGCTAAAGAAGGGATGGAATCCGTGGGAGGAAAAGTCCTTCAAATCAAAAAGATATCCTTGAAGGATGGAGATTGGGTTTATTTAGGAACGGTCGACTTCGGAACATATCAGAAGACTCTCTTTTCAAAACTGGCAAGCCGCCGAGCCGTCTGTGATATCTGTCATGATACATTTTTTATCTATACTTTTGATCAGGAAGGAAAGGTCGTTGATATTGTCCCCATTCAGCTCACCAAAACTGGGAACCTCAACTGGGCAGAGGAAGACATAAAAAAGTTAAAGTCCCGCACCATAGGAAAGTCCATTCTCACCCCATTCCCCTTCGATCCTGGAGTGGACTCTGTCTCGGGGGCAACCATCACAGCGGTCCTGATCTTCGACAGCTTAGATAAAGCAAAAGAAATTTACGGGAAATTGAAGAAGGAAGGATATATTCAAAAATAACACAATCTTTGAATCTTCACTCATCCTCCATCATAATCTTATCCTGCTGAGCCCTACCTTCATGATTGCCTTGGTTTCTTTCCGCTCCTTCCGGGAAGAGGCAATCCAAAAGTAATCCCTCAGTCTTTGTTCGAACGCACAATGATCCGATAGGGATATCAGAAAAAATCTTATGGCGGTAACCTTAACGTTCCCTCCAAACCATGGAAATTCCTTAGAGAAAACAAGGTATCATCGATGATAGCGATCTTGACCCCTACGTATAAAAATATTATAAAATCCGCTTGATAAGATTTTTGATGACATTCCTATCGGATTTGCTGATTTCATACTCCGTAACTGAGGGATTACATCCAAAACAATTTTTTTCTTGACAATATTAATTCTTATTTTATAATAATTCTAAATTATGAAAGACACGACGACCATCAAGCTCAAAGAGATAGGGTTAAAAATAACCCCCCAACGGCAGGCGATCTTAAAACTTCTAGAAGGAAACCAGACCCATCCCTCGGCGGAAAGAATTTATTCCGAGATTTTAAAAAAATATCCAGCGGATATCCTTTGCTACGGTCTATAACACCCTATCCAAGTTAATCGAAGCAGGGGAAATCAGGGAACTGGATATTGACCCCGACAAGAAAAGATTTGATCCCTGTATCACCCCTCATACTCACTTCTATTGTAAGGTTTGCGGAAAAGTCTTCGATATCGTTTATGATACGCCCCTTCCGTTGAATATGAAAAAAATAGATGGGCACCAGATTGATGTGATCCAACTCAATTTGAAAGGAGTGTGTAAGGACTGCCGAAGGAATCGGTGAGGAGAACGAACCAGGAGGGATTTTGATGAAATGGGCTAAGGAGAGAGAAGGAAATAAGGAACTTCTTTCGTTAAACCGACGTCGGTTTTTATCCCTGTCGGGGATTTTTGGATTGTCTCTTATTTCAGGTAAACCAGCCATCTCTATGGCCAGTGCAGAAAAGGAGGGAAAGATGACTTATCAAAGTAAAGATTACAATCGACTATTAGGCATGGAGGGATTCAGTGATACGCTTTTAAAAAACCATTTTACTCTCTATCAGGGGTATGTAACCAATACCAATAAATCGATGGATGCTCTCAATCAACTCCTGAAGGAAGGCAAGACAGGGACCACGGAGTATGCTGAGCTAAAGAGGAGGCTCGGATGGGAATTCAATGGGATGAGGCTTCATGAATACTATTTCGAAAATCTCGGCGGGAAAGGGGGAATCAATAAGGCGGGGAAATTGTTTCAAAAACTTGTCGAGTCTTTTGGTAGTTATGAGGCATGGGAAAAAGACTTCAAGGGCACTGGGGCGATGAGAGGGATCGGCTGGGTGGTCCTTTATCAAGATATCCTCAGTGGAAAGTTCATCAACTTCTGGATCAATGAACATGATGTGGGTCATCCTGCAGGGGGAATGCCCATCTTAATCATGGATGTCTTTGAACACGCCTTTATGATCGATTACGGTCTCAAAAGAGCGGATTACATTGAGGCCTTTTTTAGAAATATCAACTGGACAGAAGTTGAAAAAAGACTTCTTCTCCATAAAGGATAAGAATCCCTTTGGTGAGAAGATCGAAACCATAAAAAAATCAACACATCTAAACAAAGGAGGGAGTAAATCATGTCGAAAACAGAAAAATCTTTAAAGGAAGCTTTTGCAGGAGAATCCCAGGCAAACCGTAAATATCTCGCCTTCGCAGCCAAGGCAGATCAGGAAGGTTATCTTCAGGTGGCCCGCCTCTTTCGAGCAGCGGCCGAGGCAGAGACCGTTCATGCCCACAATCATTTAAGAGCCCTCAATGGAATTCGTAGCACCAAGGAGAATCTTCAAGAAGCAATTGCCGGGGAAACGCACGAGTTTAAAACGATGTATCCAGAGATGATTGAAGCGGCAAAAGCGGAGGGGCAGAAGGCAGCGGAGAGGAGTTTTAACTATGCAAATTTAGTGGAGAAGGTACATGCCCAACTCTACCAGAGTCTTCTGGATGGTCTTGCAAAGCCCCAAGAAAATTATTCCTACTATGTCTGCCCTGTCTGTGGATTCACGGCAGAGAAAACAGGCACCAGGGGCCTGTCCGGTTTGCGGAACCAAAGGTGAAATGTTTAAAAAGATCGAATAAGCCCCATTAGAAAGGACGGGGCTTTAACCCCGCCCTTTCTGTAATGAACTAAAGCTTTCTTTATTATCCCCGCTATAAATGGTAGGACTTTCTAACGGGGTAAAAATTCAAAGAAAGAGGAGAGAAAATTATGAAGGAACGAACGGGGTTGGTGACCATGAGAGGGAATCCATTGACCTTAGTTGGAAATGAAGTGAAGGTGGGTGAAGCGGCGCCGGACTTTATGGCTCTTGATAATAACTTGACACCCGTAAAACTTTCGGCCTATAGACCTAAAATATGCATCATTTCTTCCGTCCCCTCCCTTGATACTCCGGTATGTGACATCGAAACCCGTAAGTTTAATGAAGAGGCAATCAAGTTGGATGAAAAGGTCCAGATTCTGACAATCAGTATGGACCTCCCCTTCGCCCAGAAACGTTGGTGCGGGGCTGCTGGTGCGAACAAAATCCAAACACTTTCCGATCATAGAGAGGCTCAATTCGGCATCGCTTATGGAGTCCTGATTAAAGAATTGCGATTATTGGCGAGAGCTGTTTTTCTCGTTGACCAGAAAGGCATTCTTCAATATATTCAACTCGTCAAAGAGATCGCAAACGAGCCGAACTATGATGAGATTTGGAGTGTGCTTAAAAATTTAAGTAAACCTTAATGATGCATAGAAAAGGGAAGATGGGTGTGCTTCCAATCCTTTACAATTGCGGAACACCCAGCTCCCTTTTCATATAATTTTTATGCAACTATCAGGTAATGTCTGGAAGGTCTTTCAAAAAGATTCCTGATAGTTGGATCTCCCCAGTCTGTGGCACAAGCAAGGCATGCCCGAACAATTAGAAGGATGAAACAGACCATCACGCTTCGACATCGAGAGGGATTTAGACGAATCGTCTGGCCCCTCTCTCTCTTTACCCTTCTATTCCTTTTACCTCATTCCTCACATGCTTCTAATCTGTACAAGTTCCATCAGATCTCCATGGGTACGGTGATCGAAATCACCCTCATGGTCGATGATGGGGAACAAGCGAATAAAGCGGCCCTCCAGGCTTTTCAGGAGGTTAAGAGGATCGAGCAGTTGATGAGCCCGAAGATTGAATCCGGAGATGTTTTTCGGATCAACCAGTCCTCTGGTAAAGAGTGGGTGAAGGTTTCCAGATGAGACCCTTGAAGTGATTAAGAAGGCCCAGAAGATATCCGAACTTTCTGAGGGTGGGTTCGATATCACGGTTGGCCCTCTTACCGAACTATGGAGGAAAGCAAGGGAGAAAAAGATCTCCTTCTGCAGAAGAAGTGAAAGAAAAGTTAGGTCTGGTCAATTTTAAAAATATAGAGGTGGATAAAGAAGGTAAAGTCTTTTTGAAAAAGAAAGGAATGGCCATTGATCTGGGAGGAATTGCTAAAGGTTATGCCGTGGACAGGGCTTTTGATGTTCTGAGGTCACTTGGGCATAAAAATTTGATTGTGAATGCTGGTGGAGATTTGAGGGTTGGAGGCACAAAAAATAATGAGCCCTGGTCAATTGGTATTCAGAATCCAAGAGAATCCCAAAAAATCCTCGCAAAAATTTCTGTCTCCGATATGGCTGTGGCCACTTCAGGGGATTATGAAAAATTCTTCATCTATCAGGACAAACGATACCACCATATCTTCAATCCAAAAGACGGCTATCCTACAGAGGAATGTCAAAGTGTTACAATAGTCTGCAAAAATACAATGACAGCGGATGCCTTGGCGACGGCTGTCTTCGTTCTCGGCCCTGAAAAGGGATATGCCCTCTGTCAAAAACTTAATGGCGTTCAATGTCTGATTGTGGACAGGGAAGGAAAGATTATCCTCTCGCCTAATCTAAAAACCTGGTGAAAATCTCTTATTTCGGCATTCTCAAATGATTTTGCCCTTCTTTAACCTTCGTTGTTGATGGACCCCAGACCAAGCTTCGGCCGAAGA
>CAWFSX010000025.1:0-40690 GCA_963818595.1 uncultured delta proteobacterium
ATTGTCTTCTTAGTGTATGAACCAAGAGGAATTGCCCATCGTTGGGAAATTATAAAAAGGTCCTATCGTTTACATCCTTTCCCTTATTAAGGAGGTGGAGATTGAGGTCTAAAGGAAAATATCATTTCTAACAAGGAGGTAAGGAAAATGAAACAGAAAAGTAGACTTTTATGTTTGTTGGGAGCCATGACAATTCTCATTTCTCTTTTTGCTCCTTCGGAGGGTTTAACCGCTGGTAAACCGTCCATCACCATCCACAATATCATCGACCTCACCGGAGCCTATGCTCCTATTTCGATTCCTTCTGAAAAGGGGGGGAAAGATTATATGGCGTGGATCGCTGAAAAGGGAGGACTCGATATCGATGGAGATGGGAAGGGCGATGTAGAAGTAAAATATACGTGGGCTGAATTTGGGAATGTCGATGCACGGTTCATGTCAGCCTACAAGAGATTCAGGATGGGAACGCCAAAACCCACCATCATTGAGATGTGGTCCTCTCCGAACCAGGAGATGATGAAACCCATTCTCGAACGAGACGGTATCGTATGCTATGGGATCGGGTTTAGTGACCCACAACTCTATCCGCCTGCATGGAATTATATGGACTGCTGGAGTTATGGTGAGTCGGCAGCAGGGGCGATCGAATATTATATCGATAATCTCTGGCCAAAGAAGGGCACCGGAGCAAAGGCCAAAGTAGCCCATTTAACCTGGGATACGGCCTACGGTCGAGCGGCTAATGAGCCAACGAAACGACATGGAGAGAAAACTGGAAAATACGAGGTCGTGTTGGAACGATTTTGCACCATGATGCCGACCGACCCAGAGATCATGGGTTTCCTCGGTGACTTCGATAAACAGGGTGTTGATATTATCTGGTCGAATTCCATTGTCCAAACCCCTGCCGTTATCATGAAAGGTATTCATAAGCTGGGCCTGGCTGGGAAGATGGTCCATATGGCAAATCTGTGGGCACCTGCTGACCAATTATTGGATATTGTGGGTCCAGGATCGGCTGAGGGTTATATGTGCCCTCAACCTGTTTTTGTCCCGGCGGCTGACCCGAACGAGCCAGGTGTCAAATTCGCCAAGATGCTGAATGACAAATATCGTAAAGATCCAGCCATGCCCAATATCCAATATATGCGCGGAGTCCGGATGAAGGCTAATATGCTGGAGGGCGTGCGACGGGCTGTCATAGGAATTATGAAACGGGATAAAGTCGATTTGGCCGCCGCTTGTTCAAAGATCACCGGGAAGGACGTGAAAGAGTTGGGTATGCAGACCTTAGCCGGTTATACCGCTAATGATACAACGGTTAAATTTCAAAGTGCACCCGCAGGTAAGGATGACCGACGCCTGGCAAACCATGACCGACTCATTGGTGTGAAGGGTGGAAAAGTGGTCGCCCTTTCTCCATGGTATAAGGTGCCCCGCCTTGTTCCGGATGATATGATCAAACAGGGTCTGTTTAAAGACGAGAAGATCAACATTCATTACGAAGTGGTGAAATAACTAAGGAAAAGGGGTTTGGCGGGTAGGGCGACTTAAGTCACCCTTAAAATGGGAGGCTTGAGCCTTCCCTACCCTTTCTTCACTTTTCCGACGAGAGGATCCATCATGTTGGAATTGAAGAATGTTGAGGTGAAATACCTCAACACCATATTGGTGTTGAAGGGGGTCAACATCCAACTTGAAACAGGTGGGTTTGCTTGCATCTTAGGAGCCAATGGTGCCGGCAAGACGACGACCCTGAAGGCCATCTCGGGATTGCTCCGAACTGAAGAGGGTGAGGTGACGGATGGGGGTGTCTATTATGAAGGGAAACCCATCCATAAATTTTATCCTGAAGACATTGCCAGGATGGGAATCCTTCAAGTCATGGAAGGAAGGCGTTTAGCAGAGCACCTCACCGTTGAGGAAAATCTCCGAGCAGGGGGACTTATCATCCCAAAATCCGCAACAAACTCCAAAAAAGATTTGGAAATGGTTTATGGCTATTTCCCAAGGCTCTTAGGAATTAAAAATAACACCGCAGGTTATTGCTCTGGAGGGGAGCAGCAGATGATCGCCATGGGCCGCTGCCTGATGGGACACCCCAAAATTATGCTTCTTGACGAACCTTCCATGGGTTTGTCTCCTTTGCTGGTCAGGGAAATTGCCGATATTGCAAAGAGGATCAATGTGGAAACAAGGGTATCCATCCTCCTCGTTGAGCAAAATGCTCATATTGCCTTAGAGTTGGCAGAGTACGGTTATGTGATGGAAAATGGCAGGATCGTATTGGATGGCCCAGCGGAAAAATTGAAAAACAATGAGGATGTTAAAGAATTCTATCTCGGCTTTACCGGAATGGGACAGAAACGAAGTTATCGTGACGTGAAGCACTATAAGCGCCGGAAACGATGGTTAGGATAGGAGAAATATAAAAGGAAAAATTTTCCCTTCCCTGTTTACTCTTTTCATTATTTCCTCCTGATAGAAATGTTTTTGAATATGCATATAAAGTACTTTGCTCCCATTATTTACAGATTTGTGGGACAAAGAACTATTGAACTTTATTAATTTTTTCACATTCCAAAATGTAGATTTTTACTTGACAATAAAGGTAAGGTTTTGTTAATCAAGTTAAGCAAATTTCGGGTGGGGTTTTTTAATCCTGATTTAATCCATTCTCGGTTAATGTCAAAAACTAAAAATAAGGGAAAGGGGGTTATGGTTCCCCTGTGAAACGAAACAAACCCTTCTAAACGTTGTTCTTTGGATACTTATTTTTTAGGATCGGATCAAAGGAGATTTAAAAATGGCAGTCACCAATGAGGTTCAACTTAAAGTCGAACACATCTATATGGCTTTCGGAGGTGTCCAAGCCCTGATGGATATTAGTTTAGAGGTCAAAAAAGGTGAGATCTTCTCCGTCATTGGCCCCAATGGTGCGGGGAAAACGGTTCTCCTAAACTGCATTAATGGTCTTTATCACCCCCAAAGAGGGCAGATCTATTTTGAAGGAAAAGAAATCTCTAAGTTAAAACCTCACCAGAGAGCAGAAATGGGAATCTCACGGACATTTCAGAAGATCGAACTCTTTAAAGGCACGAGCGTGCTCGATAATATTCGGCTCGGTCGCCATATTCATCTCAAAACAGGATTGCTCAGCGGTTCCATTTATATCGGAAAGACCGCTCGTGAAGAAATTGAACATCGGGATTTCATTGAAAGGGAGATCATCGATCTCCTTGAGATTGAACACATCAGGGATAAGGTTGTGGGGATGCTTCCCTATGGGCTTCAAAAGCGAGTCGAATTGGCAAGGGCATTGGCACTCAATCCTAAAATCATTTTATTGGATGAACCTCTTGCAGGTCTGAATTTGGAAGAAGTGGAGGATATGGCTCGATTCATTTTAGACATCAACGAAGAAGAACGGTGGCAGACCACCTGTGTTCTCGTGGAACACGATATGGGTGTGGTGATGGATATCTCACATCGGGTCATGGCTCTGAATTTTGGCGAAAAGATTGCAGAAGGAACCCCTCCTGAGGTTCAGAAAAATCCATATGTGATTAAGGCCTATCTGGGAGAGGCGGAGGATCTCTATGTCTCACGTCGGTAACTGGAAAGAAATTGAGATAACAAAAGATTTGACGATCCCCAAACTCTTTTTACAAGCCGCTAAAAAATACTGGGATAAAAAAGTGGCGATGCGTGAGAAGGAGTTTGGAATCTGGATCCCCATCACCTGGAAGCAATATTATGAAAATGTGAAGCAGATTGCCTTGGGAATGGTTTCCTTGGGGCTTGAACGAGAAGATAAGGTGGCCATGATCGGGGATAACCGTCCTGAGGCCCTCTGGGCAGAGATGGCCGCCATGTGTGTCGGGGGGGTGGGAGTATGGTTATTCCAGGATTCTCTCATCGACGAGGTGAAATATATCATCGACCATGCCGATGCCAAATTGATGTTGGGCGAAGGCCAGGAAGAGGTTGATAAATGCCTCATGATTAAAGACAAGTGTCCCAAGCTCAAGAAAATGATCTGGGATGACCCAAAAGGGATGAGAGACTATGATGACCCCATTCTCATCAGCATCAAAGAGGTGATGAAGATTGGAGAAGAAATAGACAAAAAAGAGCCTGGTCTCTTTGAGGATTTGATCATGAAAGGAAAGGGAGATGAAGTCTGTCTTCTTTTTTATACCTCGGGAACGACGGCCCTTCCTAAAGGCGCCCTCCTCACCCATTATAATATGCTCACCATGGGTCTGAATCTGATGCGGGTGGATCCTTATTTTGAAACGGACGACTTTGTCTCTTACCTCCCATTTGCCTGGATTGGAGAGCAGATGATGTCAGATCTCCTGTGGAATTCAGGCTGGATTTACAGTCAATTTTCCAGAAGAACCTGAGACCGCCCAGGAGAATATTCGTGAAATCGGCCCCCATGTCATGTTTGCTCCTCCTCGCATTTATGAACAGATGGTTCGAAATGTTCAGGTGAAATACTTAGATGCCACCTGGTCCAAGAGAACAGCCTATGAACTGGCGATGAAGATTGGGTATCATGTGGCCGAGTTGAAGTTTATGAAAAAGGCCACTCCTTGGTACTGGAAGGCCCTCGATTATCTGGCCTATATGGGTGTCCATAAAAAATTGAAAGATCATTTAGGTCTCTCAAGGATCAGGGACACCTATACAGGAGGGGCAGCCATGGGGCCAGATCATTTCCGATTCTTCCATGCCATTGGAGTGAACCTAAAACAGATCTATGGACAGACAGAAATTGCTGGCATTTCAGTGCTGCATCGTGATGGCGATATCAAATTCGATACGGTGGGCAAACCCATCCCTGAGACAGAGGTAAAAATCACTCCGGAAGGAGAGATCATTTCAAAAAGCCCCTCCGTTTTCATAGGATATTATAAGATGTCAGAAGAGACAACAAAAACACTTCGAGATGGATGGCTTCATTCAGGAGATACGGGTTTCATCGATGCCGAGGGTCATCTGGTTGTGTTCGATCGAACGAAAGATGTCATGACATTGAGCGATGGAACAAAATTCGCCCCACAATATTTGGAAACTCGGCTCAAATTCAGCCCCTATATTAGAGATGTTTGGGCGATCGGTGACAACAAACCCTATGTTACCGGTGTGGTGTGCATTGATTATGGCGTAGTGGGTAAATGGGCGGAGGACAGAAATCTTGCTTATACCAGTTATCCAGAACTTTCTCAGATGCCAGAAATTTATGAACTCGTAAAAAAAGAGATTGTAAAAATGAATAAGGATTTGCCCCCTGTGGCGAAAATTAAGAAGTTTGTTAACCTCTATAAAGAATTTGATGCGGATGATGATGAACTGACCCGAACTCGAAAATTGCGAAGAGCCTTTGTCGAAGAACGATATAAAGATATTGTGAACGGACTTTATTCTGATACCCATAGTGTCCATATGGACACCAATATCACTTATGAAGATGGAAGAGTGGTTCACATCAAGACAGATCTGAAGGTGTTGGAAGTACCAGCAATAAAAAATCAATGAAAATGAACAGTGCAAAATTAGCAATTAGTCAATGGATGGAAAAAACAATCCATTATCAGATCGGTTACTTGATTTTGCAGCAAAGATGATAAAGATTACTGAGTCATTGCCACAGACAGTTGCTGGAAGACATATCGGAGGTCAATTAATAAGAGCAGGAACATCAGGCGGGTCGAACTACGAAGAGGCTTGTGGGGCCGAATCCAGATCTGACTTTGCTCATAAAATGAGTATTGTTCTTAAAGAACTCAAAGAAGCACGGTTTTGGCTTAAATTAATTCATCGTACTCGAATGCTTACTCCTCAACACACTGACCCTATGATTGATGAATGTGAACAGCTTTGCTCCATTGTCGCGAAGAGCATCCTTACTGCAAAAAGGAGAAAATAATCGAATTGCTTTAAATTCCATTGTTAATTTTGTAATGATAATTTTGCAATTTACATTGGTACTTGTTTAAGGAGGTTTTCATGGAGCTTTTCTTGATGAGTTTGATCAACGGCATCATGGTCGGGGGTGTCTATGCCCTGGTCGCTCTGGGATGGGTCTTAATCTATAAATGTTCTGGCGTCTTGAACTTGGCCATGGGTGAATTGACCCTGATCGGAGCCTATGTCACCCTGACCTTTTATCAGGCAGGCATACCCTTTATTCTATCGATCGTTTGTACTCTCATCATTGGAATCATTCTCGGTATCCTTGTAGAGAGAATCTTCCTTGACAAGCTGATTGGAGAACCCATCCTGGCTGTGATCATGGTGACAGTAGGACTCTCCTTCTTTCTTTAAAGGGATGATCGAATTTATCTGGGGGACAAACACACGAGTTTATACTCCCCCTATCTTTCCTCTCGAGCCGATTACCGTTGGCTTTATTAAAATTTCAAATGTCTATCTCTGGTCTTTTATCTTAGCCATACTGCTTTTTGTTATCTTTGCAGCCTTTTTCAAATATTCACACTTGGGGTCTGGCCATGCAGGCGACTGCTGATGATGAAACGGCTGCCCTTTCCCTTGGAGTAAGTGCCCGGTTTGTCTATGCAGGGGCCTGGGCAATTGCCTTTATGTCAGCAGGTGTAGGGGGTGCTCTTTTAGGGAATATCAATGGGATCAATATATCCGTCGGTTACTTGGGTCTTCTTGTCTTACCCGCAGTCGTTTTAGGAGGTCTTAATTCCATCCCCGGGGCTATTTTAGGAGGGATTACGGTCGGTGTTCTACAAAATTTATCTGGCGCCTATCTCGACCAATATTTTCCAGGTGGAGTGAAAGAGGTATTCCCCTTTGCCTTTATGGCAGTCTTTTTACTGTTTAAACCTTATGGATTCTGGGGCTGGGAACGGATTGAACGGATGTAAGTAGCAAACAGAAAATGAACGATGTCATTGCGAGGAGTTCCGCAGTGGCGGGATGACGAAGCAATCCCCAGAGATTGCTTTGCTTCGCTCGCAATGACAGTCTATACAAAGGAGAACAATTTATGTCTCATGTCTGGCTACCTTGCGGCCTTTACCATCAAGAATATACCCAAGATCATGGTTGGTGGCAGACCCCTTTGATCAAGGGAAAAATGATTCTCCTCCTGGCAATTATATTTATTCTATTTCCCTTTACTCTAACCGGATACTGGTTTGGAGTGGCCAATATGATTGGCTATACAGCCTTGGGAGCCCTTGGGGTACAGATATTGATAGGTTATGCCGGTCTGATCACCCTGGGACATGCAGCCTTTATTGCCGTAGGTGCTTATACGAGCACACTTTTGATTCTTCAATTTCCATGGCCGAATTTTTTTATCAACTGGGGTCTTGCCTATCCAATCAGTATTATCATTGCGGGTATTATCGCCGGACTCTGGAGTGTACTTTTTGGTCTTCCATCGGCCAAGGTTAAAGGTTTTTACTCTGATCCTAACCACTATGGCAGCCCAGTTCATCACTGTTGATTTTCTCATCACGCAGTATATCAGTCAGATCGGCGGCAGAGGGCAGGCCTTTTCTCTGCCTCCCGGAACGATTAAGATTGGGCCCTGGATCATTGATAATGAAATCAAGACCTATTTTTTGATGGCCGTCTTGTTAACCCTTGTGTCGATTATTGTTGCCAATCTTCTTCGCTCTAAGGTCGGAAGGGCCTGGATAGCCATTCGCGACAACGATATTGCTGCCGAAACCCTCGGGATCAATGTTATCTGGTATAAACTATTAAATTTCTTTGTGGCTGGATTTATTGCGGGCCTTGCCGGGGCCTTCTGGGTCAGCAATACTGCAGCGATCAGTCCGGAACATTTCCCCTGGTTTTGGTCTCTCTGGTTAGTGGGTGTTATCCTGATTGGTGGAGTTGGCTCCATTCACGGCGTGATCTTCGGTTCTATATTCATGGTGTTGGTTATGGAATTGATTCAATTGGGGGTGATCTCCTTAGGTGATGTTTTCCCGGAGCTCATGATTAAATTTCTCTATATCAAGGAATCGGTCTTTGGCTTAATCATCTGTGCCTTTTTAATCTTTCAACCAAGAGGGCTCAGTTATCGTTGGTGGCAGATTAAAAATTATTTTAACCTATGGCCATTTTCCTATTAACTTAAATTATTCCCCTCCCCCTCATGGGGGAGGGCGAGGGTGAGGGTCCGACATGCAGGTGATCAGTCCGACATCCTCTTACCCGTAGATAAAACTCTTATAAACTTGAATTTGGACAAAATCGTCATCTAACAGGGGAACGCGGGAGAGGATTTAAAGAAAGGGGTGATGCACGTCATTGGATGGTGGGGGAGAAAAAGAAATCATTATTTTACTTATGATTCCTTAACCTTTTACAGGAGGTGAACAATGAGAAATAAAATTAAAATATTCACAATCATTTTGACATTACTCGTCATGGTTTTTCCTACTTCATCAATCATTGCTCAAGAAATTAAGATCGGTGGCCTTACCGATTGTACTGGACCTACTTCAGATGTGGGCAAGGATTATGCTCTTGGTTTGGCGGAGGCCTTCAATTATGTAAATGACACGGGCGGAATTAATGGAAAAAAAATTAAGTACACATGGTTTGATTATGGTTACCGTATCCCGGAGGCCATTACCAAGTACAACTTTCTTAAACGTATGGGAGTGATAGCCATCGAAGGTTGGGGGACTGGAGATACCGAGGCCCTTTCTCCGACGGTTCTCAAAGACAAGATTCCTTACGTCTCTGCCTCTTTCTCTGCCCATCTCACAAATCCTGCTAAAGCGTCTTATAATCTTTTCTTTGCACCAGACTATTCGACCCAAGCAAGGGCAGTGCTCACGACTTGGTTTGAAACGAGGTGGCCTAAAAATAAGGATTATGGCAAGAGAAAACCGAGGTTTGCCTGTGTATATGCTTTTCCCCATCCCTATGCCAGCGCTCCCATAAAAGCGATTAAGGACCATGCTGTCATGCTCGGATTTGAATTAGTAGATGACCAGGATGTTGCTCTTACCACAATGGATACTAAGAGCCAGATCATGGCCCTCCAAAAATTTAAGCCAGATGTTTTATGGCATGGAAATACCACGATGTGTGTGTCGGCTACAGTCAGAGATGCTTTTGCCCTCGGGCTGGGTGCTGACTGGCTGTCGAACTATTGGGGTACGGATGAAAATTTATGGAAATTGGCAGGTAAGGCAGCCGATGGAGTAATGTGTGCTGGTCCGGCTTACTTTTTTGACGATAATCGAGGAAAGATGAAGCTCGTTCATGATTATGCAGCAAAATATAATCCGGGTATCCCTTACAAGGACCGCATCAAGTTTACAGTCACTGCCTGGTGCAATGTTCTTCTTTTGACCGAGGCCATGAAAAGGGCTGATAAGGCCGGTGATTTGACTGGACCGGGTATTCTGCAAAAGGGTTTTGAGACCCTGAAAGATTATGCCCTCCTCGATGGTGGTCTTGGTACCAGCCCAGTAACCTTCACTCCTACTGACCATCGAACAACCAGTATCGTTCCGGTATATGAACTCAAAGAAGGAAAATTTAACTATGTTAAAACGATAGATGTCAAAGCACGCTGGCCTGAAAAATGGGCCAAGGAATGGTTTGGATGGTAAAAAAGGGGTAATCCTGTGGAGACAACACAACCTATTTTAAAGTTAAACAATGTTGAGGTTAAATACCATGAGGTGATCCTTGTTCTCAAGGGGGTCTCTTTAGAGGTCCCTGAAGGAGGTATCATCGCCCTTCTGGGAGCCAATGGGGCAGGTAAAAGCACTACCCTGAAGGCAATCTCCGGGCTTCTTAAAGTGGAAGTTGGAGAGGTGACCGACGGGGCCATTGAATTTAAAGGAGAGCGTATCCACCGGAAAACTGCCATGGAGATCTCCAAAATGGGAATCATTCAGATCATCGAAGGCCGTAAGGTCTTTGAGCACCTGACCGTGGAGGAGAACCTCAAAGTGGGGGCTCATTTGAGAAAGATCGGATCGACCAAAGACGGCCTCGAGATGGTCTACCATTACTTCCCCCGGCTGAGACAGAAGCGGAATGAAGTGGCCGGTTATGTCAGCGGGGGGAACAACAGATGACCGTGATCGGCCGTGCTCTGATGGCCCAACCAAAACTGATGCTTTTGGATGAGCCGTCCATGGGTCTTGCCCCTCTCCTCATTAAAGAGATATTTGAGATCATTACCAAGTTAAATCATAAAGAGAAAATTCCTCTTTTATTGGTGGAACAGAATGTAAAGTTGGCCCTCACGGTAGCGCCTTATGCCTATGTCTTAGAAAATGGAAGACTTGTGATGCATGATACTTCAGAGAAATTGAAACAGAACCCAGACATCCGGGATTTTTACTTGGGCCTTTCTGATCTGGGTGAGAGAAAGAGTTTCCGTCAGGTCAAGCATTACAAGAGAAGAAAGAGATGGCTTACATAAACTGAACATTGCAAAGTGCAAAATGCAAAACGAACAATTAGAATTGATAATTTTGCATCGGTCATTTTGCAATGAAAATTAATCCTTACTCATGGAAGGAGGTTTGATGATGAATAGAAAAAGAATATTATTGATCACCTGTATCTTTGGCATGGGATTGATTTTAATTTCATGCGCTGGAATGCCGACAAAGCCCACTGAATCTAACTTTAAGTCCCCTATGATCGCGCCTTGAACATAGTTCAAGTCCCAAAATATTTCGGCTATTGGTACTATGATGCAAAGGCAACTCCGTTGAAGGGCAAAGCCAGGGGCGAATAGTGCGGTACTCCCCGATGGCTTTTCTTTTCAATATCACCAATCCCAATGATTATCCTATAAAGTTAGATGGTTTTGTTTTTACTGTTGCTTTTGAGGATATTGATGTAAATATGGTGAATGCCTTGAGACGCAGTGGATTCCAGCAGGCAAAACCAATCAACTTTGCTGTCGATGTCAATAGTCGATGTACAACAAGTTCTTGGGAGTCTTTTGATTGCCAATTATGAGAAAGTCAAGGCAAAGAATACGAATGCCTGGGCCCTTCTTGAAAAATGGTGGACAGAGATTCCAAATATGACTGTCCCTATTCGAAGTCAAAAAAGGGGCAGCTACTTTTACGGCCGATGGTGTACAAAAAGTAGTTCCCTTCACCGCTAAATATCCTAAATAAACCCTCCTATCCCCCCTTTTCTTTTTATGAAGGGAAAGGGGGGATAGGATAATAGCATTAAGGAGACCGCCTATGCCTAAGCCAGAGGTGATGGATCGGACTGTAGGCTTCTTGAAAAAAAATCTCGAGACCATGCTTCAGAAAAAACGCCCCGAATATCTCAATCAGAAACTGAGAGGAATCATCCAATACGCTTATAAAAATTCTCAGGCTTTTAAAAATAAAATGGATTCTGCTGGATTGAAACCAAAGGACATTCAAACGCATAAAAGACTTAGAAAAAATTCCCATCACCAAAAAGACAGAATTGATGGAACTTCAGAAGAAAAATCCTCCCTTTGGGGGATTTGAAGGAGTTCCGATTACTGAATTGAGAAGGATATTTATTTCACCAGGACCTATTTATGAACCTGGCGAGATGGAGTATAACGAACTGGGTTGGGCACAGGGGATGTATGCAGGAGGGTTCCGACCTGGAGACATTGTGATTAACACCTTCAGTTACCATATGGTCCCTTTTGCTCTGCAGATGGTAGATAACTCCCTTCATCGAATTGGGTGTGTCATCATCCCCACAGGCATCGGAAATACTGAACAACAGGTCCATATCTTAAAGGATTTCAAAGCCACAGGATACTGCGGGACCCCCAGTTTTCTTCTCAACATTGCTGAAAAGGCAGAGGAGATGGGATTAGATCTAAAAAAAGACCTGAACCTCAGAGTAGGGTTTGTGGCGGCAGAGATGCTCCCGGAATCCCTTCGATCCAAATTGGAAGAAAAATTTGGAATGATCATTCGACAAGCTTATGGAACTGCTGATATTCGTTGTCTGGGCTATGAATGCATAAAAAAGAATGGAATGCATGTCCCGGATGATAAGATTGTGGAGATCGTAGATCCTAACACTGGAAAACAAGTAGGGCCTGGAAAAACGGGAGAGATCGTCGCTACCACTTTCGATAAGGTCTATCCATTAATTCGATTTGGAACAGGAGATCTCTCTATTCTTAGTGAAACACCCTGCCCTTGCGGTAGGACAACACCCCGATTGATAAAGATTTTAGGCCGGGTGGATCAAGCCACTAAGGTCAGAGGACTTTTCATCCACCCCGGACAGGTCGATGAGGTGGCATCAAGACATGGTGAAATCGCAAAATACCAAATGGTGATTACAAGAAAGGAAGATAAAGATGAGATGACATTCCGGGTGGAACCCAAAGAAGAAGTGATCAAACCTGAAAAGTTAAAAGATGAGATTGAGAGATCCATCCGTGATGTGATAAAGGTAAGGGGGGATGTCCAATTTATCCCCAAGGGGACCATTCCAGAGGGAGCGAAGAAGATTGAAGACCAACGGACATGGGCGTGAGGGGTGCTGTTTATTAAAATAAACTTTTGACGCCCCTGTACAAATTATGCTAAAATGAAATCAAAATTAATAGGGAGGAGGAAAATTTATGAAAATTCATTACAAAGGGTTTATGAGGGAAAAAATCCAAAAAAATCCAATCACTATAGGCCCAGAGGCATCCTTTTATGAGGCCAGAAACCTTATCCATGAGAAGGGTGTACGACATGTACCCGTCGTCGATAAGAACAATATATTAGTTGGAATTGTTACGGATCGGGATATCCGGGAAGCAGCCCCTTCAGATGCCACTTTGCTCAGTGTCCAAGAACTTAATTATCTTTTGGGAAAACTAAAAGTTTCGAGCTTTATGACGCCAAAAGATAAACTCATCACCATTAATCCTGACACAATTATTGAGGAAGCCGTCCAACTGATGCATGACAATAAGATTGGATGCCTTCCTGTTTTGGAGGGTAGACAAACTTTACGGGATATTCACAGAAACAGATGCGTTAGACCATCTTGTGGATATATTTGGTCTCAAACAGAAAGGGACTCGCCTCACCCTTGCCCTGGAAGATAAACCCGGAACAATGCTCGGCATACTTGAGGTCTTCAAAAAACATAATGTAAACATTATCAGCATTGTTACCCCCTCTTTTATGGTGGAAGGAAAAAGGATTGCCGCCATCCGGATGAGAACAGAAGAATACAAAGATTTGGTCACAGATTTGGAAAAGGGTGGCTACGATGTTTTATCAATAGGCAAATGGCCATCCATTTAATGAACCCTGTTAGAAAGGACGGAGCTTTTACCCTGCCCTCAATAAGGAGCTGACGCGATTTATCATATCATCACCGGAATAAATGCCGGGGCTTTCTAACGGGGTGAATGGAGCAGTGATGGAACGTTGGAATGATGGAATATTGGGATGCGCCGGAATGTTTTTTCTGATTTAAAACATACTTCCAATATTCCGTAGTTCCTTTTTTTTTGCCCTAATCCCTCAGTTTACGTTAAGTGTAATGGCTAAGGATGTTTTATGGAAAGCAATGAGCCAAAATATTATCAGATCGGTCAGTTGGCCAATTTATTGGATTTGAGTACCCGAACGATCAGGTATTACGAGGAAATTGGCCTTCTCAATTCAGTCAAAAGAGTCGAAGGGGGAAAAAGAATCTATACGGATAAAGATTTCCAACGTCTAAAATTTATTTCAAGACTTAAACACCTTGGACTGACTCTTTCAGAAATGGTCGAACTGGAAGATATCTATCAAATTCATCGGACCAATAAAAAAGTATTACCCCGGCTTTTAGAATTAATGGACGGTCATGCGGTAAAGATTGACGAGCGGATCAGCAGTCTTATTAAATTAAAAGCGGATATTCTAAACTACCAAGATAAAATCCGTCAAAAATTAAACATGGATGAAGATTCTTAGAAAGGAGAGGACACGCATGAGAGAAGTGGTGATCACCAGCGCCGTCCGCACGGCCATCGGCAATTTCCTCGGTGCATTAAGTCCTTTCAGTGCTACGGAATTGGGAGGAAAAGTGATCGAGGAGGCAGTAAGACGATCGAGTATTCAAAAAAAGGATGTGGATGAAGTGATCATGGGCAATGTCCTTCCCTTCGGATTGGGACAGAATCCAGCTCGCCAAGCCATGATCAAGTCGGGCCTTCCAATGTCCGGAGGAGCGATTACAGTGAACAAGGTCTGCGGCTCCGGACTGAAGGCGGTGATGTTGGCCGCCCAAGCCATACTAGCTGGAGATGCGGAGGTGATCGTCGCGGGCGGAATGGAGAATATGAGCCGAGTTCCCTATTACTTAGACAGTGCGAGAACAGGATACCGACTCTGGGATGGTAAGCTGATAGATGGCATGGTCCATGATGGCCTCTGGGATGTGGTGAGTGATTACCACATGGGGTTTACCGCTGAGATCCAATCAAAAAAATTTAATATCAGCCGTGAGGAACAGGACCAATTTGCTCACGAATCAAACCTCAAAGCGATGAAAGCGATCCGGGAGGGAAAATTTAAGGAGGAAATTCTCCCTATTCCGATCCCTTCGAAGAAAGGGGAACCCATCATTTTTGACACCGATGAGGGACCCCGTGATACAGATATAAAGTCCATGGCGAAATTGAAATCTGTCTTTAAAGAAGGTGGGGTCGTCACAGCAGCCAATTCCTCCAAAATCAGTGATGGCGCAGGCGCTCTTGTGCTGATGTGCAAAGAAAAGGCCGAGGCATTAGGAGTCAAACCCATAGCTAAAGTGGGGGCACAAGCCGCAGCCGGCGTGGAGTTAGAGGATGTATTGGTTGCTCCGATTCAATCCATTCCAAAAGTTCTAAAAAAGGCAGGGCTTTCTATTAAGGATATTGACCTTTTCGAAATCAACGAGGCCTTTTCCGCAACGACGGTGGCCATCTTCAAAACCCTCGGAATCGAAAGAGATAAGGTCAATGTTCATGGCGGCGCTGTGGCCATCGGCCATCCAATTGGAGCCAGTGGTGCAAGGGTGCTGACCACCTTACTCTACGCCATGAAAGAAAGGGGAGCTAAGAGAGGAATGGCCTCTCTCTGCTTGGGAGGTGCAGAAGCAGTCAGTTTGATTGTGGAAAGAATAGATTAAAAAAACATTGCAAAATGCAAAGTTAGCATTGCAAAATTATCAGTTAAAGAATTTTTCTTTCCATTGCTAATTGCTAATTTTTCAATGTTAATTTTGCAATGAGCTTCTAAGGGGAGGTTTTATGGAGATCAAGACCGTTGGTGTTGTGGGAGCTGGGCAGATGGGGAATGGTATTGCTCAGGTAGCGGCTCATTCCGGGCTTCAGGTGGTGATGAGTGATATTGCCGATTCTTTCGTTCAAAAAGGATTGGGCACCATCTCTAAGAATTTAGATCGAATGGTTGAAAAAGGAAAGATTTCTTCCCAAAATAAAAATGAAATCATGGGAAAGATCAAAGGGACGATTCAGTTAAAAGATATGACCAATGCCGATTTTGTAGTGGAGGCAGCCGTCGAGAATGAAACCCTTAAATTAAACATCTTCAAGGAATTGGATCAGGTTTGCCGAAAAGAGATTATTCTTTCAAGCAACACCTCCTCCATCTCCATCACCAAGATTGCCTCAGCCACTCAAAGACCTTCTCAGGTCATCGGCATGCACTTCATGAACCCGGTTCCAGTCATGCAACTGGTTGAGATCATCCGGGGCCTTCAAACCTCCCAGGAAACTTTTAACACAGTGAAATCTCTCACTGAGAAGATGGGAAAGACCCCTGTCGAGGCCAATGACTTTCCTGGGTTCATCTCCAATCGAATCTTAATGCCCATGATTAATGAAGCGGTTTATACCCTTTTTGAAGGGGTGGGAACACCCGAAGCCATTGATACGGTCATGAAACTGGGAATGAATCATCCAATGGGGCCTTTGACATTGGCAGATCTCATCGGTCTCGATACCTGCTTGGCCATCATGGAGGTTCTTTATAAAGGTTTTGGGGATTCTAAATATCGCCCCTGCCCTCTTCTCAGGAAGTATGTCGATGCAGGCTATCTGGGCAGAAAAACAGGAAGAGGATTCTATAATTATTAGGAGTTCGGAGTTCAGAGTTCGGAGTCAAATACCAAATACTCCGAACTACGAACTAATCACTCCGAACTCTGTTTGAGAGACTTATGGACTTCAAACTCACTCCAGAACAAGAAATGATTCGAGACATGGTGAGGGATTTTACGGAGAAGAATATCAAACCCGTTGCGGCCCTCTATGACGAAGAGAAACAATTTCCCTATGAAAACCTAAAGAAAATGGCTAAACAGGGTCTCATGGGGATGAACATCCCCGTTGAATTCGGTGGTTCTGAAGTTGGGGTGGTCGCCTATAGCCTGGCCATCACAGAGATCGCAAAGGGATGTGCCTCTCACGCCGTCACCACCTCTGTGACCAATATGGTCGCTGAGGTGATTTATGAGTTTGGACAAGAGGAGATAAAAAGAAAACATGTTCCCAAGCTTTGCAATGGCCAATATCCAGCCGGTTCTTTTGCTATTACTGAACCTCATACAGGGTCGGATGCAGGCAATATTCGAACAATGGCCGTTCGCCAGAAGGAGTCCTATGTTCTGAATGGAAGTAAAACCCTGATCACCAGTGGGGAAGCATCAGGAGTGACGGTCACCTGGGCTGTCACGGATCGGAATGCTAAGAAAGGAAAAGGGGTCAGTGCTTTTGTCATCGAGAAGGGGTCGCCTGGGTTCATTATCGGAAAGGCAGAGGAAAAGATGGGCCATCGGGCTTCCCAGACCAATGAATTAGTTTTCGATAATTGTACGATTCCCGCGAATTGCCTCTTGGGGGAGGAGGGAGAGGGTTTCAAAATCGCTATGATGGAACTGGATGGGGGGAGGATCGGCATTGGATCTTTGGCACTGGGAGTAGGATTTGCGGCTATTGATTTTGCAATAGAATATGTTAAAGAAAGAGAGGCTTTCGGTAAATCGCTTTCCAGCTTTGAGGCTATTCAATGGATGATCGCCGATTCTTACACAGAATTGGAAGCCGCTCAACTTTTGGTCCTGCGCGCTGCTTATCTGAAGGAAACCCATCAACCCTTTACAAAAGAAGCTTCCATGGCAAAGCTCTTTGCCACAGAGACAGCAAGGAATGTGGCGATTCGCGCTGTTCAGATGTTGGGTGGCTATGGCTATACCAGAGACTATCCCGTTGAACGTTACCTCAGAGATATTATCGGAACAACCCTTTATGAAGGAACTTCTGAGGTTCAACGGATTGTGATTTCGAGAGAGATATTAAATCGTTAATGGGAGGATTTGAAGCATGGAGTCATCGGAACAAACCTTTGCAGAAAAATTTGAGCTCTACGGTTGTTACCAATGCGGAAAGTGTACAGGGGGATGTCCTGTCTCCCTCAAATCGAAGTTGAACATCCGCCGGTTAATGATCGAAGGGATTTTAGGAAAACACCTTGAACATATTAATGAAAAATTAGAGCTCTGGGATTGCACCACTTGTAAAACCTGTACCATTCGGTGCCCTCGTGGATTGAAACCGATGGATCTCGTCATTGGGATGAGGGGGACTCTTGTCGAAGAGGGTCACATTCCTAAGACAATCATCGAAGCTATGGAAAATGCGTATAAACATGGAAACCCTTGGGGAAGGCCAAAGGGGAAGAGAACGGAGTGGACAAAAAGCCTTCCAGAAGATCTAAAAATCAAAGATTTATCCCAAGGGGACAGGGCTGAATGGCTTTACTATGTTGGATGCACAGCTTCCTCTGATCCACGAATTCAAGAGATTGCAAAGTCACTGGCATTTATCCTTAATCGTGCCGAGATTGACTTCGGGATCCTCGGAAATGAGGAAACGTGTTGTGGCAATGAGATTCGACGAATGGGGGAAACGGGCCTTTTTGAGGAGCTGATGGAAACAAACATCCAGCGGTTTGAAACTTATGAGATCGAGCATATCGTCACCGCCTGCCCCCACGGTTTTAATGTATTTAAGAACGAGTATCCTCAAGGAAAGTTCAATGTCCTCCATACGACTCAGCTCCTGGCTAAAAAATTAGAAGAAGGAAAACTCTCTTTTTCGAATGAAATCAAAAAGGTCATCACCTATCATGATCCCTGTTTCTTGGGCAAACAGAATAATGTGTTTGACGAACCTCGAATGCTCCTCACTGCCATTCCTGGCCTCACCTTCAGAGAATTAGACCGCTCCAGGGAAAGGAGTCTCTGTTGCGAAGGTGGAGGTGGAAGGATGTGGGCGGAATCCTCCTCGGAAATGGGTCAACGTCTGGCTGAAATCCGTGTGCAGGATGCGGTCGAGTTGGGCGCAGAGATTTTGGCCACAGCCTGTCCTTTATGTGTTCTCACTTTGGAGGATGCCGTCAAAACCTCTGGGAATGAGGAAAAAATTAAGGTCATGGATGTGATGGAATTATTAGCGGAGGCGATGGTATAAAATGACCCTGAAAGAAGTTAAAGAGCTCCTAAGTGCAGAGGTGGTTGCAGGCCATAATGATCTCCAAACAGAGGTGAAGTGTGCTTTTGCGGCCGAACTTCTTAGTGATGTCCTTGCCCTCGCTCAAGAAGGAGCTCTCTTAATCACTGGATTCACTCATCCTCAAGTGATTTATGCGGCGGATGCGGCCGATTTGTGTGCAATCCTTTTCGTCAGAGGGAAAAGGCCTCACAAGGAAACTTTAGAACTAGCGCTTCAGAAGCAGATTCCCCTCCTGACCACTCCCTACATGATGTTTGAGACCTGTGGCCTCTTATTTCAATATGGTTTGGGAGCATGTGCCATAAAATTCGAGAATGGACAAGATTGAAAATAAAATCCTCCTTCACAAAATATTTCATATTGAAGGAGGTAATTTTACAAATGCCGGGTTCATCTCGGACCAAGTCAAAAAGATTTTAAAGGAGGCTGGATTTTCAAATAAAGTCATTCGCAGAATTTCAATTGCCACTTTCGAAGCCGAGATGAATGTCATCTGTTATGCCGACCGAGGAGATCTATCCCTCTTCATCACGCCCGGCTTCTTGAAGATTGTTGTGGAGGATGAAGGGAAAGGTATTTCTGATATCAATCTGGCGATGAGTGAAGGCTATTCGACCGCCGACGAAAAGATTCGCGAATTGGGGTTCGGTGCGGGAATGGGTCTCCCGAATATTAGGAAGAATGCGGATGAAATGATCCTGACCTCTCAATTTAGGCAAGGAACTCATCTTGAGTTCATCATCTATTTGCATAGACAAGAAACCCAGCTACCTTTTGAATAGACGTGAAAAAAGAAAGCAGAGTTCCCTTTCCCAATACCCGGTACCGATGAAAAGGGAGGAATAGCCCTCATGACGGTTTTCGATATCGTCAAAATCTTTGGATTACAGACGAGAGCAGGAAAAGATCAACTTCATGAAGAGGTAACGGGAGGATATGTAAGCGATCTCCTGAGCGATGTGATCGCTCACAGTCGCAAAGGAAATATCTGGATCACCATCCAGACCCACCCGAATATTGTGGCGGTCGCCACGATGAAAGAGTTGTCAGGAATTATTCTGACAGGAGGGAGAGAGCCAGATGTAGATACCATTCAAAAGGCAGAGGAGGAAGGGATTCCCATTCTGGTTTCTCCTCTCTTGACTTTTGAATTGGTGGGCCGGCTTTATCAGATAGGGATTTCGGGAATGAGTCCATGCTGAGGACTTTTCGGGCAGATCTTCACATCCATTCATGCCTTTCGCCTTGTGGAGATGAAGAGATGAGACCTCGTGCTGTGGTTAATCAAGCCCTGGCCATGGGATTAGATATGATTGCCATCTGTGACCACAATTCAGCAGAAAACATTGCCGCCTTCATGAGTGCAGGATCTAAAAAGGGCCTCACTGTACTTCCCGGGATGGAAGTCACTTCCAGAGAGGAAATTCATCTCCTCGCCCTTTTCGACAGACGGGAAGATTGTATAACCCTCCAAGATTTAATCTATCAGAATCTTCCAGGTGAAAATATGGAGGAGGTATTCGGTTGCCAAACGATGGTCAATGAAAAGGATGAAACGATAGGAATCAATCAAAAAATGTTGATTGGAGCAACCCTCCTCCCCCTTGAACAAATCGTTTCTGCGGTAAGGTCGCTCCGAGGGATAACGATTGCCTCTCATATTGATCGTCAGGCATTTAGTCTCCTCGGCCAGTTGGGTTTTATTCCAGAGGGGTTATCCCTGGATGGTCTCGAGATCTCCAAACGGACCTCTCAAGAAGAAGCTCAAAAACGATTTCATTCTTATCAACGCTTCTCTTTTGTAAGGTTTTCCGATGCCCATCAACTTGAAGATATCGGGAAAAACACCACCCACTTCCTTTTAGAGGAGATCACCTCAGAGGAAGTCAAAATGGCCCTTCATCATCAAGCGGGGCGAAAGGTCATCGAACAGTGATATCTCATTGAGAGGCAGGGTTGAAAGATCTCTCCCTCCATATACTGGATATTGTTGAAAATGCTATTGCCGCGAAGGCTAAAAAGATTGATATCTCGATTATGGAAGAATCCGATGAGGATCGGTTGGTGATTGAAATCAAAGATGATGGAATGGGTATGGATCAAGAGGTCAGCCAAAAGGCAATCGATCCTTTCTTTACGACACGAACTTCGAGGAAAGTCGGTTTAGGTCTTTCCCTCATGGCACAAGCCGCTCAGGAGGCGGGGGGAATGCTTCGGATCGAATCCGAATTGGGAAAGGGAACAAAAGTGACGGCCACTTTTCAATACCACCATATCGACCGAAAACCATTGGGAAGCATGATGGAAACGATGGCAATGCTTCTTCTTGGAAATCCTGAGTTGGACATTTCCTATATCCATCAGAAGGAAGGAAAGTCATATATTTTGAACAGTCAGGTGTTGAAAGAACGATTTAAAGATCGATCCCTCATCGATCCCGAGGTCATCCAATGGTTGAAAAAACATCTTAAGGAAGGTCTATCTCAGATCGGAGTTCAAGGATGAGGTGGGCGGAAGAGATTTCCCGAGAAGAATGGGAAAAGATTGATCAGGTGATCGACAAATATCGGGAAAGGTACGGAGCCCTCATCCCTGTATTGAAAGAGGTTCAAGATATCTGTGGATACCTTCCCAAAAAGGTCCAACATCGAATTGCGCTGGGACTTCGCCTTTCCTCTTCTCAAGTTTACGGGGTGGTCTCTTTTTATACCTTCTTCACAACGACCCCAAGGGGAAAATATATCATACGAGTATGCCTGGGAACGGCCTGTTATGTGAAGGGATCAAAACAGATCCTCGAAAACCTCCAGAGGGAATTAAACGTGGAAGTCGGAGGGATCACCCGAGATCGCAAATTTTCCTTGGAGGCTGTACGATGCCTTGGGGCTTGCGGTTTAGCTCCGGTCCTGGTCGTAGACCACGATACTTATGGCATGGTCAATCCGGGTAGGGCGATTGAAATTGTGAGATCTTATCCATAGGAGATCGATGGCGATGGCCAAATTGACGATTGAGGACTTAAAACGGATCAAAGAGGAAGTTCGATCCACAACGGTTCTGAGAGAGGGAGGTTTCCGAGCCAAGATCAATATCCATATGGGTACCTGCGGTATCGCCGCTGGAGCCAGAAAATTGATGTCGGTCATCTTAAAAGAGATTGAGGAGAAAAAAATCAACGATGTCATGGTGACGACTTCTGGATGTGCGGGGCTTTGCAGTCGGGAACCCATGGCCACTGTTGAAATCCTTGGGAAACCCCCTGTCAAGTATTGTGACCTCAATGAAGAAAAAATGAGGGAAATATTTATTCAACATGTCTTGAAGGGAGAGATCGTCGAGGCCTACGCCTTGGCAAGAGGAAGTGAGACGACTTATTAATTTAATTAATAAGTAAAAAGATGAAAACCTATCGAACCCATCTCATGGTATGTGCCGGAACAGGATGTGTCTCCTGCGGTTCTTTGAATTTGAAGGATCGCCTCGAATCAGAATTGAAAGATCGGGGTCTCTCGGATGAAGTGAGGGTCGTGGTCACAGGGTGTAATGGTTTCTGTGCCGAAGGTCCCATCATGGTAGTCTATCCTGAAGGCATTTTCTATAAGAAACTCACATCGGAGGATATCCCGTTTCTCGTGGAGGAGCATTTTTTAAAAGGACGGCCTGTTGAAAGGTTTCTTATATACGGGACCGACGATCAAAGAGAAGGTCCCTCTGTTGAAGGACATTCCTTTTTTCCAGCATCAGGTGCTGAGGGCCCTGAGGAATCGAGGTCTGATTGATGCGGAAAATATCGATGAATATATCGCAAGAGATGGGTATGCCGCTCTTTCAAAAGTTCTCTCTTCGATGACCCCCGAAGAGGTGATTCACGAAGTAAAGATTTCTGGACTGAGAGGCAGAGGCGGAGCTGGGTTCCCAACCGGATTAAAATGGGAAGAGGGACGGCGTTATGATTCGTTCCCCAAATATATCATCTGTAATGGGGATGAAGGAGACCCAGGGGCCTTTATGGATCGTTCCGTCCTGGAAGCCGATCCTCACTCCGTTTTGGAAGGGATGACCATTTGTGGTTACGCCCTGGATGCTCACCAAGGGCACATCTATGTCAGGGCAGAGTATCCTCTCGCTATTCATCGACTTAACATCGCTATTGAGCAGGCCAGAAACTACGGGCTTTTGGGAAAAGAGATACTGGGTTCTGGTTTCGATTTTGATATCAGTATCTACCCCGGGGCCGGGGCCTTTGTATGTGGAGAATCCACTGCTTTGATGTATTCCTTGGAAGGAAAACGAGGGATGCCGAGGATTAAACCACCCCGTTCCACTGAAGCAGGATTATGGGGACAACCGACCGTTCTCAACAATGTAGAAACCTTTGCCAATGTGCCTTTGATCCTTTTAAAGGGTGGGCAGTGGTTTGCCTCTTTAGGAACAGGAGGATCGAAAGGGACAAAGGTCTTCGCCCTTACAGGAACAATCAATAATGTCGGCCTCATTGAGGTCCCTATGGGGACGAAACTCCAAACAATTGTCTTTGACATCGGAGGCGGAATTCCGGAGAAAAGAGAATTTAAGGCGGTTCAGATAGGAGGTCCTTCTGGAGCCTGCCTTCCGGCATCCCTTTTAAATATCGAGGTGGATTTTGACTCCCTCGATGAAGCAGGAGCCATGATGGGTTCCGGGGGTCTGGTCGTGATGAACGATGACACCTGCATGGTGGATACAGCCCGGTTCTTCACAGACTTTTCTGTGGACGAATCCTGTGGAAAATGTGTTCCCTGCCGTGTGGGAATGAAGGTCATGCTCAATATTTTGAACCGGATCGTCGAGGGTAAAGGAGCAATGGAGGATGTCGAAAGACTGGAACGACTGGGTCACCATATCAAAGAAAGTTCCCACTGCGGTTTGGGAAAAACAGCTCCGAACCCTGTCCTTTCCACGATTCGCTATTTCCGACATGAATATGAAGCACACATTCGAGACAAGCGATGTCCTGCCCTGGTCTGTGTGGATCTCATTCATTTTAGGGTAGATCCAGAAAAGTGCAAGATGTGTGGTCTCTGCAAGAAGGCATGCCCGATGGATGCGATCACCTGGGAGAAAAAGACACCGGCCGCCATCAACCTAGAAAAATGCGTCCGTTGCCGGTCTTGTATCCAGGCGTGTAAGTTTCAGGCGATCGAATAAACCATGGAGTATTGGAATACTGGAATGTTGGAATATTGGAATATTGGGTTTAAATCAATACGACTTAGATTTTAATTTTTCCCATCATTCCATTGTTCCATTCTTCCAATATTCCATTATTTCTCGGCAGATTATGGCAAAACAGATCATTAAACTAAAGATCGATGAAATCGAAGTAACCGTTGAGAAGGGCAGTACCATCCTCGAGGCCGCTCAACTTGCTGGCATTCAAATCCCCACCCTCTGCCATGATCGAAGGCTCATTCCCTTTGGTGCCTGCCGCCTCTGCGTGGTCCAGCAGAAAGGAAAATCAGACCTCCTCCCATCCTGTTTCACCCCTGCAAAAAATGGAATGGAGATACTCACTCATTCTCCAGAAATTTTAGAATCGAGAAAGCTCCAACTTCAATTCATTTTGCTCAACCATCCGATGATCTGCCCAAGGTGCGAAAAGGAAGGCGAATGCGAACTTCAAAGGTTGGTTTATGAATATGGAGTGGAAGAAACGCTCTATCCTTGGGAACGCATCTCTTCTCCCCCGGATGATCGTTCCCCTCTTCTCCAGAGGGATTCGGATAAATGTATCCTTTGTGGCCGGTGTGTTCGAATCTGCGATGAAGTTCAGGGCGTGGGAGAGCTTTCTTTCTCAAAAAGAGGAATCAAAACATTGATCGACACCGATTTTCACCGCCCCCTCCAATGCGAATTTTGCGGTCAATGCATGGACACCTGCCCGGTGGGTGCGATTACGAGTGATCGTTTTGACTACGCGATTAAGGCGTGGGAATTAAAAGAGACCACAACGCCCTGCCCTTACTGTGCATGCGGATGTTCTCTTACGATAGGCTCGAGGAATGGAGAGATCAAACGTGTCTTTTCCGATCTCGGAATCGAGTCGTACCGACCTGAGAAGGGCCCGAGTGATGGAAACCTCTGCGTCAAGGGCCGATTCGGATGGGACGTCGTTGACCACCCGGAGAGAATTAAGGCGCCACTCTTGAGGGTCAACGGAACTTTTAAAGAGGCATCCTGGGAGGACGCCCTCCGATATGTGGCGCAGAAACTCGAAACCATCAAAGATCAAGATGGCCCAGAGGCCATTGCTGGCATGGCATCAAGTCGATTGACCAATGAGGAATACTATCTTTTCCAAAAATTATTTCGGAATGCTATTGGAACGAATCAAATCGTCCACAGTGGCGAAAGGTCCACTCGTGGACTGACAGAAGGATTGGCAAAGACATTGGGCATGGCGGCTTCGACCAACTCGATCCGAGAGATCCGCAATGCAGATTGCATCTTCGTCATCGGGGTGGACCCGGCTCAGACACACCCCATTATTAAGAACGAAATCCATCTGGCCATTCGACGAAATAAAGCTCAATTCATCGTGCTGGGGAGCTATGATATCAGCCTCACTCAGGCGACACATATTTCTCCGCTCCTTCCTCCAGCCATCGCTCTTCTGGATCGGCCGGGGATGGAAGTCTCCTTGATCAACTTAATGATTCAAACGATATTCAAAGAGGGTCTTGAAGATAAAGATTTCATCGAAGGGAAGACGGAAGGAATAAAAGAACTCAAGGAGAAGATCCTTACTTTCCAACCTGAAACATCTGGAATAACGGAGTCAAATCAAAAAGAAGTTCAAAAAGCAGCAAGAGCCTATGCCCAAGCAAAGAGGGCAATGATTCTGATTGGATCTGGCCTTTGGTCACATCTCGATCCAAAAGAGATCACCCTCGCTTCCTCTAACCTTGCCCTCGTTACAGGCCACGTGGGAAAAGAATCCTGTGGCATTCTTGTCCTCTTGGAAAAATGCAATGCTCAAGGAGCGGTGGACATGGGACTCTCTTTCCGAAGGGGAAGGAGATGGAAGAAAAGATCTTTTAAAAAAGGCTCGGGAAGAAAAATTAAAGGCCCTCTATCTCATCGGAGAAAACCCTCTCGCCTCCTCTCTTACCTTAGGGAGACAAGCCTTAGAAAAAATTCCTTTACTTATTGTTCAAGACCCTTTTATGACAGAAACAGCAGAGATGGCTCATGTCGTTCTTCCTGCTTGTTCTTTTGTAGAAAAAAGAGGGTCATTCACAAATCTGGAGCGAAGGGTTCAAAAGTTGAATCCTCTCCGTCCACCCCTTTCCCAATCAAAATCGGATTTTGACATTTTTCTTTCCTTGCTTCGCCTTCTTGAAGGTCCCATTCCAGGAGAAACCTCGGAGGAGGTCTTTGAAGAGATCGGTCGTGATTTACCTTATTACCAAAAGATTCAGGATGGGGAGCAATGGCCAAAGGGTTCCCCCTACCTCTATTCCAATGGTTTCCCTTTGGGGAAGGCCAAGTTGATTCCATTGGAGGAGAGAAATCCTCAACCTCAACCTAAAGAATATCCTTTCCACCTCATCCAAAGACCCTCTCTCTTCCAATCCGGTCTTCTCAGTTCAAAAAGCGATGCCTTGAAAACTGTTTCAGAAAAATCTTATTTGGAAATGAATTCAGGAGATGCTCATTGTCTCAAGATCGAAGAAGGAGAAATGGTACAGGTATCTACCTCCCAGGGTCGATCTTTGCAGATAAAAGTGAAATATTCTTCTAAACCTATTTCAGGGGTGATCATCGCCCCTTACCCCTGTATTCTCATTGACGAGGGAGGTATCTCCTCGGTAAAAGTTGAAAGACTACGGAAAGGAGGAAACTGAATGAACATTGTCGTCTGTATCAAAAGGGTTCCGGAAACGGCGGATGCCGATGTTTCCATCGGAAAATCAGGGAAAGACATTGATAAAAGCGGGCTCGCCTTCGATCTCAACGAATGGGACGGTTATGCGATCGAAGAGGCTATCCTGCTCAAGGAAAAATTAGGCGGGACCGTAACGGTTCTCTCCATTGGAGGAGAAGATTCAAATGAATCTCTTAGAAAATGCCTGGCCATGGGAGCGGATGATGCCATCCGGTTGACCGATCCTGCCTTCGATGGTTCAGATGGTTTTGTCACGGCAAAGATTTTGTCAGAGGCCATTCGAAAAATTCCTTATGATCTCATTCTCGCAGGCACTCAGGCCGAAGATGATGGATACGGACAAGTGGGGGTCGTCCTGGCTGAACTTCTTGGAATCCCTCACGCCGCTTTAGTCAACCGTCTCGAAGTCCAAGACAAGAAAGTGAAGGTCCATCGAGAATTGGAAGGGGGTTTAGAGGAAGTATATGAAATTGACCTTCCCGCGGTCCTCACCATCCAGACTGGAATCAATGAACCCCGATACGTTTCCATCATGGGCATACGAAAGGTAGCCAAAAAAGAGATTAAGGCTCTTGGTACTTCCGATCTCAATCTGAAGGCTGAGGAGGTTGGACTCTCCGGGTCGGATACCCAATTGGAAAAGATCTTCCTTCCTCCAGTGGGTGAAGGAGCGGAGATGCTGGAGGGAAAACCTGAAGAGATCGCATCGAAAGTTTTCGATATTCTGAAAGATAAAGGAGGGCTCGCCTGATGAAAGAGATCATCGTCCTAGCAGAACATCGACGTGGGGAATTGAGGGATGTGACATGGGAGATGCTCTCCAAAGGGAGACAACTGGCAGAGAGCATGGGTGCGGAGATTGGAGTCGCTCTCTTGGGCAAGGGAGTGGGCCAAATCGCTGAGGCCCTCAAACCCAAAGCCCATAGAGTTCTTCTCATCGAAGATGACCGTCTCGAAAATTATAACTCAGAAACTTATGAGAAAGTTCTGACCCAACTGATCACCGAGAGGAAACCTTTGCTCACCCTGATCGGACATACAGCCATGGGAATGGACTTTGCTCCTGGACTGGCGGCTCATTTAAAGATGCCCCTGGCAACGGATTGCATTGGAATGGATGCAGCCGGAGAGGCCTTTTCCCTTACCCGCCAGCTCTATGGAGGAAAAGTCAATGCGACGGTCTCCTTTCTGAAAAAAGGACCTTACATGGTGACCTTTCGTTCTGGGGCTTTCCCTGTTATCGAAAAAGAGGCTCTTCCAGGTGAATTAGTGAGAATTCCTTCGCCCTTAACGGATGAAGGTCTGGCCAAACGTTTTCTCCAGTATGTGGAAGCCGCTGTAGGAGAAGTCGATATTACACAGGCCGATATTTTGGTCTCTATAGGAAGGGGAATTAAAGAAGCCGAAAATATCCCGATGATCAAAGAATTTGCTGATGCCATAGGAGGGACCCTCTCTTGCTCCAGGCCCGTGGTGGATAAGAAGTGGTTACCCAAGGACCGTCAAGTAGGGACTTCTGGTAAAACAGTGAAACCAAAGGTCTACATTGCTATTGGTATCAGCGGTGCTTTCCAGCATATTGCAGGGATGAAAGGTGCAGGCACAGTGATCGCTATTAATAAAGACCCAAAAGCTCCTATCTTCAGCGCCGCCCAATACGGGATTGTGGCCGACTTATTTAAAATCGTCCCAGTCTTAAAAGATAAGGTAAAAGGACTGAAACAGAAATAGGGAATATCGGAATACTGGAATAATTGAAGACTGGAAGACAAAAAATAAGTGGGTTTATTGACCCAATATTCCAACATTCCATCATTCCACCCTTCCACCGGGAGGTTGACTATGGATTTTGAATTGACAGCAGAACAGAAGGATATCCAGAAGGCAGCCAGGGAATTCATCCAGGGCGAATATGATAAGGAAAAGATTCTGGAATGGGAACAGACCCATACCTTTCCTAAAGAGGTCTGGAAGAAAGCGGCCAAGTTGGGTTTTATCGGCATTCACTTCCCTGAGGAATACGGAGGACAGGGTTATGGTGTCTTCGAAAACATCCTCATCGTTGAGGAATTTTGCCGGAAAGACTCTGGGGTTGGCGTGGCGCTGAGTTTGGCTGATTTTTCCTCTGAAGTCGTTCTTCGTTTTGGAACGCATGAACAAAAAAAGAAATATCTTATCCCTATCGCCAAGGGAGAATTCATCTCTGGAGGTGCCTATACAGAACCTGACCACGGAAGTGACATTACCACCATGTCAACCACGGCATTAAAGCAAGGGGATTCTTTTGTGATCAATGGGACCAAAACATTTATCACCAATGGTAGTCTCGCGGATTTCTTTGTCGTTCTTTGTCAAACTGATCCTAATGCAAAACCTCCTTATCGAGGGCAATGTACAATTATTGTTGAAAAAGGGACTAAAGGCTTAGACGCAACAGAGATCATGCCCAAGATGGGCATTCGCATGACTTCAACAGCTGAACTTTCCTTTAGCGAGGTCAGAGTGCCTTTGACCAATCTTCTCGGCGAGGAAAACAAAGGATTCTATCAGGTCCTCGAATTCTTCGATGAAAGCCGAATCGAGATCGCTTCCCAAGCTCTTGGAATCGCCCAAGGAGCCTTTGATCGGGCCCTGGACTACGCCAAACAGAGGGAACAGTTCGGGAAAAAACTGGTCGATTTCCAGATCACCCAACACAAATTGGCGGATATGGCCACAAAGATTGAAACGGCCAGACTTCTGACCTATAAGGCGGCTTGGAACTATGACCAGAAAAGAATTGATCCGAAGCTTACCTCCATGGCCAAGATGTTTGCAGGAAGAACAGCCGTGGAGGTGGCTGATGAAGCCATTCAAATCTTTGGAGGTTATGGGTACATCACCGAATATGAGGTGGAGCGTTTCTATCGAGATGCCAAGATCACAGAAATTTACGAGGGGACAAAAGAGATTCAGAAAAATACGATTGCTTCAGCATTGATTGGGAAGCTCAAATAGCCGGAATATTGAAAGACTGGAATAATGGATGGGACTTTTGGAATAGTGGAAATTGGAATGATGGAATAATGGGAAAAACATCTATTTTTAATCAAAACTCAATATTCCAATATTCCAGTGTTCCATTCTTCCGATAATTTCCAATATTCCATCATTCCATTTAAATGGATGAAACTTCTAAAGAAGGGTTGAGGATGGAAGAAAAGATGCAGGATGTGATCCCTGAGGTTCTGGTCATTGGTGCCGGTATTGCAGGGATGCAGGCTGCCTTGGACATCGCTGAGAAGGGTTTCAAGGTCCACCTGGTGGAGAAGGATCCTTCTATTGGTGGCCATATGGCCCAGCTGGACAAGACCTTCCCGACTCTTGACTGTTCCGCTTGTATCATCACACCCAAGATGGTAGATACGGCCAACCATCCCAACATCAACCTCCTCACCTATTCTGAGGTGGTCCATATTGAAGGTAAAGCTGGACATTTCAAGGTGATCCTCAGGAAGAAACCTCGTTATGTGGATGTAACGAAATGCACGGCCTGTGCAGATTGTGTGGTACAGTGTCCTGTCACACTCCCCAATGAATTTGATATGGGGCTTGGAAAGAGAAAGGCGATCTACGTCCCCTTCCCTCAAGCCGTCCCCCTCAAATATACCATCGACCGGAGAGGAATCCCTCCTTGCACGGCCACCTGCCCTCTCCATTGTAACGCTCAGGGATACGTAGCGCTCATCTCTCAGGGCAAGTTTAAAGAGGCCCTTGCCCTGGTGAGAGAGAAACTTCCTTTTCCAGGAATTCTCGCCTATGCTTGTTCTCACCCCTGCGAGAGGGAGTGTAAGCGAATTGAAGAGGATCACCCCATCTCCATTTGCCATCTGAAAAGATTTCTCGTCGATCAAGTCGAAGAACCTGAGTTTGAATTTACGCCTTCCCAGGAGAATAGACCAAAAGGTTGCCATTATCGGTGGAGGTCCATCCGGATTGGTTGCTGCCTATGATCTAAGAAGATTGGGTTATCAAGTCACTCTTTTTGAATCACGGAATGAATTGGGTGGCCTCCTCACTTATGGTTTCCCATCCTATCGTTTACCGAGGGGGGTGATTGAGAAAGATCTCTCCATCCTCAACAGAATGGGGATGGAGATCCGTCTCAAGACTGAAGTGGGAAAGGATATCTCCCACGAAACCCTTCTTAAATCTTTTGATGCCATCTTTGTGGGTGTCGGCACGGCTGGTGTAGATTCAATGACTCGCATTTTCAAAGGGCTAAAAAGAGGTCCGAAGGGAATGCTTCAGGTCGATCCCGTTTCCCTTGAGACCAACCTGAAAGGGGTTTTCTCAGGAGGAGATGCAGTCACTGGCCCTGGACAAATTGTTGAATCAATGGCTCAGGGAAGAAGGGCGGCCATCTCGATTGATCGCTACCTCCGTGGGGAAGACCTGATAGAAGGAAGGGAAGGAGAAGGAAGGCAGATTTCACCTGTCCAAAGCACCCTTCCCGATTCAAAAAGAAAAGAAAGGGAAACCCCACCCGATATGGTCAAACCTTTCGGTTCAGGCCTCACATCAGAAGAAGCGATTGAAGAGGCAAAGCGTTGTCTCAACTGTGGAGGTTGTTCGGATTGCGGAGAATGTGCCAAATACTGCCAACCCAAAGCCGTTGTTTATGGGATGAAGGAAGAGATTATTGAACTTCATGTCGGAGCGATTGTTCTCTCAACCGGATTTGATCCATTCGATGCGAAGAAAAAACCTGAATTTGGATATGGGGTCTATCCAAACATCCTTCACGGTCTTGAATTGGAGAGGCTTTGTTCTGCCTCGGGTCCCACGAAAGGTGAGATTCTGATTCAAGGAAAGAAGCCCAAGGAGATAGTCTTCATCCACTGTGTAGGGTCGAGGGATAAAACGGTGGACAATGAATATTGTTCCAGAGTCTGCTGCATGTCTACAGCCAAGCAAGCCCACCTTCTCAGGGATAAGATTCCGGAAGCCCACATCACAGTCCTTTATATGGACGTAAGGGCCTTTGGAAAAGGATTTGAAGAATTTTACGAAAGGGTTCAAAAGGAGGAAATCATTTATCGGAGAGGAAATCCATCCGAGGTTTTTCGTAAAAATGGAAAATTGGTGGTCAGGGGGGAGGACACTCTTTTAGGAGAACCTTTTGAATTGGAAGCAGACCTAGTCGTCTTAGCCTCGGGACTTGTTCCCCGAAAAGAAGATGATGTTCTAAAAAATATGCTCGGGCTCGAGAACTCTTCTGATAAATTTTATGCGGAGGCTCCTGGCCTCGATCCCATCATGACCAAGGTAGAAGGCATCTTTCTTGCGGGATGTTGTCAGGGGCCGAAGGACATTCCAGATACAGTGGCTCAGGCAAGCGGTGCCGCTTCTTTAGCCTGCGCCATTCTTGCCAAAGGAAGAGAAACAAAAGTTCGGAGTTCGGAGTCATGAGTTCGGAGTTAACCCCCTCACCCTATCCCTCTCCCCTGTGGGGAGAGGGGAAGGGTGAGGGGACGCTATGCCCTATGCGATGAAGCGATGAAGATCGGCGTATATATCTGTCATTGTGGGATTAATATTGCGGCCACCGTCGATATCGAGAAGGTGACGGCCTTCACTCAAACCCTTCCCCATGTCGCCATGGCCCGGAATTATCAGTATATGTGTTCCGATCCCGGTCAGGATCTGATTAAAAATGATATCAAAAATTCAGGGATCGATCGGGTAGTGGTCGCTGCCTGCTCTCCGAGAATGCACGAAAACACTTATCGAAATGCTGTTCGATCCGCTGGCCTCAACCCTTACTTTTTTGAAATGTCTAATATCCGTGAACAGTGTTCCTGGGTTCATGCCAACAAAGAAGCCGGGACGAAAAAGGCGATGGAGCTGATCGCCTCTGCCGTCGCAAAGGTATCCCTCCATGAACCTTTGGAAGAAAATGAAGTCGGTGTGACCCCATCGGTCTTGGTGATCGGAGGTGGTATTGCAGGAATTCAGACCAGTCTTGACATTGCCCATTCAGGCTTTGAAGTCTATTTGGTCGAGAAATCTCCCACCATCGGCGGCCATCTTTCCCAGCTCGATCGAACCTTTCCAAATTTAGAGGAAACCTCCTCTATCCTGTTGCCCAAAATGGAGGAGGCGGCAAATCATCCTCTGATTCACCTCCTCACCAATAGCGAAGTGAAGGAAGTCGAAGGGTTTGTAGGCAATTTTAAAGCTAAGATAAAACATGACCCACGATACGTGAATCCGGAGAAGTGCAACCGTTGTAAAAAGTGTGAAGAAGTCTGCCCGGTCAAAGTTCCGAGCGAATTTAATATGGGATTAACAGAGAGAACGGCTATCTATCTCCCCTCCCCCAATGCGATTCCCTTCAGCTATCTCATCGATTCAAAAAACTGCCTCTTTCTCCAGAAAGGGGAGTGCGGAAAGTGCAGAGAGGTCTGTCCTGAAGGAGCCGTCCAGTTTGAAGAAGTGGGGATGGAATTCCAGGTTGATATCGGGACGATCGTGGTGGCTACGGGATATGACGTTTTTGACCCAAACCTTAAACCCGAATTTGGGTATGGCCGATACAAAAACGTACTTACAGCTCTTGAACTTGAACGGTTGCTCTCTGCAAGTGGCCCCACCCAGGGAAAAATTCTGATCGATGGAAAGGAACCGAAAAAGATCGTCTTCATTCAATGTGTGGGGTCGCGTGATAAAACCGTGGGCAATGAATATTGCTCCAGGGTCTGTTGCATGTTTACAGCCAAGCAGGCCCATCTCATCAAGGATCGACTGACGGGGGCGCAGGTCACCATTTGCTATATTGATATTAGGGCCTTTGGAAAAGGTTGTGAACAATTTTATGAGCAGGTACAGAAAAAGGGGATCTTTTATCGGAAGGGAATCCCCTCAGAGATTTATCAAAAATCCGGGAAATTGATCGTGAAGGCAGAGGATGAACTCTTGGGAGAACCTTATGAAGAGGAGGCAGACCTGATTGTTTTGGCAACAGGTCTCACACAGAGGAAAGATGCGGACCATATTAGAAGCCTTCTCAAACTCTCCCAAGGACCGGATCGATTTTATTTAGAGGCTCATCCAAAGCTGAGGCCTCTCGATACAGCTACCGATGGGATTTTTCTGGCTGGCACCTGTCAAGGGCCAAAAGATATCTCCGATACCATTGCCCAAGCTCACGGAACGGCTTCTCGAGCCACCATCCCCCTCTTTGCGGGCAGGGTGAGGATTGAACCGATCACCTCTGTTGTGGATGCTACCTATTGTGCAGGGTGCGGCCTTTGTGAACAAGTCTGTGAATTTCGAGCCCTGAAGATGGACTCCTATCGTAAAGTGATGACAGTGAATGAGGCCCTTTGTAAGGGATGTGGAGCCTGCAATGCAGCTTGTCCATCAGGGGCCATCAGTCTCAAGCACTTTAAGACAGAACAGATTATCGCGCAGATTAGAGAAGTTTGTTAGTTCAGAGGTCGGAGTTCAGAGTTCGGAGTTGGGAGTTAAGAGTTGTAAAATTTTGAAATGCTAATTGGAAATTGATCATTTTGCATTGAGTGGTTTAAATGAAAAAGGGTCTAATCCAAGTCTATACCGGAAATGGGAAAGGTAAAACCACGGCGGCCTTAGGACTTGCCCTCAGGGCGGTCGGCCATGGTTTGAAGGTGTTGATGATTCAATTTATGAAAGGGAATGTCCAAGACGGGGAACTGGAGTCCGCTAAGAAGCTCGCCCCCTATCTAACAATAAAACAGGTCGGTCGAGAAACATTTATCTCAAAATCTAATCCAGATCCAAAGGACTTGCAGTTGGCTCAAGAGGGATTTGGAATGGCGAGAAAAGCGATCGAAAACAGAGAATATAACATCGTGATCCTTGATGAGATCAATCTGGCTGTTGATTATGGTCTCATTCCCATAGCTGAAATTCTACATCTGATCGATTCCAAACCGGAGGAAATAGAACTCATTCTCACAGGTCGGAATGTGAGGCGCGAAATTCTGGAGAAAGCCGATTTAGTGACGGATATGGTGGATAGAAAACACTATTATGATAAAGGGGTGCCCGCTCGGGAAGGCATTGAAATCTAAAACTCAATGCAAATTGCAAATTTAGCAATGAAAAGTTAGCAATGGAAAAAATCTACTTAAAATGCTAATTTTGTAATGATAATTTTGCATTGTTTATTGGTCATTTCAGAGGGGGATGACGCATGTTCAAAGAAGACAAACTTAAAAAAGTGGAAGAGGAGAAGAAAAAGTGGATAGAGGATTTGTCAAAAATCCTCTGCGAAACCCCTGAACGTCTCTCTCGGTTCACCACGGTCTCCGATCTTGAGATCAAAGGTCTTTACACCCCGGAAGATACTCAAGACATCGACTACTCACGAGACATTGGCTTTCCGGGCGTCTATCCGTTCACCCGAGGAGTCCAGCCCTCCATGTACCGTGGAAGGCTCTGGACCATGAGAATGTTCTCTGGCTTGGGAGGCCCGGAGGAAACAAACAAGCGTTTCCATTATCTGTTATCATCATGGTGAAACGGGTCTATCCATTGCCTTCCACTACCCTACGCTCATGGGCTATGACAGCGATTCTCCAATGTCCAGAGGGGAAATTGGAAAATGTGGTGTGGCCATTGATACATTGAAGGATATGGAAATTCTCTTTGAAGGAATTCCTCTGGACAAAGTCACCACCTCCATGACCATCAATCCAGCCTGCTTCGATCTTACTGGCCATGTACATTGTGGTGGCGGAGAAACAGGGGGTCAGCAAAAAGGAAATTGGAGGGACGATCCAAAATGATATGCTGAAGGAATTCATCGCCCAGAAAACCTTCATGCTTCCACCGAAACCATCGCTCGGATTATTGTGGATACCATCGAATATTGCACGAAGGAGGTTCCCCGTTGGAATACGATCAGCATCAGTGGCTACCATATCCGTGAAGCGGGAGCCACAGCAGTTCAAGAACTCGCCTTCACTTTAGCCGATGGAATTGCCTATGTGGAGGCTGCGATGGAGAGAGGCCTCGAATGTAGATGATTTTGCTCCGAGGCTCTCCTTCTTCTTCGATTCTCATATTGATTTTTTTGAAGAGATCGCCAAATTCAGAGCCGCCCGGAGGATTTGGGCAAAGATCATGCGTGAGCGCTTCATGGCAAAAAATCCACGTTCTTGGATGCTCCGTTTCCACACCCAAACCGCCGGCTGTTCCTTGACCGCGCAACAACCTTATAACAATGTCGTACGCACTGCCTATGAAGCATTGGCTGCTGTATTGGGGGGAACCAATTCCCTCCACACGAATTCTCTGGATGAGACCTATGCCATCCCCACCGAGGAAGCCGCCACGATTGCCTTACGGACACAACAAGTCCTCGCAGAGGAAACAGGAGTAGCCAATACGATCGACCCCCTGGCAGGTTCTTATTTTGTTGAAGCCCTGACCCATCAGATGGAAGAACAGGCTTGGGAATATATCCGGAAGATTGATGAAATGGGAGGAATGGTTGCAGCCATTGAGCGAGGGTTCCCTCAAGCTGAGGTGGCTGATTCTGCCTACAAGTATCAGAGACAGATTGACTCCGGCGAAAAGGTGGTGGTCGGTGTCAATAAATATGCCACAGAGCATCCTTCCATTACGATCTGGAGGATGAAACCAGAGATCGAAGAAAGGCAATTGAGACGGCTTCGTGAGGTGAAACAGACGAGGAACAATCATAAAGTAAAAGAACACCTCCATCAGATTCGAATGGCTTCTCAAAATGGAGAGAATCTCATGCCTCATATTATCAATGCCGTCAGGGAATATGCGAGCATCCAGGAAATCTGTGATGTGTGGAGAGATGTTTTTGGCCGATATTCAGATCCGGGGTACTTCTAAAATTGCGGAATCTAGAATGCGGAAGTGCGAAATACATCACGGCTGAAGCCCTAAGTTACGAACTCAGCCCTTTAGGGCTGAAATGAGTGGGGAGGAAGCATGAGTCCGGAACGGAAGATTCGAATTCTCATTGCCAAACCTGGCTTGGATGGACATGATCGGGGAGCCAAAGTGATTGCAAGAGGATTTCAGGGATGCCGGTTTTGAGGTGGTCTATACAGGACTCCATCAGACGCCTGAGCAGATTGTTGCGGCCGCCATTCAGGAAGATGTGGATGCGATCGGATTATCCAGTCTTGGCCGGAGCCCATGACTACCTATTCCCGAGAGTGATCGAACTTCTTAAGGAAAAAGGTGCAGAGGATATCATTGTCTTTGGAGGGGGAATTGTTCCTGAAGAGGATCTCCCTGCACTCACCCAAGCAGGAGTGAAAGGGATCTTCACTCCCGGAACTTCTATCGAAGAGGCTGTAAACTGGGTTAGAAAAAACATCAAACCAAGAAAATAACATTTTAAAGTTAATAAGTTAGGGGGTCGTTCGGGTAGGCTGAGTTTTATTTTTTTTCATTGAATTTTACAGTTTACGTTAAGTGGTTTTTATGATATAGTGTAACAGAATTTATCGAGTTAAAATATTATAAAATCATAGGCGTTTGCCAATTTGGTAAATATAAATACTTGAACCAAAACTTTAAAAGAAGGGGGGTGAAGGTTTTAGAAGTTCAAAGTTCAAAGTTCAAAGTTTGAGAAAGGGGGAAATCAAACGTTAATCGATCAATTGTCCAAAACACTATTCTACATTTCAGGAGGGACAAGGATGATAACATTTAAAGAAGGTAATTTAAGGATTCCTAAATGGAATCGAAAGGTTTTTATCGTGGCCGGAGGAACAACGGCCTATAAAAAATATTTTCCCGAATATAAACTGGAAGAGCTGGCTATGATGGCCTTCAAGAATATGTTAGAGGATAATGACTTAAAAATGGACCCCTTGGAGGTCAAGGGCCTGATCAACTTTGCCACCTATGGTGAGTTCGCCGACCACTTCCAGGACCAACTGCTCTGTGAGGCTAAGATCCATGACTATTTTGGGTTGGACCCTCTTCATAATTTAGGTATCAAGACAGGAGGGGCTACCGGAGGTTCAGCCATCCTTGCTGCAGCGATGGCAGTGGCTTCGGGTTATGCCGATGTGGCACTTGCTGCGGGTTGGGAGCGGATGGACGAAGTGGATACCCGGACCGGTAACTATTATATTGCCACAGCGGCCTGTAAGGATTTCGAAACCCGTCTGGGCCGGATCTACTCATCCTATTATGCCCCCATGGCAAACCGCTTTGCCGAGACCTTTAACGTATCCGAAGTCACCCGAGCCAAAATAGCTGTTAAAAACCATCTCTATGCCTGTTCTTCTCCTTATGCCCAACAACCAGGAAAATATACGGTCGAGGAAGTCTTGGCCAGCCCCATGTCTGCCTATCCGCTGCGATTCCTTGAATGCTGCGCCATGAGCGCTGGGGCAGCCTGTGTACTGGTCTGTGATGAAGAAACAGCCTACAAGTTAACTGACCACCCCTGTGAACTATTTATCTGTGGTGGAACCCATACCTTACGGGTGGCTGACCGCCGACATATGGAGGTTCCATTACTTCCACATGAAACTCCAGAGCTGTACAAAGATCTCTATGGTAAAGAGGGAGCCCGTTATCCAGGATTTGAGAGTTTCTTAGCATCCCGATTTGCAGCCTGGCTGGTCTATCGTATGGCTGGCATCCAAAATCCCCTCGAGGATATGGATCTGGTAGAGCTTCACGATGCCTTTACCATCAGTGATCTTCAGACCTATGGAGATATCGGACTCAGGCCCTATGGTCAGGAACAAGATTATATTGAGTCCGGAGATGCCTATTACATCAATCCCAATACAGGGAAACCTGGAAAATGCCCTTCCAACCTTTCGGGTGGACTGATTGGAACGATGCACGCCGTAGGGGCAACAGGTATCTTCCAGGCCGCTGAGTGTCTCTGGCAGTTACAGCAAAAGTACGACAAGTTTCACGGTGATCCCAAGATCTGGAAGAAATGGGGGAAACAGAAACCCAAGGATTGGCAGAGCTTGCAGATCCCTAAAAATAGTAAACAGGCCCTGTGGGTCTCCCATGCAGGTGTAGGTTCCCATGTAACCGTTGGCATTCTCAGAAAGAGCTGGTAAACGGACACATGTTCATAGATGACGATATGAGTCCTGTTTAGTTTGTCATTCCGGGCTTGACCCGGAGATCCAGTATTTTCCTGGATTCCTGCTGGAGTTCATCCCGATGAAAATCGGGGCAGGAATGACAGCTTTTGATATGATTAATATTACTGTGTATCTAATGATACAGGGTAAAGGAGGATAGAATCGATGGTAAAGAAAAAGAGAACAGTACAAAGAAAAAGGTTCAGACAAAGGGAAAAGACCAGATAAAATTTATAGGTCAAGTGACTAAAATACGTCAGAAAGAACCGGCCACAGTGATTGAATGGCCTCGATCACTCACTCATGTCCATACTTATGGATTGTTATCTCCTTTTTTCGAAGGCCTCAGAAAAGGAGAATTGCGAGCCACCCGTTGTCCAAACAAGAGCTGCCCGGAAAACCGCCTCTGGATTCCGCCGCGGGCCCATTGCCCGGACTGCCATACCGAAATGAAGTGGAAGACTTTACCCAATCCGGTGATCGGGAAGATCTATACCTTTACCGAGGTCGTTTATGCTGGAATTGGCATTGAGCTTTCCACTCCATACTGGCAAGTCGATGTGGAGCTCCCGGGCTTGGCGACCATTCCGAAAAGTTATTTGCTGTATGGAAAACCCTATATCGGGATGAAGGTCAAGGCTCAATTCAGGACGAAAAACCCTACGAATACGGTGCTCGATTATTGCTGGGTACCCTATGAAAAAAAGCATAGCTCAGGAGCATAGAGCATAGGGTTCGGGTAAATTTGCAATCTGATTCCTATGCCCTTGCCCTATGACTCTTGTGAACTTTAATCCGGAGGTTCTCATGGCACTCGATTTTGATCTGAACGAAGAACAGCAGATGCTTCGAAAGATGGTCCGAAACTTTGCGGAAAAGGAGATTGCTCCCATTGCTCAGGAACTGGATGACAAAGAAGAATTCTCCTATACCTTGACCAAGCGGATGGGAGATCTCGGACTTTTTGGTCCCTTTGTTCCTGAGGAATACGGTGGAAGCAATGTGGGCTATATCTCTTACATCATTGCGGTAGAAGAGATCGCACGAATCGATGGGTCTCAGGCTGCCACGCTCGCTGCCGGAAATTCTCTGGGAATTTCTCCCATTTATTATTATGGAAATGAAGAACAGAAGAAGAAATGGCTTCCTGACCTCTGTTCAGGGAAAGTCTCTCTCTTCCTTCGGACTGACCGAACCCAATGCAGGCTCAGACGCCGGAGCTTCCAAAACCAATGCAACGTTTGGAAGGAGATCATTGGGTCATCAATGGTTCAAAGATCTTTATTACCAATTCGACCACCGATATCAGCAAGGTCTGTGTCGTTCAGGCAGTGACCGGCAAGTGTGAAGACAGGAAAGAACGAGCTCTCCTGCATTCTGGTGCCCAATGGGACCCCGGGATTTACCACGAAGACGATGCATGGAAAAATGGTCTGGAGGTCCTCCAATACAGGAGAACTCTATTTTACGGATGTTAAGGTCCCCAAGGAAAACCTCCTCGGTAAGCGGGGGGATGGATTTCACCAGATGCTTGCCACTCTCGACGGAGGAAGGCTCAGCATTGGAGCCATGGGTTTAGGGGGTGCTCAGGGTGCATTTGAATTGGCACTTAAGTATTCAAGTGAGCGGGAGCAATTCGGTAGGCCGATCGGTAGTGTTTCAGGTCAATGCCTTTAAGTTGGCAGACATGGCCACGGAGATTGAGTTGGCAAGGCTTCTGCTTTATAAAGCCTGCTGGTTGTGTGAACAACATCGGCCTTTCTCCAAAGAATCGGCCATGGCAAAAATGTTTTGCTCGGAGATGTACCATCGCGTGGCCAATCAGGCCGTCCAGCTCCATGGTGGGTATGGTTTGATGAAGGAATATGCCGTCGAGCGCCATTACCGAAACCAGAAACTCCTCGACATCGGAGAAGGGACTTCAGAAGTCCAAAGGATTGTCATCGCCCGTCACATCGGGGTTCCAGGAAGAGCCTTATAAACCTTGAGCTATGAATTATGAGTTAGGAGTTCAGAATGAAAAACAAAACTCTTAACTCATAATTCTCAATTCTACGCTCTTAATGG
>CAWFSX010000026.1:0-10305 GCA_963818595.1 uncultured delta proteobacterium
CATTCTGAGATTCGGAAATGAAGCTCAGAAGAAGAAATACCTAATTCCCATTACACGAGGGGAAGCCATTTCTGCAGGGGCTTTTACCGAACCGGATCATGGAAGCGATATCACCGAGGTCCGCACAATAGCTGTCAAAGATGGGAAGGAATATCTGATCAATGGCGTGAAGACCTTTATCTCAAATGGAGCCATCGCCAATTTCGCCATCGTCCTCTGCCAGAGTGACCCACAGGCAAAGCCACGCTACCGAGGCATGTCGACCCTTATTGTTGAAGGGGGGAGCAAGGGATTTGAGGTGAGCGATCTCGGAGAGAAGATGGGCATTAAGATGACCTCCACCACAGAAATGTCTTTTGACCAAGTCCGGGTTCCTGAAGAAAATCTCATCGGAAACCTCAACAAAGGTTTTTATCAGGTAATAGAATTCTTTGATGAGAGCAGGGTGATGGTGGCAGCTCAGGCGTTAGGCATTGCCCAAGGAGCTTTTGATCGTGCCCTCGATTATGCTAAGAAAAGGGAACAGTTTGGCCAGAGGTTGGTCGGAGTTTCAGGCTGACCCAAAACAGCAAATTGGCGGACATGGCGACCCATGATCGAAGCGGCCAGATGTCTGGTCTACAAGGCGGGCTGGAATTTTGACCGAGGGAAGGATTGAGCCGAAATGGACCTCCATGGCCAAGATGGTACGCCGGGAGGGTGGCCGTGGAAGTGAGCTCGAAGAGGCCATCCAGATTCACGGCGGCTACGGTTACATGTTGGAATACGAGGTGGAGCGGTACTATCGGGATGCGAGAATCACTGAGATTTACGAAGGGACGCGGGAGATTCAGAAAAATACGATCGCCGGCTGCCGTGATCGGAAAGAGAGGATAGGAGAGGGACATGAGAAAAGTGGCGGTTGTGGGAGTCGGACATGGTAAGTTCGGGGTGAGAGCGGATGCTTCCCTCCGGGAGCTGACCTTCGAGGCCATCAAGGCATGTCTCGATGATGCAGGCCTCCCTCTTCGGGAGGTCGAGAGCATGGTCACGGGGATAGCAGGGGATGAGTTTTCCATCTCCCTTCAGCCTTCCGCCCAGGTCCATGACTACATCGGTTTTCATCCCAAGCCCAATTTCCGTGTTGAGGGCGCTGTTGCAACGGGGAGTGTGGCCCTGAGGACAGGCTGGATGAATGTGGCCTCCGGATGTGGCTGACGTCGTCCTCGTCGTAGGAGTGGAGAAGATGACAGAGGTTTCCACCAGCATGGCAACTGGGATCATGGGAAGAGGAGGGGATGCGATCTGGGAGTATCCGTTTGGAATGACCTTCCCTGGCTACTATGCGCTGATCGCACAGGCCCATATGGCCAAGACTCGGTACAACAAGAGAGGAGCAGATGGCTATGGTGGCTGTGAAGAACCACTTTTATGGAAGCCAGAATCCCTTTGCCCACATGCAGAAGGCGATCACCCTACAGAAAGCCGTCACCTCCTTCACGGTGGCCCACCCACTGAAACTCTATGATTGCAGTCTCATCACAGATGGGGCCGCTGCAGTGCTCCTCGCCTCTGAAGAGAGGGCAAAGGCGATCTCCAAAAAACCGGTCTGGATTGTAGGCCCTGGTCTGGCCACGGATACAATGAGGCTCGGTGATCGGGAATCCCTGACCTCTCTCCGGCCACTCGGGAGGCAGCCAAGACAGCTTACAAGATGGCAGGAGTAGGGCCGTCGGATATTGACGTGGCCACCGTTCACGATTGTTTCACGATTGCGGAGATCCGGCCTATGAAGATCTGGGTTTTTGTGAAAAAGGGGAGGGGGGAAACTGATGGCAGCGAAAGAGACCTATGTGGGTGGAAGAATTCCTGTCAATGTGGATGGAGGGTTGAAATCGAAAGGTCATCCTATTGGAGCCACAGGTGCTTCCATGACCGTCGAGATCACTAAACAGTTGAGAGGGGAAGCAGGTGAAAGACAGGTAAAGAATGCAGAAATTGGCCTTGCTCACAATGTCGGAGGGACTGGGCAGGTGGTGGCCGTTCATATCTTCAGGAGGGAATAGAATGGACTTCAAGAATTTTTCTCTTAACATCGGACAGACAAAGGTGAACAGATTTGTTGATGAATTGGCAGCAGGCAAATTCATGGCAACCGTTTGCAAGAAATGCGGAAAGAAATATTATCCCCCCCAAGCGGATTGCCCGGACTGTATGTCCAGCGATATGGAATGGAAGCAGATTATTCCTGAGGGTGCTCTTGTAACGTTTACAAAGATCCATGTCCCACCAGAGCACTTCGCCGTCCGGCAGCCTCTCATGCCTTTTTCAAGCATTCAATTTGAGCCCTGTCCCATTGGGATTTTAGAGGTAGAAGGCGGATTGAAAATCATGGGCTGGATTCCGAAAGTAGACATTAAAAAGATCAAGGTGGGGATGAAGATGAAGGCTTCGCCCTTCACCCTTCCCGACGGCAAGCTCACGATCATATTTGAACCCATATGATCGAGTGATGAGTTCGGAGTTCAGCCTGCTTTCGCCAAAGCGGCTACGCGCAGGCAGGAGTTCGGAGTTTAGAACTTAACTGCTCAGAACGCCGAACTAAATTACTCCGAACTACAAGAGGAGGGTTTTGCCATGTTATTACAAGGTAAAGTGGCGTTGGTCACTGGTAGTGCAAGAGGGCTTGGAAGGGCAGATGCCTTCGCTTTGGCAGAGGCAGGGGCAGATGTGGTGGTTGCTGATATTCTCGATTCAGAGAAGACAGTCAATGATGTTCGATCCTTGGGAAGGAAATCCCTTGCCGTCAAGATGGATGTGACTAATATGGCAGAGGTGAAAGAGGGAGTTGAAAAAATTAAAAAGGAATTTGGATCCATTGATATTCTAGTGAACAATGCAGCCACCCTGGATCACCTCGGCCAGGTATTGGAACAGAAAGATAAGCTATGGGAGAGAGATCTTCGTGTCAATCTCACAGGGACTTACAATTGCTCAAGAGCAGTCTGGCCTTCTATGCAAGAGAAGAAGTGGGGAAGGATCATCAATATGGCCTCTGTGGCTGGGACGCTTGGTGGATTCGGACAAGCCAGTTACTCTACGACCAAAGCAGGGATCATCGGGTTTACAAAAACATTGGCTCTAGAAGGGTGCCAGACATGGAATTAATTGTAATGTGGTTTGCCCAGGAATTATCAATTCAGAATCTTTTCAGTTTATCTCTCCTGAGATGAGGGAAAGGTTGATTAAGCGAACTGCATTTAAAAAACTTGGGGAGCCTGAAGATGTGGCCAATGCCATTGTCTTCTTAGCTTCAGACAAAGCCAAATACATTACGGGCATTGTGCTCAATGTTTCAGGCGGGATCGAACTCTTTACTTTTTAACAGAAAGGATCATTTTTTAAAACACTCCAGGCACATCAGTTTTTTACCTTCAAGCGGAGGGACTTGAAGGATCACCTCTTTTCCACAACTCGAACATAGTGTTTTGTAAAATTTTGGGCGATTTGGACGGTGGGATCTTGAACCACGAATCCTACCGTGTCTTCTTCTTTGCATCCTGCTCCCTTCGTTTGCTGCGACTGATTGAAATGGGAAAAGTAACCTTAACGTTGCAAAAAACCTCCCCAAAAGCGGGTAGGTGGGCTGGGAAAACTTTAAACCTGCCTGCGCGAAGCCCCGCCTCCAGAAGCCTTGCGGAGGGCAGGCGCTCTCGCCTGCCAAAGAACTTGTTCGGCGAGCAGGTCGGCGAAGGCAGGGCGGAAACCGTTTACAGGTTGATCGACTAAAGAGAGCCAATACATTCTGGAGTTTCCTTTTGGTGAATTCGAGGTTTACCCCGAACATTATAAAAAAGACCACATTTTAAGGCTTTAAGGCCCTACCACCCCGCGAAATTTCTGAAACGGGTAGGGTAACTCTAGACAAACATATCCTTTGTTAAAACAAATGGTTACTAACCATGCTCCCTTTCGAAACTTTAGACCAGTCTTAATAACGGCCTCTACCACCGTAATTAGATCTTCCCCCTCGGCCCCCACGCCCTCCAGATCCCCCTTGACTGGGGCGAGGCCGAGCCTCATTCACATTCATCTGTCGACCCAGGAGTTCTTTTCCGTTCAGGTTTGCAATCGCCGTCCGGGCCTCATTTTGATCAGGCATTTCGACGAAACCAAAACCTCGAGGTTGGCCACTATATTTGTCTCTCACGATCGTAGCTGAACTGACCTGTCCGAAAGCTTCAAAGGCTGTCTGAAGGTTTTCTTCTTTTACTTCAAATGATAGATTCCCCACATAAATGTTCATCGTCTCTCTCCTTTTTTAAGTTTCGACAAAACCTCTCAGTTTTTCCGCCCGGCTGGGATGTTTTAACTTCCTCAAGGCCTTTTCTTCAATTTGCCGGATCCGTTCCCGTGTTACATTAAAGTCCTGTCCCACTTCTTCAAGAGTATGGTCGTGTTTCTCCCCGATCCCAAACCGCATCCTTAAAATCTTTTCCTCCCGCTTATCCAGGGTTGAGAGGACCTTTTGAGTCTGTTTTGCCAGATTGGAATGGATGGCTGCATCCTGGGGAGAAATGGATCCCTTATCCTCAATAAAATCCTCCAAACGGCCATCCTCCTCCTCGCCGACAGGGGTTTCAAGGGAAATCGTTTTTTTACTGACCTTTAAAATTTTCTGAACGTGATGAAGAGGCACCCCCATTTTTTCGGCGATCTCTTCCAGGGTAGGTTCCCTTCCCATCTGCTGAACAAGGGATCGGGAGGTCCGGTTCAACTTGTTGATGACTTCGATCATATGGACTGGGATGCGTATGGTACGGGCTTGATCAGCGATGGCCCGTGTGATGGCCTGTCGGACCCACCACGTGGCATAGGTACCGAACTTATAACCCCTTTGGTATTCAAACTTTTCCACCGCCTTCATTAACCCCATATTTCCCTCTTGAATCAAATCCAGAAACTGGAGCCCCCGATTCATATATCTCTTGGCAATGGAGATGACCAATCTCAGATTGGCCTTGATCAATTCAGCCTTCGCCTCCTTGATTTTGGCCTCTCCTTTTTCTATCGCCCTGAGCGCCTCTTTCAGGTGCCCCATAGAAAGGCCACACTCTGCCTCCATCCTGCTTAGTCTACGCTTCGTATTTCGGATGAATCTGTTCATCTCCTCTACATCTTTTCGTTTTAGGTTGACCTTCTTGGTCTCCAGAGATTTTTTAGTTCCTTGAATAGGGATCCCTAATTTCCCCTCAATTTGTTTTACCTCCTTTTTGGCCTTTTCCATTTGAATATCCCACTGCTTCAGCCTTTGAATGATCTTGTTGATCTGTTCTTCTCTTAAGTTGATCCGTTTAAAAGCATTCAGGATTTCAGCTTGTTTCTTAATGATGTCTCCCTCAAATTTCTTTTTAGAGGATTTCCTTTTCATGCCCCTCAACTTCTTTTGGAGAAGTTGAATTTTATTTTCTCCTTTCTGAATTTTATTGATGAGGTGGAGGACCCTTATTTTTTGAAACCGTTCTATTTTAAGATTGGTCTCCTCACCTTCGATCTCATTAGTGATCTCACTGATTTTGGTTTTTCCAGTTCGTAGAGCCTTTCCAAGGTTGATGATCTCCTTGATCGCAATGGGACAGCTGAGAACGACACAGAGAACCTCTTGCTGTCCGGTCTCGATCCTCTTAGCCACCTCCACCTCTCCCTCGCGGGTCAATAGCGGAAAGGATCCCATCTCCTTTAGGTAAATCCGAACAGGATCGATCCATTTTCCAGGAAGACCCACATATCCAACTTCAACAGCTTCCTCCTCTTCCGCTGGCTGGACATTTTCATTCTCCATATCGATTCCAGGTAACTCAACAAGTATATCGATATCCAACTCTTCGGACAAAAGGATAGGATCTTCGCTTGACTCAAATAGATAAGGTTTTTCTAAAGTCCCTTCTTCCAAACTTTTCTCCCTTTTCCATTTTTTTTGCATTAAATTTATTCTTAATGAAAAACCTGAAGATTTGCGTCGGGCAATGAGGATATCAGCATCTAATAAAAAAACCGCAAAGAAGTTGTTTTAGAGTTTCTTCGCGGTTTTCCCCGTCTTTGAACGACAATGGACTCTTTCCAACTAGATTTAAATTAACTATACGCTATTTTAAGTTAGATGGCAAGAAAATTCGTATCCTATTGAAATCTTTAGTTTTTAACTGGGTCTGCGAGAGCGCCAGGGCAATATCGAAGGCAGTTATCACAGTGGTAGTGAATAAAAAACTGTAAATACTGCATGTGACGGAAAAAACGGGGAGATCTGATCATCTCCAGGCGTTCGTTCATGGAAGGCTTCTGTGCCAATTCCATTAAAAACCGCATAAAGTTTCCCACATCGTCCGGCTGGCTCACCTTGACACAATGATGACTTAATACACGACCTTCCTCTGTAAAGGCTTTCCCCGGGCAGGTGGATCGGCAGTCATATTGACAAGTGCTACATGGATCATACCCTTTCAGGGGAGGGTCGGATTCTAAGTCGAGGCTATTGAGAAGGCCAAGAAACATGACACGAGGTCCATATTCTCGGGTCAAGGCCAGAGTGTTTTTCCCCCACACAGCCAATCCACTCTGAACCGCTGCATGCCGGAGCGAAACACTTCCAATGGGAGAGCGAAAGGTTTCTTCATCGATTTCAAAAGGCCGATGAGCCTGGACGAGAAAAGATTCGGCTTTGTATTCACGTTCCATAAATTTCCCTAAATGATAGGCGGCTGTATTGCCAGCCGATTCCACCGCATATAAAAAAGATGGCATCTTGCTCCAGGTGTTTTCCCCATATCGATAGGCACCTGCGAGAGGACTGAAAGCGAGGACAAGAATGGACTTGGCCGAGGGGAGGTAGCGAAATGGATTCGGTGACCGCGGACTATCGTAGTCTTTAAGATTTAAAAAGCTGACCAGGTCCGCTCCCAACTCTTTCGCCTTATCTCGAATCATTTCTTTCATCATGGGTCCTCCTCACATTAACTCACCTGTTGCATAAATAATGCAATAAGGCTGGGCAGGTGTGCTGAAAAACTTTTCAGGCACCCCTGCGCAGTTCCTTATTGCTTAATGATGCAGCGGGTGGGTTAAGCTTATCGATGCATTACCCAGACCCGGCAGGAACGCTTCACTAGTAGCCAAATTGTAAGCGGGTTTTATTGGAATGCGAAGCGGAGTCATAGAGCGATCCCATCGAATTAGTGAGACTCCACGCACCGTTGGCGGACCGGACTGCTTGCACATCGACAGGATCCGCTAAAGGCTCTAACAGTAACCCTGCCGAGCTGACGACTTATTGCAACGTCTGGGTTAAGATAGCCACCTTTTTCTTCTGCGGTAGTGTTTCACTTCGCGAAAGCTTTTTCGTTTTCCCACCTGGCTGAGGCCGAGATAAAACTCTTTAATGTCCTCGTTTTCCTTCAATTTGGGAGACGGCCCATCTAAAACGACCCGTCCATTCTCCATGATGTAGCCATAGTCCGAAGTGGAAAGGGCAATGTTTGCATTCTGCTCTACCAGGAGGATCGACGTCCTCTCCTCTTTATTGATCTTTTTGATAATCCCGAAAATTTCTTTCACGAGGAGAGGACTGAGCCCGAGAGAGGGTTCGTCGAGAAGCATCACCTTTGGATCGGACATCAAAGCACGACCCATGACCAGCATCTGTCTTTCTCCGCCGGAGAGATAGCCGCTCACATGTCCTCTGAGGTCTTTCAGCCTTGGAAAATAATGATAAACCGATTCAAGGTCCTTTAAAATGGCCTCTCTGTCTTTTCGGGCATAGGCACCCACTCGGAGATTTTCCTCGACCGTGAGATGTTCGAACATGCGGCGGCCTTCCATCACCTGGACAATTCCCATCTGAACAATCTCTTCCGGCGCTTTTCCATCGATCCTCATCCCATCAAACTCAATGCTTCCATCCGTGACCTTCACCTAATTCTGTATAGAGGACTCCTGAGATGGCCTTGAGGGTAGTTGTCTTCCCTGCACCATTGGCGCCCAACAAAGAAATGATTTTTCCCTCAGGCACCTCAAGAGAGACCCCTTTCAGAACCAGGATCACATCACTGTAGATGACTTCGATACTGTTGAGACGAAGCATTTTCCAATATCATTGAAAATTCAGAGTTGAATTGAGGCTCATTAGTTCATTGAGTCATTTAATTACCTAATTGACTAAATCAACTCGAATTGACACTACTTCACTTTTTGAGCGGGTGCTACAAATTCCAATGTCGTTGTTGCGATTGCTCCGGAGTCAGCACCTGAAGCCTTTATCTTATAGACTCCAGGAGGAATGGGATTGAGCGTTTTTGGATCCGGTAGCCAGAATAGGAGTCCATCCCACTCGAAAGAGGGTGTTTAGTTTTGCTGTGGCAGGGACCTCTCCTTTGAAATTGCCTGCATCATCTGCCTCACCATAGGCGATCCCGACATCCTCTCCAGGTTTGACCCCTTGCATTTGCACACCCGGAGGGAGGACCATATCCACGACCACCATCTCTTTGGGTTTCCACCCCGTACCTGTAAACACAATAGGAACCCTCAAGATGCCTGGGAATGCCAATTCCACCTTTTCAGGAGTGACGGCCACCGTGGCTTTTGGTTTTGGAGGTGGAAACAGAGTGCTACAGGCCACTAAAGGCAAAAGGAACATTAAGAGACTGAGAACAATCATTATCTTTCTGAAGGAGTTCATCGATTTTCCCCCTTTCTTGAGATTTCTGAAAAATTCCGGAAATCTCTGATTACAAAGATTATGAAACGATTACACAGATCATGAAATTCTCAGAGCTCTCCTCTTTAAAATTTGTGAAGGGATACAGCGTCAGGAGCCTTTATCCAATCCGATATGGAGACAACCTTTCCTGCTCGAACCTGATAGAATTTGATCTCCCAACTTCCTCTTCGAGAAGTTGGACTATAGGCACAGGGACCCTGGAGTCCGGCCCTCTGCACACCTGTAAGTTTTTGGTAGGTCTGGTAGATGACTTCTCCATCCAACTTTTTGTAACCCACTTCTTTTAAAGCGATTTTCAGAGCTGCCTCGAATGTCATGGCCCAAGCCATCCCAATGGTATAGACTTCATTCATATCTTCCAATTTTCCACGCCCATACTTCGTCCAAAGATTTGCTAGGGGATGTTTTCTGGCATCATCTCCACGGAGATAGTAAGAGCCGATCACTGTTCCTTCCAGGGCTTCAGGATGGAGTCGGGTACCGAGGGAGGTAGGACCCCAATAGTCACAGAAGAACTGGATGGTTTTGGTTAAACCCAATTTATGGGCATCTCGAATCACATTGGTCGGTGTGGGATCTACTCCGCCTACGAAGATATAATTGACCTCTGCTTTCGCCAATCGGTTGAGATAAACGGTATGATCCATTGTTCCTGGCGGGAAAAACTCTGGTGGAGCCATAGCCACTCCCATCTTCTCAGCATACTCTTTTCCGCCTCGGAGAGGTTCCTTGCCATAAGCGCTATCCCAGGAGATGAAACCGAGTTTGGGCATTCCTGTTTTTCCCTTCTTCTTCCAATCTGCAAGGAGCCAGTCAACGGTGGCAGCAAAAGCGTCCTGGTAGGTTGGACCCCAAGCAAAGATCCTACCAAGATTAGCCTGAAATTCGCCATCTCCAGGAACGAGTGTGATTAACTTATCTTTTGTCGTCAGGGGTGCGACGGCCTTGCCGATAGGGGTGCCAATGGCATTGACCACCAAAAGTTTGGGCTCCGTACGGTACCTTTTGTAGGCGGAAACTCCTCTTGCGACATCGTATCGGGTGTCCACCCCGATAAACTTTACTTTTACACCGTCCACACCGCCTCTGGCATTCAAGTCTTTGATGTAGTCCTCACAGCCCATATCCGCCGGGACATTGAGGCCTGCAATCGCTGCGGTGTAATCAGCCAGACTCAGATAGGTCACTTCCTTTTGGGCATGACCCGGAATCACCCCAATGACAAAAAGGAAAGTAAAAATAATGACTCCCAAAAAGATCTTTCTCATCTTGATTGCCTCCTTTCTTTTAAAAAGAGTTCGAGGATTCTATCTTCAACTTTTCCGCTTGGTCACTTGAATCCCTGCCTGCCGGCCCCCTGCCTACCGGCAGGCAGGCGGTCCCGACCAAGGGTGGGGCAGGTAGGGTTGACCCTTGGAATCCTTCCAATTTATCCACTTAATGATTAAATGTATATTTACCTCCTTTCCAATCCCGCCACCTCTCCTTTCTAAAAAAGTAGGGGGGATTAGTGTGAAAATGGGTAGAGCCGGTAGGAAGCCTTGAAGATT
>CAWFSX010000027.1:0-14720 GCA_963818595.1 uncultured delta proteobacterium
CCAGCACGACGGCAATCTTCCCAATCGGCTTATATTTTGCCTGACCAAATACATAGGCCAATGTGGAGAGGATGAAGGACCCCGCACTGATTCCTGTCAGATAGAAATAGATGGCGATTAAGACGCCTGCAGCCTCCTGATGTTCCACATTGTATAAAATATCAATCATGATGAAACTTACTTTTCTCCTTTACCCCGTTAGAAAGCCCCGCTGGTCGCCCCGTTGGAAGATCAGAGACCTTCTAACGGGGTTTACCGACAGAGGAGACCACATCTTTATCCAAACCGATATAGTAAATATTCGGATGGGTTCCGTATTCCGGCTTGATTGTCTGAACGGGATGCGTGTTTTTAAGAATCGCCACTTCTTCCCTCGGATCGAGAAGATTTCCGAATACCCTTGCTCCGGTGGCACAAGCTTCCACGCAGGCAGGCTTGAGCCCTGCATCTATCCTGTGCGAACAGAAGGAACACTTCTGAACGATCTTTTGGATAGGATGGACATACCGAACCGCATAAGGACAAGCCATCATACAATACCCGCATCCGATACAGGTATGGGGATCGATGATGACGATGCCATCTTTCCGTTTAAACGAGGCTTTGGTCGGACAAACGGTTACACAGCTTGGACTGTCACAGTGATCACAGAGAATAGGCAGAAAGGACTTTCTTACGTTGGGATACGAACCTTTCTCAATCTGTTTGACCCATGCTGGCCATACCCCGAGGGGAACCCTGTTCTCCATCTTGCAGGCCACTTCACAGGTATGGCAACCGATGCACCGCCGAAGATCGATCACCATGCCGTATTTGATCTTATTCACTTATTCCTCCAGAGGTCAGGCATAAACCCGATCTCTTTTTACTTTAAAGTATAACGTAAAAAATCGAGAAGACAATGTCTTCAAATTAAAAAACAACTTTGACGCAAGAGGGGTGACATCCCCTTGCTCTTTTATCTGAGATTTGATCATCTTTAACTCTTCTGTAATCCCTTTGGAAATCTCCACACATCGGAGTAATGGAGTTCTATCGACCTCCAAATCGGGTATGGATCCGAGAACCTTCAGCTTATCCCAAACCGTGTTAATAAAGACACTTATCTTTTCCGGTTCATAATATTTATTTCCAATTAACCATTGTACCGTAAAGTCATTCATGCCTGAAGCTATAATACGCGAGTTGCTCAATTCCCTTTTTAAATCTTTTAATATCTCCTTTAATGCGTCCCCATGGATTCGTTTTTGAGGATCTTCAGAAAGATCTTTTTTACTGTTTACTGGTTTCCCGTTCTGCTTTTTACAAATGATCTCTGCAAGAAAGAGATTGCAGGAAGGATAATGGGGATGCTCGAAGTGGGGTCCGAAGATATAGAGATGACCTTTCCCCATCGACTTCTTGGCCACGGCAATGTTTCCGATCAAGGTCTTCTCGGCCAATTCTTCTTTGACAAGAAATTTCGTCTTTTTTGTAAAACCTTTATACGTGGCAATGGGTTCGATATCCTCCGAGGGTAACATCGATGGACCCCCATAGAGGGGAGCGGTCATCTCTTTCTTCCCATCGGCTTGAAAACCGTTCACCATTTCCAAGAGGACATCCTCTCTCGCAACATGATAGACAAAATCACAACCGTAAGAGCTACAGGCAACCTTCTGGAACAAATGTCGTTCGGATTCTGAAAGTCTTCGCGAAATATTTGAGATCTTCACATCGATAAAATTAAATTGATTTAAAAATTCCATGGAGGACCTCAGCGGAAGATAGGCTCCCGCACAGGTCCCGATATAGAGTCCTCCTCGATTGATAAAACTTCGCAGTTTATCCGAACCTTCTGCTCCAAGCCCTTCTGCAATGGCAAAGGTATCTCCCCCTGACATGAGTAAAACGTTAAGGGGTTCTAGCGCGTTTGAAAGAATATCTTTCTCGTCAACAAAATGGATATTATAAAAACCCATTCTGTCAAGGATTTCGACGAACCAGAGCCATGAATGAGAGGCACCGCTACCTGTATAAATGCCTATCGGGAAGGGAAGACAGAGGAAGATCACGATTTGAGATAAAAGACATGTTTCAATTCTTAAAGGCTAAAAGATCGCATAGAAGATAGCTTTGTTAAATCCCTCCCAACCTCCCTTTGCCAAAGGGAGGAATAATATCCCCCTTAGAAAAAGGGGGACCAAGGGGGATTTTCATGCTTCGAGGGATGACGAGTCACCATGAAGAATCACTTTGAAATGTCAGCAATCACCTTGTCCAAGGTCTCTGCAGTGAATCCTAACCCTGTTCCTATATTGGCCAGTTCAATCAATTTTTCTTCACTCAGTTCGGGAGCCATGAGGGCAAAGATGGGATGGATCCCAAAAATATAGGCCACGGCCTGCCTTCTCTCCCATTCATTTTCAGGTAGGCCAAAATTGGGACACCAGGGACTAAATTTTCCCTTGCCTATACTTTCCAGACCCCCTTTTAATCCAGGAAAGGACTTCTTAATCTCATCGGGTTTCTTTTTGCCTGCTTTTTGGCTCAACTCCGCTACGGCGACGGCATCGATACCATATTTTGCGCATTCCCTCAACAAAGCACAGGCCTCGGCAGCAGATAAACCTAATTTCTTAAAACCCAACAAGCCATAAAGATCTGTGACTAAAAAACCAGGCTCCTTCTTTTCGCTTTCCTTCAAAAGACCGGGGTCTTCATCAAGAAAGACAAAGGTATTGGTCGGAAATGGTGTATTAAAGCAGGATTGATGTCTGTGAACAAGAGGGGCAAGCCATTTTCGGATATCCTCTTCTCCTATGGCCACTGCAATTTCAGCAATCCCCTTCTTATCCGCAGAGGCTCCGGTCTTGAGGGTTGAAAGCAGTTCTTTACATTGATGAACGAATCCCTCTGCATCGGCCACTTCCAAAAGACTCATCCCTCTTAAGGCAACCCCTTTCAGCTTCTTCTGGCCAAAGAGCTTTCCAAATCCCCACCGGTCTCCACTCGCCCAATAATTAATGCAAACCTGTGCAAAATCGGATTCAGACTCCCCCGCCTTTCCAATGGTCAGGACTTGGATCAGGCTGATCTCCCATTAACTCTCTTATCGCATCGGTGGAGGCCCAAACATCCTTCCCCCAAACCTCCTTGGCATCACTAATATCCGCCACGCCATCATGAATCCAAAGATAAACAGGCTTTTGGGATTTGCCTTTGATCACGACATAATCAAACCCTGAGATATTTTAACTCCAATCCAGCATACAAGGTGAATGGGGCATGACAAACCTTACCCGGTCAAGGGACTTTTGGCCGTGATCATTCCTAAGGCCGACGCAGGAGCGAGTGTCCCCGTCAACAGTCCTGTCCCCAAAACAATGGGATCCTCCCCCTGATATTGCTCATAGAGGGCTGCTGTGATTCCCGCCCCCCCGATTTTCTCCTTTACCAGATCTTCATCCAGTTCCTGGTCGGTAACTTTAGAGGTCGCCAAATCAACAATTGCTATTTTATTGGTTGCTAAATATTCCATCTCTCCCTCCTTTACCAGATCTTTCAAATCCCTCCCCCCTGCCTACCGGCAGGCAGGCCCCCCCACTTTACAAAAGGGGGGGGCGAAGGGGATTAATCCATCGAGATCGCATTGACAGGACAGAACTGTAAACAAAGAGGCCCCTCTTCCCGATCACTACAAAGGTCACAGGGCTCTCTTAGCAGCAATGGTTTTGCTGAGGCATCCTCTTTAGCTTTGCCTTTATCAGCCTCTCCAGTTGAACCGAGCCTCCTAATCTCTAATCCCTCGGGTCGGGCAATAACCAGATTTTCTTCCTCCTTCAAGACCACCGCAGAAAAATCCTTCTTCTCCCTTCCCCGGGTAACCATGATACAAGCCGAAAGAAGGGCGAATCCATCATCTCTGTGATATCCACAAGCCAATTCACAAGCCATACATGAAACACATTTCTTTGGATCAACCTTAATTCCCATATTAAATCTCCTCACTTTTTATTAGATTCTCACTTTATACAATCAAAGTTGATGTTAGAATCTCCACACTGCCCCCAAACTCAGACATGGGTTCTTTTTCAGAAGCTACTTTATCTCCTGGTTTAAAACGACCTGAGACAATAGCAATTCTAATCTGTTCGATGACTTGGTCAAATATCTTGTGAGTCCTATTGGCAGGCTGAAACAAGAATGTATCTCGCTTATTTTTATTCTTAAAAACTTCATGAAGTGGGGTTATCTTATAAAAAACTGATTGGAGATGTCAAGGAAAATATAATAAATATTATAATAATTTCTCTTTGTTAAAATTAGCTAATAAATATGGGTTGTTACATTGACGCTACATAGATTTTATATTCTGACTATTGGTAATATCCAGGATGAAGGAGCAATTTAACAACTTTATATACTGTGAGGATTTCTTGAATAAGGGGATCTATTCCCGTGAACTGTTTCAAAAACGAATTTTAAAAAAAGTTTAAAAACCATTGTCTCCTCGCCCATCTTTTCTTATAATTATTGTTATGAAGAAACCCAGTTACGAAGAGTTCGAAGCAACCTCCCTTTACTGTCCTAGGTGTAAGGCCGCTGTGCCAGTAAGAAAGAGATTACTTTTGGTCTTACCTGAAGGGGATGAGTACGAATATCTGTGTGCTTACTGCTCATCCTCGGTGGGAATAAAAATTGACAAGAATGCTCCTCAAATCGAATTGGTCCTAAAACCCTGAGCCCTTCAAAAAGAAATCCCGCAAAACTAATTCAAACGCAATAAATCTTATTACATCCATTGGCATCGCCCCTCACCCTATCCCTCTCCCTGCCGTATTAAGGCTTGCACCCATTCCCAAAATTTGGTTTAATGCCGTTGGAGGTAGGACGTTGAAACGGAAAAAAAGATTCCTGAAACCGGGAAAATTGGATATTGATACTCTCAAGGGATTCTTAGAAAGAAACACCATTTTAGATCCTCAGGTCGTCGTAGGTCCAAAGATCGGTGAAGATGCAGCCGTCATTGATCTGAGAGATAAAACAGATCGTTACTGGGTGGTGTCATCCGATCCCATCACTTTTACTACAAAAGAAATCGGATATTACGGGGTGGTGGTCAATCTGAATGACATTGCGACGATGGGAGCAATTCCTAAATGGTTTTTAGCCACTCTCCTCTTTCCAGAAGGGACGGACTTAAGCATCATAGAAAAAGTCTTCCGACAAATCCGAAATGCCTGCCGCCGATTTGGAATCTCTTTTATCGGGGGCCACACAGAGATTACGCCCGGGATTAAAAAAATGATTCTTTCCGGTCATATGATTGGAGAGGTTAAAAAAGAAAAGCTCGTCAAAACGAGTGGCGCAAAGGTTGGAGACCTTCTTCTCCTGGTCAAGGGAATCTGTATTGAAGGGACTTCGGTCATTGCAAGGGAAAAAGAGGCTGAACTTTTGAAAAGGGGCATCTCCTCTTCTTTGATTCGAAAGGCAAAGAGATTTATTTTCAATCCGGGGATCGATGTTCTTCGATCCGCCCGGATTGCTTGTCAGGCCGCCTCCATCCATTCGATGCACGACCCCACAGAGGGAGGCTTAATCAATGGGTTGATCGAGATGGCATGGGCCTCTGAGAAAGAGATAGAAGTTGATTTAGAAAAAGTTTTAATCTACAGGGAGTCCCGTATCCTCTGCCAGGAATTTGGACTGAACCCTCTCGGTGTCATCGCATCCGGTGCATTGCTTTTGACCGCATCTCCATCAGAGTCTTCAGTACTTCAAAAAGCTTTCAGAAAAAATTCGATTCCTCTCCAGGTCATCGGTAAGGTGAAGAAAGGGCCAGCAAGAGTCTTCAGGATAGATGGAAAAGGACGTAAAGAACTTAAACCGCTATCTCGCGATGAAATCTTGAAGATCTATTAATAATAACAGGGTTCAGACCCTAAAGGGTTGAGATTACGAAACCTGTAACTCAGGGCTTAAACCCTGACGGAAAAGAAGATCCAATGGATACCAAAAGTCTTTTCTCGGTCTTTCAAAGAATGTCAGAAACCTGGGATGGGTCAGTCTATTTAATGATATCTCGAGTGAAATGATCTATCCCCTTCTTCCTCTCTTTCTGACTCAGGTCCTGGGAGCGGGCGTTCTCTTCGTCGGTCTCATTGAAGGAATTGCTGAGAGTGTTTCAAGTTTTCTGAAACTCTTTTCCGGATGGTTATCGGACCGTTTTCAAAAAAGAAAAGGGATCATCCTTTTCGGATATTCTCTTGCCTCCATCACCCGGCCCTTTATAGGATTGGCCACCTCTGCCTTCCATGTCCTTTTTCTTCGTTTCTTTGATCGCATCGGCAAAGGGGTGAGGGCTTCACCTCGAGATGCTTTACTCTCTCAATCCTGCAGCGAAAATGAAAGGGGAAAGGCCTTTGGTTTCCAGAGAGCGATGGACCATGCTGGAGCCATGGTAGGTCCTCTCATCGCTTCTCTGCTGATGGCGAGCTTGACGAAGAATCTCAGAGTGATCTTTCTTCTCTCCTTCATTCCTGCATTATTCTGCCTGTTGATCCTTTATCGAGGGGTGACCGACATAAAAGGGGAAAAGGCTTCATCCTCCCCTCCTCCCAGACTTCAATGGAAGAATTGGAACAGGAAATTCAAATACTTTCTCCTCATCATCACCCTCTTTACCCTTGGAAACTCGAGTGATGCCTTCCTCCTCCTTCGTGCAAAAGACCTTGGAATCGATATCGTCTCCATTCCCATTCTCTGGTTTTTATTTCACCTCTCAAAGACGATCTTTTCAATTCCGGGAGGTGCTCTTTCTGATCGAATTGGAAGAAGAAAGGTGATGGTCCTCGGTTGGACGGTCTATGGTTTGGTCTACCTGGGATTTGCTTTTGCATCGAAAGCCTATCACATCTGGCTTCTCTTTTTTATCTATGGCCTCTTTTTCGGTCTATCAGAAGGGACCGAGAGGGCTTGGGTAGCAGATCTCGTTGAGGAGTCAAAACGAGGAACAGCTTATGGTATTTACAATTTCTTCATCGGAATCGCAGCGCTCCCAGCAAGCCTTCTGATGGGACTCATCTGGAAGATGATTGGGGTTCAATGGGCTTTCTCCTTCGGTGCCGTGATGGCCTTCATCGCTGCCCTCTTGGCCATCATTCTGATGGGAGAATCTCGAAACAAAAATGTCAAATTTCAAAATCCCTGTCTCGCGAAGCGTGCGTAGGCAGGCAAATGTCGAATGAATGTCAAAGTTTAAAATTTAAAACATTTTTGTCATTTTAGTTTTGGATTTGATTTGACATTTGAACTTGGTCATTTGAAATTATCTTCAGTTCTATTCCATCACCGCAGAGAGAGGAACAATATCGATTCCCTTCTCTTTCATCTTGGGGATCATCTCTTTAAGGGACTTGAGCGTAGAGGGATGAGGGTGGCCAATCCCGATCGCCTTCCCCGTCGAGAGGGAGAATTGGATCAGCCGTTCCAGTTTCTGTTTGATCTCCCCTTCATCTGACGAGTGGTCAATGAAAAGGGTCCTCTCCATGGCCTTCAAGCCGATGGATTGGGCCACTTCGAGGCCAACGGTTTGAGGAGTGGTCCGATTATCTAAAAAGAAAAGCCCCCGCTTCTTTAATTCAGAAAAAACAATCCTTATCTTCTCAGGGTCCTCCATCAATCGAGACCCCATATGATTGCTCACCCCTTTGATGTTAGGGACCGCCTCGATATCTTTGGAGAGTTGATGAAGTAATTTTGATTCATCCATCTCCCGAAGCAACACCCCCTCACCCGGTTTGATTTCCGGATAACCTCTTGGCTCCATAGGAAGATGGAGGACGATCTCCTTTCCCCTTCGGTGAGCCTCTTCAGCCAGGGCTCTGGAATAAGGGGCGAATGGAAGAATGGAGAAGGTGAGCGGAAGATGCCAGCGAACGAGCTCTTGAGAAATTTTATTTTCCCCTCCGAGGTCATCAATCACAATTGCGATCTTAGGACGATGGGCAGTCTTCAGAGGCGATGGCGTGGAGGGGACAAAGGTGAGACGATGGGTGACTCGATTTAATACCTTGACTTCTAGGGGCTTATCACGGGTCAGATAGGCATATCCCGCAAGTGCCAAAAGAGAGCCGAGGAAGAAAGAGAGGAAATAACCCATCCACCCCCTCGATCTCCCTCGCCTGTGTGGTTGTTTAGCCATTCAACCCTGTAAACCCTTTGCATAAGTTTTGAGTTCTTGTTTTTGACTTTTTTCTTCGAACTCTTAACTCCGAACTCTGAACTACTCTATTCTCTTTGGCTATTTTCTTAAAAACATCCCAACTTTTAAGGAGCTCAAGGGCTCGCTCCAGTTGATTATCGATGGGTTTCTTCTCCTTTACCTCTTCTTTCTTGGACTCTTCTTTCTTTGGCTCTTCTTTCTTTGGCTCTTCTTTCTTTGGCTTCTCTTTCTCCTTGGGGATTCCCTTCTCGACATCGATCAAATGTCTCTCCAAATCCTTTTCCAAAGTAGTTTTGGGGACAACCGCCTCCTTCTCCTCTTCGGGTCGTAAAGGTTTGACGATGATATCCGGCACAATCCCTTTGGCCTGGATGGAACGGCCGCTGGGGGTATAGTATCTTGCAGTAGTCAACCTTAATCCCGATCCATCCTTCAAGGGGATGATCGTTTGAACCGATCCCTTCCCAAAGGTTTGAGTTCCGACGAGTATCCCGCGCCCATGATCCTGAATCGCCCCTGCCACGATCTCTGCACCGCTGGCACTTCCACTGTTGACTAAGACGACCAGTGGATAGCGGGTCAATGACCCGTCGGGTCGGGCATGAAACTTCATCTTTTGGTCTTCTTTCCTCCCTTCCACAGAAACGATCAGGCCTGATTCGATAAATCGGTCTGCCACCTTGACGGCTTGATCTAAAAGGCCTCCGGGATCGTTCCGAAGATCGAGGATCAACCCCCTCAAGGTCCCCTTGCTCTCCTCCTCTAACGTCTTCATTGCTTTCTCAAATTCGCTGTCTGTCTTCTCCTGAAATTGGGAGATTCGAATATAACCATAATGCTTCTCCAACAATTCATGACGGACGCTTCGTACGGGGATAACATCTCGGACTAACGTGTAATCCCGAGGTTTGGTGAAACCCTCTCTCATAATGGTGATCGTGACCTTCGTTCCTCTCGGTCCACGCAATCGTTTCACGCTATCCATGAGAGTGAAATTTTTTGTCGACTCTCCTTCGATCTTAATGATCTGATCTCCAGCCAAGATCCCAACCTTGTAGGCAGGAGTCTCTTCGATGGGAGAGACAACGGTGAGGATACCATCCTTAATGGTGATCTCGATCCCCAACCCTTCAAACCGACCCCTCGTCTCTTCCTGCATTTCTTTAAAAACATTGGGTGGCATGAAGGTGGAGTGGGGATCTAAGGTTTCCAACATCCCTTTGATCGCCCCATAGACCAGATCCTTTGACTTCGTCTCCTCCACATAATCCTTCTGAATAAGGCCAATGACATCTGTGAGGACCTTCAGGTCTTCATACATCGTATTGGAAAGGGCTGAAACCTTCTGAGATTGGCCCGAACCAATGAGAATTCCGATGAGGAAGACCACGAAGATCACCAAAACGATTTTTAAATTTCCTATCCTTTTCCATTGAGACATATCATCCTCCTTTAGTGTCCCTTCATTCTTTTTTTATTCTCCTCGGAGAGCGAAACGACTCGGTCTAAGTGAGAGAGCCATTCCATCGGATCCTGAGGTTTCCCTTGATGGCGAATTTCGAAGTAGAGACAGGGTCCCTTCAACGATCCCGCACTCCCCACCAAGGCGATCGTTTCCCCCTGGGAAACGCCCTCTCCAGGTTTCTTCAATAATTCGGAACAGTAACCAGAAACGGTGAAGGTATGATCTCCATGATCGATGATCACAATATTTCCAAACCCTTTAAACCAATCGGCATAGAGAACTTTCCCAGGGAGGACCGCTCGAATCTCGGCTCCCATCGGGGCTTTGATTTCAATTCCATTCTGCCCCTTCTCTTTAAACAAACTGATTACTTTTCCTTGAACAGGGGGAGTCAGCTTTCCCTTGAGGACCTCGTGTTTCGATTTCCCGTGACCCAGAAGGCTCTTCTCCTGTTCCAGTTTTCCAATAAGCGTTTGAAGCTTCTTGCCCCTCTCCTCTAATTCTATGAGGAGTTTCTGATAGACCGTCTTTTGATTCTGAATGGACTTGAGCAGTTCCCGTTTCTCCCCGCTGACCTTTGTGATCTCACCCTTCTTCTTCCCGATCTCAGAGATATTTCGCTTCATTTGGGACTGGTCCTGAATTAATTCCTCTTGATATCGCTCTTTCAAAGCCACCTGATAACGGTGGGTCTCAATCAGGCGGGTATCGTAATCAATAATAACCCTAAAATATTTATCGAGCATCAATAGATCGTGGTAGGATTGCGAGGCGAAAAGAAAACCCTCCATAGGCGTCCTTCCCATTTTATAAAGGGCGATCAGCCTGGAAAAGAGCTCCTCTTTGGTTTGTTCTATTCTTTTGTTAAGCACGACGATCTGGGTCTTTGTCTGTTGAAGCCTTTGCTGGGTTTTAACCAGCTGCCCTTCCATTTGTTTTAATTCTTTCTCCTTTTTATAAAGTTCCACTTCAAGGAGATGGAGGGTCCCGAGGATGGACGATTCTTTTCCCCGGATCTCCTTTTCCTTCTCCTTGGTGATGGAGATCTCCTTCTTGATATCCTTGAGGTCCTTCTTTTTTTGAGTGATGTCCTTTTCGATATGATCCTTCCGGGCAGCCCAAAGGTCTGTTATCTCACAGGCAAATACCCATCCCATGAGGAAACACCCGATCCATGCCCAGAGCCACCTTTTACTATAAGACTCTTTCATTTATATTTCAAAACCCTCATCGAAGCCACGAAGCTACCGAAAAAACCGAGAACCATTCCCCCCAACAAGATCCAGGTGATGGTCTCCGGTGGCAAGAAAAGGACAGGAATGGTTGCCAACCACGCCTGCATCGATGGAGGAATATAGAGAAAAAGCCCTTGATGTAATAAAAAAAGAAAGAGGATCGCCAAGGCTCCTCCGAGGAGACCTTGAATGAGCCCTTCGACATAGAAGGGGATTCGAATATAGGCGGGGCTGGCACCCACCCAGTGCATGACTTCTATTTCCTCCCGTCTGGAGAAGATCGTTAATTGGAGGGTGTTGGAAGTGATGAAGATGATTGCAATGAGGAGAAGTCCTCCCAATATCCATTGGGTGAGGCGGAGGATATGGACGAGGACGGAAAATGTATCCACCCACTCTTGGCCATATTGAATCTCTTCCAATTGGGGTATCTTTTGTAAATGGGACACGACCTCTTTAATCTTTGTAGAATTCCGATAGTCCTTCTTTAATTGAATTTCGAAAGAAGGCGGGAGGATGACGGGTTGAATCCCCTCGAGGAGGTTCTTCTGCCCACCCAACTTGGTTTCCATAAAGGCCATCGCATCATAAGGGGAGACATATCTCACGACCTCCACCCCTTCGAGGAGGCGGGTCTTATTTAAAAGAGGTTCCACCTCACTCGTAGGAGTTCCTCGCTTCAGGTAGGCAATGACCTCGATTTTATCTTCCCAAATCTTGAGAAAGTTGGTCAGGTTGAAGGCGAGCAAGGTAAACGTCGAAAAGATGAGCATCGAGATAACAATGATGCCAATGGTGATGAGATTTAAAAATAAGTTCCCCTTTATGTTTTGAAGGGTTCGTCTCATCACATACTGAAGAAAAGAAATCATTCTTTACCCCGTTAGAAAGCCCCGCTGCTCACAGCGGGGATGAACCCCGTAAGACCTTTGGTCTCTTACGGGGTGAAGGTAATTTCCTTATAGGAGCGAACCCCGTTAGAGATTTAACTCTAAACGGGGCGAACACGGAGTTTAATACCCCGTGTCAGCCTTCCCGTTAAAAGGCCGAAGGTCTTCTAACGGGGTTTACACCTCACTAAACCGTATCGCACTCCACCTTCTTCCCATCCAAGAGATGGATGACCCGATTGGGATAATGCCGGATGAGTCCGGTATCTTGCGTGGCCAACACAATGGTCGTTCCTTTTCGGTGAAGGTCTCTAAAGATCTCCATGACATCGAAGGTCGTCTGGGCATCCAAATTTCCCGTGGGTTCATCGGCGAGAATGAGGGGGGGTAAATTCACAAGAGCCCGGGCGATGGCCACCCGTTGTTGTTCTCCCGCCGAGAGAGCAAGAATCGGATCATTTCCCCTATTTTCAAGACCCACTCGTCTCAACATCTCCGAAGCCTTTTCCTCGGCTTCTTTCTTACCCTGACCGATGACTTCCGAGGCAAAGGCAACATTCTCGTTTACGGTACGGTCTCGCAACAATTTAAAATCCGGGGATACGATTCCCGTTTTCCTTCTCAATTGATAGATTTTTTTAAAACCAGGTTGAGTGATGTGCATCCCATGAACGACTACCTCTCCACTCGTCGGCTTTTCCGCACAGAATAACATACGAAGAAGGACACTTTTTCCAGAACCACTGGAACCAGCGATAAAGGTGAATTCTCCTGGAAAGATCTCCAAGGTGATGTCCGAAAGAGCGGAAATCTGACTGGGGTAAGTCTTAAAAACATGATGCATCTCAATGATCGCTTCGGTCACCATTGAAACAAAATTAACACGAGCCTCAATTTTTTTCAAGAAAATTAAGGAGTTAATGAGGGCTTAAAAAATAAGGCGGGCAAAGTGTCACTTTAATCACAAGAAACAAAAGCAGAATTACCATCTGTATCATACCCCCATCTGTGGTATAGTAGCAGATGGAATTTCTTCCTGAATAAGAAGTCAAAGATGTCTTAACTGATTGACTTTGTAATGAGTCACAATTTTGAAAGAGGAAAAAGGAGAAACGAGGTGCAGTATGAGTGAGAAGGATCCTTTCAAGGTGGAGCAGGATGGGCATATCGCCTGGTTAACACTGAATCGGCCTGATCACCGAAATATCATGGGTCTTGCTTTTTTCAAAGAGCTTAAAGAGCATTTTGAAAGGTTTGACAAAGACTCGAGTGTCCGTGGGGTAGTGATCAAGGCAGAAGGGAAGAGTTTTACAGCAGGTCTTGACCTGGTGGAGTTTGGATCGTTGCTGGGAGGGAGGATCGACACAGATACAAGGGAGCAATTGCGAAAAACAATCCTCATGTGTCAGGAGGGCATGAACGCCATAGAAAGATGCCGCAAGCCAGTCATCGCAGCCGTCCACAGCCATTGTATAGGGGGTGGGGTTGATTTGCTCTGCGCCTGTGATATCCGAATGGGAACAAAAGATGCGGCCTTCAGCATCCGTGAGACTCGTATGGGTCTGATTGCTGATCTCGGGACTCTTCAGCGTCTCCCGCACATCATTGGGCACGGTTGGTTTAGGGAATTGGCTTTAACGGGTCGAGATTTTACTGCGCAGGAGGCTCTTCAGATGGGGTTCATCACTCGGATAGGCGAGGATCGCCAAGAACTTTATGAAGAGGCAAAAGGGATCGCCTCCCAGATAGCGGCCTGTCCGCCTCTCGCGGTTCAAGGAGCCAAGGAGGTCATCCTTTACAGCAGGGATCACGGGGTCAACGCCGGTCTGCATTATGTTGCCCAGAAAAACGCTGCCTCCCTTCCCAGCGAGGACGTCATGGAGGCTATGAGCGCTTTTATGGAGAAAAGGACTCCGGTTTTCAAAGGTAAATAAAAGAAGGAAGTCTATAAGTACGTCCATCGGATTTCAGCATTCTGATTTTTGCGGTAGGCTTATTGATACTCCTTGTAGGTTAAGTCCACAGTGTGGGCTACTTCCTGTAATCTTGTTTTTGAAGCCTTCCCAAAGAATACGATATTTCAAGTGCAAATCTTCAATTTGGAATTGAAAACAGAGGGTATTTGCAAAGCCAAAAATAGCTTTTGACAAAACATATTTTTTAAATATGATTCTTCAGATATTGCTACAAAAATTTCCTGCTGTATCCAAAAACAGGTTATTATAAGGGGGAACATATGGATATAAATGAAGCCGTTAAAAACAGGAGGAGCATAAGACGCTTTCTTCCGGAGAGGGTTCCGGAAGAAACAATCAGGGAACTCATCAGCGATGCTCTATGGGCTCCATCGTGGGGGAATACACAGCAGTATGAATTCGTGGTGGCCACCGGTGACGCCCTTGAGCGCTTTAAAAAGGAAAACAGGGAGGCCTTCATGTCCGGGGAAAAACCGGAACCGGATGTACCCATGCCGGAAAAATGGCCGGAGACTTTAAAAAAAAGATATGTGGATGTGGGTAAGAGCGTTCTTACATCCCTTTCTATTCCGCGGGAAGATAAAATCGGAAGGATGAATTACTATGGAGACATGTTTTCCCTCTTTAATGCCACCGCCCTTCTCATTGTAATAGTGGACAAGGATATTCTTCTTGAATATGCCATGCTTGATGTGGGCATTTTCATACAGACTTTTAAACTATTGGCTCATGCAAGGGGACTTGGCACCATTTCCCTTGCCGCATCTGTAAACTATCCGCAAATTATACGCAGGATTTTTAATGTCCCTGAAAGCAGGAGGATCATTATCGGAACTGCTCTGGGATGGCCGGATAATGACTCGCCGGTAAACAACTTTGAAAGAAAACGCGATCCCGTCGAGATGTTTGTACGCTGGGTGAGCTAAGGTGGAGCACAACATACTTTTT
>CAWFSX010000028.1:0-86975 GCA_963818595.1 uncultured delta proteobacterium
TGATCGGAAGGTGTAAATCGTTAGGCGGAAGGTGTTAAGAGGTAAAGGCAAAATACGTATCTTATGACATAAGGTTGAAAGTTCCGGCGGGCAGGCATGGAGCAAGGACCTTAGCGGCGATTTATTTTCTGCTTCTTCCTATTAGGTCTCGTCGGGTTTATCTGGTTGTCGGGGAATCTAAAGATTCTCAGACTTGTTGATCATTAAGATTCATAGAACTCAAAGCAATTCCTCCAACACCACCTGTACAAAAATGAACCACTGCAAGAATGCAGGCGGTTTCTGTACATTTTAGATGCTCTAGGCTTCCATAACTTCATAGACATTGAATTTTCAATAACTTATGGAATAAAGACTATCTATTTTCTTTTTCTGGCAAGCAATTTGCTTTCATTCTCCCTTGGTTTAATAGTTAAGATTCTATATTTGCGATATCGGATAAAAATGTGAAGGACTGGGGCGTATGGAGGTGAAGCAATGAATGAGATAAAGGATTACTTCCCAAAAGTATTAATAATTATTCTACTCCTATTTTTCTTCTCAGCAGTTTCGTCCCGCGTCATAGCCGGTGAATTATATAAATGGAAGGATAAGGATGGCAATGTCTTTTACTCGGATACGCCGCCGGGGGGTGTAATGTAGAGGTAATACCGCTTAAGGGTGAACCAGCGCCAAACTCTATAACCATCCCTAAAGTCAATTCTCTCGAGCCTAAAAGTGAAATCACGGAAGAGGAAAGGCCTTACAGCAGCATCAGGGTTATCATGTATATCACTTCCTGGTGCGGCTATTGCCGAAAGGCTAGGGAATATCTTCAATCCCTCCGCGTAAATTTGGTCGAGTATGATGTCGAAAAAAATCCATCCATGGAAAAGGAGATGCTGAGCAAAAGCGGAGGGGCAAAGGGAGTCCCTCTGATCGATGTTGAAGGGATCATCATCCGTGGGTATAGCCCGGGTGAGATCAAGGACGCTGTCGAAAAAAGAAGAAGCTCTTAAATTGGGAAGTGGGAAGAAAAAATTTGGTAAAAAAATAAATGGGGTAGAATCTTTATCCTTGACTTTGCAATCGAAAAAGTTGCTCCATTCAAATGCGCGCATCCTCCTACGCACTTTGTTTTGCTACGGAGGACAGGTAGCGCCCGCCTACAATAGATATTTTCGGCGGGCAGGCATAGAGCATGGCGCATAGCGTAGAACATAAACCGCAAAGGGCGAAACCTTCCGCGTCTTGAAAGAGAAAGAAGAGCGGGAGTACGGCGAATACCGCACTTGCCGCCTGGTATTTGAAGTTTGGGATAATTATGGAGTCCATGCATAAATCCGATAGACTCGATGGGACTTGCCATGGGGGCGGCATATGTTGCCAACGCCCAAGATAGAAGTTTCCATCTATGATGTAAAAATGCATTGCATTTTTACAAAATTGATGTAAGATTGTTCATGGGAGAAAAAGAAACCTTTATTCACCGACTTCTTCGCTGTCCGGACCGGTCCTTTTTCCTCTTCGGGCCTCGGGGTACAGGGAAGAGCACCTGGCTGGGACAGGTCCTGCCGGAGGCAGTGCTGTTCGATCTGCTCGACACATCTCTCTACCTCGAATTAAGCCGCGATCCACATCGGCTTGAGGCTCTCATCGGCAAACGGCCTTCAGGAAGTTGGATCGTGCTGGACGAAATCCAGAAGATTCCCGGCCTGCTTGACGAAGTCCATCGGCTTATGGAAACCCGCCGATGGCGATTCGCTCTCTGCGGCTCCTCCGCACGAAAGCTCCGTCGGGGCGGCGCAAACCTGTTAGGAGGGCGAGCCATCACGCTCAACATGGAAGGTTTCTCAGCCGCCGAGCTGGGCGCCGTCTTCGATCTGGAATTTTCCCTGAACTGGGGACTCCTTCCGTTTGTCCAACTTGAACGCCACAATGCTGCGGATATTCTGGAAGCGTATGTGAACACCTACCTCAAAGAGGAGATCCGTGAAGAGGGGCTTGTCCGGAATGTTCCCCCGTTTCTGCGTTTTCTGAACGTGGCCGGTCAGCTCAACGGGCAATCGGTTCACGGACAGAACATCGCCCGGGAGGCCTCATTACCGCGAAGCACGGTTGACACGTATTTTTCTATTCTGATCGATACTCTCCTCGGCCATTTTCTGCCAGCTTGGCGTCCCGGGCTCAAGGTGCGTGAAGCTGCCCATCCAAAATTCTACTGGTTCGATCCAGGCATAGCACGAGCCGCTGCCGGTCTGATCCGTGAACCTGCAGACCGGCTCTGGCAGGGAGCAGCACTGGAAACCCTGATCTTTCACGAATTGCGCGTATACAACGAGATCAGCCGCAAAAAGCGGCCGTTGGCTTATTACCGGACCGCTTCCGGGGTAGAGATCGATTTCATTATCGAATCCAGGAAGCGGCATGCCAGCTCCCCGGCCCATCTTGTGGCCATTGAAGTGAAGCGGGGTGAAAAGTGGAATCGGAGCTGGGAATCCGGCCTCAGGGATCTTGCCAGTCAGGAGGGAGTCAAGGTGGATCGTTTGGTGGCCGTCTATACCGGTACGCGTGCCTATCACTTCGAAGGACTTGATGTATTGCCAGTTTCCGAATTCCTCCAAAGTCTGTATGAGGGGGAGATTTTCTAAAGTCCTGGCGACCACCTCTGGACTTCGGTGTCCTAAAGAGTCGAAAGAAACAGGCATACTACGCGGCGATACGGGGCAAGAACATGTGGGGCCAGGCATCGGTAATTCGGTATTGTGAAAACTTCAAGAATAATTCGGTGTCATTCATAAAAAAGTTGCTCCGATTCAAATGCACGCATCCTCCTACGCACTTTGTTTTGCTAAGGAGGACAGGTAGCGCCCGCCTACAATAGATATTTTCGGCGGGCAGGCATAGAGCATGGCGCATGGCGTAGAACATAAACCGCAAAGGGCGAAACCTTCCGCGTCATGAAGGATAAGGAGGAACGAGAGTTCGGTGAATACCGCACCCGCCGCCTGGTTTTGAAAGCCTGGGACATAAATAAGCCTTCCTTTCCATGGGTCTTATTGATTAATAAGGTCGCTGATTGATAAGGTCTTGCCGATCCATATCCGATAAGATATAATATTTTTGATGCGAATTATCTTCTATCGGTCGTTAGCTGGGCGGGAACCTGTGCGTGAGTACTTATCAGGACTTCCGCTTCGCGACCGAGCGGCTGCGGCCGATGTTTTAGACGCAATTCGGGAACATGGGCTGCAAGATCCCCGGAGTCCGATTCAAGCAGATCCGAGAAAAACTTTGGGAATTTTATGTTGAAGCTGGGGCCTCAAATCGTATCTTTTATGTCACCGTAACCGGCCCAATGATGGTTCTTCTCCATGCTTATAAGAAAAAAGGCCAAAAGGCTCCAGTTCAAGAGATCGAGACTGCCATACGGAGAATGAAGGAGGTGTTACATGGATCCTAAGAAGAAATGGATGGGATCAGGTATTGAAGAGTTTGTGGCCCAGGAAATGAAGGATCCTGCCTTCCGAATGGCGTTTTCGGAAGCACGGACCAAGCGAATTAAGAAAGCGCTTGGGGAGATGATTCGTAAGGCCAGGGAAAGCCAGGGTTTAAGCCAAGCTGCTTTGTCTAAACGGGCCAGAACAACCCAGGCAGTTATTTCGCGCATTGAGAACCTCAATACACCCTACCTTCCAAGCGTGGGAGTCCTTGCACGCCTTGCGGGTGCTTTGGGTGCGCACATAGAAATCGCTTTTATTCCTGGTGAAAGAGCAATGTCATCCAAAGACAGACTCCGTGTATCATCGGGAACCTAACAAGAATAGGGGGGGAGGCAGAAATGAAGTCACCTGTTCTTAAAACATTTTTGGTGGGCGTTGCTTTCGGGATAGGGATAACTGTTTTATCCTTGTATGCTCAAAAACCAGGTTGCTTCGTTACTTCGTTAGAAACAATAGCAGAAATGGGGCGAGCCCGAAGGGCCAAAGAAGAAGAAAACAAATTCCTAAGAAAAAGGCTGAAGGCAATGGGTTTTTCGGATAAGGAAATTAATGAAAACCTCTAACACGAGAGAACCGCAAGAACCTGGGGCCAGGCATCGGTAATTCGGTATTGTGAAAACTTCAAGAATAATTCGGTGTCATTCATAAAAAAGTTGGCCGATATCAATTGCAGCATCCTCCTACGCACTTTGTTTTGCTAAGGATGGACAGGTAACGCCCCCCTACGCCAAGGCTTCGAGCAGGCAGGCAAGGCGTAAGGGGGAACCACAAAACATTAAATGCGGATTTCGGATTGCGGAATTAGAAATTAAGAATAGCAAAGAGCAAGACTTCGCGAGTCAATGGGTAATTAGTAAAGCTGAAAACTGGGAAAATTATTCTTTACGAAAGGAGGTTCCAAATGTCTACAAAGTTAATGGAGTACTTTAACAAGCGACCGAGGCTGGGGTGTTTGAGTACGTCGGGAAAGAATGGAAAGGTCGATGTTGCCTGTTTTGGATCTCCCCAGATGATTGATGAAAAGACGGTCATTATGGGATTGGGCAAGAATCGGACGTTTGAAAACCTTCAGGAGAATCCAAACGCCGTGTTCATTGTTATGGAGCCAGGAAAGACACCCCCTGAATGGAAGGGGGTTAGAGTCTATTTGAAGATGAAGGGATGTGAGACCTCGGGGGAAAAGCTTGAAAACATAAGGGCACAGATTGCGAAGGCGGCTGGAGAGGCTGCCGCCAAGATCGTCCATGCAGCGGTGAGTTTCGAAATTGATGAAGTACGGCCCGTCGTTGACTTCGGGCAGGGCTGGGAGAAATCGATTTGAGTGGAATCAGAGGCGTAGGGTTGGACTTCAGCGCGCCCCATGGGGCTTGAGAAATTGAGATTTGGTCTCATCCATAAGAAAGAGAGAAAGATTTCTTGAATACCTTGAATTCTTGAGTGACAACAAGTATTTTCACACCCTGTGCTGTTTTGATGTGGGTTTCGGCGCCGTGAGGTACATGACTATTGCGGAGAGCAAGGCAAGGACCGACCCGAGCCCGAGGGCGGCCGTCCAGCCAAACCACATGGCCACATAGCCGGTCACGCCCGGCGCCACGATGGAGGCAAGCGCGCTTCCCGTATTCATCATCCCAGTGATGAACCCTGCCTTTCGCACGTTCATGTCCATGGGCAGACTCCAGAAGGCCGGGAAGTTCATGCCTGCCAGGGAGATGGTTGCGGTGATGAGCCCCACGGCCACCTCGGCATTCCCCGCCTGGGTCACAAACCACAAACACGCAGCCATTGCCGGTGCCCCAGCATAGATCAGGGTTCGCCTTGCACTGCCGGTTGAAAAACCCCTCTTCACAAGTGCATCCGATAGCCAACCCGCTCCATTCGTGCTGATCAATGCCGCCAGCCAAGGCAGGGATGCAAAGAACCCCATTTTGATAGTGGTGTAACCGCGCGCCTGGACAAGATAGGTCGGCAGCCAGTTCAGGAACAACCACCAGGTATAGGTGAAACAAAAATAGGCGGTGGCAAGCCCCCACACAGCTTTCGAGCGAATCGGGGCATCACCAACGGATACGGCTGCCTCCGCCGCCTGACCTGCTTCAATCTCTCTCAGGTTTTCTCTGCTCATGCCCTTGTGCTCGGAAGGATTTTCAGTGCTATAGAGCAGCCAGGCGCCGGTCCACAGGAAGCCCAAAATGCCATAGAAATAGAACATGGCCTTCCAGCCGAACCCGGTCATGATCCATATGGTCAGCGGCGTAGCAATCAACGGTCCGGCGGCAACGCCCGAAAGGTTCAGCCCCTGAATCCGAGCCCTTGCCTTTCGCGGCACCCACCTTGAGAGCACGCTGGTTGCCCCAGGGAAATTTAGGCCTTCAGCCAGGCCCAACAGTCCCCTGACCAGATACATGAGGAGCGGAGTGCCGGCAAACGGCGTCAATAGCGTAAAGAAGGACCATCCCACGCTCCCGGCTGCGAGAACTTTCCTTCCGCCGAACCGGTCGCCAAGAAGTCCTGCGGGAATCTGCGTGAGGATATACCCGACCCCGAACATGGACATGGCCAGCCCCAGGATGCCCATGTCCCAGTGGAAGAGTTTCATGATCGTCGGGGCCGCGACGGAGAAGTTGACCCGGTCAAAATAGCAGATCATGGTGTTCGCGAAAACAAAAAGCCCAATGATCCAGTAGGCGGGAACAGACCGTTGTTTCACCTCTGCTGCAACGCGATCTGAGCGTTCCATGGATGTTTTTCTCCCGGTAAAAGATGATAGGAAGCAGCGGTCCATTGCAGGACCTTTCAGTGAACGACTTAACAACCGCAACCGCTTACAGGGCTTCCGCTCTCGCGTGGCGACGGGAAAGACGCCCAGGAAGGGGAGCCCTTTCTGCTCCTTCAAACGCAGATCAAGGAATGACAAGACTTTCCTTTAGAGCGGGGTAAATATACAAAAACGGGAGTAGTCTGTCAACAATAAACCCGCAATAATTCCATGAGAATCTTGGGAGGAAAAAACCGAAGTTATTGGGGTCAGGTCTTGCAATCATACATTTCCAAAATAATAATGCTGGACGTCATAATATTTGGTGTTTTCCATAAAAAAGTTGACCCAATGATTAAGTTATTGAGTCGTTAGGTCATTGGGTTTATTGGGTCTCAAAGCGTAAATGCTCAAAGAAATACTTTAATACTTGACTGAATTTTTCAGTCAAGTATTATAATTGGGCGGATTGAATAAAAGAAAGGATCAAAGAGCTATTGGGTTATGGAGGAATCCAGTCATCAGAAGAGATAGCCAGAGGTTCAGCCTGGAAGTTCTTCTATCCGTTTCGAGAAATTTGTTTGAATCGAATGAGACAGAGGATAATGAAAGGGGTGTTTCTCGAAACGATAACCACATGTGCCTCCGCAAAGAGCCACGTTCATCGATATCTCTTTGGTCTATTGGAAAACTTTTGCACATCTCCAAGCGGAATTTATTATAAATACGGCAAAGTCGTTGTCGCGTCAACATGGGGCAAACAAAAACGAAAGAGCAACATCGAGCGCATTGATGGCATTCCCCTTTTCGTAATGCCAGTTGTCTCTTTACATACCCTTTTCTAAAGTAAACAAGATAAATTCGTCTGAATTTGCCTATCAAATGGATCATGAAACAAGTTTCCTTAATGACTTAAACTGGTCGATGTTAGATTTATTTGAATAAAACGTTTTATAACCTATAACTAACCAAATCACCACTGCCTCATTTTATTTAAATGCGGAATTCAGATAGGGGGTCTGGGGTCAGGTCTTGCAGTCACACATTTTCAAAATCATAATGGGGGTCGTCGCAATATTTCCTGTCATCCCTAAAAAAGTTGGCCCCCTAACAAAAACCGCAAAGGGAATGGGGTCAGGCAATCATCATGAATTATTCCCTTTCCGATAAATTCTTCGAGCCATTTTCAATAAATCCTTGGGTTAACTCGCAAAGTAAGGTATTCTGGCAGCTTGAATGATTGGAAAGGAATCGGCAAAAAGGATGGATGGAAATAAATTTTCCTATGAATGGATCGAGACCCTTCCACGCCTGGAAGGGGTTGCCCGGATTCTGGGTCAGGCCAAAATCATCGGGGTTGACCTAGAAGCGGACTCTTTGTACCACTACTTCGAAAAGGTATGCCTCATACAGATCGCTACGGAATCCGCCTCTTATGTAATGGATCCTTTGGCGCTAAGGGATCTTTCCGCTTTACACCCCGTTTTATCCAATCCCCGCATCCGCAAAGTATTCCACGGGGCGGATTATGATATCCGTTCCCTGTACCGTGACTTTCGGCTCGAGGTCGAGAATCTCTTCGATACACAGTTGGCCTGTAAATTTCTGGGCCTCCGGGAGAGCGGCCTGGAAGCGTTGCTGCGAAGTCGGTTCCATGTGGAGCTGAATAAGAAATATCAGCGGGCCGATTGGTCCCAAAGACCCCTTTCCCCGGAGATGGTGGAATACGCAGCAATGGACGGCATGTACCTGATTCCCCTGGCCCGTATGCTGGAGAAGGAACTGGAAGAGAAGGGCCGATTATTCTGGGTGGAGGAAGAATGCCTATTTCTGAGTAAGGTCCGATTCACGCCCCCCAGCCATGACCCCCTTTACCTAAAAGTGAAAGGGGCTTTTCTCCTGGATCCCAGGAGTCTTGCGGTTCTGGAGGCTTTGCTGGAATTCCGAGAGGCCCAGGCCCAAAAGTCGGATCTTCCCCCCTTCAAGGTGTTCCGCAACGAACCCCTCCTGGAATTGGCTATGAAAAAACCTTTGCGCCTGGAAGAATTGGAAACGGGGAAAGTCCTGAGCCGGAAGCAAATCGACAGATATGGGACACGCCTGCTGCAGGAAATTCACCGGGCCATGGCCATTCCCGATGAAGAGCTTCCGGTGTACCCCCGGGAAGCAAGGCCGGATTTGTCATCCCCCTTACGCAAAAGGGTCAAAGCACTAAAAACCTGGCGGGATATGCGGGCAAAAAATTTAGGGGTGGAGCCTGGAATCCTTTTGAATAACGCCTTGATCAATGGTTTCGCTTTGAAAAATCCCCGGTCGATAAAAGAGATGGAAGAGATTCCGGGCTTGAAAAAATGGCTGCAAGATCATTTCGGCCGGGAGATTCTGGCTGCTCAAACAAGTGGACACAAGGACGTAGTTGAAAATTAACACTTTTTTCCCTCTGCTTTCATATGGCAATGGTTTCGGGATGCGGGGTCGCAACATGATAGACTTGACCCTTGTCCTTCCTTTTCCTTCTTCCCTAATGTTTTGACATTCTCTTATTGCTTTTTGGGATTATCTCTTCGATTTCTTGCCTCTTTTGTCCCACTCCCCTCCGTGGCTCTGATGATCCCGATTTTCTATGATCGTCTGATCGACAACCTCTCCACAAATTAAGCACCGCCAGCTAAAGAAGGGACCATTTGAACCGAAAAACTCCTCATGAATCATCATCCCGCTACATCGATCGCATTTCACATTAAGCTCCCCAAAATTGTCCCTGTGAGACCATGGGGATTGGAATAAGGTAAACGCCGTATTTTACTGAAAAAGATTGTTATATCTCAGGGCGAAGTTGCAGGTGAAACATCTTTATCCACCCAAATCCGTTATGAAGGTGGGATAGAAGCAATTATAACCTACTTTCCTTTTTAGGACCATCTGATGTTTTCAAGAATCATTGACCAAGATTGACTCGAAGGAATAAGGAGAGAGCAGGGGGACATCCTATGTTGTTCCAAAGCATGTTAAGATAATTGTTTAAATCCGCCACTCCTCGGAGATAGCCAAAGCATTTGTTAAGTTGTTTTAGTACCTGCGTCCCCTTTGTTCATTTCCCTCGGTAAGACAAGACAGAAATGGAGATTTTAGGAGCGGGGATTCAAGGAGTTAAGGGAGTTTTAACCAAGGTCCTCACCAATCTCACCTTCAATCCCCCGTTCATCGTGGGTATTCCCTTATCGAAGTCCAATCCAGTATTGCGAATAAACTGGACCCTGTCACAGATCATGGTCACCTGCCAACCAGGGCATTTGGCGCGCATGACTTTGCCAAACTGGGCGTACAAATTTCGCAAATCATTCGTTTTACTCACCCTTACCCCATAGGGCGGGTTGGTGACGACCCAGCCCGGACCAGGGGGAGGGTCTATTGCAGAGATCGCCCTGCCTGAAAATTCGATGCAGCCTGCCACACCTGCCCGCTCTGCATTGGCTTGTGCGGCCCGGATCGCCCCTGCATCCCTGTCTGATCCAATAATTCTTGGAATTTCTGAAACGATCGCCTTGGCAGCACCGGCCAACAACTCATTCCAAAACTTTGAATCGAAATGAGGCCAGTCCATAAATGCGAAGCGTCGGCGGTAACCCGCCGGAACCCTTCCAGCCAATAGGGCCGCTTCAATAGGAATGGTCCCTGACCCGCAAAATGGATCGAGAAGAGGGGAGATCTTATTCCATCCGGAAGCCATCACCATTGCGGATGCAAGGGTCTCCCTGAGAGGAGCTCTTGCCGTGGCAAGTCGATAACCTCGCCGATGCAGAAGCGCTCCGGAGGAGTCGATGCTGATGGTGCAAAGATTATCCACCAACCGGACAACGATTAACTGGGGAAGGTCAGTGCCTGAGTCTTCCTGGTATTTCTGAACGGGTGAAGGCTTTCCCAGCCTGTCTCCGATGGCCCCTGCCACCCGCTCGGCGACAGCGGTCTCGTGGTACAAACGTGACTTTTGACATGTCACCCGTAATGCGATCGATCGTTCCGGTGCGAGATAATTCTCCCAAAGCAGACGGCCCGCCTTCCGCCGGAGTTCGGGAAATTCGGCGGCGTAAAACTGGCCGAGCCGCACTAATACACGGCTTGCCGTGCGAAGATAGAGATTGGCCCGATAGGCGTCATGAAGAGAACCTTGAAATTCTATGCCCCCGGATTCATAGGGAGACCCGCTCTCTGTTGGAAAAGTTTCTGACCGGGAAGAGGAATAACCACCCATCAGGCCCAACTGATAGAGTTCGTGTGCGGCAAAGGGCTCAAGTCCCGGGGTGCAGACAGCAAAGAGTTTTTCCATTCTTCTTCATCCATACTTACCATATAAACCACATAAATGAAGAAAACAACAAGGTTCTGCGGTCAAATCCTTATCCTTGCCTCTGCCCGCGAGACGGATCTGAACTCGTTCAGATACAGATGAGACAGAAGTGAGTTAAAGTAGAGGGGTAGAAGCTAAAGGAAGGTAGGCGGGGATGAGGCTGATTTTAGGCTTAGACCGCCAATTTTAACGTTAAAATCGCAGAGAGCATATGGGTGTCATCCATAAAAAAGTTGGCCCTGTTTTATCAGCATGACGCGTAAAGCAGAGTGTATAGCGATATCTCAAGCTCAATACAAGGAGGTGGACCCTGGCGAGACCCTTTCGAATCAAGTTTGAAGATGAAAGCCGATACATTTCACCCTTTCCTTTTTCCTTCCTCTTTTATTCTGGAAGCATCCTTTTGGTAGAAAATTTTCTTCAAAAAGAGAATTTTCACACCTGGTGACAAGAGGAAGAAGACCATCGCCTTCCTCCTGAAAGATAGGAGCCGCTATTTCGGCAAAACATGCTTGCTTTGAATCGGTAATTGAAGAGGGTTCCACAAATATAGTTGAAATCCTTTACCCTTTTATGATATGTATTTGAAAAGTTGTAGAGGTCGAGCAAGAAAAAAGTGAGCCGGGCCCTAACTCGATACGCCTTTCCAAGGATAAGCCTTTCTATTTTCTCTTACCACGAACACAAGAGAGTCACTCCTCCGGTAAGGTCGAGGGTGTTTTCATCATGAGTCGGCAAGGTTAATGCAATCGGTTGAACGTGACTCGTGGGCAAGACTCTACCCACATGACTCAGGGCTTTCGGCAGAGCCGGATGGGATGAGAGGAATGACTGGTGTCTATCCTCCTAAACGGGTCTGGTGTTGCACAAAACAAAGTTAAACAAATGGAGCAACCGCTGAAGAGTGGGTGCTACCCATCAAACGGCGTCGGACAAACCAACGCAGAAAAGGAGAGGTTAAAGATATGGCTAAAAAACTATTTGTTGGGGGGCTGAGCTGGGACACGACGGATGAAGGTCTACGCCAGGCGTTCGCGACTTACGGGGAAATCACCGAAGCCAAGGTCATCACAGACCGGGGTACGGGGCGCTCCCGAGGTTTTGGCTTCGTAACCTTCGCTCAGAATGAGGATGCTAAATCAGCGATTTCCAAGATGGATGGAACAAGCCTTGACGGCAAGACCATTAAGGTTAACGAGGCGCAGGAAAAGAGTCCTCGCTCAGGTGGCCGATCCGGGGGTGGTTTTGGGGGCGGTCGTGGCGGCGGCCGCAATCGCTGGTAGCCTATCTCTGAACAGGAAAATGATTTTAAGAGTACCCGAAAAAAGTGGGGACAGGACTCTGGTATCAGGTCTACACGGTTGACAGAGTATCCTCCATAAAAAAGTTGGCCCTGTGGAGAGAGATCCAAAAGGAGAAATAGATGACTGCGCCGATGATTCTGGAAGTATTCTCTGATTATGTTTGACCCTGGTGCTATTTCAGTACCGTGCGTATTGAGCAATTGCGAAAGCATTACAAAATTGAGACTCGTTGGACTGCTTTTCCTCTCCATCCAGAAACACCGGAAGAAGGACTTACCCTTGAAGAACTCTTCGCTGGGCGGTCCATCAATATTAAGAAGATCATGTCGCATTTGAAGCAGGTAGCGGATGAATTGGGTTTGCCTCTTAGTGAAAGGGAAAAGACGTATAACAGCCGTCTGGCTCAAGAATTGGCGAAGTGGGCAGAAAGAGAGGGAAGGGGGGATCCGTATCACGAAGCTGTCTTTCGAGCCTATTTTGTGAGTGGTAAAAATATTGGTAAAATGGATGAACTGGTCGATCTGGCGAAATCAATCGGCCTTCCGGAGGAGGAGGCAAGATCAGTCCTTGAATTGAGGGCCCTTAAGGAGGCCGTCGATTCCGACTGGGAGCGTTCTCGTGCCCTGGAAATCACATCAGTCCCCACTTTCGTGGTCGATCATCAGGCGGTTATTGGATTCCAACCCTACGAGGTTCTCGAACAATTTTTAAATACCTGTGGCGCTGAAAGGCGTAATCGTTGAAAGAATTGGGGGCGGGTTCATATTTTCAGCAGCAGGGTAAAAGAGATTAACTCACGACATCTTCTACCTACGCATTTTTTAGGAAATCTCAATGGGGAGAAAAAAGTACTGACATCTCTGAAGAGGTATGATTATGGAAGGATGGACCGAAGAAGAATTAAAGAATAAGGATTTGATGGCGCCTTGCGGGTTATATTGTGGTGCCTGCGGAGTTTACATTGCCACAAGGGATAAAAATGAAAAATTCAGGGCTGTGATGGGCAACCTCTATGGAACAAAGCCAGAAGAAACAGAATGTCTCGGCTGCATGCAGCCTGATCCACCCGAGAAGCTCTATGGTTATTGCAAAGAATGTAAGATAAGGAATTGCGTGAAGTCGAAGGGATATACCTCCTGTCATCAGTGTGAGCAGTGGCCATGCAGTAGGATAGAGAATTTCGGTTTTGCCACTGGTATAAGAGTGATGAAAAGGGCGATTCCTTTTTGGCGAGCTAAGGTGGCTGAGCATGGTGATGAGAAGGGCAGTATCGAATGGGCGCGGGCAGAATGTGAGCGTTATCACTGTTCTTCTTGTGGTAAGCCACTTTTCAGGGGTGCCCAACATTGCAGGGCATGTAAGAAACCCGTATCTGATGAACTGGATGGATCTTTATGAGCGAACAGAATATTCTTTGAGTTCAAGAAATTATAAGCTTTCCTCCCCAATCCTCATCCAATAGGATCTCTTTTCCTTTAATTTATTAAAAAAGACATAGCCCTTGAAGTTTTTAAAGTCGATATTCATTTCGGCTTTTCTTGAAAAGATAATTGGTTAATTGGAGGAAGAATATCTTATAATTTTGTTCAAGACGCTTTTGAATTTAAATGTGAACCCGCTGGTGAATGGTGCAAATGGCTGATTCTGAAAAGAAATTTATCTATGAAGACGGAGTGCGTTTTGAGGTGACGTCCTATGGACTCTTATGCTGTCCGGAAGAGAACAAGGATAAGAAACATCACTGCCCAGACTGTAAATTCTGCCAATGGTGTTCTCATCCACGATGCAGCCTCTGTCTTGATCAGGGGAGATACGACCGAGAGCCCCACAATAAATCTTGATCATTAGAAACGATGAATAGAATTCGCCGAAGGGATTTTTTAAAGTATACCGGAATAGCTGGTGGAGCTTGGTTTAGGAGTATCCTCTCCTCAAGGGGTTGAGTTGATACCTGCCGATAAAAATAGCCAAGACTATCGGGATCGGGTTTTTGAGATATTGAAGAAAGGATGAGAATAGGGATTTTTCGATTGTCTTAAATGGATAAAGGTTTCAAATATGAAATATTATGACGCTCACATTCATTTTTTTATCACGGATATGGCCTATTGGGTATCCTTTATGGAAAAAGATCCGGTATCTTACAAAAGCCAAAAAAATTACAAGAGTTACATGTGCCATGAAGTATGGTCTTAACTTTCAGTTGATCAGGAGTAAAAGAAGAAAAAAAACGATATCTCTCCGTATCAAAGAAGATGGGAAAATAGTCGTTCACGTCCCTTATCATACACCGAAAAGAGAGATAGAGGGATTTATTAAGGAGAAAGAGTCGTGGATTATTAAAAAAATTTCAGAAAAAGAAAGATCGATAAAAGAAACAGGAAAGGCATTTATCCCGGGAGAGAAATTCTTATATTTCGGAGAATCGTATCCTTTAGAAATAGGAGATACCAATAATAAAGGGCTTCCACTCAAATTATTTTTTGGTAAATTCGTCCTGGATAAGGATCATTTAGAAGAGGCAAGAGATCTTCTTATCCATTGGTATAAAAGAGAGGCAAAGGAGAAGATAGAAGAAAGGGTCAATTATTTCAGTAAGAGGCTTCAATTATTTCCGAAGGGTTTAAAGATAACAAGCGCCAAGTACCGTTGGGGTTCCTGTTCTCGAGATAGTCGATTATCTTTTAGCTGGAGGATTATGATGGCACCTTTGAGTGTTATTGATTACGTACTGATCCATGAGCTTGTCCATATAAAAGAGAAGAATCATTCCAAAAGATTCTGGACCTACCTTGAGACAATCCTTCCTGACTACAGGGAACATAGATTATGGTTGAAAGAGAATGGATATAGATTATGGCTGTAAATAAGGACAGGAATAGGCTCATTTCTAATTGTATATTTTTTTTATAACATAAAGGGTTTATGTATAAATTTTTTATAATCAATTAATACAAATAATTTCATGTAGTTATAAAAAATTAAAAATACAAACCCATAAATATGTATATTTAAACTATCTATTTAGACCTTAAAAACCCTTCCCCATAGATCCTAAAATTTTAAATAATTTAATAATCTCAAATACTTAAATAATATTTTAGTTCTTGGCATGCCAAATGCAATATGTAGGGTGAACTTCAAAGAAAGGAGAAATTAAAATGAAAAAATCGATGAAAGGATTAAAAGTAGGGTTGATGGTAGGGTTAATGAGCTTGATGGCATCTCCAGCATTTGCACGGTCTATCAGCATGAAGGAAGCTGGGACAGCCCTCTGGATCTTCATCATTATAGGGGCGATCATTGTTCTTCTTCAGTTGATCCCGGCAGCCATTCTCTTCTTCAGCTTCATTGGCACGGCAACCACCATGGCTTTCAAGAAAGAGAAGAAAGTTGAAGAGGAAGTAATTCTTCCAGGTGCTGAGCCAGTAGCAGTTAAAGAGTAGAGGCGATCATTGTAAAGGAGATGAAGACCATGTCTGAGAAGATGAAAAAGATTTTAATAATCCTGAGCCTGGTTCTGATCATGTCGATCGCCATGTTCTCTTTAGGGATTGCCTATAAGGGGGGAGTTAGGGGAATAGGACTTGTCGGAGTCATGTTCTTCCTAACCTTCGGGATTATTGTGGTTTTGGCCCAATTGGTCCCTGCAGGCATCCTCATCTCCTCTTTTATCGGAGCTGCTACCTCTCCTACAAGAAAGTCCGAGATTCCCATCCGCGTGACGTAGGAGGAGTAGAATAAGGGGGTAACGACCATGAAATCAAAGACGATACTGATAGCCAATCAAGATGATCTCTGGAACCGATCGCTCTCCACTTTTTTCCATGGGATGGGCTATAAGGTTGAAGCCACTAAGTTCATGGGTGAAATGATTCGGAGGATTCGAAAAGGAAATATCCAAGTCCTTCTCATCGACGATGAGATCGAAGGGGTGAAAGCCTGTGATGTCGTTCCCTTGTTGAAGAATATCAATCCGAAAATTCAGGTAATCGTGATCTCGTCAGAAGAATCAATTGGGTTGGTGAAACGGCTTCGGGGAGCGGGGATCTTTTATCAGGCGATGAAACCCGTTGATTTGGGAGAAGTCAAATCCGCCGTGGAATGCGCCTTTGGGAAGATTGAACGGGAGAATCCCAGAGAAGGTTTCTTTTCCTTTCTTTCTCCCAGAGCTGGTTCCAGCATAATCAATGAAAAAAAGAAGGGGTGTTTGAAAAACCTTCTGGAAAATAGATATCGAGGAATCGCATGCCCTCGATCGAGGGCATGATTTTTTTTAGTATTAAAGAGGATCTTTAAGTTATTCCCTCCCTTGATAAAGCCGCAAAAGATTGCGGCTATTTTTTTCTATCACCCTTATATTTCCTTATCGTTGAAACCAAGCTATGACCACAAAAGATCCAAGAAGGAGGAGTAGGGGAATCAGATGAAGGAGCGGTAATTTTGGAAGTTGGAGGGGTAGGTCGTCACGATAACCTCTTGCGGCAAGGGCAAGGGTAACATCTTCTGCTCGGGAAAACGAGCGACGAAGCAGGGGGAGTGCAAGAAACTTTGATTTACGAAAAGGGTTCTTGTTCTGGTCACCCAGACGCGCCTTGTGGGCCAAACGAACTTCCTCGGCCTGATCGAGAATGATTGAAAAAAAGTGGAGGGTAAGGGAGACCATCAGCCCGACTCGATGTTCTGGAACAAAAGGGATAGGTTTTAGAAGCCAGATGACGGTATTTTTGAGTTCACGAGGTCGAGTCACTGCTGTAAAGAGGACTGCAAAACTTAAAATGAGTCCAAGACGCCAGCATGTAAACATACCTAAATGGAGTCCTTCTTTGCTTATAGGAAGCCATGGGAAAGTAGAAAGCCCTGAGCCCGGAGTGAAGAAAGCCTGAAAAAGGAAGAGTACAAAAAGAAGAATTGCCCAGATCCAGAAATCACGAAAAAATTGCGTGAGAGGTAATTTTGAAAGAACGAGAAGGCCGATCATTAGAATGGAATCGAAGATAAACCATGTCATGCTCGGATGAAGAAGGGTCGCAGTGATCATCAGGAGTCCAAAAAATTTGCATCGGGCGTCCCAGCGATGAAGAGGGGAATTTGCGGGAAAGTAGTGAAGAGCTATTCGAGCCATGAAATTTTTTCCCTTCCAAGAAGCGCATAACAGGGAGGCCGGATACCAAATTGTGGAAGTTTCATAATAAGTTCCTCTGGTAACCCTGCCACCTTGAGTTCTCCACCGTGGATGATGGCAATGCGATCGACATGAACAATCACTTTTTCTATATCGTGGGTGGTCACCACCAAAGTGTGTCCTTCTTGGTGGAGATGGATCATATGCTTCAATACTTCTTGAATGCCGGGATAATCTAAAAAAGAGAAAGGCTCGTCAAAAAGAATCACACGAGGCCTCATGGCAAGAACCCCAGCAATGGCAAGGCGCCTTTTTTCTCCTCCCGAAAGCAGATAGCAGGGTTTTTCTGAGAGATCTTTAAGCCCCATCACACGAAGCGCCCAATCCACCCGTTCCGTAGTTTCTTCAACTGGGAGTCCTAGATTCTCAGGACCAAAGGCAACATCTTCCCTTACCGTTTCTCCGACGATCTGGCAATCGGGGTCCTGAAAGACCATGCCCACCAGACGTCGAACTTCACGCGAATCATGTAAGGGATTCAAACCATTAACATGGATAGACCCAAAAGTGGGTTTCAAAAGACCGCTGATGAGACGAATGAGTGTCGTTTTACCACTCCCATTGGGGCCACAAATGAGAAGAAATTCTCCATCGGGGATGGCGAGATCAATGCCTTTTAAAGCACGGGTTCCATCAGGGTAATGATGATGAAGGTTTTGGATTTCGATCATATAATACTAAACGAATAGATCTAATGACAGCGAATGAATCGAATAACTGAAATATTCGTAAAATTCGGTGTCATTCGCACTATTCGCTCATCAACTGTCGTTTCAAAACAGGCCGAATAGCTCGAGCCAGAATGAGAGCGACAGAAGCCTTGACAGCATCGCCGATGAGAAAAGGAACCATACCCACCATAAACGTTTTTGTCCACGATAGTTGAGTCACCATTTTAAGCCAAGGGACTCCCAAGCTGTAAATGGCGAGCGATCCAACCACAACGGCAAAAATATCCAGAATCAATAGACTGTGAGAGCGTTCTGAAATGACACCCGCAACCCATGCAGCGAGAAGGTATCCGAAAAGGTATCCCCCTGTGGGCCCGAAAAAATGGGCAAATCCCCCTTTGCCCCCTGCAAAAACAGGGATACCAATGGCTCCCACCAGCAGATAAAGACCCATGCTGGCGAGTCCCCATTGGCCTCCCAGAAGAAGGCCGCTAAGAAGGACGAAAAGGGTAGATAGAACTATCGGTACAGGTCCAATGGGAACGTGAATGTAAGCTCCGACAGCGGTCAGGGCCGCCATGAGAGAGGCGAGGACCATCCATCTTAATTTTTCAATAGGCATAAAGAGTGCTCCCTTATTGTCAACCAAATTGAAAATTAAAGTTAACAAATAATCGTTCCCCTGTCAACGGTAAAATTCTTCTTTGTGTAACCCCTCAGTCTTTGTTCGAACGTACAATGATCCGATAGGGATGTCGGAAAAAATCTTATAGCGGTAACCTTAACATTCCCTCCAAACCATAAAAATCCCTTGGAGAGAACAAGGAATAATCGATGATAGCGATCGTGACCCTTACCTATAAAAATATTAGAAAATCCGCTTGATAAAATTTTTGATGACATTCCTGGCGGATCTGCTGATTTCATACCCCGTAACTGAGGGATTGCTTCTTTGTAAAATTCTTCTTGCCCACCCCAAATTTTTATGGTCCTGACCGCTGTGTCCGGAGTCCTGAACTCTCTGAAAACTCTCTTGTGATACGCCAAGATATAGGCAGGCCTGCCTGTGTCGTTGCTACTTTTTCATTCTTCGATGATTTAAAAAACTGGGGGAGGGCAAGTAAAATTCCTTTGGAATTTTTTGTGTAAATTGGTAAACTCTTAATATAGGAAAAACTTAGGTTTTCACAGGAGGGATTATGTTCTTCATCGTTCGGTTAATCATCAATATGGTGGCGATCCTGGTCATCTCTTACCTCTTCCCCGGTTTAATCTGGGTGGATAGCTTCTGGGCGGCTTTAGTGACCGCTTTTCTACTGGGTATTGTCAATGCGATCATCCGGCCCATTCTGGTCCTACTCACCCTTCCCCTCACGTTGGTGACCCTGGGACTTTTCTTGCTGGTCATCAATGGACTGATGCTCTGGTTGGTATCGGCCCTGGTGAGCGGATTTCATGTCAGTGGTTTCTGGGGGGCCGTATTGGGTTCAATTTTGATCAGCATCGTGAGTTGGATATTGTCCAGGTTTTTACCTTAAAAAAAATATCGAGGAGGGTTGCGATGACTCGTAGGGCATTGGTGTTAAGTGGTGGAGGAGCAAAAGGATCTTTCCAAATCGGAGTCATGGAGGAATTAATCCTCAACAGGGGACTCGATTTCGAAATTCTCTGTGGTGTCTCAGTGGGTGCCTTGAATGCAAGTTTTTTGGCTCAGGCCCCTTTCGATCCTATCCATCACGATGTCAGCCTTCAACATCTAAAAAAAACTTTTATCGCTCTTCGCCATCTCTGGCTTGAGGAGATCGATGGGAACGAAAGTATTTATCTTAAGAGACCGGGGGCTGATGCAGGAATCGTTTTGGGAGGGGATAGCATCTATGACCCCGAGCCACTCAAAAAACTCCTGAAGAAATATCTGAACCCCAAGAACCTGGTGAAGTCAAACCGGATCTTAAAGGTCCAATATGTTTCACTCGAGTCCGGGGAGCTTAAGACGGCTAATCATAAGAGTCCAAAAATCGTTGACTATGTTTTGGCCAGCGGTACCATGCCATACTACTTTCCGCCGGTCAAAATCAGGAAAGAGCATTTAGTGGATGGAGGGATACGTGATATCACACCCCTTGGCCAGGCATTTCAGGCAGGAGCTGAGGCGATTTATATCATCTATGCTTCGCCATTCCATGTCGAATCGCAGGAATTTTTAGAGAGTTGGACTGGAATGAAAATCAATGCTTTTACCTATCTTGGTCGTGCTGTGGAACTCATGGTCAATGAGATCTACCGCACAGACATCGAAGGTGCAAAGCGGCTCAATACCCTCAAGGAGAATTGGGAGAAGGTAAAGGATCTTCTCCCTGAACATCCTTCACGAAAGAAGATCGAAAAGGCGCTTAAGAAGGTTCGATTTGCGCCGATCGTTGAGATCAAGCCAGAAAAATATATTATTCGGGACGCCTTAGATTTTTCGCCAGCAAACCTGATGGAGAACTATCAATACGGGAGGAAGGTAGCGGCATCCCTCCCGCGATCATTACCTTGATCTGAGTCCGTTCCCATTGAAGATTGAAAGGCTTAAGCTCCATCCAGGGTATGGTGTTCTACCTTTCGATACCAAGAGGCAGGATCAATAAAGTATTCTTCCGTATCCTTGAGAGAGAGGTAGTGCTCATTTTCCATCTTTGACAGAAGATCAAAGAACTCCTTCTCTTTAGGATTAGTGACGCTGTCCCGAATTTCGGCATAGAACTTTGCTCCCTTTGCCTCGAAATCGATGAGCTGTCCGGACAGCCTCCAGGTCATTGGCATCCCCTTTAGTTGTTTCATCGACCTTTTTAACGAATTCAAGTAGGATATCCTTCACGACCGTATCTTTCACTTTGAGGGGAACGGTCTCAGGCCATTTTTCCTGCTTTGCCCATTTTTGATGGAGTTGTTTCAGCCGTTCGTAATGCTCCAGTTCATCATCTCCGATCTGCTGGAACATTTTTTTACCAAGAGGGTTTTTGGTTCGGTTGGCATTTTTAAGATAGAATTCCCGCTCTCTCATTTCATTGTTGAGAGCCACCTCCAAGGCACTCAGACGTTCTTTTTCATTCATCACCATTCCTCCCTTCCGGACATCTCTAACCCTCACCCCCTCCCTCTCCCCTCAGGGGAGAGAGGAAGCCTGCCTGCCCCGCCCTCGGTCGGGACCGGGGCCGGTAGGCAGGGGTGAGGGGAAACTTCAAATATTTTGGGCTAAAGTTAAGGAAGACCCGAAGCAAATTTCTTCACCTGATAATCCCATTCCTGAGTCACCAGAGTCATTCGAGTTTTCCCTTCTTCTGGACAAAGGGTGGCAGTCACATGGCCACCTCCACCTTCAAACGTAAGACATTGAGGGGACTCTTCGGTTACATCCAAACCCAAGCCTCCCTTGCCAAAAAATTTCTTCAATTGTTGAACGGCTTCTTCCTGGGATAGTTTTGTTCTAACCTCTAAATTTAGCATTTTTGTACTCCTTCATTTTATATTATCCCAGTTTTTCCTATCTATCAAGAAGTCTGTGGTGAATTTCGACTTTTTGATAAAGAAGGAGGGTGGAGGTAGAAAGGGTTATTCCATGCCTGCTTCTTTTAGATTGGCCACGATAACGAGGATCGTATTTTTCGGGTGAAGGTATTTTTGGGCAACCCGGAGCACGTCTTCACGGGTGACGGAGTTAATAAGGGTCGGGTATTTTTTAGGATAGTCGAGGCCTAGGCCGTAATACTCCACTTGGGTAAAAAAATTGGCGAGTTTTGTCTGAGTATCGAGCCGCATGGGGAAACTTCCAATAAGATATCTCTTGGTCCTTTCGAGGTCTTTTTCTAAGACAAGTTCTTTTTGAATACGTTCCATTTCCTGTAGAGAGAGGGTGATGGCCTCTCTTGCAGATTCATTTTTTGTCTGGAGGACAATCTGAAAAGAACCAGGATATTTTCCAACATCAAAAAAACTCCCAACAGAATAAGCAAATCCTCTCTTCACACGGATCTCCTCTACCAATCGGGATGAGAAGCCGCCTCCTCCTAAAATATAATTCATGACCGTCAGGGCGTAGTAATCGGGATTCTCACGGCTAACGCCTTGATGGCCGAGGATCATATTGGCTTGTGTAATATTCCGGTTGATCTTGACCGTTTTCGGCCCTTTTGCAAAGGTCGATTGAAAGGGCCTTTCAGGGATCTCAACCATCGGCCATGAGATCAAGTCTGGGAAGAAGTTTCTTCTTCACCTCCTCTGATGTCATATCTCCAACGATTGTTAAGATGGAATTGCTGGGATGATAATAAGTCCTAAAGAATTGGAGGACGGCCTTTCTTGTGATACGAGGGAGTGATTCCCTGGTGCCTTCCACTGGATGAGCATAAGGGCTCGCGAGGAAAAGAGCTTTTTGGAACTCCTTCTCAGCAACCTCCCCTGGATCATCTTCAGCAGATTGAATTGCTGCCAGTGTTTTCTCAGCCTCCCTCTTGATCTCATCCTCCGGAAAAGTGGGTTGGGTAAGGACTTCCATGAACAGATCGAGTCCTTTTTCGAGATCTTTTTTCAAAACCTTGATGGTTAGAGTTGCATAATCTCTTCCAGAAGAGGAATGGAGGGAGGCCCCGATAAAATCGAGTTCTTCATTGATCGCTGTGGCATTGCGTTTCGATGTACCCAGGAGAAGTCCTTTTGCAGTGAGGGTGGATAGGCCTTCTTCTCCAGAAGGATCTCTGTTTGAACCTGAATGAATGAGGAGTTGGATGGTGACAAAAGGAAGGGAGTGGTCTTCGCAGACGAGGAGGACAAGTCGATTTGGAAGAACCGTCCTCTGGACCGAGGGCAAGGCAAAACCTGCGTTCGACTGCAGGCAGAGGCAGAACAGCAGCAATATAAGAACTACGGTCTTAAGAATCTTGGCATTCATCGCACCCTCGACTCAGGAATTAAAGAATTTGGAAATTAGGAAATTGGGGAATTTAGGAATCACAATTCCTGAATTCCGGAATTCGCCATTCAGAATTTCTTATCTTACTATCTTCTCCTTGATAGAGGTCCCCTCTGGCAAAGGTTTTCCATCTTTCGGTGGTAGTGGAATCAGGATCCCAACGGTCCGGTTATCCGAAATAAGATATTTCTTTGCAACCCGTTGGATGTCTTCGGGAGTGACCTTCCGGATAAAGGGGAGGTAATCATCAATGGCTCTCCAACTGAAGGCGATCTCGTGCTGCGCTAAAACCATGGCCTGATAGAAAATCGAATCTTGGCCAAAGACAAAAGAGGCCTCCATCTGATTCTTCACCTTTTCCAGTTCTCTTTCTGAAACTAATTCCTTCTGAAGCCGCTCGATCTCTTGATCCAACGCCTTCTCCACCTCGGCGGTTTCCTTATTGGGAAGGGGCTCAGCAGATAGATAAAGAAGGTAAGGATCGTGGGAGAGAAGGGAATAATCTGCATCCGCACTCAGGACAAGCCTTTTCTCACGGACAAGATTCTGATAGAGTCTCGAGCTTTTTCCTCCAGAGAGAAGGGTCGCAATCACTTCCAGAACATAAGAGTCTTGATCACGAAGGTTGGGTACATGATAGGCCATCAAGATTGTAGGAAGTTGAGCTTCCTTCTTCACAAAGATTCTTCTTTCTCCCATCTGGGAGGTTTCTTTATCCCTTTCCTGATTTGGAACCACTCCTTTCGGATAGGAACCAAAGGCCTTCTCAATCCTTGGAAGGAGTTCCTCTTTCTTAAAATCTCCCACGACCACCAGAAAGGCATTGCTGGGGTTGTAATAAGTCTTGTAATACTCCTTTAGGTCATCAAGGGTGAGGCGTTTAAGATCTTCCATCCATCCAATAATGGGCCAACGGTAGGGATGAATCTGAAAGGCAGAGGCCTGCAGTTGTTCTACGAGGACACCTGTAGGATTATCCTCTGTACGAAGCCTTCGTTCCTCCATCACCACCATTCGTTCCGTTCGAAAATCTTCCTCTCGGAGGAGAAGATTCTGCATCCTGTCCGATTCGAGATCGAGAGAGACCTGAATCCGATCTGAACTCAAATTCTGAAAATAAGCGGTATAGTCTCGGGAGGTAAACGCATTATCATTTCCCCCGTTCTCTTGAATGATGCGGGAGAATTCCTCTGGGCCGATTTTTCGGGTCCCTTTAAACATCATATGTTCGAGGACATGGGAAATACCCGTTTTTCCCCAGGGCTCGTTCCGTGACCCCACGCGGTACCAGACCTGAAAGGTGACCAGGGGCGCCTTGTGATTTTCAAGGAGGATCACCTTTAAACCATTAGGCAAAACGGTCTCAAAAACCTGTTCCCGAAGGCCGGCCTCTGAAGGCGGCATGAATAAAAGACCGAGGAGGAGGAGAATTAAAACAGTGGTCACACACTTTTTTGCTATGCGAATCAATTGGATCACTCCTTTAAAGAGTTAATAAAAGGGCTCTGCATTATCCTTCCCTCAGAAACTGAGCCGTCTCCTCGGGAAAGGAAACGTTGATATAGATGCCCGATCCCATTTCAAATCCTGCTGGGGTGGTCAGCCTCGGGGTAATTTGAAGATGCCAGTGATAGTAGTCCTCCCCTTCATCCTTAATGGGAGCGGTATGGATGACAAAGTTATAATCAGGGTTGTTCAGCTTGGAATAGAGTTTAAACAAGGTCGTTTTTAAGATCTTCGCAAATCTTTTTGAATCTTCCATAGAGATTAAGCCGAACGAGGCCTGGTGTTCTTTGGGAATGATCCAGGTTTCGAAAGGAAGCCGGGATGCAAAGGGTTGGAGGACGACAAATTTCTCAGTTTCGATCACCACCCTCTTTTTAAAATGGAGTTCTTCCTGAATCGAATCGCAGTAGACACACCTCCCATGGTCATCATAATAGCGGGCGGCTTCCTCCAATTTCTTTCGGATATTGGATGGGACAACAGCCGTCCCGACGAGTTGCGAATGGGTGTGGTCCAGCGATGTTCCAGCAGCTTCACCATGGTTTTTAAAGACGATGATTAGCTTGATCCTTGGATTTTCCCTCAAGGCAAGATATCTCTCTCGATAGGCGAGGAGAACCTCTTCCACCTGTTTATCCTCCATCAAGGGGAGGAGATGATTATGGATAGGGCTCTCGATCACCACCTCATGGATTCCTACCCCATCCATCATCCTGAAAAATCCCTTCTCCTCCTTTCTCTCCAGACTTCCTTCAGGAGAAAGGGCAGGAAATTTATTTGGAATGACCCTAACCCACCATCCTTTACTATCTGGTGGACCACCCTTTCGATAAGCAAGGGTTTCATGGGGGGTGAGGTGTTCGTTGCCAGGACAAAAAGGGCAGTCCTCTTTGTAAGCGGGTTTTTCTATGGCAGGTTCGATCTTTCTAAAATCGTTAGGCCTCTTTGAACGCTCCGCTGCAATGATGATCCACTCTTTGGTCGTTGGGTCCTGTCTCAATTGGGGCATGGAATCCTCCTTTAACCCCGCTATGCGCATAGCGCTAAGCGCTTAGCGTTTTTATTTATCAGGCCTTAACCTAAGGCTATGATTAACCCCACCACAGCACCCAAAGGGACGGAGAGGTAGGGGTTACAGGTGAAGGCTCAGGAGCTTCCGATGCCTCGAGTGAGATAGCTTAAACCAAATCCGACAGAACCACCTATTAGAATACCCAGTAGAATCTTCAGAATCATAAACCCTCCTTCATATAAAAATATCATCCTACTACTAATAATTCAAGGAGATGATTTAAGATAAAAGGGCTTGTATTTGTGAAAAAGGGCAAGTATAATTTTTTTATCTTAAATGGAGACGGAGGATTAAGATGAAAAGGATGCTTTGGGTCATTTTTTTAGGTTTTTTCATCTTTTTTTCTTCTTTGGGTCAAACCTTGGGCCAGTCACCCCCTCCAAAGAAAACACCTGAACTGTTAGCTCAGGGCAAAAAACTCTACGAACAAAATTGCGTGACCTGCCATGGCTCCAAGGGAGATGGAAAGGGTCAACTGGGAGCGGTTCTCAAGCCACCGCCCCGGGACTTCAACATTCCATTTAAGCAATGGACCCATTCCAAAGGCGATCTCAAAAAGGTTTTTGAAGTAATCACAAAAGGAATCCCTAATACCTCTATGGTTAAATGGGATCAACTTTCTGAACAGGAGCGCTGGGCATTGGTCTATAGCGTGGTAGAATTTGCTACGCCAAAGGCGCCACCGAAGAAGAAATAACGCATGGGCAAGGGCATAGCGCATAGCGTAGAATTTATACAAAGGACTGTAGGACAAAAATGAAAGAGATGACATCGGAAGAATTGTTATCGTTTAACGGAAAGGACGGCAAACCCGTCTATGTCGCCTTTCAAGGGAAGGTCTATGACGTGTCTAAAAGCCCTCTCTGGTCCAAAGGCCTTCACATGAACAGGCATCCCTCAGGTAAGGATCTTTCAGGAGAGATCTCCGCTGCTCCTCATGGGACAGAGGTGTTTGAACGATATCCACAGGTGGGGGTTTTGAAGAAAGGAGCACCGGAGGAATTGAAACATCTTCCTCCCGTACTTCAGACCCTCCTCCAAAAGATTCCAATGGCAAGACGCCATCCCCATCCCATGGTCGTTCATTTTCCCCTTGCCTTTTTGATGGCCTCGTCCCTCTTTGTCCTGCTCTATCTTATCTTTAAAAATCCTTCCTTCGAGACCACCAGTTTCTACCTCCTCATTCTTGGAGCGATCGCCTCTCCCTTTGCCATGGCCACAGGGCTTTTCACTTGGTGGATCAATTACCGATTGAAGCTCACTCCTTTTGTGAAGAGAAAGATTCAATTTTCTATCCTTCTTCTTATTTTTGAGTTTATCGTAATCCTCTGGCGCAGTTTTCAATCACAGATATCCAATCCCATCTACTTCATCATGATGATCCTCCTCACCCCCATTGTTTCTATCCTGGGTTACTATGGAGGCCAGATGACCTTTCCTACCGAACAACCCAGTTAACAGTTCGGAGTGATTAGTTCGGAGATTTTAAGCGTTAAATCCCAGACTCAACTCCGACCACCGACTCTGAACTCCAAACTTCTATTTTTCTTTCTTGGAGAAGGCATAGAAGACCAGACTGCCTGCCATTCCAAGGAAACAGATCAAGAAGGAGAGGTGATAAGCTTCAGCTGGATAAGAATTTCCAATACGGGGGAAGGATTCGATGATTTTCCCCAGGGCTGGCATGAACACGGCTGCTCCGGCCATGGTAAAGAAATTGACATAGGTCATCACTGTACCTGAGATGGTTATGGGGAAGAGGTCCTTTGCATGAGAATAGATCAACATCCCAAAGCCACAGAAGAAGCCGATAAAGAAGAAGATAAGGCCAAACCAAAAAGGATGATTAATCTCCAACACCCCGATAAGAGGGAAAAGGCTGATAGAATAGAGCCCTAACCCCGTCAGAGTAACTCCTTTTCTCGATCGAAAGATGCGGTCAGAGAGATGACCTCCAAGAGGACCTCCTAAAGTCACTCCTATTGCTAACATGATGAGAATATGACCAGCCTGGATGGGTGAAAACCCCTTAATATAGATCAGATAAGGTCCTAGCCATAGCCCTTGAAGGCTGACAAAGATTCCATATCTAAAGAAAGCAACTGCGCCAAATTGCCAGAAGGCCAAAGATCTGAGGATGATTCGAAACGATTGAAAAATTCCGATTTCAGGTTTGTTTTCAGAGGAGGAAAATGCCTTTTTTTCATTTATCTTTTCCCCTTTTAAAATCCAAAAGATTAGAGCCCCAAGAAGGATGGTGATTCCTCCTGCAATCAAAAAAGTCTTTCTCCATCCAATGATTGAGGTTAAGTAAGCCAGAGGAGAAGCGGCTAAAATATTGCCTAAGGTTCCCACAGAAGAAATGATCCCCACGAGTGTGGCAAATTGTTTTGGAGGATATCGTAACGTAAAGATTTTGAAGGAACCCATAAGCATGGAAGACATCCCTGCGCCGATAAGGATCCTTCCTAAGAGGGCAGTTTCAAAAGAAGTCCCGAAGGCAAATAGAAAAGACCCGAGAGCCCCTATCCAACTGGAAAGGGTCATGATCATGCGAGGCCCAATTCGGTCAAGCATCGGACCGATGGGGATCTGAAGCAAAGCGAAGGAGTAGAAGAAAGCACCTCCGAGAATCCCGAGGGTCTCTGCATCAAGGTTTAAATCTTGTATGAGGTTGGGTGCGATGACAGCATTGGAAACACGGTAAAATTGGGAAAGGAAAAAGAGGGCAGCAAGAAGGACAAAGGTTAAAACAGGTCGAAAGGGTTGAGGTTTTTCTATCATTGATCTCTCATATCCACCTTTTTCCGGATCATCTTCTTAATTCCGTCTTTAAAACCTTTCCAGAAGGATTTCTCGGGAGGACCTCCACAAACTCCACTACCTTAGGCTTCTTGTAACTGGCAAGATGACTTTTACAATATTCGATCACATCCTCTTCTTTCATCGATTCCCCCCTTTTCAAGACGATGAAAGCCTTCACCGACTCTCCCCAGAGTTGATCCGGGACTCCGATCACGGCCACATCCTGGATTTTCGGATGGTGATAGAGCCATTCCTCGATCTCTCTCGGATAGATATTTTCCCCTCCGCTGACGATCATATCTTTCTTTCGATCCACAATATAGATAAATCCCTCTTTATCCATTCGAGCCAGGTCCCCCGTATGAAGCCATCCTCCCCTGAGCGTCTCTTGAGTGGCCTTACGGTCCTTGTAGTAACCCTTCATCACATTGGGTCCTCGACAGATCAGTTCTCCAACTTCTCCGGCTGGAAGATCTCTATCCTGTTCATCCACAATCCTCACTTCCAAAAAAGGGAGAGGAGGGCCGACACACTCTCGTTTTCGAAGAGAATCCTCTGCTTTGAGAATCGTAATGTTGGGGGAGGCCTCTGTGCAGCCATAGACATCGTAAATCCCTCTCGCATTCGGGAAGAGCTTTAAAAGCTTCTCCCTGGACTCGTCAGGCAGAATGGCTGCCCCGGAAGTACATTTTGTGATGGAAGAGGTATCGTATCTTTCCAGGTCCGGAAGAGCGAGGAGGTGATGGTACACTGCTGGCGCTCCTGAGATCACCGTGACCTTTTCTTTTTCGATGATCTCCATCACACGCTTGGGTTCGAAACGCTTGAGCAAGATACTTGTCCCTGCCATGGCCACACGAATGGTGAAATGGTTATTCAGGGCTGCTGTGTGGTAAAGGGGACCGATCACCAGGGAGATCTCCCCTTCCTTCTCCTCCCTCCCCAGAAGGGCGTTGACAAGGTTCCACAGGACATTCCTATGGGTAATGAGAACCCCTTTCGGCCTTCCTGTCGTTCCGGAAGTGTACATCAGTTGACATAGATCTTTTTCAGAAAGAGCCAGGCCCGGTTCTTCCCGTGAAGATTTATCTAAAAGGTTCTCATAGTCGAAGGCTCCAGAAGGAGGATTCCCAACGGAGATGAAAAACTTCACCTTGTTAAGCTTTGACCGAATCTTCTCAACAAGGTCTGAAAATTCATCTCCAAAGACAAAAAAGCGAGCATCGGAGTGATGGATGACGTATTGAGCCTCATCGGGAGTGAAGCGAAAATTGATGGGAGTGAAGACTCCTCCTGTCTTGGCCGTTGCAAAATAGATCTCAACAAATTGATTCGAATTGAAAAGGAGGACAGCCACCTTTTCCTTTTTTTTCAAACCCAACTTAAGGAGAGCCTGAGCGAATCGATTAACACGGTCATTAAATTCCTGGTAGGTGAACCGTTGGTCTTCAATAAGGATGGCTGTTCGGTCGGGAAATTTATTAGCTGTTAGAGTTAGGATTTGGCCGACATCCATTAGACACTCCATTTTTTATCATTATGATTCTTTGTTTTCCGCCATCTTTTTTCGAAAATGGCCGATGAGAGGAAGGACTGGGAGAAGGAGGATGATGGCCACGCTCCCAAAATAACCAGGCAGATCGGCCTTGTGAAAAAGATCATCCCGCTTCCGCCCGACATGAGGAGTGACTGCCGGAGCGAATTGTCCATAAGCGGTCCAAGCACCATCGCGAGGACCAGAGGGGCTCCGTCGTACTTGAATTTTTTCATCAGGTAACCAAGGACTCCAAAGATGAGCATGAGCCCGATCTCCGCTGGATTGTTATTCAGACTGTAGGCCCCGATGAGGCAGAAGAGGAGGATGAGAGGAAACAATATGGGGTAAGGAACCTTGAGGATTTTGACCCATACGCCAATGAGCGGGAGGTTGAGGACGAGGAGCATGAGGTTTCCGATGTACATGCTCGAGATCACCCCCCAGAAGAGAGTGGGGTGGGAGGTAATGAGCCTCGGACCGGGAGGCATGTTGTAGATCATCAGAGCGCCGAGCAGGATCGCCATGACAGCATTGGACGGAAGCCCGAGTGTGAGAAGAGGAATGAACGCCCCTGCTGTCGCAGAATTATTTGCGGCCTCTGGACCCGCCACTCCTGCAATGGCTCCCTTTCCAAATTCTTCAGGGTGCTTAGAAAGTTTTTTCTCTACCCCATAGCTTACAAAAGAAGAGATGACCGCTCCCCCACCTGGTAAGATGCCGAGGAAAAAGCCAAGTCCGGATCCTCGGAGGATCGGCCAGATCGACTCCTTCCAGTCCTGAAGGTTGGGGAGAAGCCCTTTAAACTCCGTTTTGAAGATCTTCCGTTCACTCAATTTCTCCTCCACATTCAGGAGGACCTCTGAGATCCCAAAAAGTCCCATGACAACAGGAACGAGACCCACTCCATCTAAAAGAATGTCCAGCCCAAAGGTGAATCTTGGTCGTGCCGTGATGAGGTCGAGACCAACGTTTCCAATGACGACTCCGAAGCATGCCATCATCAGAGATTTGAGCATGGAGCCCCCAGCCAAGAAGGTGAGGACAGTAAGCCCAAGAACCATCAGCGAGAAATATTCAGGAGGGCCGAACTTGAGAGCCATGGCCGCGAGAGGCGGAGCCATAAAAGCGAGCCCAACCACCGCTAATGTGCCTGCGATAAACGAGGCGAATGCGGCTATTCCAAGGGCAGGACCAGCCCTTCCTCTTCGAGCCATCTGGTATCCATCGAAGCAGGTGACCACCGAAGCGGCTTCGCCAGGAATGTTTACAAGTATGGAAGTGGTAGATCCTCCGTACATGGCGCCGTAATAGATACCTGAGAGCATGATGATCGAGGCAACTGGCGGAGCTCGGAAAGTTGCGGGAAGGAGGAGAGAAATTGCAGCGACTGGCCCAAGACCCGGAAGCACTCCCACAAGCGTACCAATCAGAACCCCGGTGAAACAGAAAAGAAGGTTTACCGGTTGAAGCGCAACCCCAAGGCCATAGAAAATGTGGTGAAGGATATCCATGGATAATTCAAATTTAAAGTTTAGAATTTAAAGTTAAGAATTTGAAACTTATCACTCTAAAATCCCAATATTCCTTTCGGGAGTTGAGCTTTGAGCCAAATCTCGAAAACGATATAAGAACCAACCGTGACCAGGAGCGACATGAGAAAGACACTTTTAAGGCGATAGGTACCCTTGATTCGAAAGAGGAGAAAAAGAAGGAAGAAGGTGCTGATCAGAAATCCTACGGGTTTGAGTAAGAAGGTGTAGGCCACAAGAAGAACAATGACATAGAGAACCTTAAGAGGATCGAGGCCGGCCCAGAGACTCTGAGATCCACTTCGATCTTTCTTATCCCGGAGGGAAGAGAAAAAGAGGGAAAGGGATAAGAGGGCAAGAATGGCGCCAGCGAAAAAAGTAATGAAACCTGGACCTGGCTCGTGGAGAGTGCCGAGGCCATATTTTAAAGAACTAATGGCAATTCCAATCCCAACAGCGAGCCAGAAGAGGCCCGACGATCGATCCGTGTTCCTCATCCGGAGTCCAATCCTTCCAAGATTATTACAAACGCATTAAATAATTTGACATGTAGCGCAAGGCTTTAGCCTTGCTTAAAGCAACCCTGAAGGGTTGCCCTACAAAAGATATAATGCGTTTGTAATAGTTTATTACAAAGGGAACTCCGCCCCATTATTCTTTTTTGTAAATACCTATCCCGAGTTCTTTAAATAGTTTTCCATTTAATTCATAGTCTTTTTTGATGATCTGGATCAGCTCATCGCTCTCTTTGATGTCGTAAGGATAGCTGAGCCGTTTGAGAACCTCCTTGACTTCCTCTGCCTCCGAGGCCTGCCGGAAGGCCTTGCTAATGGTTGTGATAACCTCCTTGGGAGTATTGGCCGGAGCATAAAGTAAGATGATGGCCTGAACTGAAAAATCGTAGCCCTTCTCCTTGAGCGTGGGAACATTGGGATAGAAAGGCATTCGCTTGTCGTTCCAGCAGACGAGAAGCCTCATATTCCCGGCATCCACCTGCTCCTTCCACTCTGGAGTCTGGGAGTTTGCCTCTACGTGCCCGCCCATCACGGCTGCGACCGACTGTGGGCTTGTTGCAAATGGCACATGCGTCCACTTGATCTTCTCTTTCATGGCTAAGTACTCCATCACTAGGTGCTGTCCGGTCCCGACGCCTGAGGTGCTGTACCGGATCTTCCCTGGATTCGCCTTTGCATAAGAAATAAATTCCTCGAAAGTCTTCCAGGGGGAGTCGCTCTTCACGGCAAGGCCATAGAGATAATAGGAATAACTCATAATAGGTATAAAGTCTTTGAGCGGATCTTGAGCATTATAGGGGACGGATTGTAAATGAGGGATCCGGCCCAGGGTGGCAGAGCTCGTATTGGCAATCGTGTATCCATCCGGTTTTTCAGCCTTTAGCCGTCCAAGAACCAAGGTTCCACCTCCTCCTGTGACATTTGAGACCAAGATTGGCTGGTTTAATGTCTTGGAGGCAATGTTGGCTATCGCTCTTTGGCTGATGTCGGTCCCAGACCCAGCCCCCCAACCCACCCAAAGGTTGATCGGTTTGGAAGGATAGGTGTCCGCCAGGGTTTCACCCCTGACAAAAATGAATAAAGCCATCGACAATAAAATGACTAAAAGTAGTCTTTTCATACAAAACTCCTTTCTATTTAGTCTCTATTCTGTTGTTCAATTTACTAAAAGGGACTATTTTGTCAAGTTAATTTCCAAAAACAAAAAAGAATGGAGTTGATGGTGTAGATGATTTGAGATGGTTTCTCATCTACTTCAACCATAGGGGGTGTTTGAACAAGATTAAAAAATTTTAAAAGGAAAAGACCGTAGCCTTAAGATTCGAAAATTGAGGAATTCGAGAATTAAGGAATCGAGGAATTTAGGGATGAACAATTCCACAAATCCCCAAATTCCAAAATTCGGAATTTTACTAAGCCTTCTCAAACATATCTTTGGGAGCGCCGCACACGGGACAGACCCAATCGTCAGGGAGTTTATTGAAGGGTGTGTTGGGTGGGATATTCCCATCAGGATCGCCTTTTGCAGGATCGTAAATATAACCACAGACATTACATTTCCATTTTTCCATCTCAATCTCCTGGTCGGACTCTTCAGTATTTTTCAAATCCCCCCACAACCCCCCTCGGTTTCGAGTCGTACCGACTTTGCTAAAAGGGGGGCAAGAGGGGATTATAGATTTTCACCGCGAGGCTTCATTATTTTAATATTTCATCGTCGTAGATTTTTTCGAGTCTTAATTTATGCTTGGCTTCTTCATTGGCCAAAAGGGTGAAGAGTTTATTCAAATTTTCATCTTGATTCGATTTATTCATATTGTTGTAAAGTTTCAGAGCACGCTCTTCCATTTTAATCGCCATGCGAAGGATGTCGGCGTATGGCATATCCGTCTTAAATTCTGCATCCACGATATAGTCACTGATCTTGAGATCGGGGACCTTCTCAATCTTTGCCTTGGCAATTTTTTTCATATCAAGTTTTTCAAGCATTTTTCGATGCCCCACCTCTTCCTTAGCTAAATCGGAAAACAGATCTTTTGCCCCTGAAAATTTTGCTACCTTTCTGGCGTTCGTATAAAAATCGAAAGCTTTGATCTCTTTATCAATGGCAAAGTTGATGATTTCCTTAAATTTCTTCTCGTCCATCATAGCTCCTTTCTATCCCGACTTCCTTTTAAAGGATTTTCCCCACTTCGATCTAACCCTCGACTCATTTTACGAGATACCTTTTTCTTGGTCAAGTGGAAATTAATTAGTTTTTAGTTCGGAGTTAAGAGTTCGGAGTAAACCTATTTTGTAATTTCATTTTATAATTATTCCACTCCGAACTACCTGCCTTCGCCGAAACGCTTCGTGCAGGCAGGCGAACTAATAACTCCGAACTATGTTTTTCTTAACAGCCTCATCGAGCTGAGGATGACAAGGAGCGAACTGGCCTGGTGCATCACGGCACCCAGGATCATGGTCACCCATCCCTGGGCTGATAGGAAAACTAACACCGTATTAAAGACGAGTGCAAAGATAAGATTTTCCTTGATCACCCGAAGGGCCTTTCGAGAAAGCCGAATAGCCGTAGGAATCTTTTCGAGCTCATCGGTCATCAAAGCGATGTCGGCTGTCTCAATGGCCACATCCGTTCCCACCGCTCCCATGGCAATACCGATGTCAGCAGCCGCTAAGGCTGGGGCGTCATTCACACCGTCACCGATCATGGCCACTGTCTGACCCTGTTTTTTCCATTCCTTTACCCTCATCACCTTCTCTTCGGGAAGAAGTTTTGCTTCGTACCTTATGCCTAATTGTTTTCCAATGCGGTCGGCAACCAGCTCACTGTCACCCGTGAGCATCCAAATTTCCGATACCCCTTGCTCCCTGATCTTATCAATGGCTTCCTTGGCCCCTTCTCTCAAGGTATCGGCAATCGAAATGATTCCCAAGAAACGATGATCCAATGTGACGAGGAGAGAGGTTAACCCTTCCGATTGCTTTGCCTCCAACAACTCTTTTGTCGATTCTGGAATTTCGACCCCTTCGCTTTTCATCATTTCAGAACTCCCTGCGACAATTGTCTTGGAGTTCCACTGAACTTTCACCCCTTTCCCTCTAACATTTTCGAAAGACAGGGGGTGAGGGATGATTAGACCTAGCTCTTCTGCTTTTTCTGTGATGGCTCTCGCTAAAGGATGTTCAGAACGTTTCTCTGCAATCGCCGCCCAATAAAGGACTTCTTTTTCATCCACTCCGTCTAAAGGGTTTATTTCTACAACTTTTGGTTTCCCATGTGTCAGGGTTCCGGTCTTATCCATCAGAAGGGTTTTCAGCCTTCCCATCTGTTCAAGAAAGACGCCTCCTTTGATGAGGATACCCTGCCTGGCTGCATTTCCGATGGCAGCCACTACTGCCGTAGGGGTTCCAAGAACCAATGCACAGGGACAGGCGACGATGAGAATCGTAATCGCTCGAAGAACCTCTCCTGTAATAAGAAAAGTGACAAAGGCAATCAGGAAGATGGCCGGGATGAAGTATCTTGCAAATCGATCCATCACCCTCTGGGTGGGTGACTTCTCTGCCTGCGCCTCTAATATCAAACGTTTGATCTGAGCCAATTTTGTATCCTCAGCCACCTGGGTGGCTTCAATTTCACAAGAACCGGACTCGTTAATGGTGCCGCAATAAACTCGATCCCCGACCCCTCTCTCCACCGGAATCGACTCTCCGGTTAACATGGACTGATTGATCGAGCCGCAGCCGGATATAATTTTTCCATCCACAGGAACCCGTTCCCCCGGCTTGACAATCACTACCTCCCTGGCCTTCACCTCCTCAATCGGAACCTGAATTTCTCTGTCGCCTTGTCTGACCCAAGCTGTCTTTGGAGAAAGCTGGATCAGTGAGGCGATCGCTTTTCTTGTTTTTCCCACGGTGAAGTGTTCGAGGAATTCGCCAAGGAGCATAATGAAAATGACCGTGGCAGCTTCTTGATAGGCCTGAACAACTGTAGCGGAAATGGCGGCTACGGAGACAAGGGTGTCTACATTTAAATCTGGGATCAGAAGCGCTTTAACCGCACTCTTCACGATGGGGTAGCCTCCCAGAACTAAGGAGGCAATGGCAAAGCCGGTCGGGAGGGAAGAAGGTCCAATTTTCATCCACCCCAAGATCCAGGAGAGCGCAAGCGCCATTCCTGAGGCGGCCATGAAGAGAAAAGGCCTCATCTCCCTCCAAAAGGCCCGCGTTTTTTCCGTCAAAGTCTCTCTCACGGCATAACCGGGTTTGGTGATCGCCCTTTTGATCCGATCGACTTCTACCCGATGAGGGTCGTAATAAACCGTGGCAGAGGAGAGGACATAACTCACTTCTGCAGAGAGGACTCCGGGGACATGTTCCACCGAGCGTTCAATATTCAGAGCGCAATCACCGCAGTGAATATTCTCAATATTAACGACGGTTTTTGACTTGCCTTCGAACTTTTTTTCATCCATCTCTTTTAAAAAAGTCGATGGTCAAAAGGTAAGGGTAAGGAAGCCCGTTTCGTTAGGGGGTTATGTTATTGGTGTTCAAAATCTTCTAACCGTAACCCTTTTACTGAACACGAAACCGGCTTCGTAACCTTAACCTAATGACTATTTTTCAATCCTCATTCTACATTCGGAATTCCACATTTCGCAATGGATTCAGTCTCCCCAACTCCAGATACCCGTGTTGTGAAGACTATAGTACTGATCGTTGAGCAGTTTCTCATGAAGTGCCTCTTCATCGGCCAATCGTCTATACATATCCTTTCCTCGGGGGTCCTTGGTTAACCCAGCCATAGAACGATAATAGGCCTGTGCTTTCTTTTCTTCTCGAACAGCTATTTTCAAAGCGTCCATATCTGACAATTGCTCTTGGCCTTTGGGCTTTTGGGCTTTCAAAGGAATTTTCTTCTTTTTAAGAGAGGTCCCTTCGTAGAGAATCCACTCTCCTTGCTCCTGTAACGATTTGAAGAGGTTTTTCAATCTCTGGTAATGGTTCATCTCGAATTCAGAGAGTTGTTGGAACATATCCCTCCCTTTGGGGTTCTTTGTATTCTTAGCAGCTTTTAAATAGGCCTGATAAGCATTTTTTTCAGCCTCCATGGCCAGCTGAACGGCTTTGATATCCTCTCTACCTGTCCATGGCAAATCATGCCCACAACTTTTGCAGGTAAGTTTTTTCTCCCTTTTGATCACATCTGCGACGCTCTCAAAGCCTTCGAGTGTCATATCTGCCTCAGCACCGCAATGATGACAGGCAGAGGTTTCTTTTGAACTCGTCTCCATCTTTATCTCTTGGCCACACGTTTTGCATATCACTTTTTTCTTCCTCTTGATGACATCCTCCACTTTTTCAAATCCTTCAAGGGTGATATCTGCCTCAGCACCACAATGCTGGCAGCTCAACGTCTCTTTTGTACTCATTCCCATAGTGCTCTCCTTTGTATAGAAAATAAATTTTCAAATTCTTCCCAACCCCCCTCGGTTTCGAGTCGTACCGACTTTAGTAAAGGGGGGCGAAGGGGGATTATAAATTATTTGCCTAACGCCTTGATCACCTCTCTGCAAAAAGCAGGCAGATCCCCAGGTTTCCTTGAGGTGATCAGATTTCCGTCTCTGACGACCTCCTCATCCACATAATTTGCTCCAGCATTGACTAAGTCATCTTTGATTGCAGAAACGCCTGTCACTTTCTTTCCCTTCAAGATTCCAGCAGAGACAAGCATCCATCCCGCATGGCAGATCGCGGCAATTATCTTTCCCTTCTGGTTTGCCTCTCTGACAATTTTTACCATCTCCGGAAAACGCCTCATCATATCCGGTGCATAACCTCCCGGGATGACCACGCCGTCATATTTAGACATGTCAATTTCTTTCGCCTCTTTATTCACTTCCACAGGATATCCATGTTTGCTGGTATAAGACTGGCTGCTTCCTGTTCCCACAATCGTGACCTCTGCCCCTTCCTCTTTCAATCGATAGTAAGGAACCCATAGTTCCAAATCCTCATAGTTATTCTCCGCAAGGAGAACAACTTTTTTTCCTTTAAGCCTCATAAAATTCCCTCCCTCTCACTGTTCCACATTTTATCGATCCTCCCCAAACCTCCGATGAGATTATTCATTAATAGGTTTATCCTTCTTACCCACGAGTCTCGGGTCAACATTACCTGGTCCACCGCAGTCCGGAATGTAGCAGGTCACATCACTGAAGGTACAGGTTTGTTTGCAGGAAGGACATCGCTCGGGTACGGTGTCGGTTCCAAACGTGTAACCACAATTTGAGCATTTCCATTGCGTCATTGTTCTCACCTCCTTCTATTAGTAAGGAGTTCGGAGTTCAGAGTTCGGAGAAATTTCAAAGAGATTTTTATTTTTTACTCCGAACTACGAACTCAGCACTCCGAACTTCATTTCAATCTTCATAAAGATTAAGATCGTAGCCTAATTGAATCGCCTTCAAATTTTCTTTGAGATAGGATTTGGGTAAAAGTTTTTCCAGTTCGAGATGAGAGATGTCGAGACCGATCAATCGAAAAAGCCTGCCGAGAGCGATCATATTGCCGAAGATCGCCAGGCCGAACTTTTCAATTCCGATCATACCAAAAGGAACTTCCTCATCCGTGCAGAGTCCGGTATCACAGATGGTTTTTTGGGCAATGAGTTGATCGCCTTTTTGATGGAGTCTGACAAGAATATCTGCTTCATCGATCATCGGATTTTCGATTGGCTTTTGATCATAAGTGAGGTAGGCGCTGATCCGGGTATTTCGAATCGAAGAATCGTAATCAAAGAGAAGGGTCACCTCATAACCCAACTCCTTCAAGGCCATGGCGAGGACATGGGAGATGACCCTCACCGACTGGCCTCCCACTCCTGTAAAGACAATTCGTTTCATAAAAGTCTCTTCCTAATAAAATCCAAAGGTTAAGGCTAAGGTTAAGGATGAGAAAAAAATTCATTCCTTATCCTAAACCTAAACCTATAACCTTTAACCTTCTATTTTCCCCACCAAAGGAAATTTTAAAATGAGATCCTCTCCGTGTGGTGCCATGTCCATATCTTTGGTCAGATCTTTTCCTGCCATATGACACCGCATCCTTTTCTCTCCCTGGAAGAGAGGGCTTGCTGAAAGATCATAGATTTTTCCTTTATAGGCAATATAAATGGGCTTTCCTGCTGTGCCATCAAAACGTTGGAGTTCCTCGAGGGTGAAGGGTTTTAAATCCTCCATCGGGATTTCAGGTTTACCTTCCACCCTCTCCACTGGCTGGGGCACTTCTTCTGTCATTGCTTTGGCGATTCCGAGTTCATCTTCTCGGAGATGGTCTCTTTCGCCTTCGACGATATGGAATCTTTCATCAAACCATTTGAACATCTGATGGGCCGTTTTGAAACCCAACCTCCTTCCGTTCAACTCAATGCAGTCACTGATGATGTCCACAAAACTGAATCCCTTCCAAAGAAGGGCTTCACGAATGCAAGTCTTGAAATGGTTGAGGTGATAGACGGTGGTTCGGGCATAAAAATAGGGAGCTTGTTGGGTGAGGATGCGACCCAATCGAAGAGGGGGATAGGGTTCTCCGCGAGGCGAGGTAAGGGTTTTTGTTCCCTTGGGGTGTGGTCGGTCCGGCTTGACCCCCTGTCAACCCATAGATCTCGTTATCATTACAGAAGACCGTAATGTCAACATTACGGCGTGAGGTATGGAGGAGGTGGTTTCCTCCAATGCTTGCCAGGTCACCATCTCCAGAGAGGACGGTGACATTAAGATCTGGACGGACAGTCTTGATGGTCTCAGCGGCTGTAAGCGCTCGGCCATGGGGAGTATGAACCGCATCCAGGTTCATATAGCCGGACATTCTTCCCGAACACCCAATTCCCGAGACGGCAACCGTATTTTTATGGTCCCAGCCGAGTTCTTTCATGGCCATCGCCACATTCTTTAATACAGCACCAATGCCGCATCCCGGGCACCAGGTATGAGGAAAACGTCTCAGTTTTAAGAGTTCTTTGTAAGAACGATCCATCATGTTTCTTCTCTTTTCAAACACTCCTCAATCTGATTCTGAATCGATTTGAGTTTGAACCCTCCCCCTAAACAGGGCACTTTCATCACCTTCCGGCAAATAGCGCATTCCACCCAACTCGCATATTGTCCATCACTGCCTTCGACCACAATGATATGACGATAGGATTGAGTGACCTCCTTCAATTCTTTCTCCAAGACCGGATAAATTCGGATGGGTCGAAAAATGGAGAAGCGATCTTTTAAAGATGAGATGACCCTCGAGGTTATTCCAAAGGCGATGAGCAAGGTTTGAGAATTTTTACAGGGAAGATATTCGAAGAGGGGATACTTCTCAGCAGCTCGGTCATGACGGTCTTTCAACTCCCAGAGCCATTCCCGGTAGATCACAGGATCATTGGTTTTCACATTTCCCAATTTATCATGGGCTGTCCCCGTAAAGAGCCTCTGACCACTGCCAAGAGGTTCTTTGGAACGGGGAACCACCAGTCACTTCTATATTTTCCAAATCGACCATCTCATAGAGGTGCGAAAGAAATGCATCGGCAAGGAGGATGACCGGTGAAAGGGATTCCTCTGCTACATTGAAAGCTGTGACCGTTAGACGAAAACATTCCTCTACGGAATTGGGATAAAAGGCGATGGGATAATAGTCTCCGGCACTCCCTGCTTTGATTTGAAGGAGATCCGATTGAGCGGGCTGAGTGGGCATCCCTGTCGATGGACCTACCCTCATTGAATTGACGAAGACGCAGGGAGCTTCTACGACATGGCCCCATCCCAAGGCTTCCTGCATCAGAGTGAATCCCGGTCCAGAAGTAGCGGTGAAAGCCTTAGCCCCTGCCAAGGAAGCAGAGATCGTTGCAATGGCTGCGGCAATCTCGTCTTCAGCCTGGAGAAATCGAAACTCTGGGTTTTCCTCTGAATAGAGGGCAGCCTGTTGTAAAATCTCAGAGGTCGGGCTGATGGGATAACCCGCAAAGTAACTGGCACCTGCCTGAATCGCTCCCTGAAAGATGCCTTCATTTCCTGAAACGAGTCGCTTCATCCTCTTCCCTTCTCATCCATCACCTCAATGGCGATATCGGGGCAATAGCGTTCACATTGGTAACAACGAATACATCCATCTTTCTCTTCAATTTCGTTCCGCTCGAGAGAGAGGACCTGAACCGGACAGACCTCTACGCAGAGAAGACATCGTTTACAATAAATTTCATTCCAGATCACATTGAGTCTTGGCTTCATGGACTCTGAACAAGCCTCCTCCCAGCCTCAAAGGCCTGTTGGAGTGCTTCTGGATGTTTTAAAATATCGCCCTTGGCCTCCACTCCTTTGAAAAGGAGTTGACCCACATAGTTTGCATTGAGGACGTCAAAAAAATACTTGACCGTGAGAATGGATCCTTCAAAGACCTTCTGTCCCTTTGTCGCTCCAACAGAAATAAAGAACCCTTTTCTCTTTTTTCCTTCTCTTCCAAAAGAGGGATCCTTGAGGAGATATTTCCTTGCCCAGAATGCTTGGCTTCGATCGATCAAAGCTTTCGCCCAGGCCGTGACGCCATAAAAAAAGATGGGCGAGGCAAGAATGACCACATCTGCCTCCAGAAGTTTGGGATAGATTTTTTCCATATCATCCAGAATAACACAGCTTCCAGTATTGTCACATCCGTGGCATTCTTTACAGGGGATGATGGTGAAGTCGCTGAGATAAAGGCGCTCCACCGATGCTCCCTCTTTCTCGGCTCCTTTGAGTAATTCCTCCAAGAGAAGCTCTGTGTTCCCTCCTTTTCTCGGGCTACCAAAAATTCCTAAAACCTTCATAAGTCCTCGCCATCACTTCCTAATCCCCCCTGCCTACCGACAGGCAGGCAACCCTCTTTAGAAAAGTCGGTACGACTCGAGACCGAGGGGGGAGGGGGGAGATTTTTAGACCCAAGAGATTGAACTGAGTTCTCTTAAACCATTCAATTGGGGCTGAGTCATTCCTTTATGTTGGATTAATACCTTGAAGATTTCACCCATCCCTATCTCTGGCTCGATCAGATGTTTTAATGAAAGCCTTAGTTGAAACCCTTCCACTTCGGACATCTCTCTTTCCAAGGACTCCATCTCCTGAAGAAGACCCAACGCAATGAGGAATTGATATTGAGGGACGAGTCCTGTGAACCGGAGGCCCACCTCTTCTCCTTTTAGAATCAGACTGGTGAAGTTGACATGAGAGGTGATATCCTGTTCTCCTATTCGCCCATAAGGATTGTCTGAAGTCCGATGCTGGGTGTAACAGAGGAGCGTTCCTTCTTTTCGATAGGAAGCATAGAGTTCCTTTGCAAGATATCCGTAATCAATCGTCAGGACAAAACCTCTCTTCAAACACCGGGCCACCTTTTCCATCCAGTCTAAAGCATCGAGATTGACCTCAGCCTTCTGACCTTCTTGGAGGGTGATATCCATGGATTGGAAATAAGAAGCAATTCTCGGATCCGAAAGTTCCCCCATCTGTTCTTTCATTTGGCCGTTTTCTTGAGCGACGTAAACCTCTTTTAAATTTCCATGATCAACCCTCACCTGGTGGACCGGAAATGCGTCCAAGAGTTCATTTGAAAGGAAGCAACCTTCCATCTGAATCTTTCCTTTTTCGAAGGCCTCGGACTCTATCCAGAATATTTTTCCTTCTTTTTTGTATGCTCCAAGCCTTTCTTTCTGTTCCTTCAGAAGAGGAGGGGCCGTTTCGATCAGGTGGTAATGGAGACGCTGGTAGAAATCCGGAGAATTCTTCTTCACCCATTGGAGGACATCTTCACAAAGAAATCCTCTGCCCCCTCCCATCTCCACCACATCAAAAGTTGAACCTCCCATGTGTTCTGACATCTGAGAGAGTTGTCTGGCAATCAGGCCTCCGAAGAGGGGATGGACACATGGGCTGGTATAGTAATCCCCATCCCTTCCGATCTTTGTCCTTTCTGATCGATAGTAACCGTATTCAGGATGGTAGAGACACCATTCCATAAATTGAGAAAAGGGGATGGGGCCCCTTTTCTCAATTTGAGAAAGAATAAATTGACTCAGCCTTTCTCCCTGGCTTCCTTTTTCTTCTTCCATATACAAAGGAGTTCCCGGTTATGGTACCCGCATTGAACTAACTCCCAACCTTCCTTCCCCTTTTCCTGAAAGAGATCTTCCAATCTTTCAATGCCTCCATGAAAGGCATCGTGAACAAAACAGAGGCCACTCTGATCGCATTGGATGGTCCGCGTTTCTTTTTCGACCTTTAATTCTGGCAGTTCATGAATCGTTATCTGATATTTCCATTGGGGCATATCTTTCCTTTCTTTAAGTCTCATAAGTCAAGACTCGGATCAATCCAATGGTGGCTCCGGTATTGTCTGCAGTCGTCGTATCGCTGATCGAGATAACTTTTTTTACTTTATTTTCAGCGATGAAACGATTCACCTTTTCATCCAGGGCCTCCAACTCCTTGATTGTTTGAAAAATTTTTACCTCTGTCGTAAAGGTTTTGACTTTCCAATTCTTCTTCTCTCCCATGATTAGATTCCTTTCTCCCCCTAAATATTATAGCTCATTTCGCCACTGGATGGAGGAGGCCTTTGTGGTGACCCTTCGATAAGCTACGGTTTCATAAATGGAAAAGGGCGTTTCAAGAGAAATATCTCTTTAATTGCCTTTTCGAGGTTTGAGGGGCCGCTCTTCAAAGGCTTCGTGGACCCAGTTTAGTGCAGCGATCATTTTGGGAAATCCAACGGTGGTGAGCCCCAATAAGACCGCATGTCGAATCTCATCCGAAGTGATTCCTATGGCTAAGGCCCTTCGGGTATGAGATTTAATCGCTCCTTCTGATTCTGAACCAATAGCGATCCCCAATTTGACAAGCCTCCGCGTCTTTTCATTAAGGGGGCCAGCGGCGTGACATTTCTTGGCGAGACGATCGTACTCTTTTTCAATTTCCGGGAATTCCTTCTTCAGACGTTTGTAGGAAAATGGCAGAAAGTCCTTCTTTGGCATGTTCCCCTCCTTTCTCCTTATTCCAGCGTAACAGTATATTTGTTGACCAGGTGGTGAGGGAAATAAGATTCCTTTGCTTTTCTCAGACCCTCTTCCCCTAAATCCTGTTCTCGATTCACATAGGTAAACCCTGATCCCTGATGTTCTAAAAAGGCCTGGTTGATGGTAGGGTAGAGTCCCTCATAAGCTGGGTTTGCTTTTTCAATATGGATCACAACCGATTCCAAGTTGAGTGGATCTCCCAATGTGAAAGCCTCCACTTTTCCATTAATCAGGATAGCTCCTCCTTTTACTCTTAACTCCTCAAAATGGGTGAAAGCCTCTTTGATGGCGGAGGATTCATTGAGCAGACCTGGACTGGCCTCACAATGTCGAAGATCACACCACTCGGTTTCCAATTGAAGGCATTGTGGAATCCATTCAGGAGTGAGTGAGATATATTGGTAGGAGTATTTTTCTTTAAATTGTTTGATATGGTTTCTTTTCCGGTGGTACTTTCTACCCTTCAATTCAATCAAATCTTGAGTCAGATAGACATAATCACATTGGCTTCGATCAAGTTCCATCTTCATTCCTGATGCCTTCCAATCCACTTGTTCCACGTCCGCTTGAGGGACACGGACAATCTTAGGAAGCGTTGTTTTCCCCACAAGATATTGGAGCAAACGCTGATAACATTCTACCATATCTCCCTCTCCTATGGGAGGAAAGAAAAAGAAACTCTCACCCTGGTTAGCCAGAAGGCAGAGGAAATTTTGAAGACGACTGATTTTGGTTTGATAGCAAAGTCGCCAGATGAAAAGGTTGGTAAAGGTGAATTCCGAGATCTGGGGGGGAGAATGGGTGAAGAGGTGATCGAAGAGCGGCTTTTCTTCGAGGGTTAATTCTTTAAAATGGGGAAATTCTGGCACACCCCTCCATAATGCATCCATAAATGATTAAACTCCTTCCTCCATCATCGGGTCAAATGGTCGACCATTGTGCAGACCTCTTTGAGATTAAAGGGCTTATAAATAAAACCATAGACCCCTGCATCAATGGCCTCTTTGAGGAAGGGATCCCCCCTTTCTGAAACGATTAGAAGGATTCTGGGTCGGTGGGATTTATGAATCTCGAGAAATAGCCCCCTTTCTTTAACCCCTGGGCTATCCATATTTAAGATGATAATATTGAAATATTCCTCTGAAAGGTGAGGTTTAACCTGATAACCGCTATCTAAAGTAATAACCTGGTGACCTTCTCTCTCCAAACATTCCCTTAAATAACCTCGGCTTGCAAGATCGTGATCGACGATACAAATTTTACTCGCCATGATTATCCCCTTCAAAGTTGAATTCATCGAGTTATTTTTGAGAAGGGAATATTAGCGTTTCTGCTCAAGTCGATTCTCTAAGATCACTTTATCCACGATCTCACCACAAAAAATGCATCTCCATCCGAAAAATTCTTCACAGATGCCATAGAATTTTTCGAAAACCATTGTTCCACCACAACGATAACACTTCATTTTAAACCTCCAATTTTTAAATGTTAGAGATTAAGTAGCAATTTTTGTACCAAAATTTATTTTTCCTAAAGATATCGATAGATTATCGATTTTCAAGCAATGGAAGATTGGGGAGGAGTATTAATTAGATAGAAAATTTGTATAATTTTAAACAATGAGTTTTTTGATTTAAATTGGATTGATTAAAAAATATATATATTTTAATATGTTACATATATGTCTATTTTTGGGCGCTCTTGTATTAATTTTGTTCTTTTTCCAACCCATAACGCTTCATCTTTCCATAAAGGGTGGAACGATTAATATTTAATCTTTTCGATGTCTTATGTTTATTCCAATTAGTTTCTTTTAAAGTTTTTAGAATAATGTTCTTTTCATAATCTTGAAGGGTAATGAATTCTTGTGTTGATATTGGTCTTTGGAGAAGGGATTGAGGAAGGTCTTTTAGAAGTATTTTGTCCTGTTTTGCGATGATGATCGCATGGTCAATGACATTCTCTAATTCCCGGACATTCCCTGGCCAAGAATGCCTAAGGAAGATCTCCATGACCTCAGAAGAGAAACCGGTGACTTCTTTTCCCCTTTCACGGTTGAATTTTTGTAGGAAATGAGACACCAGAAGGGGGATGTCATCTTTTCTCTCTCGAAGGGGTGGAATGAAAATGGGAATGACATTGAGTCGATAATAAAGGTCTTCTCGGAAGGTACCTTTCTTCATCTCCTCCGTCAGATTTTTATTTGTCGCAGCGATCACCCGGACGTCCACCTCCAAGGTCTCCTCTCCGCCGACTCTTTCAAATCGGTGATCCTGTAGGACTCGAAGGAGCAGGATCTGGGTGGGAGGTGAAACCTCACCGATCTCATCGAGGAAGATCGTTCCTCCATTCGCCATTTCAAATCGGCCAATCTTTCGCCGGATGGCCCCGGTGAAAGACCCCTTTTCATGACCGAAGAGTTCGCTTTCTAAAAGGTTCTGAGAATAGGCCGAACAATTGGCGACCACAAAGGATTTGTTTTTTCGATGGCTGTTAAAATGGATCGCCCTGGCAATCAGTTCCTTTCCTGTACCGCTTTCTCCCTGGATGAGGACAGTGGAATCCGTGTTCGCAATGTCTGAGATCAGCTCAAAGATCTCCTGCATCCGTCTATTTTTCCCGAGGATATTCCCGAAACTGTATCGTTTCTCCAAGGCCTGGGTGAGGAGGATATTCTTATCCTTCTCCATCTTCAGTTCATCATGGAGGTCTTTGATCCGGAGCATCACTTTCACTTTGGCCAGCAGTTCTTCATTAATAAAGGGTTTGGTGAGGTAATCATCCGCCCCGAGGTTGAGGCTGTTGATTTTATCCTGAAGGCTGGTTCGAACGGTGAGAATGATGACGGGGATGAATTTCAATTTTTCATTCTCTTTGATCTTCAGGCAGATATCTCTTCCATCCGCATCGCCCAACAAGATATCGAGGAGGATCAAGTCCACAGGCGTTTCCAATTCTGGAATCTTTGGGCCTTCCATCTCTAAGACCCTCATCGCTTCCCCTCCGGAAAGGGCGGAGAGGACCTGATATCCCTCCGATTCCAGAAGGGCAGTAATCATCTCCACGGTATCCTTCTCATCATCGACGACCAATATTTTCTTAACCTTTTTATCTTCCATGTTTATTAAATATTAAATATAATGAATGATTCGGTTGCACACAATATCGCTGAAAGGTGATCGAAAGTCAATCATAATTTAGACATCATCATTTAGAACTTGTCCCCCCCGATTTTAGAAAATTGACAAAAGATTTGTAAAATATTAAATTTCATTTTTAAAGGAGAGGCAGGGATGGGATATCCGCTTATTAAGGCTCATGAGGGTGCATTGATGAAAGGATATCTTCATCCTTTTTCTATTGGAATTTTAGGGTTGTTCCTTTTAGCTGTTTTTCCCTCAGCTTGTTCTAATGAAAAATCCAAAAAGCCTGCTTCTGTTCCTTTCCCCGTGATCGTGAGCACGGCGATTCAGAAAACGGTTCCTGTACAGCTCCGTGCCATTGGAAATGGTCAAGCTTATTCAACGGTGACAGTCAAGTCCAAAGTGGGGGGAGAGGTGATACGGGTCCATTTTAAAGAAGGTCAGGATGTCAAAAAGGGGGAACCTCTCTTCACCATTGATCCTCGTCCTTTCGAAGCGGCTCTGAAGGAAGCAGAAGCCAGACTTGAAAAGGATTTAGCTCAGGTGCAACAGGCCAAAGCCAACCTCGAAAGAGACTTGGTTCGGGCGAAAAATGCTGAAGAAGATGCTCGTCGTTATGAATTCTTAATTCAGAAAGGCGTGGTCGCCCGGCAACAGTATGAAAGGTTACGTGCCGATGCAGACGCTCTCGAAGCAACGGTCCTCGCGGACCGGGCTGCCATTGAAAATGCTGAAGCGGCGGTCCGAGCAGACAGGGCGGCGATAGAGAACGCAAAAATTCAACTCGGCTATTGTTTCATCCGCTCACCCATGGATGGTCGGACGGGGAGTCTTCTCATCCAACAAGGTAACCTCATTAAAGCTGAGGATATTCAATTTCGTCGTCATCCATCAGATCATCCCGATTTATGTTGCCTTTTCTATTCCGGAACAATATCTCTCAGAGATCAAGAAATATATGGCTTTTGGAAAACTCAAAGTTGAAGCACTCGCCCCTATGAATGAGGAGCGTCATGAAAAGGGTGTCATCACTTTTATAGACAATGCCGTCGATACCTCCACGGGAACGATACGACTCAAAGGGACCTTTGCCAACCATGAGAAGAAACTCTGGCCAGGGCAATTTGTCAATGTCGTTCTGACACTCACCACAGAACCCAATGCAATTGTGATTCCGTCCCAGGCGATCCAGACAGGACAGGAAGGCCAGTACGTTTTTGTGGTCAAGCCTGACTTCACGGTAGAATCCAGACCTGTGGTTATAGGTCAAACCGTCAACGACGAAACGGTTGTTCAAAAGGGACTCAATGCAGATGAAAAGGTGGTGACGGACGGACAGCTCCGACTCTATCCCGGAGCCCGGGTAGAAATCAAAACTTCTGATTCAGCCCCAGCCAATAAGAAAAAAACACCATGAACATCCCCGAACTTTTTATCCGACGTCCTGTCATGACCACCCTGGTCATGCTGGGGATTCTTCTATTCGGCATCATGGGGTATCGGCTTCTGCCGGTGAGTGATCTTCCGACGGTCGATTTCCCCACCATTCTGGTCATCGCCGAACTCCCCGGAGCGAGCCCGGAAACAATGGCTTCTGCTGTGGCGATTCCTCTCGAGCGGCAGTTCTCAACGATCGCTGGGCTGGATTCCATGAATTCGACAAACACCCAGGGGATAACCCGGATCACGTTACAATTTAGTCTGAACAGAGATATCGACGCCGCCGCTCAGGATGTTCAGGCCATGATCGGAAAGGCAGCACGCCAGCTCCCGCCGGACATGCCCAATCCTCCTTCTTATCAGAAGGTCAACCCCGCTGACTTCCCCGTTCTTTTTCTGGCGTTGAGTTCACCCACTCTTCCTCTTTCAGCCGTTCACGAATACGCAGATACCTTTGTGGCTCAACGAATCTCCATGGTGAGTGGCGTGGCACAGGTTCAGATCTTTGGGGCTCAGAAATATGCTGTTCGCGCCCAACTGGACCCAAAGGCTCTTGCTGCGCGCTCCATCGGAATTGACGAAGTGGCCAGTGCAATCCAGAATGGAAATGTAAACCTTCCAACCGGAATATTATATGGAACCCACCAAGCTTTCACCATAGAGGCGAGCGGCAAGCTCAATAACGCTGAAGCCTATCGACCCCTTATCGTCGCCTACCGGAATGGTTCACCGGTGCGGCTCGGTGAGCTGGGAAGGGTGATCGACAGCGTTGAAAATGACAAGATCGCGAGCTGGTATAACAATGAGCGCAATATCGGCTTGGCCATTTACCGTCAACCCGGAACGAACACCGTTGAGGTGGTGGATTCGATTAGGAAATTGCTGCCGAGCATTCGTTCTCAAATGCCTGGTTCAGTGAATCTGAATATTCTGTACGATCGCTCTCTATCGATTCGTGATTCGGTCAATGATGTTAAGTTCACCCTGTTTCTGACCATGTGTTTGGTCGTTCTGGTGATCTTTCTCTTTCTGCGAAATTTATCCGCAACCATTATTCCAAGTTTGGCACTTCCCATGTCGATCATCGGTACCTTCTCGGTCATGTACCTTCTGGAATATAGCCTGGATAATCTCTCTCTGATGGCTTTGACGCTTTCGGTGGGTTTTGTGGTCGATGACGCCATTGTGATGCTTGAAAATATTGTCCGGCACATGGAGATGGGAGAAAAACCTCTCCAAGCAGCATTCAATGGATCGAGGGAGATCGGCTTTACGATCGTGTCCATGACGCTTTCCCTCGTCGCTGTTTTTATACCGGTTCTTTTCATGGGTGGGATCGTCGGCCGATTGCTTCACGAATTTGCGGTGACGATTGGTGTGGCAATTCTGGTTTCAGGTTTTGTTTCCTTGAGCCTTACACCCATGCTCTGCAGCCGCTTTCTTAGGCCGCCCGGCGAAAGAAAACAGGGCCGTCTTTATGCAACCTCAGAGCGCTTTTTCGAGGGAATGCTTCATAGCCTACCGGTGGAGTCTCAGATTCGTTTTGAACCACCGCCTTTCAACCATTGTGGTCTCGAATCTGATCTTCGCGGTCACGATCTGTCTTTTCATGATTTTCTCCTATGGATTTCTTCCGAGCGAAGATATTGGTCAGATCTTTGGGTTCACCGAAGCCGCCCAGGGAATTTCTTTTGAATCGATGAAACAACATCAGCTCGCCGTGATGGAGATGGTCCGGCAGGATCCAAATGTGGAGAACTTTTCGTCCACCGCTGGAGCAGGAGGTCCGTCACCGACAGGCAATTTGGGTCGCGTCTTCATCACTTTGAAACCCCGGTCTGAACGTCAGCTGAATGCGGATGAGGTGATTCAGGAATTGCGCCCAAAACTGGCAAAGATTCCAGGAATCCAGGTCTTCCTTCAAAACCCTCCTCCGATTCGGATCGGAGGGCAGTTAACAAAGGGGCAGTACCAATTCACGCTTCAGAGTCCAGAGATCAAGGAACTTTATGAACATGCTCCTAAACTCGAAGCAAAGATACGAGAGTTGCCGGGCCTGCAGGATGTGAACCAGTGATCTGCAAATCAAGAACCCTCAGGTCAATATTGAGATCGATCGGGATAAGGCTTCGGCTCTTCGCGTGACAGCCAATCAGATCGAAGATGCTCTCTACAGCGCCTATGGGGCAAGACAGATTTCAACGATCTATACTCCTATCAACCAGTATCAGGTCATCATCGAACTGGAACCTCAATATCAGATGGACCCCTCTGCTCTCTCCATGCTTTACATTCGATCCTCCACCGGCCAGTTAGTTCCTCTTGAATGCGGTGGCAAATCTGAGCCGTGGCCTTGGGCCTCTATCTGTAAACCACTTGGGGCAACTTCCTTCGGTGACCATCTCTTTCAACATCAAACCAGGGGTTTCTCTGGGAGATGCTGTAACCGCAGTTGAGAAGGTAGTCAAAGGCCACACTGCCTGCCACCATCAGCACCAGTTTTCAGGGAACGGCCCAGGCCTTTAAAACATCCTTACAAGGCATGGGTCTCCTATTGATCATGGCGATCGTGGTGATTTACATCGTCCTCGGAATTCTCTATGAAAGTTTCATCCATCCTCTGACCATTCTTTCGGGTCTTCCTTCCGCCGGGTTTGGGGCTTTGGTGACACTGCTGATTTTCAAAACGGACTTGAACCTTTACTCCATGGTCGGAATCGTCATGTTGATTGGAATTGTCAAGAAGAATGCCATCATGATGATCGACTTTGCCTTGGACGCACAGAGAAATCAGGGGAAAAGCCCAGCCGATGCGATTTATGAAGGTTGCCTCATCCGGTTCCGTCCCATCATGATGACGACCATGGCAGCCATCATGGGAACGCTGCCCATTGCCCTCGGTTTTGGTGCGGGGGCGGAAGCCCGCCGTCCTCTTGGACTTGCTGTGGTCGGTGGTTTAGTTTTTTCCCAGCTCATCACCCTCTATATCACTCCTGTTTTTTATATCTTTCTGGAATCTTTTCGAGAGAAAGTTAAAGGTTGGTTCCGTAAATAAAGTTTTTAGTTCGGAGAAATGAGTTCGGAGTTTTAAATCTGTAATCTGCGTACTGCGTTCTGGAATCTGAAATTAGCTGGTTTCACACGGTGGGATCTTTTCGATAAGTTTCTTCTTCTTGGCTGGCGTCAGTTCCTCTTTTACGGCCCAATCCTCTTTGGCAAATGAGTCCTTCCTCTTGATCAGGAGCCAGTCCTTTCCGGTCCCTCTTCCTTTCATCAAAACAAGAGAGAAAGCTACCCTTTAATTTCTTGTCCATTTAAGGTGAAGGTGAGTCTTCCCGTTTTTCAATCTAGATTCCGTATCTCCTTCCGGTTGAAACTCCCCCGAGTCCCAGATGAGAACGGTTCCAGCTCCGTAATGTCCTTGAGGAATAATCCCTTCAAATTCACCATATTCAAGAGGATGATCTTCCACCATGACCGCGAGCCTTTTCTCCGTAGGATTCATGGAAGGCCCCTTGGGTATAGCCCACGATTTGAGGACTCCAGCCATCTCCAGTCGAAAATCATAATGGAGTCGTGTTGAATGGTGTTCATGGACGATGAACTTCATAATCTACCTCTTTTTCTTTTATACCTTAGAGCGAAGAAAAATTCTATTTTTATCTTTTGAAATTTATTCATTGAAATTTATTCAATTGTGACAAGAATTGTTTTGTGATACGCTATCTTTACGCCAAGGCATGGGACAGCTCTCCTCTCAACCATCGGGATATATTCTCAGAATCGAAAGTGAAAAAAGCGGGGAAGTCCTCCTCTCTGTTTCCGGAAGGATTGCCCTCGAAAACTTAAAACTTTTCCAGTCCGATATAGAGACCCTCCAGAAGGAACTCTCTCCCTCAAATTTGAGTGTGGACTTATCCGGAGTAAAATACCTGGATAGTGCAGGAGCTCTGGTCCTTTTACAGTTCGAAAACCAGATGAAGGCGAGATCAATCCCCTTTCAATGGATCCATACGACCGATGAGGTGAAGGGGATCATGAGTCTTCTGGATCCCGCTACCCTCACCACAACACCGCTTACTTCTCTGAGACGATCCGATAATCTGCTGGAACAGATGGGGGAGGCGAGTATCCGGTTTCTCAATGACTTTATCCAGGTGATAGCCTTTGTGGGAGATCTCCTTCTTTCTTTAATCTATTCACTCGTCCATCTCCGTTCGATGCGGTGGGAGGATGTCTTCTTTTATATGAAAAGGGCAGGGTTGGATGGACTTCCTATCGTAGGGTTGATCAGTTTTCTCCTGGGGCTCATCATTGCCTTCATGTCTTCTCTCCAACTGAAACAGTTTGGGGCCAATATCTTTGTTGCTTCCCTGGTAAGCATTGCTATGATCAGGGAACTCGGCCCGATTATGACAGCCATTATTGTGGCCGGCCGGTCAGGGTCGGCTTTTGCTGCAGAGATCGGGACCATGATGGTCAATGAGGAAGTGGATGCATTAATGGTGATGGGATTTGATCCGACCAGGTTTCTTGCGGTCCCGAAGGTTCTGGCGACGATGATCGTTGTTCCCCTGCTCACGCTCTATTCCAGTCTCTTTGGTATTGTAGGGGGTTTGATGGTTGGGGTGATCGGGCTCGATCTAACCGTTAATACTTATATTCAGGAGACCCTGAAGAACATCCGGTTGTTCGATCTGACCTCCAGCCTTATCAAATCGGTGGTCTTTGCCATGCTGATCTCGAGCATCGGTTGCCTGAGAGGATTTCAGGTGAAGGGAGGAGCTGAAGGAGTGGGAATCTCCACCACTTCAGCCGTCGTCTCTGGACTCTTCCTCATCATTGTTGCGGATTCGGCTTTTGCCATCATTCTTTATTATATTTGATGAGAGATAGAACCCCCATTATTGTGGTTGAAGAGCTCACGGCAGGTTATGGTGAGAGCATCGTTTTTGAAAAGGTGAGCTTTCAGGTCTTTCAGGGAGAGATCCTTGTCATCCTGGGAGGAAGTGGCTGCGGAAAGTCAACCCTTTTGAAACAGATGATAGGACTCCATCAACCTTTTTCTGGCAGAGTCCTGATTCATGGGATGGATATTACCACAGCGGATGACGTGGCGTTGAGGAAAGTGAGGATGGGGATCGGGGTCCTTTTTCAATCGTCTGCTCTCTTCGGCTCCATGACCCTCTTTGATAATGTGGCTCTCCCTCTTATGGAATTTACGGATCTTTCCATCAAAACGATTGAGCAGATCGTCAAAATGAAACTTGCCATGGTCGATCTTTCGGGTTACGAGAATCATCTACCCTCCGAGCTATCAGGAGGAATGAAGAAAAGGGCAGGGATTGCAAGGGCGATGGCCCTTGACCCGGCCATTCTTTTTTTCGACGAGCCTGCAGCAGGGTTGGACCCGATCACCCTGGCAGAGCTCGATCTCTTGATCAAGAAGATCAATGCAGGAATGGGTACAACCATGGTGGTCGTGACCCATGAACTCCAGTCTATCTTCAATATCGCTCACCGGGTGATCATGATCGATAAAAATGCAAAGGGGATTATTGCCGAAGGGGATCCGAAAGAGCTTAAGGAGCACTCCGGCGACCCCCGGGTCATCCATTTTTTCAACAGGCTTCCCGGGTGAAGAACGAAGGGAAAAGAGATGGCAAGAAAGACTTCTAAATTCATGATCGGCTTGTTTGTCACATTAGGTATTCTTATTGGAGTCAGTGCAATGGTCTGGGTGGGTGCCTCCAAATATTTCCAGAAAGGTGCGATCTATGTGACTTATTTTGATGAATCCGTTCAGGGGCTTCAAATGGATTCGAGCGTCAAGTATCTTGGAGTCGAAGTGGGAAGGGTGGGGAAGATACGGGTAGCACCGGATGATAGGTTGATTGAGGTGGCGATGAAGATTGACATGAAGGGGGATTTAGAGCGGGATACGGTTGCGGAGCTCAAAGCTGTTGGAATAACCGGCATTGTCTTCGTTGAACTCGATCGGAAAAAGCCGGGAGAACCTGACCTCTCCCCCAAGATCAGTTTTAAATCAGAATATCCCGTCATCCCCTCCCGTCCCTCAGAGATAAAAAAGCTTCTCACCGCTGTAAATGATATTGTTGAGAAGGTAAAACAGATTGACACGAAGGGGATCTCCGATCAGATCAAATCTGCGACCCAGGAGATCGAGACCTTTGTAAGCGGAATCAAGCTGGATAAGATCATTGCAAGAGCCGAATCGACATTGGTCCATCTGGATCATATCGCAGCAAGGGTGGATGATGCCCTGGCCGCAGGAAAGCTTGAGGAAGTTCTGGTCGAGGTGAAAAAGACACTTGTGGATGCACAAAACCTGATTGCCGAAATTAATCAGGAGGTTCACTCACTCAACCTTCCTAAAACCGTGGAGAGCACAGCAGGTAATCTGGACAATACGATCACCAAGATCAACCGGTCTGTGGATAACGTGGTGAGAAGGGCCTATGCCATTGAGAATGATTTGAAGGCAACCAGTGAGAACCTGAAGCGGTCATCGGAGAACCTGGATCGGCTCATCGAGAGGGTCCATGACAGCCCTTCCGACCTTCTCTTCGGTCAACCCCCTCCTCCAAGAAGGAAGAGATAAGGAGTGTTGGATGATAAGGATGAAAATATATTTTGTCGTCTTTTTGTTACCCTTTGCTTTTGGTTGCTCCCTGGGAGGAAAACCAGCCTATTCGGTGAAGCATTATGTTCTGGAATACCCTTCCCCTAAGATGGAAGGGATTCAGAGATTCAATGAACTGCTCAAGGTGGAACGATTTTCTGTATCGCCGACTTTTAACAGCACGGCAATGGTCTACCGGGAAAACCCCTTTGGTCGCGATGCCTATCATTACGAACGCTGGAGGGTGAATCCGGGGGATATGGTCACCGACCTGATCGTCCGTGATTTAAGGAATTCAGGCCTCTTCCGGGCGATCTTCTCATATCATGGCGGGGAGGAGACACGATTTCTTCTGGAAGGCCAGGTGGAGGAATTCCTTGAGCTGGAAGAGAAGGATAGCTGGAAAGCTACACTCGGTGTCCATATCACCTTTCTCGACCTGACGAAGAAAGAACGTGCGGAGAAAGCGGTCTTCCAGCGAAGTTATCGATTTGTTGAACTCTTTGCCGAGAAGACTCCAGAGGGTCTTGCAGGCGGAATGAGCAAAGCAATGGAAAGGTTCTCAAGGCAGTTGATCCAAGACCTGGAGCAGGCCATGAAAGACGGGAGAAGGTGATTTTTAGGGATTATTCCTTTAAGCAATAAAGACATTCGGCTCACGTTTTGACAAACCAGGGAACTGGCATTCTTAAACTGACTGGATCAGGGTAAGATTTCAGATATCCGATTCTCAGGATCCATTGCACTTCGCCTCCTAAGCCCATTTCTTTAGCGATCTTACTTTTCCAGGGTTCTTCTTCCAGCATCTGCGTCATCGGATGAATGGCGATCATCCTCTCCCTTATTTTCAAGAGGCATATTTTCAAATACTCTCCCGTATTCGATCAAGGTCGGAATATTGGAATCGAGGCTGTTCACAACAAGCCATCCCCCACATGTATTCACCTGTTTCGCAACGATATCCACAGTCTGGTCTCGAAAGCTCTTCTTCAGAACCGATTGACGATTATAGAAATTCTTAACAAAGAGGCCAGCGATTCCCTTTATCTCCATGCTTTCTGGAGTTAACCCATTTCGATATTGTTTCGCTTCTTTATTCGACCACCGGATCCAATTTGCTAGCTCCTCCTGAGCAGGTTCGCGGTAGGCTTGGGTTCGGTTAGCTTCGATTGTCCCTTCCTGGAGATACTTCCCTTGGGGGGAAGTATTCGAAAAATAGAAACTATGGGGAGAGGGGACACGGGAGAGGGTACAAGATTTCGCCTCATGCTTGGTAATATATTTTAGGTCTTCGGTTTTAATCTCCTGATTCAGGTAATCAGTCCGAAGGGTTCGTCTCTTTTTGATTTTCTCAAGAGGGAAATCGACGGTTTTGCCTTTTTTGAACCGAATATCCGCAATGTCAAGATCCGATGGGTTTTTCGCTATGATTTGAATATCCACTTCATAGCCAAAGGTTCCAGCAGCAATGACAAGATTTTCAATAAAAGCCCCTATGCCAAGCAACAGTTCCCGATTTTCTGGATCAACGGCAGTCAACCAACGTTTCTTATCTGAGCCAATCACCCAGTGTTTCGGTTCCAGAATTCTTACTGTCCAGGGCTGGGTATTGTGTCCGCTGGGGGCAAGGGAGGCGAGATAAAGAATTTCCATCTCATCTTTTTCAAGACCTTTGAGTGAGGTCTTCTCACCGTTTGATCGTGGGAGATCCTCTCGTTTCACCCCGCTGCAGGCATTGATCATGGACATCCCTCCTAATAAAAGTATTCCTTCACCCGAAAACTTCAAAAAGTTTCTGCGATTCATCCGATGGCCTCCGTTTTTTATTGGTCTCTGTCATCCTAATTCTTCTAAAATTAATCATTGAACACCGTCGACTACCTTTTGAAGGGGTTTTAGCATTTCCTCCTTTATTCTCTTACGATAAATTTCTTTTCTCATTGAGGGTATCTTTGTGAGAAGGATTAAAATGGAGTTGATCACACGGGTCTTGTATTTCCGTTGAGGAAAATCATAGAGATTGTGTTTTTTATAGAATTGATGATCCGCCTGAAAAGGAAACCGGAGTTTTCCCCAGACATCGTCCCTGAAGATTTTCATCCCGCCGACACCGAGAAACGTCTTGGGTTTGATATAGTTCTTCTCAGCAAGATGAATGACCCGTTCAGCCAGATGCTGGAGCCACGCATCTAACCCCTGAGAGTCCTCTTCTTCATCTGTGACGATATCGACGAGATTGGCCTGCTGCCATTCTGTGTAAGCTTCTAAGATCTGTCTGAGGTTGGGAATTTGCCTCAAAGGACCGGAAAGGATGAATCCGACTTGTTTCTCCGTTAAGGACGGGGTATGGGTATGAAAGAAACTTCTGTCAAAGAACATTTTCCATCTGGAGGACAAATACCTGTCTTGAATCGTTCCTGCGTAAATAAGGATGTCCGCGTTTTTCACCTGATCTTTATAGAATTGAACATATTCATCTTGATTCCCGTAGGAACATTGATAATCATAACCGCATTGAATGCAACCCAAACAGCCTCCTTTTATATCGACCTGATGGAGATTGGTTACCTTCACCTCATCCATGAATGAATTTTTAAATCGCTCGATCATCCTGCCTAAATTGGTATGAGGGTCTTTCAGATCGGTGAGGATCAGTACCTTTTTCCCCTGCGTGCTGATCTTGTGCCCCGCAGGGCTTGGAAGATAATCGAAGGTCCGATAAAGGACCGGTGAAAATCTCTTTGAAGTGGGGACGCGGTTTTGAATCCCATCGAAGAATTCAGAGGCAAAGAGGGTCCATCTTTCTCTCCTTTTCTCACTCAGCAGATCATACATGGCGGCCGAGAAAGACCCCAGAAATTTCATATCCAAATCATCGCATATCGCATTCATATAATTGTGAGCAGTATGGTCGAAGAAATGGATGGATGTAGATAGCACAGCGGTATATTTATTTTTAAAAAAATCAGCGGTTCCTCTTTCCCAGATGAGTTCAATGAACCTCTTATATTGGGAGGAGACAAGAAGATAGTAGAGAGGAAAGGCCCACAGCACCCCGTCTGAAGACCTCACGTCATCCATGATCTCTTGGAAGGTCTTTTCGTCTTTTTCGATCTTTTTGATCGTGGAGGCGATGTTCAAGATTTTCAATTCATGGTGCGGAAACTTCTTCTGGATAAAATTCACATACTGCATGGTCACACTGAGGTTCCCCTTCGGACTTCCGTTTAAAACAGTAATTTTCATAGCCACACGCTCCTTTTAAAGGATTGACTCATTTTTGTTTCGATTCCCCCAATTCTTTTTTAAAGCGATCAGAATCCCGACAAAGATGAAAATTCCTCCAAGGATTTTCAGAAGCGTCAGTTTCTCCCCCAGGATAAAATAGGCGAGGAGGGTCGACCCGATGGGTTCTCCCAGAATGGTGATCGCCACCATCGATGCTGGAAGATATCGGAGGGCCCAGTTGAAGGTGGTATGGCCGATCAATTGGGGGACAAGGGCCAAAAGAAACATGAAGAGATAGGTCGTCGTTGAATATCCAAGAAAAGATTTTTGAAAAAGGAGGGAGAAAAGGACCAGGGCCAATCCAGCCGTTGAATAAACGGGGAAGATGTAGGAAAGAAGATCCTGATTTCTTCTCATCTTCCTTCCGACAAGAAAATATCCTGAAGCGGTCATGGCTCCGACCAGAGCCAGCCCATCTCCCATCAGAGCCTCATTCGATAAAGTCATATCTCCGTAACTGATCAATCCGCTCCCGAGAACGGAGAAGAGAATCCCTAAGATTAAATTGATTCCCAGAGGTTCTTTTAAAAAAAGCCGGGCCCCCAATCCGACAAAAATGGGATGGGTGGTGACCAGGACCACCGAACTGGCTACAGAGGTGAATTTGAGGGAGGTGATCCATGAGGCAAAATGGAGGCTCAGAAAAAAACCGGAGAGCATTAGCCATCCTATCTCCTTCCTATTCCAACTTCTCCAGGTCTTCTGGTAACTGACAACAGGGAGAAGGAGAAGGGAGGCGAAAATCATTCGATAGGTGGCAATGATGAGCGAAGGTGCCTCGCAGAGCTTAATGAAAATAGAAGCCGTTGAGACGGCGATCATTCCTATGGGAAGGAAGATAAGAAGACGAACCATCATGTGGTTAACCTTATCTCAATTGGTCCCCCTCTTCAAGCCTTTTGATTAAGAAGGCAACATTCAAAGAAACCGGACCTCTATCATCACTGACCGTCTATCACTTCGTTAAATTAATGAATCCATCAAGATCTCTCCATCATGCATTATGCTATTTTAAACAGATTAAGAAACAGACAACCGAGTTTCCAAAACTTTAGAAAGCGGTCATTATAAATGGTCATACAGTCTCGTTGTCTTGTAGTCTTATCGTCACTTGACTAACCGACCATCTGACTTACGACTAAACGACCAATCAAAAGGTATCCGCCCTGCCTCCGCCGAAGCGGCTTCGCGCAGGCAGGTCTAAAGTTTTTTCAACCCGGTCGTCTGTTTCTTTAAAGTGATAGACGGTTACCTATCATCAGAATTGACAGGGGTTTCAATTAATGATATTTTTTATACGCTGGTCATAAAAAGGACGACTGGGGTTTTTAGAAGAGAGAGGGGAAGGTATAGAAAGAATAAAGGGGACCTTATTCTCTGAAAGAAAGAGGATGGAAGATGTGGAGAAAATTATTCCCTCTCTTGATCCCGTGCCTCATTCTCTCCTTTGACTCTTCTTCTGCTCAAGAGAGTAAATCAAAGAAAATCGTCAGGATCGGGGTGACTCAATCCTTTTCTCATCCAGATTTGGATGAGGATATGAAAGGGTTTGAAAAAGCTCTTTCAGAGGCAGGGTTCAAGGAAGGGGGCAATGTTACCACCCATCGCCAGAATGCCCAAAATGAAAAGGCCCTTGCCAAAACGATCGCCCAAAAATTCATCGATTCAAAATTGGATTTAATCCACAGCATTGCCACGTTGACATCTCAGGCGGTGGTGAATGATATCGATGATATCCCTATTGTTTTTTCCTCTGTCACCGACCCGGTGGGTGCAAGGCTTGTACCTCAAAAAAGCCATAGTGGATCAAAGTCAGGGACTAATGTCACCGGCGTGAGTGACCGTTGGCCCACTTCCCTTCAATTTGAGATGCAAACCCAGTTCTTCTCAAAGGCGAAGAAATGGGGGACCATCTACAATCCGGGGGATCCCAAATCGCTCGATCACATCAAGGAATTGAGGGAGGTTTCAAATAAATGTAGAGTCGGATTGGTCGAGGCGACGATTTCGTCAAGCTCCGAGACCTCCCAGGCCACCCAGTTTCTTGCCGGAAAGGTTCATGCCATACATATTCCTTTCGACCGAACGGCCCTCTTCGGATTTGAAGGAATTGTGAAGGCATGCAATGAGAAAAAGATTCCTCTTTTTGTTGGAGAGACTTCCTATGTTTCCAGAGGGGCGCTGGCCGCTTATGGATTGGATTATTTCCATGTCGGATATTCTGCTGGAAAGAAGGCTGCACAAATTCTTGGAGGAGAAAGACCAGGAAATATTCCTTGGGAATCAGGGAAGAAAGTGATATTGGTCATTAGCGAAAAGGCTGCAAAAGATCAGGGGGTGATCATTTCACCTGAATTTTTAAAGAAGGCTGACAGAATCATTAGAGAGTAGGAGATCACCCGATCCAAAACCATGGAGGGATCGATATGGATATTTTTGAACTGATGGAAAAGGGCGGTCATGAACAGATTATTTTTAATTACGATAAAGAAACAGGGATGAGATCAATCATCGCCATCCACGACTCCACGCTCGGTAAGACCTTTGGTGGAGTCAGGATGGTCAACTATGCTTCCATGGAAGAAGCTCTTCAGGATGCCATGCGGCTGTCCAGGGCCATGACCTATAAATGCGCGGCTGCGGAGGAAGATAGAGGAGGGGCCAAAGCCGTGATCTGGGGCAATCCGGAAAAGGATAAGAATGAAACTTATCTCAGGGCCTTTGGGAGATTTGTTGAGATGTTAAAAGGCCGATTTATGACCGGCCCCGATCTTAATCTCACCATGAAAGATGGTTCAATCATGGCCAGGGAGTGCCAATATATCGTGGGGAGGCCCAGAGAAGAAGGGGGGGCTGGGAGTTCAGGCATCACGACGGCCTATGGTATCTATGTTGGGTTGAAGGCATGCGCTCAATTCCTCTGGGGCGATGAAAATCTCAAAGGCAAAAAGATTGCAGTTCAGGGACTGGGTGCGGTAGGTGGACCCCTTTTGGGTCATCTCATCGAAGCGGGGATGGAGGTCATGGTGACCGATATCAACGATAAGACCCTTCAACGTTTTCATAAGCAATACGGGTTGAAAACTCTCAAGTCTGATCTAATTTATGAAGCCGAGTGTGATATCTTCTGTCCCTGTGCGGTCGGAGGTATTTTAAATGATCAGACGATTCCTAAATTGAGATGTAAATGTGTCGCAGGGTGTGCGAATAACCAACTGGAAGACGAAGAGAGGCACGGGAAAATGCTCCAGGACAGTGGAATCCTCTATGCACCGGATTTTATCATCAATGCAGGAGGCGTCATTCAGGTGATTGATGAGATCAAGGGCTACAACCCTGATCGGCTAAGATTGAAGGCAGACCTCATTTACAATCGCCTCCTCCATATCTTTGAAATGGCCAGGCGAGAGAAGATTCTTCCCATGGAAGCAGCCATTCGTTACGCAGAGTCCCGAATCAGAGAGATTCATAAGATCAAACGCCTCTATGTGCCAAGATAATTAACAAATAGCATGGAGCAAAGTGCATAGAGCATAGCAGTAAAAATTTTCCTGTTTGCCCTACAGACGTTTTCAAATTGAAATGGGTGACTTGAAATCTAAGCACGTTTGGTTTAAAGTCAGGCCCGGATTAAAAAACCACTATGCAAAGAGAAGTTCCTCTTCACATCACCGATGCTTATCGTCAGCGTTTTCCCGATCTCAATTTTGGAATCGGGACGATCCAGGATTGCACCTATTTTGAGAAGAGCGAATCATTCAAACTTTACAAAAGAGAACTCCTCCGTAAGATGAGGAGGAGAGCAAACCTTGCTCAACTCGAAGAACGAGTCCATCTTTACGATCAATTCTTCAAAGAATGGGAATATGCATGCCCCCTTCCCAATCATTTTAAGCGGACCGTTGAAATGGGATTTCCAATTATCAACCTCTATATCGATACTCATATCATGGCGGAGATGTTTCATGGAATTTTAATGGCGATTCAGGATCTGGATCGTTTCCAAGGGGAATGGAAACTGGACCTCGCTCAGGAAGGAGAAACCTTTCAGGGGGTTTCGGGAAAGATGATCCGGTGTAAAGAAGATGAAATCGTTCTTCGTGATGGAGAAGGGGCGGTCTGTTCCCTTTTTCAGGGTCCGGACTTTAAAACGAGAGTGGAGCCGGTGAGCAGAAATATTGTGGTCTATATTTTCACAGCACCGGGCATTCAGGAGGAACATGTCTCAAATGGATTGCAGTTAGCCCTTGAGATTCTTGAAAAATTCGGTGGCGGAACAGATTCTTGGCGGAAGGTTTTTAGACCATCATTTTAGGGAATGATATCGATTGGAGTGCCATTGAATTGACAGGACCTTGGAAAGGTGATATTTTTTTCAATTGAGAAAAGATGACAGGGATTTAAAAAATTTAATTAAGAAAGGAGGTTATTCAAAAGGTTACGGTTAAAAAGTTATATCATTGAGAAAGGAGGTCTAATATGTTGAAAAAATTATGTCCTATTCTGATCTTGATACTGATGGTTTCCGTTTCTCTTTCTCTTGCCCAAGAGAAAAAATCAAAAAAATGTTTAGGATTGGCGTCACCCAGATCGTTTCCCATCCAGCATTAGACGGAGACGCAAAGGGATTTGAGAAGGCGTTGGCTGATGCGGGATTTAAAGAAGGGGTCAATGTCACTTACGATCGTCAGAATGCCCAGGGAGATATGTCCAATGCTCAGACCATTGCTCAGAAGTTTCTCGATGCGAAGGTGGATTTGATTCACAGCATTGCTACTCCCACTTCTCAGGCTGTTGTCAAGACGATTAAGAATATTCCCGTCGTCTTCTCCTCTGTCACCGATCCGGTGGATGCAGGACTGGTTCCCAAAACGAGCCCTTCTGGAACAAAATCCGGAACAAATGTGACCGGTGTCAGCGACCGTTGGCCGGTCTCTCTCCAATTTGAGATGTATACCAAATTCGTTCCCAAAGCAAAAAAATGGGGGACGATCTATAACGCAGGAGATGCAAACTCCATGGTTCACATCAAAGAGATGAGGGAGGCTGCGAAGAAATTGGGAGTCGAACTGATTGAAGCCTCGATCTCCACCAGTGCTGAGACCATGCAGGCTGCTCAATCCCTTGCGGGCAAAGGAGTTCAAGCCATTAATATCACATCCGACAACACAGCTGTTTCTGCTTTTGAGGCGATTGTGAAGGTATGTAATGAAAAGAAGATCCCCCTGTTCGCCGGAGATGTGGACAGCGTCCCGAGAGGTGCCATCGCTGCCTATGGATTAGATTATTTTCTGATTGGCGAGTCTGCCGGGAAGAAGGCTGTCCAGATCCTGAAGGGCAAAAAACCTGGGGATATTCCCTGGGGACCGGCAGAGAAGTTTAGCTTGGTCGTGAGCGAAAAGGCAGCAAAGGCACAAGGAATCGCTCATTCCCCCTGACCTTCTGAAGAAAGCAGATAAGGTCATCAAGGAATAAGGTTAAAGGTTAGAGGATAGGGGCTGAAAGCTAAAGGCTAAACATTTCCCTCCATCCTCTAACCTATTACCTCAAACCTTAAACCTCAAACCTGATTTCCATGGAAATCCTCTCCGGTATATTCCAAATCTCCTTAGAACAAGGATTGGCCTATGCCCTGGTCGCCCTGGGGATCGTCATCAGCTTTCGAATCCTGGCCTTCCCAGATTTAACGGTTGACGGAAGTTTCGTTCTGGGCGGGGCGGTCGTGGCTCGGATGATCGTCTTGGGCTATCAGCCCCTTGACAGGAATCGTCCTGGCGATCCTCATTGGATTTGCCGCAGGCTGTGCCACAGGTCTACTCAATACCCGGCTCAAAATCAACAGCCTTCTTGCAGGAATCTTGATTATGACGATCCTTTACTCTGTCAATCTCCGAGTGATGGGTCGGTCCAATACGCCTCTTCTCAACTATGTCACTGTCTTCACTCCATTTGAACAGATGGAGATGAGATGGTTATCCGTCGTCCTCTTTTTCGGTCTGATCGTCTTTGCCGGCAAATTCCTCACCGATCTCTTTCTTCACACACAGGTCGGATTAGCCATGAGGGCCACCGGTGATAACGAGCAGATGATCCGGACCTTGGGCGTGAACACAGACAATATGACCGTCTTGGGGCTGGGCATCTCCAATGCCTTCGTTGCCCTCTCCGGAGCGCTGGTGGCCCAACACCAGGGGTTTGCGGATATCGGAATGGGGATCGGGATGATCGTGGCTGGACTGGCCGCCATCATTATTGGGGAGACCTTGCTCAGGGCGAAGTCTGTTGGGATGATGACCCTTGCTGCCATCCTCGGTTCTTTTGTCTATCGATTGATTATTACCATAGGCCTCTGGCTGGGTCTGGCACCTACCGATCTCAAGATGGCCACAGGCGCCATGGTCATCCTCGCTCTGGGTTTCCCTGCCCTCAAGAAAGGAAAAGAGGAGAGACTTCATCTCCGAGGAATTTGATAAGAACGTAATGCAAAATGTAAAATGCAGCCCCTCACTCCATCCCTCTCCCCTCAGGGAGAGGGGAAGGGTGAGGGAGATTTGTTTTTTAGTAAATTCGGTTATTCTATGGAAAAGATGGTGGTCATCGAAAACCTGAGAAAGATATTCAATCGCAATACGATCGATGAGAAGGTGGCGATCGACGGGATTGGACTCGAAGTGCAAAAGGGGAGAGTTTATCACCGTGATCGGGTCCAATGGTGCAGGGAAAACCACGCTGCTCAATCTGATTGCCGGGACCTATCTCCCCGATGAAGGGAAAGTCTTCATCGATGGCAGGGAGGTGACGCTTCTGCCGGAACACCGAAGGGCGAAATACTTGGGGAGGATTTTTCAAAATCCACTCATGGGGACTGCCTCCTCGATGACCATCGAAGAAAATCTTTCTATGGCTGAGCTTCGGGGAAGGTCAAGGGGGCTCTCTTGGGGGGTGACGAAAAGACAGAGAAAGCGGTATAAGGAACTTCTAAAAATCCTTGAATTGGGCCTGGAGGACCGCCTCTCAGACGGTGTCAGCCTGCTCTCCGGGGGGCAGCGCCAGTGCCTCACCCTTCTGATGGCGACGCTTTCCCTGCCTAAACTTTTACTCCTGGACGAACACACGGCCTCCCTCGATCCAAAAACGGCAGAGAAAGTAATCGATCTGACCGATCGGATCGTGAGGGAGAATGAGCTGACCACGATCATGATCACGCATAATATGAACCAGGCGATCAACTTCGGAGATCGGATGATCATGCTTCACGAAGGGAAGATCCAGTTTGATATCGAGGGTAAAGAGAAAAAGCATCTGACGGTGGAAGAAGTGGTGAAACGCTTTGGTGAAAAATTGGAGGATGAAACCTTACTCTGTAACCCTGTCGTTGAATTAGATAAAGGATCGAGTTGATATTGAGAGAAGGTAACGGTGAAGCTCATCATGCTAAAAGGAATGACATCCTCATCCCCGCTGCAAGCAGCGGGGCTTTCTAACGGGGTAAAGGGGTTGATAGGGTCCGATAGTTAAGAATAGAGTGGATTTTTCAACAACAGGGTAAACCTGTCGTTGAGTAAAATAATGGGTTGAATTCAGGAAAAAATACAAAGATTTGATACATCGGCAATTTTGGAAATTACTTTTTTAAACAACAGGTTAAACCCTGTTGTTGAATGGTGGGCTGAATTTAAGAGGATAAAATGGGATTGAACTCTAATGTTGAGCAATTTGAGATTCTTTTTTTACAACTACAGGGTAAACCGGTGGAGGGATGATAAGGGATATCTATGAATGGATGAAGAAGGGTGGATACGAGCAAGTCATCTATCAGTAGAGAGGGATAAATTTGATCATCGCCATTCACGATTCAACATTCTTTGTAGTTTATACTCTGCCACTCGAATTGGAAAGGAGATAGGGATGCCCATTGTCCAGATCAGTATGATTCAAGGAAGAACACCAGAGAAAAAGGAACAACTCATTAAAAAAGTGACGGATGCCATTGTCGAGGTGCTTCAGATTCCAGTGGATAAGGTTCGAATTATCCTCAATGAAGTTCCAAAAGAGAATCTTGGGTACGGAGGAGTTCCGCTGTCGAAAATAGACTCCTGATTGGAATGATGGAATGTTGGAATAATGGATGGCTGGGTTTTTTACCCCGTATAATCCCGAAAGCCCCAGTCTTCAGACTGGGGGTGAAGGCAATTTGAAATCTAATGATAAAGAAAAGCCTCGTCCTTTAGGGCAGGGATATACGGGGTTTACCCACTATTCCACTTTTCCATTATTCCACTATTCCTTTTTCTCGTAGTCTTTTGGAGACTTCTGCCGTGAGCTGACAAACTCTTTCAGCCAAAGGAACGGTCAGAGAAGCAGTCCCGCAACTGGGAGTAATAATAGCTCTCCGAAGAAGGGTTTGATCAATTCCTTTTTTAGAAAGACTTCCAACCCCTTCTTTGAAACGATTGACGAGGCTTTGAGCATCTGCCTTGACAATCTCTTCATTCGTTGGAACAATGCCCCACGCTAAGATGCCTCCTCGTTCTAAGAATGTTTTCAACTCCTTTGGATAAAGGGAAAGCGTTTCCAAATAACCATAAGCATCGAAGCTGAGAATATCGAGGTTCGTCGATAGAAGTACACTCCAGTCAGTATTTCCACAACAATGGGTTCCCTTTAATCCCTTCACAGCATCAAAACATTCATTTAGTGAAAGGACGACATCCTCCCGATTCAGGCTTGAAAAGGCGGAACCAAATGAGGAGAGGGAGGGTTCGTCAAAAAAGAGTATCGTTGGGATTCCAGGAAAAAGATCGTTGAACCTCTTTTCCATCCATCGGGCTTTCAATGAGAGGTGTTTGACGAGGATGTCCCTCAAAGTAGGGTCGTAAAAGATGGGTTTCCCTTCCTGATCCGTTAAGGCGAGACCAAAGGTAATGGGTCCTGTAATCTGCCCCTTGATGTATTTTATCCCTTTTCGCTGGTCCTCCGAAGAGAGGTCTTTTAAGATCCGAAGCCCCTTTGCAAAATCTTCTGTGATTTGAAAGGGTTCAAGGTCACCCCCTTCCAGACGTTGGTAAAATTTCTCGATTTCTTTATCAAATTCTTGAGAGGTATCCACCCAAACCTTTTGTTCCTTTTCGTTCCATTTTAAGGATGGAAATCCCTCAGAGTATTGAATGACCATCCCTTCCAGAAAAGACCGCTTTGGGAGTTGGGGCCAGAATGGGAGGTCAGGGAAGTTTTTTTGTATAAGATGAAAGACTTCTTTCTCGTTCTGATGAGGGAAGGATCCAATGCCTGTTGCGACGAAAGAATATTGAAATTCCATAGCTTTTCTTAATGCCATTTCATACAAAAAGTCAAGGACATTTTGCCATGCCCTGTATAACCATTTGATTAAAGGGATAAAACCTGATCCTTTGACTCGCCCAAACTCTGTTCCGAATAGTGGAGAGAAAGACAAGCTCAGGTCAAGGGGATGGGTCGAAGGGTTGACAACCGAAGGTTCGATGATTATCTATTGGAAATAAATTTTAAAAGAAGGGAGGTCTGTTTTTATGAAGGTGAAGCCACTTCATGATCGTCTTATTGTCCAAAGAGTGGAGGAAGAAGAGAAGACAAAAGGAGGGATCATCATCCCTGATACAGCTAAGGAAAAACCGATCGAGGGAAAAGTGATCGCCGTCGGGGCAGGAAGGATCAAGAAGGATGGGACAAAGCTTCCCCTCGAGGTCAAAAAGGGCGATCGGGTCCTTTATGCAAAATATGGAGGAACCGAGGTGAAGATTGGTGGGGAAGAATATCTCATCATGAAAGAGGATGATATCCTCGCTGTTATTGAATAATGGATAATCAGAAAGGAGGAGGTGTTCATGGCAAAAGAATTGAAGTTTGACCAAGAAGCAAGAAATGCGATTCTGGAAGGCGTTAATATTTTGGCCAATGTGGTAAAAGTGACGTTGGGACCCAAAGGTAGGAATGTCGTTCTGGAAAAGTCATTTGGCTCTCCTGTCGTTACCAAGGACGGTGTCACCGTTGCCAAGGAGATTGAGCTCGAAGATCATTTTCAGAATATGGGCGCCAAGATGGTGAAGGAGGTGGCCAGCAAAACCTCGGACACTGCCGGAGATGGAACCACCACCGCCACACTGTTGGCCCAGGCCATCTACCGCGAGGGATACAAAGTGGTGGCCGCGGGAGTCAACCCTATGGATGTGAAGCGGGGAATTGATCACGCTGTGGAAGAGGTCGTCAAAGAGTTGAAAAAACTCTCCAAGCCGGTCAAGGAACAGAAAGAGATTTCGCAGGTGGGGACGATCTCTGCCAATAACGATCGAACCATTGGCGATATCATTGCCGAGGCGATGAATAAGGTTGGAAAAGAGGGTGTGATCACGGTCGAGGAAGCCAAATCAATAGAGACCACCCTCGATGTCGTTGAAGGGATGCAATTCGATCGAGGTTATATCTCCCCTTATTTTGTAACCGATCCAGAGAAGATGGAGGTTGTACTCGATGACCCCTTTATTCTCCTTTATGAAAAGAAGCTCTCCAATATGAAGGAACTCCTTCCTATTCTGGAACAGATTGCCAGGGCAGGAAGCCCATTGCTCATCATTTCCGAGGATGTCGAAGGGGAGGCTTTGGCCACTTTGGTCGTCAATAAACTTCGGGGGACATTCAAATGTGCGGCAGTCAAGGCCCCAGGTTTTGGGGATAGAAGGAAGGCGATGCTTGAAGATATTGCTATCCTGACCGGTGGCAAGGCGATCATGGAGGATATAGGGATTAAACTCGAAAAGATGAAGTTGGACGATTTGGGCAGGGCGAAGAAGGTGGTCATCGATAAAGACAACACCACGATTGTTGAAGGAGCAGGGAGTGCCTCTGCTATCGAAGGTCGGATCAAGCAGATTCGTGTGCAGATTGAAGAGACGACTTCTGATTACGACAAAGAGAAACTTCAAGAACGATTGGCAAAACTCGTTGGAGGGGTTGCTGTCATTAAGGTTGGGGCAGCCACTGAGACGGAGATGAAAGAAAAAAAGGCGCGGGTAGAAGATGCACTCAATGCCACGCGAGCTGCCGTGGAAGAGGGGATTGTTCCTGGCGGCGGGGTAGCCTACCTGAGATGTTTGCCCGCCTTGAAGAAAATCAAACTGGAAGGCGATCGGCAGACAGGGGTCGATATTATTATTAAGGCTCTTGAAGAGCCCATTCGTCAGATTGTTCAAAATGCTGGTCAGGAGGGCTCTGTGGTCGCAGAGAAGGTGAAACAGGAGAAAGGGGCTTTTGGATTCGATGCGGATAAGGAAGAGTATACGGATATGATCGAGGCCGGCATCATCGATCCGACAAAGGTAGTGAGATTTGCCCTACAGAATGCAGCCAGTGTCGCTTCTCTGTTGATCACTACAGAGGCAGTCGTTGCTGAAAAACCCAAGAAAGAACCAGGTGGACCACCTATGCCTCCGGCTTATTAATGAATACCTCTTCACCCCTGCCTGTCGATAGGCAGGGGTGAGGGGATTAAAAATATCTTCTTTAGTTCCCTCGGGGTCTGACATGGTTGATTCCTCATCTTTGACCTTACCTGAAGATCCCAAAGAAGTCGAAAAGGTCTTTAACTCCCTTCCTATTAAGAATCAATTGGATATTGTTTTACAGGCTCGCGGGAAAGAGCGACTTCATTATCTATTTCTTTCAGAGACATCCGGAACAGTTGGTTGAGCAACTCCCAGAGCTGGAGGTCTTTTTAACCGTCAAGGAGGTTGGAGAAAAGGATAGCCTTGACTTGATTTCACTCACCACGCCAGAACAGTTTCAATATCTTCTTGACCTCGATTTCTGGAAAAGGGATCAACTGGATCCAGAGAAGATCCTTCACTGGATGGAGATTCTACTCGAATCGAGTGAAAAGAAGGTTACCCAATTTATCCACTCCACAGATTCTGAATTTATTGCCCTCCTTTTAAAAAAATTCCTTCGTATCACAACGCTGGATGGCGAACACTTGGAAGGGATGGATAGAATTTCTCTTTTTACTTTAGATCAATTTTACTTTATTGATTTTAAAGGAAAGGAGACCAGGGAGGTTTTCGAACCTTTTTTAAGAATCCTTTACCACATCGATGGTGAGGGTTATCGAAAATTGATGGAGTCTCTCATCTGTGCGATTGAATCCGAGCTCGAGGAGACAGGATACCGTTTACGAAATAGCCGTCTGAACGACTATGGATTCCCTGATTTTGAGGAGTCTTTAGAAATTTACCATTTTGTTAATCCAGATTCTCTGACCGTAGAAAAAATGACTCCCCAGGTCAGGGATCGGGAAGAAACGGAGAAAGAAAGTCCAACTTTCTATTTGACCTTCCAAAACGAAGGCCCTTTTCTCTCCTCCATCCTTTCTAAGATAGATGATCCTCATGAGCAAGATCGATTGAAACAAGAGATCACAGGACTCTGCAATAAAGCCATTGTGGCAGATGCTATTGATCTTTCCAATATAATGGGCATGGAGAGAACCATAAAAAAAGTTTATCACACTCTAAATCTTGGGCTTCAATATTTGAGCAAGGAAGATGAGATAAAGGCCTTTGAGATCCTTCCATCTCTTCCCATACAAAGATTATTTCAATGCGGTGTGAGCGCCACTATTCTTCTGAGAAGAAAGGCAGAGTCCATTTTGAAGGGTCCGTGGTTTTCGGGCGATCGGGAGAATCTTGTTTTTTTGGATTCTTCCCACTTCGAAAAAATGGAAGGGATTTTGAGGAAAAGGCCTGCTCTTTATCGAGATGGGATCTATGAGGACTTCAAGAACCTTCAGGATTTAAAAGAGGCGGAGGATTTTTTGGAATCCATCGAGATGATTACCAATTTTTTGGGAAAGCAATTAAATATCTATCCTCATGACCTGAAGGGATTGGATTTGAGTGGTTGCTCTCCTGAAGATTGGCGGGAGATTACCCTCTCCACAATCTTTCTCACCTCTTTGGCAAACCAAATTCTCAAAGGGACTTTTGAATTTGAAGCCATTGAGCAGACCCAGGTAAAAGATTTTCTCTATCGTATTTTTGAAAGAAATGCCCAGGGGAAGGGGGTTATCAAGATGGGAGTCAAAAACGGGTTGAGAGACTGGTTCACCTCGACCGAACATGAGGGACTGAGGCGACAACATCTTCTTGCCTTTCAAGATTTCTGTCTGGACTTATTGGAAGAGGAGTTTGGAAAGATTCCTGTCGAGGAGAAGATCGATCCGAGATTTATGAAGGGGCTTTTGGTTAGAAAATAAAGTTTCTCCCTTAATAAGATAGAGGGGTTTTAATCAAATTTTGTCTCTTCTTTGGTTTCGATCCACTTTTCTCCACAGTCTTTGCATTCATAATGGATTTCATACGTGGTGGTTGTTATGGTTGCGGCGTAAGCACATGGTAATTGTTCTTCAGCAATTTTTTTCTTTTCCACAGTTTTCTTTGATTTATGTTCACACTTGTCTGGCATAGAGGACCTCCGCTCAAGTCAAAATGGATGCATTAAACATAGGATATGCGGATTTGTGTGTCAACCAGAAGAGATGAGAGCTCTAAAAAAGTCTGAAAAATAAGAGCTCTCTGATGATCAAGATTAGAAAAGCCGATTACACAGATTAGATTCACAAGAGGATCTGTGCAATCCTAAAAAAGCTGTGTAATCAGAACTCATAGATTAAGTTCGAACTTCTGCTCGATGACCCTCTTTCCCCACTGCGTCCCTTCCGCTTGTTTGACAAGTTTAAAACAAAACTTCTCATAGAGATGGCGAGCAGGATGAAGTCCTTCAAAGGTCCAAAGATAGACCCGGCTGTAGTGCCTCTCTTTGCAGAAGGAGATCGCTTCCGCCATAAGCCTATTGCCAAAACCACGGCCCCTTGTCTCCGCTGAGAGGATGAACCATCGAAGGTGTGCCCCTTCGGTCATTGCCTTGATGCCATCGATCGCAATCCCCCCTTCAATCTGATTGTTCAAAGAGAGGGTCCAAAATCCATCCCGTGACTCATCATATCGACCGAGAAACTCCGAGAAATCTGTGGCGACTTTGACTTCAAAGAAGAGTCCAAATCCCCAATTCTCGCTGTAATAGGTCGCATGGAGTTCAACCATTCGACCAATGGCCCCAGGCTTATATCCTTTGCAAATGACTTCATCCATCATCGCAGCCTCATCCTGCTTCGACGAGAAGGAAATATTTTAATGCGGCATCAAGCATAGGATAAGCGTGTTTTTGTGTCAACAAGGAAATGGGTATGGGTATGAAAGATTAATTCTTTGATACGGAGGCTTTTGATGTTTTGTTTAATTTAAACTTTGATCTTTTGGATTTGACATCAGAGGCATCATCTTCAGTTCTTCCAACTCCAGGGCGAGGAATTCCCAGAGGTGGGTCAGTTCTTTCACCTGTTCTTTAACCTGTTTATGAGTTTGAACGGTTTCGTAAGTTTCTTGCTGATTTAAGTAGAGATTGGGGTTAGAAAGTTTTTGGTTGAGTTGATCCAGTTTTTGGGTGGCGTCATGTAAAGATTTTTCAACCTCTTGAAACCTTTTTTCAAGACTGGAGAGTTGCCTTTTAAATTGGTCCATCTCCTGAGCTCTTTTTCGCCTCTCCTCTTTAGCCATGTATTTTGACTTCTCTTTTCCAGATTTTTCTTTTTCCTCAACCTTGACCTTCACCTCGTTTTTTACTTCTTGCTTCGTCTCTTCCAATGGGATCTGCTGTTTTTTGTAAAGGTAATAGTCATAGTTTCCAGGGTAAAGATGAGGGATTCCTTGATCAATGTCGATCACCTTGTTGGCGATTTGATTAATCAGGTGGCGGTCGTGAGTGATGAGACAGATTGTCCCCTGAAATTGTTTCAGAGCCATTTCCAAAACATTTCGAGAGGGGATATCAAGATGACTGGTGGGTTCATCGAAGAGAAGAAAATTGGCAGGTTTGAGAAGCATCTTTGCCAGAATTAATCTGCTCTTCTCACCACCACTTAAAACAGAGACCTTTTTTTCGATGTCATCCCCGCTGAAGAGAAAGGTTCCCAGAATGGTTCGAAGTTCAGTCTGACTTTCATCGGTAGCCACTGAGAGAAGTTCTTCAAAAACTGTATTTTCAGGACGGAGAATATCGAACTGGTGCTGGGCAAAATAGGCACGGGTCACATCCTTCCCTAAAATCACCTCTCCTTCTTCAAAATCGAGAACTCCGGCTAAAATTTTAAGAAGGGTAGATTTTCCTGCTCCGTTAGGACCCACGAGAGCCACGTTATCTCCTCGGTAGAGATTGAGATCGATCCCCTGATAGACCACTGCCTCTCCATAACTTTTGTGAAGGTTTTTTACCTCCACCACCTTATGGCCGCTTCGTGTTGGAGCAGGGAAGCGGAATCGAATCTCTTTCTTTTTCTCTGGAAGTTCAATCCGCTCTATTTTTTCGAGCATCTTAATCCGGCTCTGAACCTGGCTCGACTTGGTGTTTTTAGCCCGGAATCGCTCGATAAACCTTTCAGTCTGTTCAATTTTCCTCTGTTGAGTTTTATAGGTGGCTTCAAGAATTTGTATTCGAGCCTCTTTTTCCTCTAAGTAATGGTCATAGTCACCGTAATAGAGATCGATCTTTTGACCTTCAATCTCTGCAATCCGATCGATAAGGTGGTTGAGGAAGACCCGATCGTGGGAAACGATGATCATGGCACCAGGATAATTGACCAAAAATTCCTCCAGCCAGATGAGGGATTCCAGATCCAAGTGGTTGGTCGGCTCATCGAGAAGAAGAAGGTCAGGAGATTGGAGAAGAATTTTTGCCAGGGCAATTCGCATCAGCCATCCACCGCTCAGTTCATCGGTGAACCGGTCAAAATCCCTTTCTTTAAATCCTAATCCTTGAAGGATACGCTTTGCCTCAGCCTCCAGGCCATATCCTCCAAGGAGGGTATAGCGTTCCTGGAGTTTTCCATATTCGTTTGCCAACCTTTCCTGTTTTTTTGGATCCTCAATGGATGAAAGTTCCTCTTCCAGAATTTTCATCTTATCCTGGAGGGAGGTGATCCTAATCAAACTTTTTAAAACCTCGTCTAGAACAGTGTTGCCTTTAAAAGAAATAACTTCCTGGGGGAGGTATCCAATCTTTACCCCTTTGGCAATGAGGATTTCTCCTTCGTCAACCGATTCCTCTCCCAAGATCATTCTGAAGAGAGTGGTCTTCCCGGAGCCATTGGGACCGATGAGGCCAAGCCGATCCCTCACTCCGATTTGTAGGGAGCAATCTTTGAAAATGACCTTGCTTCCAAACTGTTTCTGAACATGGTTAAGCGTGATCATACAATTAAAATGGAATAATGGAAGATTGGAATAATGGAAGATTGGGCGGAGGAAACTTGCTTCTTTCATGCTAAATTCGTTGTTATTTTGTATTTGATTGTATTCTCAATGAATCCGGTGTTCCATCATTCCAATATTCCAGAATTATGTGTCAGTATCGTACTTATCAAAATTATAGCCTGCTTTCTTGTAATCTTCCAGGGCGCGGGTCTTCAAATCTTTTCGCTTCGTCTTCTCTGCCTCCTTATCTGCTAATTCAGCAGCATGGCTCCATTTCCCCTCTTTTTCGTACTCCCTGATCTTCCGATCCGTTTCTGTGATCGGACTTCCTTTGATCACCACGGCAGGGGCGAAGAGAACCCGGGAGATGGGACTTTTACAATGAGGGCAGGAAGTTAACGCAGGCTCAGTCATCCTCTGAATGATTTCAAACCCCAACCCACAATGGTCACAACTCTTGCCTGAATCAACAGCTCTGTATGCATAGGTCGGCATATTTCCCTCTTTCAACAATATAAAATAATACTTCCACAAAATTGTCAAGGAAGAAGGCTCTATGTTATAAATCCAATGTCAAATGTGATCAAATGTCCTGATAAAGGTTGAGGCTGAGGCTAAGGTTGAGAAAAGATGAATTTCTTGACCTTAACCTTGACCTAAACCTAATGTTATCGATGATGATTCCCTACCAAAACCTTTATATTTACGAGATTTCTGGAGCGATTTCAGATTCAAAGAATTTTTTTAAGGAAGACTTCATCGGCTGTTGGAATGAAGGGGAGATCTCCTTCCTTTTCTTTTCTCAACCCCACGATGAGGAAGTGGAGTTATTTATCTAACAGAAAGGGATGTCCTCTTCTCTCAAAAAATATCCTTGATTACAAGGCCTGGCAGGCCGGAGAGGAATTGAAACCTTTTAAAGTGGGTAATCTTGTCATCTCTCCACCTTGGGAAAATGGAGAGGTTCGAAGAAGGGGAGATCTTGGTTCATTTAGATCCCTGCGTCGTCTTTGGTACGGGTTATCATCCTACCACTCGAACCTGTCTTAAAGCCCTTTGGGAGATTTATCAAAAAGAGAGGCCGAAAAAAGTTTTGGACCTTGGAACAGGGTCAGGAATCCTTGCCCTGGCTGCTGCAAAATGGGGAGCTGAAAAGGTGCTTGCTATTGATTGTAATGAACTGGCTGTAGAGACAGCCTTACGGAATGTATTGTCCAATGGAGAATCTCAACGGATTGAGGTGAGGATGGGAAAAGCAGAGGATTTTATTGAAGAGGAAGCGGATTTGGTTTGTGCCAATATCCATCTTCAGGTCATCGAGTCCCTGTTAAAGAAAAAGGCCTTCTTCAGGAAAACGATGGTTCATCCTTTCAGGGATTTTTGTAAAAGATGCGGAAGAGATTGAGAGGCGATTGAACCAAAGGTCCATCTCAAATTGTTCAGAGATTACAGGAAAAAAACTGGTTGACCTTGGTCGGTTTCATAAATGAGAAGTGGCAATGGTAGGTTAAATTTGGATGGCAAATTACAATCTATTGACTTCAATTTCTTGATTGTGTTAAGAAAATCACATTTTACCCGCACTCAAAATCCCAAGAATTTAAATTTTCTTTAAATTTTGACGAAATAACTCCCCATCGTCTTCACGTGAGAGGGTGGGAGAGTAATTTTTTAAATTTTGGGGGGACTATGAAATCGAAGTTCAAAAGATCAATCCTATTTTGTCTCATCATCTCTGTCTCTCTCTTTTTAGGCTTAGGAATATCTGTGGGCAGCAAAACCCGCTCCTGAAAAAGAGGGTAGCCTCAAACCCTGCAGAGGTAACCAAACCTCCTGAATCCCTCAAAAAGGGGGAAAAATTATCATTAAAGGTCGGGAATATTGCTATGAGTGTATTGACAACTCTGAATGTTTAGGTTGCCATACGATAAAATCAGCGAAAGGAAGTTTGCCCAATCTGTTCATGGAGCCAATTCCTGCAACAGTTGCCACTGGGATATTACCGATGTCAAAGCCCATGTGAAGGCAAAAGGGGGGCAAAATTCATACCGAACCCGTCACCTGTCATCGATGTCATAAGAAGGAAGGGGCAGAACATTATGCAAGTGCCCATTTCATCAATGACATTCAATGTAAAGACTGCCATAAAGACATCCACGAGATGACCCCGTGGAAAGGGGATAAAGTCCGTGTCATTCAGAAATGTACGACCTGTCATTCTGATGATGGTTATGCAGAGAGCGTCCATGGAAAAGCCGTCCTTGACGGGAAACCCAGATTCAGCCACCTGCAGCGATTGCCATGGTCTCCATAAGGTTCCCATATTAAAGGGAGATGAACCAAAGGTGGTGGAATTCCGGAAGGAGTTTCATACCGAGGTTTGTCAGAAATGCCATGCTGACAAAGAGATGATGGAGAGAAACAAGGTTTTTCTCATCGCCACTCAGACCTATTACGAAAGTTACCACGGAAAGGTGGAGCATCTGGGCTACCCGAAATTGGTCGCGGGTTGTGCGGACTGCCACGGATTTCACAGCATCCTGCCTCCGGATAATCCAAAATCCCTCATCTCTGATGCTCGATTGGTAGAGACCTGTGGAAAATGCCACCCAGGCGCCAATACCAACTTCGTCCTGTGGCTTCCCCATGCAACCCATAATGATCCAGAACGAGAGCCAGTGCTTTATGGGGTCTTCATCATGATGACAACACTTCTCGTTTCGGTCTTCGGGGTCTTCTGGCTCCACACCTTCCTCTGGTGGCGAAAGGACTTCTGGGAAAAGACGGGAGTTGAGAGCCAAAGGGATCTTCTTCCCTCAACATATGAGACCTGATGAGGCAGGCCACATCTATCGTCGGTTTAGCACTTTCGACATCGTCCTCCACTTTACCATGATGGTGACCTTCATCGGCCTTGTCCTGACCGGACTTCCATTGAAATTCTCCCATGCCCCCTGGGCCAGTGGTTTGATGCATTTTTTGGGAGGGGCGAGGATGGCAGGGTTTGATCCATCGCATTTGTGCGGCCATCACTTTTGCCTATTTCGGCGCGACCCTTGTCTATATCTTCTATTTTCTCTTCTATAAAAAGATCCCGGGAAATCCCAATCCCCTCCAGAGACTTTTTGGACCGGATTCGCTCTGTCCTCGTTGGAAGGATGTTCAAGACATCATCGGAATGATCCGGTGGTTCTATGAACAAAGGGCCAAAACCCCAGTTTGACCGATGGACCTACTGGGAGAAGTTTGATTTCCTTGCTGTCTTCTGGGGGATGTTTGCCATCGGACTTTCAGGATTGATGCTCTGGTTTCCGGAATTCTTCACCATCTTTCTGCCAGGATGGATACTCAATATTGCAACGATCGTCCATTCCGATGAGGCACTGTTGGCTTCGGGCTTCATCTTCACCGTCCATTTCTTCAACACCCATTTTCGACCTTCGAAGTTCCCGATCGATACGGTGATCTTTACAGGAAGAATCCCGAAATATGAACTGGTAGAAGAACGGCCAGAACAGTACAAGAGAATGATGGCAGGAGAAGACATTGGAGACCTATCGAGAGAAATACCCAAGCGTAGGGGTAGACCTCTTCTCAACGATTATGGGATTTGCCATGCTGGCCATTGGGCTTCTCTGCGTCTTCCTGATTGCGTGGGAATTCCTTGTGTAAATGATCCGAATGACTCCGAATGACGAATCGAACAGAACGAATCTTTCATTCGGTAAATTCGGAATCATTCGTGAAATTCGTCATTTTGAGATCTTGCAGCCAATCTTTTCGAGATAGGCCATATAATTAAAGGTGGGGCTTTGATCTTTGGTGTGGCAGTTTCGACAGACACCGAGGGTCACTTTCCTCTCTATCTTTCCTTTTCCCGGATGTCCTCTCCCTTCGCCGTGACAAGCTTCACACTGGACCCCCTTGAAGGTAGAAAGGAATTTCCTCCACGGTGGCATATTCTCCAATCTTTCCATAACCCGTGGAGTGACAGATCAGACACTCCTCCTGGGCATATTTCGGTGAGGCAATGATGGTTTGGGAGGCCTTTGCATGTTTGGTCTTGAGCCAATTTCTGTAATTCACTTCGTGGCATTTTTTGCAGGAGATCGCTCCAACAAAAGGGCTCTCTTTCGGAATTCGGGCGATCATCTCTTTCTCCGGCAATTCCTTTCCAGGCATCGACGGCCATTTTTGGTTTGTAAAGTTTGCTGATTCGGCACGATAAGTCTCCACTCCTTTAATAATTTTTGGATCGTCCGACGACAGAGAGCTGGACAGGAATGGGGGTATGTCTATAAAAATTTTTATCTTCAAAGGCGACGAGGGTCTTCTCCAATTCCTTCTGTTTCGATTCCAAGAACTTCAATTCCTTTATCTTCATCTCCTCCTGCTTTCCGGATTTTGCCATATCGGATTTAATTTGCATCGAGCGGGTGATCAATCTTTCCAACCTCTTTTCTAATTCATCCCGTTCACTGGAAATCAGGAATTTAATCGGTTTTTTAGTATCGACGAGAGAGTAATCAATCCGGCCCAAATATCCTCCACGGGGTTCCAATCGATAAATGGGGACTTCATTCACTCTCTCCATCACTGCCCTTTTCGATTCTCCACCTCCTCCCAAGATCAGGTCGATCTGAGGATTTTCTCGGGCCAGTTTCCTATCCTTCGATTCGCCCAATTGAGAGAGGACGACGATCAAGTCGCAATTTTCCCGGAGGCTTTTGGTGAGAGCCTTTGATGTCGATAAGAGGTTCGAGAATAGACAATCCAGGATCTCTCTCCTGAAGGGTTGGGTTGAATAGCATCATCTAAGAGTCCCAATATCCCAATCCTTAGCCCTGCGATTTCTTTGATCACATAAGGTTTGAAGATGACCTTTCCGGTTTTTTTGTCCACCAGGTTGGCCGAGATAAAGGGAAACTTCGCCTTTTGGCTCACATCGGAGAGGAATTTAAGCCCCATCATCAAATCCTTCTCACCCACATTGACCACATCATATCCCATTTCGTTATAGGATTGGATGAGGAGATCGACACGCAGAAGGGCATCCCTCCGTTTGGTTTCGGTTTGGAGGGGTTTTCGAAAAAGGAGATTTCCCGTATCGAGGAGAAGGATCTTTTTCCCTTCCTTTTTCATCTGGGAGATCAGATGTAGATTTCTTGGCGACACCGCCAAGAGGGCTCCTGAATCAACCGCAGGGTTCGACTTCACCTAAAACATCATTCGTATAGACGAGACTGAATTGAACTTTGGAGGCACTTTGAGCAATTGAGGTAAAGGTTAGGTTTGAAATCAGGATGACCGATGAATAGTGGAAATACTTTTTGAAGTCTCATTAAAATTCCTTATTCGTTTCCTTATTGCTCAAAATATCAGATTGACCTTTTGAAATCAAGCTAATGGTTTCTCCTTTATGACCACGGTTAGCGTGTTTGCCTTTGATAGGCCTAAATGATAGAATAAGATTGAATCGAAAGAAGTTCACCCTTTTAGCCATGACGAGAAAAAGAATATTAACCTTCTTGGTCATTGGAATCATCTTCTTAATGGAGGGGACTCTTTTACTGGCAGAGGGAGTAGATCCTTTGAAGTCTATTCCCCAGGATCAACGCGTCATGGAATGGAGAAAGGAACGGGATGAATTTTTCAAGACCCATGAGCGTTCCCCTCTCCCTCCCAGAGAGAAAAAGAATTTTAGAGGCCTAAAATACTTTCCTTTCGATCCCAAATATGTCTTTTATGCTGAGATCGAGCGATACATTTTCCATATCAATAACCCCAGATATTATGCAACCTTTCTGACCAACAAGGGAACGAACAAGCGTTACATTCGATATGGAAAGGTTCATTTCAGATTGGATGGCAAAGATTATTCGATCGAGGTTTACAAATCAATTTTGAGTGATTCCCTTTTCATCCCCTTTAAAGACGAGACAAATGGGAAGGAGACTTATGAAGGAGGTCGGTATATCGATGCCGAAATCCTTCCCGGCTATAAAATGGTATTGGACTTCAACATGGCCTATCATCCCTCCTGTGCCTACAACGAAAAATTCATCTGCGTTCTCCCTCCGAAAGAAAATGTATTGGCTATCCCGATCCGGGCTGGCGAGAGAAACCTTAACCTCATTAAATCAAAGGGTAATTTTTCTAAGGCAAGAACCTGATCTTTTATCGGAAACGCTTTTCCCCAACCCGAATGGCGATGTCGAGCCAGTTCTCCTCTGGTGCAAAGGGACAGGTGTATTTTTCGTTGTACTGGCAGAACGGATTATAGGCCCGATTGAAATCGATCAGCACCTTTCCTCCAGGCATCGGTTCAATGTAGAGATAACGTCCCTTCGGATAGGTCTCCGTCCCAGAAGTTTTATCTTTAAAGGGAAGAAAAAGTTCCCCGCCCCCTAAGGGTCTGTAAATTTGGAGGACATATTCTTTCCCCTCCCATTTAAATTTGAAGCGGCCATATTTCACATATTTTCTTCCCATCTCTTTGTTCGTGGGAAGAATGATGTAGATGGGTTTAGGTTCAGTAGGATATTTTTCAATGGATCCGATCATTGAATATTTAAGGTCAATCGGATAGTAAATGAGACCCTTGAATTTCTTTCGATCGCTTTCATTCAGTGGAGACTGAGTATCTTCTTTGAAGAACCGATCTTTCTTTTCTCGAAAGAGCCTTTAGTTTTTCTTCTCTCGTCTCCATTGGATTTTCTTCCTCTTTGGAAAGGGGAAGATCGGACTTTCCATCCAAGAGGAGGAGACATAAGAATGAAATCGAGAAAAGAAGCCATTTCTTATTCATGATTGATCACATGGACTATCTCTAGAGTTCATTTATAGGATAGCCGGATGAATCCCTCACCTTTTAAGGGAGATAAGTGCACACGATATTAATTTAGCCCAAAAACCCCACCTAGTGATTCAGAAGCTTAATTCAAATTTACCAAAATAAATTTGTGAAATCAATTTATTTCGTTGGATATCAAAAACCTTTTAACTTTCACCTTACTCCGTGAATTTTAAAAAGTTTTTTCTTGCAATCATTTTTAAAAAGTGTTAGAAAAAGTGACGTTTTATTGGGGTGGGGTCCCCAGTGGAGACTTTCCGTTTAATTGAACATTTCTTTTCACTATCGTCAACGATTGAAAATTATTTAAGGCTCTGAACTGAGCCGTGGTGTTAGTTTAGCATACCGGTTCATTTTGGGGTTAGGAATATTCAAAGAAGGATACTTCCTTTTTAGAAAGGGATAGGTGCAGGATGATGACGACAAGCAATAAGATTGTAGTATTTTCAATGTTGGCGGTGGCAATAGCCATTTTTCTGTTTCTTGTTTATCAATTTACAGCTTTTTACCATTACAAATCGGTTGTTCTTGATAGGTTCCCTGTTGAGCCCCCTTCTAAAGAGACGAAAAGATATTTCGAAGCGGAGACAGAGAGAAAGGAACGGGCCATCGAATTGGCGAAAAAGTATGCAAGGGGAAAGGATGAAGTCTATGGGGATGCCCAAAATATAGCCGAAAAGGTGAAAGGGGATGTAAAAATCATTGGATGGAATGCTGACAAAGCCATCCATACGGGTCAATTGTATGATTCCGAAAGATTCGGGTCCAGATTAATAGATGATTTCAAGGGGTCCATGGAAAAAATCAAAAAAGGATTAATCAAACTGAAAGATTTGGGTTTTTTGATGGATGGAAGTCCAGCTTCCGAATTGCTCCTTGAAACCGATCCAAAATATTTTGCTTCAAAGATAAAAAGACTCAAAGAGGAATATGTGTCCATACAATTTTATTTAATCCCCCGAGGCAAAGGTATGGTTAAAGCAAAGGATCTATCCGAAGAGGCAAAAAAGGTGGTGGATGATATCGACAAGGAAATAGAGAGGGCTTTGGGCATGATGAAGCATTTTTACCATTATAGTGACTCGATGTATTTTGTAACCTTTCGATATCAAACTCAGGAGGACAGGGTAAAAAATAGAAGCCAGGGGTGGTATTTTGAAGTAGATCTCGATTCGAATACTGTGAGAGATGTCACTTTCGATAAGGATCTCAGCAAAAAATATCAAATCACTCCTAAGGTTAAATAAGATTTAATTTTTAAAGGAGAAACTTTTATGAAGAAAGAAGTCAAATGGGGAATGGTGATCGATCTCAAGCGTTGTGTGGGATGTTTTGCCTGCCAAGTGGCGTGTAAAGCGGAACATGAGACCCCTCTCGGTGTTTGGAGAATTTGGGTGAAAACCATTCAGAAAGGAACGTATCCGGAAATGGCCACCCTTTCCTTACCTTGGGATTGTCCTTACTGCGAGCGCCCCGAAGAAGCGAGATACCCTCGAATGTCAGTTCTTTTCCTACCTTGGCTGTGTAACCATTGTGATCGCCCTATCTGTAATACGGTCTGTCCAGTGGGGGCTGCCTATAAGCGGAAAGAAGACGGTATTGTGATGATCGATCCCCACCGCTGTATCGGTTGCAACTATTGTCGAGCCGCTTGCCCTTATAATGTCAGATTCGCAAATCCAATCACCGGTATGATCGAGAAATGTGACTTCTGTGTTCATCGGGTTGATTCTGGACTTCTACCAGCCTGTGTGGAGGCTTGCCCAACGAATGCGATGGTATTTGGAAATTTAAAAGACCCGAGCAGTAAGGTTTCCCAACTGATTTCAAAGGAGAAAATCCAGGTTCTCAAACAGAATATGGCCACCTATCCCAATGTCTACTATATTCATCTGGATAAGGATGTCGCCGATCCACTCAAAGGATGGGAAAAGCACTATTATCATAAGGAATACGAAAACTTATAGATGAAAAAGGGACAATTATGGAAGTGCAAGTCTTATACAATGTGTTTCATCATGAAACGGTCAGCATATTAATTGCCATCTATTTTCACATCGTTGGACTCCATGCAGGGTGCTCCATCGTATCGATCACGGCCACCTTAATTGGAAAAAAGGAATATAAGCCTGTGGCCAAGATCGGGGCCATCTTTGTGATCATCCTCTTCTCCATATCGCCCATCTTTCTTTTAACCGATCTTTTTCAACCCTTACGTTTCTGGTATCTCTTCCTCCATTTCAATCCCACTTCACCCCTCAGTTGGGGAACCTTCATCCTCTGCGCTTACCCCATCTTCACCGGAATTTACATCTACTTTTTATTTAAAGGAAATGTTAGATGGTCAAAAATTTTCGGTGTGATCAGCCTCCCTACTGCTATTGGTGTTCACGGATATACAGGTTTCGTCTTAGGTTTTGCCAAAGCCAGGGTCCTATGGAACACCGCAGTCATGCCCTCCTATTTCTTAGCCTCGGCAATGATTTCAGGAATGGCCTTTATGCTCATTGTGGCTCTGATTCGCTACCGTTTTACTTATCAGGACAAACCTCTTGAGGATAGGGAGAAGGATTTAGAAATCATCGATCTTCTTTCGAAATGGTTGGCGGGCTTTATGATTCTAAATGTTTTTTACGTGTTTTCTGACATCACCGTGATGTATTACCATACGGAGGATGCCTTTGAGACGGTCGAGCTCGTTCGTCTTGGTAAATTCAGCTTTCTCTATATCTGGGTGGATAATGTCTTGGGGAATATTGTCCCTGCTCTCATTATTATTTTCAGGAAGACACGGAGGTCACATCTTCTATTATTGATTGCTGCTATCTTGGCTTCCATCGGTGTCTTTATCATGAGATATGTGATGGTTTTTGGAGGGCAATACGTGCCTTTGAGTTGATGGAAGGAGAATGGTAGATGATACGTCGTGATTTTTTAAAATTATGCCTTGGCGAGTATGCCGGCATTTCTATTCCACCATTATCTTGGGCTCTCTGCCTATGCCAAGGAGGTGTTCGGAGGAAAGCAGGTCTCGCGACATACGAGAAAGCCCCTCAAGGGGATTCCAAGCATCTGCCAACTTTGTCCTGCCCATTGCGGGATCATCGGTTTCTTAGAGGGCGATCAGTTGGTGAAGATCGGAGGAAATCCAAAACATCCCAACAACCTCGGAAAGTTATGTGCCAGAGGTCTGGCCGGCTTAAATATGGCGTATGATCCCGATCGAATTACCTCACCTTTGATAAGGAAGGGAGAACGAGGGAAAGGGCAATGGGAGAGGATCTCTTGGGAGAAGGCCTATAGCGAAATCACTTCAAGATTGAAAACAATATACCAAAGCGGACAGAAAGGAGACTTCGTCTTCCAATCAGAACATGAGCCCGAATGGCATCATCAGGCGGTTCTTGGAAGCCTTTGGTAAGGCACTCATCCTCAATGAGGATAGTCTCGATTTTGGCAATAGGGATTGGGGTCAATGGCTTACCTGGGGAGAGGAAAGAGGAGTTCCTGATGTGGTCAATAGCCATTACATTCTAAACTTTGGTCCAATCCTTATGAGACACACGAATATTACACAGGTTTCATAGGGAGATTGATCGAAGGTAGGGTCCAAAATAAAGCCAAGCTGGTGACTTTTGATGTGAGGCTGTCCTACACCGCCGGCAATAGCGATGAATGGTTTCCTATTACCCCTGGGACCGATGGAATGGTGGCTTTGGCCATGGCCAATGTCATCGTCAAAGCCAATCTTCACCATCATGATTTTATCCAGAGGTGGACCAATACTCTCTCCCTCAGCGCTGGCCCAATACTTATCTCAATATACCCCTGAAATGGCGCAGAAGATCAGCGGGGTTCATGCATCGGATATCGAAAGGATTGCCAAGGAATTTGCTGCTGACTAGGCCGGCGGTGGCCATTTCGGGTCGCGGTGTGAGTGGCCATTTCAATGGAGTCTATAATGAGCGGTGTATCTTTCTCTTGAATACCATTATAGGAAGCATTGACATTCCTGGAGGATATTGTCTTCCCAAGGACCTATCGTCTTGATGATCCAGATTTTAAAACCCCTCCCAAAAAGAGATTCGATTGGAAAGAGACCAACATCACTCCACAGAAGTTTATCTCATTGGTGAAACGGGGGAAGCTAACCCCGAAGATGTATTTTCTTTATGAATCCAATCCTGCCTATACCAATCCTGAGAGCGGTTTGACTTCTGAAGTATTGAAGAATGAAAAATTAATTCCCTATCTTGTCGTGGCAGACAGCTACATGACCGAAACCGCTTCATTAGCTGACCTCGTTCTTCCTGTTGCCACCTATTTAGAGAGTTGGGGGTTAGATTCATCTCCAGCGTTGGATTTGGTTCCCTTTGTTGCCCTCCAGCAACCGATCATCCGCCCCTATGCCAATTCTGTTCCCTATCTCGGATATTTTGATAGAACTTGCCCATCGGATCAGGTGGAGGGCTTACAGAGATATTTCAAGTTCAATTCCACAGAGGAATATATCAAAAAGGTTATCTCGGGGATCCAAATTGGACAAGGCCGGGGGCTTGAAATATTTAAAAGAGGATGGGGTCTGGTTCGATTCTAAGGCAACGTCCCGATACAGAGGGTTTGAGTCGAAGGGATTTAACACTCCTTCCGGAAAGATAGAAATTTATTCTGAGAGGTTGAAACGAAAAGGGTTCCAAGCCCATCCGATCTATGAACCCATCCCAGGCCACGGGGACCTCAAAGGCAAATTCGTCCTCATCACATTCGAACCGAATGTCATGGGGGCGAGGACAGGAAATTTTCAATGGTTAGCCGAGATTAAACATCACAATGCTGTCTGGATGAATCGAGATGTGGCCAAGACAAGCTCCATATTGAAGAAGGGGATCGAGTTAAAATTTCAACAAAAATCGGTTCCTTTGTGGCCGATACCCGATTGACCTTCGGCATCCATCCGAGAGTGGTCGCCATGGAAAGGAATTTTGGGCATTGGGGATATGGAAATATCGCCCGGGCCAAAAAATTCAAAAGCAAAGATCCCAATACACAACTGGTATGGTGGAGAAAGAAGGTCATGGCATCTCTCCCAACACGATCATCTATGGAAATTCCGATCCCATTCGGGGGGGGAGAGGCATGGAATGACACATTGGTCACAATTTCAAAGGCTTAAAGGAAAAAATCGATGAAAATTTTAAACAAAATTAAAGCATACATGAAAAAGGTCAAGGTGAAAAAAATATTGAGATCTAAGTGGGTCATTGTCGTCATTGGCCCTCTCCTCACTGTTTTAGGGGCGATAGGGGTCATCTGGTCCGGACATCTTTTGACCACCTATTCGGCGATCTGCCTTTCCTGCCATGCGAGGCAGAGCAGCATTCCCATGTGGTCGTCCTCTCAGATTCATCCCAAAAGGGTATCCTGTGTGGATTGTCATGCAAAACAGGGTCAGTTGTTCCCCCGCCATTTTTTTGCCGACGAAAGAGTCAATGACAATTGTCTTGT
>CAWFSX010000029.1:0-48615 GCA_963818595.1 uncultured delta proteobacterium
AACCTTCTGTTCCATGGAGCGGAGAATGAAAAGGTGGTCATTCTTCAATATTAATCTCGATACGTTTAGAAGTTTTTACAACCTTTTAGGGCGGAGATCATCCCTTTGATCGTCTTGCTTAGAAATTCTTTGACAAAAGGGGTCATGGGAATCGGTTTCCCTTCCACCCTCAGGGCAACCTCTTTTTCTTTCTTCGATTTAAGGAACTCCTTCTCGATAAAGTTGGAAAGCCCTTTTATATCTTCAAGGTGAAAACAGGGAACACCGACATTGAATTTCCGGTTCGAAACGATAGCGACGAGGTGATCTTTCTTTGTGCAGAGAAGTTTTTTATGTTTCTCCTTCCGAAAAACTTCTATCTTGGGTTGTACATCCTTTTTATATCCTTCCGAGAGGAGAAGGTCCACATCCTGAACCCATCTTCTCCGAATCTCATCCAAGGTGGAATCCTTTTCTACATCACGAATCAGGGCGATCTTTTGGGGCGATGAGATGATGACGGTATGCGCCCCTGCTTGCTTATGTCGCCAGCTATCCTTCCCTTCCCGATCCACTTCGAATCCATGGACATCGTGCTTGACTGTCGCGACTCGATATCCCCTGCGGGTCAGCTCCGGAACCAATTTTTCGATCAAAGTGGTCTTTCCGCTATCCGATTTTCCAACAATAGAGATGATGGGGATCACGCGCAATCTCCGTGGGAGTATTTGTTCGAGTTAGGGTTCGGAGTTTTTATAATGGAATTATGGGGAAATGTCACGGAACTTTTTTCAGAATCTAAAAAGACCCTGAAATGAAGGGTGACAAGAGTCCAATATCATTCTACTCCGAACTAAATTCCTCCGAACTCCGAACTTCCAGAAAAGTTTCTATCCAGCAATTGGACCTTTACTTTCTCCCCTGCCCTGGCAATCTCCTGATCTTCAGGAATGACGATCAGGCCATTGGCCTTCACCATGGATCTCAGGATGCCAGACCCCTGTTCTCCAGTGGTGGTGACAAAATACTGGTCTTTCTCGAAAGAGACAGATCCCCTGATGAAATAACGCCTCCCGGATATCTTCCTAATCTCCTCTTTCAAGATGGCCTCAATGACAGGCCGAAAGAGTTGACGATGGCCCATCATCTTCAAGAGGGAGGGCCTCACAAATTGCTCAAAAGAAATCATGGATGAAACGGGATTCCCTGGAAGGCCAAACACTGGCTTTTCGCCAATCGTCCCAAAGGCCAAAGGTTGTCCTGGCCTCATGGCGACTTTCCAAAAAACCATCCCCATACCCAAATTCTTCATCACATCCTTAACAAAATCATAGTCACCCACGGAAACCCCTGCGGAAGAGATCAGGACATCTGCCCGGATCCCCTGACGAAGCTTCTCTTCGATCTCTTCTTTTCGATCCTTGGCAATGCCCAATTGAACAGGGATCGCCCCACAATCCTTTACCTGGGCGGCCAACGTATAAGAATTACTTGAGATGATTTTGACCTCATCCAACTCCCCATCTACATCGACTAATTCATCTCCCGTGCAGAGGATGGCTACCAGGGGTCTCTGATAAACGGAAATAAAAGAACGTCCTACGGAAGCAAGCATTCCAACCTCTGCCGGACGGATCGTATCCCCTTTGGAGATCACACGATCGCCTTTTTTCACATCCTCCCCAGACTTCCGGATGTTTTCACCAAGACCAGCAGCTTTGAAAATCAAGACAGATCCATCTTCCTTTTTTGTCTCTTCAACAGGAATAACTGCATCGGCCCCTTTGGGAATGGGGGCACCCGTCATGATGCGGATGGACTTGCCTCTCTCAAGTTTCTTTTTCGAAATAAAGCCCGCAGGGAGGTCCTCAATCACTTCTAAACGAACGGGGTGACTGGGGAAGCCTTTTGGACATCTTCAACTCTTAGAGCATACCCATCCATGGCTGAATTATCCAAAGGCGGGATATCCCGATGGGCGTAGATATCTTCAGCAATCACCCTCCCCAAGGCATCTAAAAGAGAAACCTTTTCAAATCCTAAAAGATAAATGTGTGAAAGAATCTTATCTAAGGCTTCATCTACTGTAATCATAGTTGAACTATAACATAAAACTAACTTCATGAAAATGCAGAGTATAAAGAAGATTTTTTTCAGATGCCCTTAGGTAATTTTTAATCTTTTCAATTAAAATGATCTTATGCTATATGGTTAAAAGGAGGGATCTATGAGAATAACGATCATCTGTGAAAACACGGTGGGCCGCCGGGTTGGTTTAGGAGAACATGGATTTTCTGCTTTCATTGAAACAGATCATGGAAATTACCTCTTCGATACTGGCAGTGGCCAATCCGTTGTAAAAAATTCCCTTGAATTGAGCAAAGACCTGCGGACCATCAAAAAAATCTTTTTGAGCCATGGACATTATGATCATACCGGAGGATTACCCGAAGTCCTTAAGTTGAAAGGGAAAGTCGATGTTCATGCCCATCTCCATGTCTTTCTCGATCGAATTCATGTGATCAAAGAAAATGAAAACGAAATAAAAAAATTTGTTGGCCTTCCTTACAAGAAAAAATATCTGGAATCGCTGGGCGCTAATTTTATTTTCAACAAAGATTTTATGGAAGTTGAAAAAGGAGTTTTCTTGACTGGCGAAGTGCCAAGAAAAACATCTTTTGAGAAACCTGATCCTGTACTCTTCAGTGAAATAGATGGAAAAACCGAACAGGATACCTTTTCGGATGACCAATCCCTTATTCTCGACACGGAGAAAGGACATATCCTGATCCTTGGATGTGCCCATTCCGGGATGATCAACATCATCAATTATGTCATCCATAACACAGGGAAAGATAAATTTTATGCCATTCTGGGTGGAACCCACTTAGACTTTCTAACGCTAGAGCAATTGGATGAGTCCGTCAAAGCATTAAAAAAGACCAAAATCGAAAAGATGGGTGTCTGTCATTGTACAGGAATGAGAGCTGCATTCAGACTCCACCAGGAATTCGGGGATCGATTCTTTTACGGGCATGTAGGAAGTGGATTAGAAGTATAGGATGAGATTGCAAAAGCTAAGATTTGGTTTGCGGATCCTGCCAAAACAAAACCCCATCGGCGCTTCCCCCTGCTATTCTTCACACCGTCTGTTGATGACTTTTGAAGGGAATATGGCGGATGAGGGGGAATTTGACGAAGTCCGAACAGCCCGGATGATCGATCTCTTCGTGACCGAAATATTGGGGCTCAAGAAAGTTGCTTAAAGATAAATAAGAAAGGAGGTCAATGATGATAGTCGCAGGAATAGATGTAGGTGGAAAGAATGTTCATATTGTCATCAAAAAAGATGGCCAAATACTTGGAAAAGTGTCGGGTCCTTCAGGAATAAAAAAAGCAGAGAGTGTCGAACAACTCTACGATGAAGTCCTCAAAAAGGTTGGCATTACCCGGAAAGATGTGGAGCGAGTGGTCGCCACAGGGAGTGCAGCTAAAAGAGTGGCCTTTGCAAATGGTGCCATTCCCGATGCCGCTGCCGATGCCCGGGGGTAATCAAAGTGTTCCCTACGGCAAGAACCATTATTGATGTGGGGGCAGAAGAAGGCCGTTCAATCAAAATCAGCGCTGATGGGAAGGTTTTAGACTTCGCTATTAACGAGAAGTGTGCTGCTGGTACAGGGACCTTTGTCGAGGCCATGTCCAGGGCACTCGAAGTCTCTGTGGATGAGATGGCAAAGATCACTCTTCAATCCAGCCAGACCCTTTCGATGAATGCACAGTGTGCAGTCTTTGGGGAATCCGAAGTGGTCTCCCTCATTCATCAAAAGACCCCAAAACCGGATATCGCCCGGGCAGTGATGAATGCCATTGCAGGAAGGATTGCTTCGGTCGCTCGTATCGTCGGATTGGAAAAGGATGTTGTGATGGTCGGAGGGATGGCGAAAAACGCAGGTTTTGTCGACTCCCTTAAAAAGAATATCGAAATGGATGTCCTCGTGCCAGAAGACCCAGACTATATGGGTGCTCTGGGAGCTGCTGAAGCGGCCGCCGCTGGAGCTTATACGGAGGAAGTCAAGGCAAAAGTAGTGGAAAGGAAGACCGCTTCAGAAGGGAAAGGTTAATAGCACAAGATACACTCAATAGCCTGAATAAGGAAGGATGAGAAAATGGCTGAAGTAAAAACCCAAGAATTTTGGAGATGGCCTGAAACCAATTGGGTCAACCCGGATATAGATTGGAAAAAAGGGAAGGTAATCACGGCTGGAGTGGATGTTGGATCCGTTAGCACGCAAGCCGTCATTATGGTAGATGGTGAATTTTACGCTTATGGCAACACCCGGACCGGTTCAGACAGTCCAGACAGTGCCTAGAAAAGGTATGGGCTTTGCCTTAGAAAAGTCCGATATGAAAATCGAGAATATCGATTACTGTATCGGCACGGGGTATGGACGAGTGAACGTGCCCATGGCTCAACAGTCTATCACCGAGATTTCCTGTCATGCTCGAGGGGCCAACTTCATGTACGGACCAGAAGTCAGGACGGTCATGGATATGGGTGGCCAGGACTGTAAGGCCATCAATGTCGATGACAGAGGTAAGGTTCTCAATTTTGTGATGAATGATAAGTGTGCTGCTGGAACAGGCCGCGGAATGGAAGTCTTTGCTGACCTGATCCGGGTCCCTGTCTGGGAGATTGGGCCACGTTCCTTTCAGATCCAGAAAGAGCCCCCCATGATCAGCAGTACCTGCGTCGTTTTCGCCAAGAGCGAGGTCGTTGGCTTGCTGGAGTCAGGAATGCCTGAAAACGATATCATGGCCGCTTATTGCTCCGCCATGGCACATCGGATCATGGAACTTCTCAACCGTTTGGGCATAAAGGAAAAGTTTGTCATCACCGGGGGCATCGCCAAAAATGAAGGCGTGGTGAAAAGGCTGGAGAAGGAATTAGGGATTAAGACAGCTGAACGTGTCTGGTACAAGAAAGAGTATATCGATCGCAAATATCCGTTTGATACTCAGCTCGCCGGTGGTATCGGAGCAGCATTGTTCGGACAAGCTTTGTTGAAGATGGGAAAGGCAAAGAGCGCAAGAAAGGCCTAAAAAGGTTCGAGGTTCAAGGCATGAGGTCGTGAGGCAAAACTACGGATTAGCCTCCGACCTCTAACCTCAATCCTCGAACATGGAGAAGACATGATAGCCAATTATGGTTTTAAGGATGGCTCTGGCGACTGGTATGTCACCATCGATACGGACAAATGCAATGGATGCGGGAAGTGCCCGGAGGTTTGTCCGGCAAAAATCCTTGAAGTAGGACCGGATGAGATCGATATCTTCCGTGAAGAACCGGTGGCCTTTGTAAAACATGAGGAGCGCAAGAAGGTCAGGTATAGCTGCGCTCCTTGTAAGCCTGGCTATGGGGAAGAACCAGCACCCTGTGCCAGCGTCTGTGAACCAAAAGCCTTCTCTTTCTCAGAAGGATGGAAACTTTTATACGGCCATAAATAATTTTTTTCCATTCACTGGATATCGTAAAAGCGTGAGGCGTTAAGCGCAAGGGGTAAGGGGTTAAGGAATTCACCCCTAACGCTCTCGCGACTTACGCCTTACCATTTTAAAGTGATGACCCGAGAAGAAGAATTAAAAAAACAGGGTTGGGAAAAACGGTTCACCATCGATGAGCCCCGCCTTTCAGAGATGGCAGAGCAATACAAAGAACTCGGCTTTGAAGTCCTTCTTGAACCTGTTGACACCTCCTCTGAAGAATGCACGACTTGTATCACCGCTTTCCACGATCGTTACAAGACTATCTACACCCGACGAGGAAGTGATAGCGGCCCTTCCTAATAAACTAACACTGTAATCATAAAATTCCACATTTCAATTTAGACTTTCCAGAGATTGCCAAAATTACCTCTGACTGTGGGCTTACACCTCGAATCTGCGTTCTAAGATGACCTGAGGTAACGATTACTGGCAGAAAGCAAAGGGAGTGCGAATACTTACCGAAGCGATGATCGCGGGGAGAAACAATATCATTATCCAAATGGAATCATCTGACCACGAACCACTGCAAATGGAGTCTCCTACCAGATCAAATTTCGAAGAGGTATTCCCTATATCCGCTCACATTAAAGCTCAGACTGGCGAGTACTCTATCTCCAACCCTCACCTCAACCTTCCAATCTCCTGACTGATACGGTCGAAGAGTAAGATAACTGTAAACAGACCATTCTGGAGCTTTGACCTCTATTTCATTTTTGTGGTACTCCTTTCCCCTCCAGATCCATACATGAGTAATCCTTCCCCCTTCGGGAGCTCTAACCTTTGTCAGTAAGTAAATTTTTTGATTATTACATGTAAATTCCTTGGATTTTCCTTTCAGGGTTAAGTGATTGCCCTCCTGCCCGATCACCGTTCCGGTCTCAGCCTTAATCACTTTAAACATAGGATCGATCTGTTACAATCGTACTCCTTCCCCTGCACCTTTTTTGACTCTTGCATTTCGATTTGAGTTGCCCCCTCTCCTTGGATAGGTGAACCAGACGGAACGCGGGCCAGCATAGATTCTTTCTGACCGGGGACAGCAGGGAAGGATAGCTGAGGAATGTGGGTCATGAAAAATGTGGCGAAAAGGATCATTGTGAAAAGAATGGCCAAAAGGAGGTAGAGCGTAGCCCTCTTGCCGAGAAACGAGGCATGTTTTTGTGGCTCTAACTTTTGTGGCTCTAATGGTTTCTCTTCGGAAATGGTAAGTTCTTCCAAATATTTTTTATACCGGAGCACAACGTCGTTTGGGTCAAGCCCAAGATACCTGGCATAGGCCATCAGAAACCCTCTTAGATAAAGACCAGGAGGCAAAATCTCATACCTATCCTCTTCGATGGCCGTGAGCAAATGTCCCCGTATCTTTGTTATCTTAGCGGCCTCCTCTATCGATAAATTTTGAAGCTCCCTCTCTCTTCTCAGATACTTGCCCGGCGGTTCCATAGCTGTTACCCCATCGTCTTTTGGAGGTTCAGTCAATTGTTTGTTTCGGGAGTATACTCCTTGTTTCTTTTACCTACTGATGCTTAGATATTCCAAGGCTGAATAATTAAGGATGACTGACTCATACCTCCAAACTCAATGATTATCAATACCAAAAAATGTTGAATTTTTCAATTGAGAGAAAATTATTTTTAAACTATCTAATCCGGTTGGGAAAAGAAAATGGGTGACCCCAACCAATTATTTTTCGTGTAAAATTCAGGTTGACAGTATCTCTTTTGCCCCACATAATTAACCTGGTCAAATGAAGACCCCATCCTAAAGAAATTGTCATTACTGACTCTACTTTCGCTTAGGCATACTTAAGCGGGAAACAGGGTGATTTGAAATGGTTCTATAGATTACAACCTTCTGGTCCTGAAGGGGTGATATTGGAAAACCTTGTAGGGCAGGCCCTTATATAAATCTTTCTATGAAAAGGGCAACCCAAAGCACAAGGATCTAAACCAGCTTTATCATAAACGAAAACTTAAGGATTATACTTTTCAAATAGTCACCACCCTAAAAAAGAAACGCCCTATTCCCTTGATTGACTTTATAGTAGGTTCATCCGAAAAGTGACATGGTTGCAAGGTAAGGTGAGGGTCTCTACCTAAGGAAAGGCTATGTATGCAAGACTCTACCGTGGTTTGAGGCTGTTCACGCCAAGCGGGTGGAAGACTCGGCGACACCTGCATGAATTTGAACAGATGCAGTGGTGGTCCCGAGCGGATCTTGAGGCGTGGCAACTCAGCAGAATCCAACAGGTGGTACGACATGCCTACGAGCATGTGCCATATTATAAGCAACGTTTCCTAAAAGAGGCCATTCACCCTGAGGATCTCAACACCATAGAGGACCTTCGTGCTCTGCCCTTCTTGACGAGGGAAGATGTGAACGCCCACCTGTACGACCTTGTTGCGACCAAATTCGACGGAAAGTTGCATTCGAATGAGACAGGAGGTTCTACGGGCCAGCCAATACGATTTTTCACTGAGGGCTTCCTTCTGGCGCAATGCGCTCCACCTGCGCGGACATCTTTGGTACGGACTCCAAGAAGGGGAGAAAACTGCCTGGTATGGGGTGCTCTGAGGGACATGCCGAAATGGAGTTGGCAACGTCGATGGCGGGCTGCAATCTCAGGAAAACGATATCTTAATGCGTTCAACATGACAGAGGCCAACATGCAGAATTTTGCGCAGATCCTCGTGCGTTGGGAACCGGCCATGTTTAGAGCCTATCCCTCGGCACTCCATCTTTTCGCTGGGTTTCTGCGAGAGCGAGGGATTAAGGGAATTCGTCCCAGGCTCATTGAGACGACAGCGGAAAAAATAACAGGACCGCAGCGTGAGTTGATAAAAGAGGTTTTCCAGTGCCCGATTGCCGATTGGTATGCCTCCCGGGAATTCGGAACCATCGCCTATCAGTGTGAAGCAGGTAAGTTGCACGTTTGCGAACCCCATTACCTGGAAATCGTCTCCAATGGGCGAGCCGTAGGCCCTGGGCAAATGGGTGAGGTCGTCATCACTTCTCTCAACCAGTTCGCCATGCCTTTCATCCGGTACAAGATTGACGACATGGGAAGCTATGAAGGTGATCCATGTCCGTGCGGCCGTGGCTTGCCCGTCTTGCGCGAAATTGCAGGACGTATGAGTGACTTTCTGGTGACGGAGGAGGGTCGTTTCGTTCATGGTCAGTTCTTTGCTCACCTCTTCCGTGTAAAGCCGGAGATTGCCCGCTACCAGGTATATCAGGCCGACCGAAGACACCTTGAGGTGAGGCTCGTCTGTAGAATACTCGTGAGCGAAGAGTGGCTTAATGGTGTACGCAGAGAAATTGAAGATCGTTTCGGTAAGTCCATGCAGGTTTCGCTCGAGGTGGTGGACCGAATTGAACTGACAAGAGCCGGCAAACACCGATTCATCATCTCCGAGGTAAAGCCGGATTTCACCCAAAGTGTGAATCGAGAATCAATTGAATGAAAACTTCTGTGTATTACAAACAGATGGTGAGAGGTATGGATTGTCTCAGGATGAAATGCGTCTATATCAGAGGGTTGTATTCAGGGATTCCGCATCTGCCAGCAACTGAAAAACGTCAATCTTCGGGTGGGTTATTGAGGAAAAAACAACGAACAGAATCCTTCCTCCAAGTCTGCTCCTGCTGAACGATATCCATTGAGACAGCGTAAAGCCCTCGTCATCGACAATCTTGTTTTCGGGTATCCTGCTCGAGAGGAGAGTCACGATCTCTCTCGGATGCCTTCCTCTCATGTAATGGCCCTTCGGCGGAGACACAAGAACCAGGTTACAAGCATGCGATACCATCTCGGACATCTCTTGATAGTACCGGGTGTTCCTGTTGCCAGCCGCAGCGAGAACCCCAGCGATGTGGTCAAACCCTTCTTTTTCCTTGATCTTCTGAATCACTTCGATTTCGAAACGAAGGCTTGCAGGATTCTTCGCATTGCAAAGGATAACCTTCTCACCTTGGAAGGTGATTATATGAAATGCTCCCAAATTGTCATGGGGGTGAGTGCCGAATTCTCTCAGTGTCTTCTTGACCACCGCACTGTCGACGGGAATAAACTTCCTCGCACCTTCCACCGCGGCCAGTACGGTCATAACGTTGGCCACGTTGAAGGTCTGCTCCCCGTTCAGAGTGATGGGCATCTCTTTTGTATCGATGACGGACTCCTCAATGGTTCCAGTTTTTTTCCAGATGGAGTTCCCTTTCAGAAAGATAACCTTTTCGAACTCCCTGTGATCCTTGATTATCCCAAAATAGATGGGCTCCGCCTCGCTTTTTCCAGCCATCCCTCTAACGAGGGAATCATCGACGTTAAGGATGATTGCACCGCCTTTGTCCGTTGCTCTCGGAACCGCGGATTTCAGCTCCGCCATCTGTTCCAGCGTATGAATTCCCTCATAACCGAGGTGATCCTCATACACGTTGGTCACGACACCCACCTGGCATTTCTTAAAACCGAGCCCATACCGGGCGAGGCCTCCCCGTGCTACCTCCAGAATCAGCAGATCCACATTTGGGCATCTGGCTGCCCTCCAAGCACCGCGGCCCCAAGCCTCGTCCTGTTTGGAGACGAACTTCTCGTTGTGAGTGACTCCGTAGGTGGTGCATGCACCTACATTGTAGCCAGCATTTCGGTAGATTCGTGTCAGGAGGCGGACGATCGTTGTTTTTCCATTTGTTCCGGTGATGGCGACGATCGGAACACCTAATCGTGCCAAACGAGGCTGTACGAGGAATTTCATGGCAGAACGAAGGGCCAATTTCCGCAATCGTTGGTTCTGCACAACCAGTCTCTTTAAGTCCATCATGTCTGGTCTTCAGGGCAAAGCCCTGAACCTTACATGGTTCAGGGCTATTCATTAATCATCAATCTTTCAATGTCCACTCTCGAAATAGGTGAAACGGAAAGAGACCGACGTTGATCTCCATCCGCATGCCTATAGGTTACCTCTACCTTCTCTAAATCCTTTGCCTTACTGTAATGAACTGTAATGGTAGCCGCCTTCTCAATATCACCTTCATCAGGTTTCCCCCTCAGGAGAGAAAGAGGTCCTGGGAGACCAGAAACTTTTAATAAAATATCTTTATCTTGAACAAAGGTTTGTATTTTTTGATTTTCCTCCTCATTCCTTCCAACGACCAACTTGACTTCATGGGAAAGCCGAAAGTGTCTTCCCATCTTCAGAAGGTGAACATCGTTTAAGGAAAAATCAGGGTTGTGAAGCAGTAGGTCTTTTATCCGTTTTGCAAATCCAGGATCTGTGAGAAGACATCCTCCAGCAGGACATGGATAATCGCGAATACCAAAATGTTCTGCCAATTCGATCTGAGGTTTTCTTGAACGGCCTGAAAGATTCAGAAGCTTCTCCCGATCGACCCATCCTTCCTTCTCTGGGATCGTGGTTGGAAGCACTTTAGCGGAGAGGGGTCGTAAGATAAAACCCTCAAGCCCACCCTCTTTTTCAATCAGTCGCATGGCATCTTTCCGCTGTGACATGGGCCTCTGTCCTAACACTTCTCCTGTAACAATGAAAGCGGCCCCCACCTCTTCCATATAAGCCTTTGTCTTCTTGAGCATGAAGATTCGACAATCAATGCATGGATTCATATTCCTTCCGTAACCATGTTTGGGATACTTCACCACATTGAGGTACTCCTCAGAAACATTAAATACTTTCAAAGGAATACCCAAATTTTCAACGGCTTTTTGAGATGCCAAGCATGTCTCTCCTCGGTTCGTGCAGGTGCAAAATACAGTCAAAAAATTGAGGGCCTCCAGTTCGACCCCTTGTTCCATAATGACCTTCGCCGCGAGCGTACTGTCAAGACCTCCGGAAAGAAGAGCAATGGCCTTCATCTTAAAACCTCATTCATCGATCCGGATCGAAATCCCTGAAGATCAAGGGTTACATAGGTGTAGCCGATCTCTCTCAAACGTTTCACCACTTTTTCCCTCAATGAACCATTCATCAGACGTTCCATTTCTTCTTTGAGGATTTCGATTCTTGCCAGATCTCCATAGTGACGCACACGAACCTGTTTGAATCCCAACCCAAAGAGGAAATCCTCTGCCTCGTCAACCATTCTCAATCTTTGTTCGGTAATTTCTTCTCCATACGGAAAGCGTGAAGCGAGGCAGGCAAAAGAAGGCTTATCCCAGGTGGGAAGTCCCAAAGCCATGGATAATTCTCTTACCTCCATTTTGGTGAAGGATGCCTCTTTCAAAGGACTTCTGATCCCTAACTCCTGAATGGCCAATCTTCCCGGTCGATGATCTTTATCGTCATCTAAGGTGGAGCCTTCGACGACAAAAGGTATCGCTTCTTCCTTGGCTAAGTCCAACAATTCTTTAAAGAGCTTGCTTTTGCAGTAGTAACATCGGTTGGAAGGATTTTTAGAAAATCCAGGGATCTCCAACTCATTCGATTGGATCAACCGATGTTTCGCTCCTAAGGTCTGGATCAATTTCTTGACTCCTGCTAATTCCCTTTCTGGATACAGAGGGGAGAGAGCCGTTACAGCAAGGACATTTTTATTCCCTATCGTATCCTGTGCTACTTTCAGGAGGAGTGTACTATCCACCCCTCCTGAAAAAGCAACGAGCACCTTCTCCATGGATTTAAATATTTCCTGTAATCGCACAAATTTTGTTTTCACCAAAGGGTCCATTTCTTTAATTACCATTCGTCAGGGGTCAGTTGCCAATTGTTAGCTGATCATTATTCATTGTTCATTGATAATTGTACATTGCTAATTGATAACTTCTCTAATCCACCCTCCTCCCATCACTGTTTCCCCATCATAAAAAACAGCTGCTTGCCCAGGGGTAATCGCCTTTTGTGGAGATTTAAATCTCACCTCCACCTCATCCTCTCTTTTTGGAGAAAGAATGGCTTCCGAACCCGGGTGATTATATCGTATCTTCACCTGAGCATTCATCGAAGAAATCATTGGGTGAGGAATAATCCAATGGACTGAATCAACCTTAAAGGTATCGCTATAAACTTCGTTCTCTCCACCCACAATGATCGCGTTCTTCCCTCGATCGATTCCAATGACATAGAGAGGCTTTCCCTTTGCCAAGCACAGGCCTCTTCGCTGGCCGATCGTATAGAAAGGGATTCCTTTATGTCTTCCCAGGACCTTCCCATCTTTATCCAAGATAGGGCCGTGTTCAATGGACTCTTTTAACCTTTCTGATAAAAAAGAATGATAGGAGGATTCCTGAATAAAACAGACCTCCTGGCTTTCGGGTTTATCGTGAACTCGAAGCCCCTGTTGAAGCGCCTTCTTTCTCACTTCCTCTTTTCGGAGATCTCCCAGTGGGAATAGAGTGTGGTGAAGCTGATCTTGAGTTAAAGAAAAGAGGACGTAGGATTGATCCTTTCTTCGGTCTACTCCTTTCCTTAAAAGATAACGCCCAATCCCTTCGTCAAAATCCAATCTTGCATAATGGCCTGTGGCAATCCAATCGGCCTTAAGTTCCAACGCTTTCTCTAAAAAAAAACCGAACTTTATTTTCTCATTACAAAGAATGCAGGGATTAGGCGTTCTTCCCCTGATGTATTCTTCGCAAAAATATTGGATGATTTCTCTTTCAAACTCTTCTCTAAGATGAAAAACATAAAAAGGGATATCAAGTTGAAGGGCAACGCGTCTGGCATCTTCGATATCGGCAAGACCACAACATCGTGCTGGGCCTCCCTGAGTCTGATCCATCATTCCGATGCACATGGTGGCTCCGATCACTTCATACCCTTTCTCCTTGAGAAGCCAGGCGGCCGTGCTCGAATCAACCCCCCCGCTCATTGCCACCACGACCCTTTTCTTCATCTCCACCATTCTTTAAATATTGGCATAGTGCAAAGCGTATATTTTGTTATCAGCCCGATGGGGTATGCGGTATGCTCTATGCGCTATGCCCTCTGCCCTTAAAACAGAATTTCCATGGCCTGATAAGGGCAGACCGGAATGCACAGCTCACAGGCAATGCATTTGTCCCGTTTAAAAGATACTTCCATAGTTGTTCTATTGACATCCAACGCCTTGGTTGGACAGACACTGACACAAGCCGTGCAGTGGGTACAGTGATCTTCATGCCATTTGACATCCTGAGCCAAAGGCTGGATCTCCACCCCTATCTCACTGAGATATTTAAATCCTGCCTCCATCCCAGCTCTCTTTCCGGTGAGCTCTAACACAAGCCTTCCTTCCTCTTTGGGTGTAATCCGGGCTCTCATAATATTGACGATCAAATCATAATCCTTGACCAATTTCGAGATAACTGGTTGGTCAACAAGATGGGAAGGGTAACTGAGAACAACTCTTTTTTTCTGCATGGGGCACCCCCTTTCATACGAGCAGAGGGCATATGATCAGAGGCATAGAGTTTCCTTCTCCCTATGGGCCATGCCCATTGCTCTATGATATTTTTTTGATGGGCCGCTCTTTTAAGGGTTTAAAAACAATCCCAGAATCCGCTGAAGGGAGAAGCTCAACAGGTTGGGTTAAGAAGAACTTCCCTGCTTCGATCCACCCCTTCAAAATTTTTGCAACCTCTTTGGCTTTCAAATAACTGGAAAGGCCAGAGGTAGGAATCTCTTTCCCCTGGACCGCAATTCTACCACTCTTAAGTTGCTTATAACTCACCTCTGCGATGCTTCCGGGAATGGATTGAGGATAGGACTCGCTATAGTCCACCACTTGAGCCAGGATCTCTTCATCCCGAACCGCAGTAAATCGAAGTATCTCCTCATCCAAAATAGGAATGGGAACTCCGATTCCAACGGTAAGGGTCACCCCATATCCCGTATAAGAAGTTCCTCGAAGCCATTTTGGACTCATCATCTTGAGATCTCCCGTGACGCAGAGATTTCCTGCCGGCATTTTGGGAACCCCTCCTTCGGTCCTCTTTACTCCTGGGTTATGCTGGGTTCCACTTCCCACGACATACCCTATGCCTCCGCCAAGGAAGATTCGGGTTCCAATCCCTATCGTTTTGTAATAGGGATCATTAAGCAGAGGGCTCAACTGCCCTGCACTGCAGTAAGTCGCATTGCCCATTTTGGGTTGAAGAACTCCCATATAGGTATAGATGACTTTCTCTGAGAGATTGACCGCCACATTGTAGTTCTGATAGGCGTTTCGAATGTTTAAAAGAATGGCTTCATTCATATCCTTCAGGGAGATATAAGTCTCCAATGTTTTTTTAGGGTAGCAATCTGTCCCATAAGCGGTTGCCGTTAATCTCACATCTTTCCCAGCCACCAGTTCTTCAATCACATAGGCTCCTCCATAAGCAAACTTTCCCGGAAAGATTTTATTCCTGGGGTCATCGTCTGGCATGGCCGTTGCTCCCAAGAAAAAATCTACCGCAGCAAAACCTGTATACACCGGGACATCGTTGAGAAACGTCTTTCCACCTCCCAATTTGATCCGAGGTTTCGAGTGCCCCACATTGAAATAAGCCCCTGAAGAACACATGGGCCCGAATGTCCCTGTGGTGACTACATCGACCTCTTGCGCAGTCCTCTTCACTCCCTTTTCAGCAGCATAATCAATAATTTCTTCAGCGGTTAAGACGACCGCCTTCCCTTTCTTTATCTTCTCATTGATTTCCTCAATGGTTTTGGCCATGTTTTTCCTCCTTCATTAATTCAGTATTTCAAATTGTGCCTTTCGCCCTGAACCACGTTGGATTCAGGGCTGCCACGCACCCACCGTGGTGCATGGCGGGGCCGTCCATGATCCATAACATCAGATCACCCCCCGCTTCGCAGTTCGGAGTTCAGAGTGATGAGCTCGGAGTTAAAAATTAAATTCTCCGAACTCCCTGCCTGCGGCAGGCAGGCGAACTAATAACTCCTGACTTTTATTTGAGTCCATTAAACATCCAGGTGCTGATATATCGTTCTCCAGTATCGGGCAGAATGACAACGATCATCTTCCCCTTGTTCTCCCGCCTCTTCGCTACCTCAATGGCTGCCCATACCGCTGCACCAGAAGAAATTCCTGCCAATACCCCCTCTTCTTTAGCTAACCTTCTTGCCAACAATCCGGCATCCTCATTCGAGACTTTGATCACTTCATCGATCAAATCCATTCGAAGCACTTTCGGAACGAAGCCTGCACCAATCCCCTGTATCTTATGAGGTCCTGGTCTTCCCCCGGAAAGAACTGGGGAGTTCTCCGGTTCCACAGCAATGGCCTTAAATCCTGGCTTTCTTTTTTTAATGATTTCACAAACCCCAGTGATCGTCCCCCCCGTGCCCACTCCTGCGACTAAAACATCGATTTGACCATCTGTATCTTCCCAAATCTCCAACGCCGTGGTCTTTCTGTGTATCTCTGGATTTGAGGGATTCATAAATTGCTGGGGGACGAAATATCGTGAATCCTTTGAAGCCATTTCCTCCGCCGTCTTCACCGCACCCGTCATCCCTTCATTTCCAGGGGTCAGGATCACCTCTGCTCCAAACATTTTTAGAAGATGAATTCGTTCAATAGACATCGTATCTGGCATGGTCAGAACCAATGGATAGCCCTTTGCTGCACAGATAAATGCTAAAGCGATTCCTGTATTTCCACTGGTAGGTTCCAATATAATCGTATCTTTCTGAATCAGCCCTGCCTTCTCAGCCGCCTCAATCATTGAATAGCCGATACGGTCTTTAACACTTCCACAGGGGTTAAAAGACTCAAGTTTGGCGATGACCTCTCCCATACACCCTTGGGTGACTCGATTCAATCTCAATAAAGGTGTATGCCCTATCAATTCAGAAATGAAATTGGCTATTTTCGCCATCCCCTCGCTCCTAACGAAATTTTTGTAAAATAGGGTCCCAGTATCGAAATCTTCATTGGGTCAAGTGCCTAGTAAGGTGTTAACCGGGTAAGGGACCAATCTTCTTTAAATTTCTTGCGTCTCAAGGCAGACCGATCCTTTTTCCTACGACCTATTTTTTAATATTTCACTTGAACCCTTGATCTCTAGAACCTTTAGTACTTTCAATTATAAATTTGGTACATCGGAGGATTGCGGCCTTCTTTTTCTCTCTTTCGATTAACCATATCCTCCAAAGAAACCGAATAAAAGATTTTAGAGATCGCTTCTGAAATCTCCTTCCAAATATCCCTCGTTACACAGGATGGAATTTTCTGACAGACCTTTGAATCATGCAAACATTCAACCAAATGAAGCGGACCTTCTAAAGTTTCAACCACATCATTTAAACAGATTTCAGAAGGAGGTTTGGCCAATGAATAACCACCCTTGGACCCACGAATCGATTTGACTAAGCCCGCCGCCCGAAGCGGATTAATGACTTGCTCAAGATATTTCAAAGAAATATTTTCTTTTTTGGCTATCTCTCTTAATTCGAGAGGACCTTCTCCATAATGGGAGGCAAGTTCTAACATTGCTCTTGCTCCATATCTAATTTTTGTTGAAATTTTCATGAGTTACGAAATCATACTTTTTCTATAGGAATTAGATTTCTTTAACTTAATCCTTTATTGATTGTCAAGGGGGTTGTCGAAATTATGGAAGGACGGTAAGCGTCGGTAAATGGAGAGGGGTTTCTCTAAACCACCTTTACTTTTAAAACTTTCTTTGTCTTTTCTGTAACCTTTACTCGATCATCAATCCTATAACCAACGACCCAGGCAATCATTTCTCCTGAAATGATCAGAGGGACCTTCGGTCTTTCAAACCTGGGGATCTTATGATCGATAAAAAACTCTTTAACCTTTTGAGTTCCCTTGACTCCCAATGGACGGAATCGGTCACCTGGCCTGAAATTTCTAACTTTCAGAGGAAACTGTAGGCTTTCGTAATCCATAAAGGTCATGGTGAGAGATTCCTTATAATCTCCGAAGTGATCCCGATTCACATCTTCAATGACGATCTCTTTTCCGATCTCTTCGATAAAGGTATGGCCTGGGAAAATGAGTTCAACCTCAAAAGGTGGAAATGGTTTTACCCCTCCCCTCCCTAATTTAATAATATCATACTGTTTTTCAATCCAGAGGCCACGAGATAATTCTAATATAAAACTGGGAGGAGGTTTTCGTAATCTCTGGTGAATTTGATGAACATCCGACCATTCTTGTTCTTCCACGGCCATTCCCTGGGCACAAATGGTCTCCATCACCCTCCTGATGATTCTCCATTGGATAGCCTGATGAAGAGATTGATATTCAGAATATTTGAAAGAAAGGGTGTCCTTCTCTTGTTGGACAATCTTTCGATAGGCTTCCTCTGTGCCTTTTTCCAAATAATCATTTTCTTCCCTGAGAATGGCTGATGTCCTCAAGAGGATCTTCTTGAAATTAGTTTGATACTCCCTTTCCACGGAGGGAATCAGGGCAAGGCGTATTCGGTTCCGAAGGTAGTCCTGCTTTAGATTTGATGAATCCAGGCGATAATGAATCCCCTTTTCAATAGCAAAAGTTTCGATTTCCTCTCTCCATGCTTCAAGAAGGGGCCGAATGACCTTTCCCTCCCGAATGGGTAGGATCCCCTTCAAGCCCTGCAACCCAGATCCCCTGATCAGTCTCAGGAGGATGGTTTCTACTTGATCATCTGCATTGTGACCCAAGGCAATCTTTTTGGCATGATGTTTTTCGAGGAGATCTTGAAAGAATTGGAAACGGATCCTTCTGGCTGCATCCTGTGGGGAGAACCCTGTAAGTTGTTGAAATTCCTTTACATTGAACTGTCCATATTCGAAAGGGAGGCCGAGCCGTTCGGACTCCTCCTGAACCAGTTCCGCTTCTTTTTCGGATTCCTCGGGCCGGAGACCATGATTGACATGAGCGACGATCAGAGAGAGGTTAAACGCTTCACGGGAGGCATTTAATAAATGGAGGAGGACCATTGAATCCACCCCTGCCGAAACACCCACAATCAACCGATCTCCTTTTTCCAATAAACGGTAGCGGTCAATGGTCCTTCTGACTTGATTGAATAACATACTCCACTCTTACATCTTTTTTTCTCCCAGTGGTCCAACTTGGATTTCGACGACGGCCGTACCCGTCCATTTATCTCTCATCCTGATCATACATGTTTTATCAGGTTTTGAAAAATTGAGGAAGGATTCTTTCCCCTTAAAACTGTTTATCAGTTTCCAATTGTCTTTTTCCATATTGTAGATAAAAAATTCGATCAAAGACGGTACATCGAGTCGCCATTTTGTAAAATGTAAAATACCTGCTTTAAATTTGGGGGTCTCATAGACGAAAGATTTACTCGGTTTATAATTTAACTCTTCCGGAATACGGAGATCATCAAGATAATATTTCCCTGTGCGCTCTGGTTCTCCTTTTGTCTCCCCCGTTGCTTCCGTTACGGGTTGACCTTTTTGTCGTTCTCTAACCGTTGTCCCACATCCTGACCATGTCAAACCCAAGAAAATAACCAAACATAAGGCAATAACCATTTTCTTTTGAAAAATAATTTGTCCCATTTTTTTCCCTCCTTCTATGAGATGATAAAAATCTTTTATCATTCTAAAATAAGAAAAGCAAGAAGAAACAAAAAGGGTCTGTAACCCCTCAGTCTTTGTTCGAACCTACAATGATCCGATAGGGATGTCGGAAAAAATCTTATAGCGGTAACCTTAACGTTTCCTACAAACCATAAAAATCCCTTGGAGAGAACAAGGAATCATCGATGATAGCGATCTTAACCCTTACCTATAAAAATATTAGAAAATCCGCGTGGTCGGGTCTTATCGACTTGATAAGATTTTTGATGACATTCCTGGCGGATCTGCTACTTTCATACCTCGTAGCTGAGGGATTACAATGGCCCGTAGCCTCTCAGTGAAATAGGGGTTAAGCTCCTAATCATCCCTCCCACCACCATTGCCCATGAGGGTGGGTTCAAAGAGATCAATGTGAATGTATCCAATCCTTGGTAGAACCCCTTGATCAAACGGGGATGGGGGTTTGTCTTGATAGAGACCCTTCACCCCTGAAGCAAACTCAAATGGAAAAACAATTACATTGCTTTCATTCCCGGCCTTATCGAAAATGGACACCCTCAATGTAATTTGGGTCCATTCCCTTAAAAACTGAGTTCTCGAGCTAAAGGTATTCCATTGAATATATCCCTTGAGGTGCTTTTGATAGGGGGTTTTAAGATAGATCCAATCGGTTGGATAATGACCATACCCAGTTTGATTTACCACAGAGGCAATCCTCAGCATATCCCCATCCGGGTCCTCGGCTTCAAGATAGATTTTCCAGATATACCCATAATACCCTCTTTCTACGGCAAAAGTATGTTTGATCATAGGGGCGTTGGTTCCAGGTTTAGGGGGTTGCCCTCCCTCGGGGGCAAATAAGGGTTGTGCCTTCCCTTCGTTAAAGAAGAAAAGGGAAATCAATAACAACAAACCAAAAACCAAAATAAATTTGTTAATTTTCATTCGAACCCCTCCCTTCCACTAAAATATAAGCCTTCAACATTTGGATTTCAAGGAAGGTTCTTTATTTTATATAATTAGACGGACTTTCTATGCTTTTTATTCATCTCCTTTTGATCATGGATCCCGCTTTTTTCTCTGAAAAATGTTGGCCAATCTTTTTGCTTCTTCAAAGATGTCCTTTAGGGGAATCCCCTTCTCTAATGCCAGCCTTTTGCAATCTTCATATTCCGGAGAAATGTTGACAATGGTTCCCCCCCATCTCGCCAATTTCAAATGAATTTTTCCGTATTGGGTTCGTAGGGTTAGGATCTCCCGGTCAGCTTTTGCCCTCTCTTCTTCATGCCATCTTAAACCAAGGGTAGTCGTCTCTCTTAAAAGAAATTTCGTGACGGAGGGTAACTTTTCAGAGTGACAAATCACAGTGAGAAGATGGCCTGGCCGATTCTTCTTCATCAGGATGGGAGTAATAAATACATCCAGAACCTCCAAGGCTAAAAGTTTTTCTATCAGATAGTCGTAGAACTGGGGGTTCATGTCATCGATATTCGTTTCGATGACCACGACCTTCTCATTTCCAGAAGTGGATGGTGAAGTTCCGATGAGCAGCCTCAGGACGTTGGGATGGAGAAGGTTATCCCGGCCAGCCCCATACCCTATTTTCTCTACATGGATTGGTGGGATTGGGCCAAACTCAGAGCCCAATGTAGTAAGAATGGCTGCTCCGGTAGGAGTGAGAAGTTCTCTTTCCACTCCTGAGGAGTAGATGGGCTTCCCTTCCATTAGGGATAGCGTGGCCGGCGCAGGAACAGGAAGGATCCCATGTTCACATTTTACAAATCCTGTTCCCACATTCACCTTTGAGACATAGATTTTTTCAACCCCAAGTTGTTGAAGGCCCCATATCGACCCCACAATATCGACGATCGAATCCAACCCACCCAATTCGTGAAAATGGACCTCTTCCATTGGGATTTGATGAATCTTCGCCTCCACCGAAGCAATCCGCTTAAAAATCTCCTCGCTCTTCTTCTTGACTTCAGCTTCCACACTACTTCTTTCAACGATCCTCAAAATCTCTTTCAAATTGCGGTGGGATCTCTTCTCATCTCTTCCTCCCACGATGACCTGGGTTGCGGAGATCCCTGCTTTCAAAACTTTTTTAACTTTCAATTGGATGGTTGGGATTCGAAGCTTTTTCAACTCCTCCCTCAATCGTCGAGCGCTCAGTCCTGCATCAATTAATGACCCGAGGATCATGTCTCCACTCGCCCCGGAAAAACAATCAAAATAAGCGATTCGCATGATTTTATCCTCTTATTCTTTGTTCTTATCAGGCTCAAACTATTATCAGAGAGAAAGAGAATAAAATCAAATGAAATTTACTCGTCGTCCACAGTGTCATATCAAAACAAGATAGATTTTATCGTAAGTTGTTCGCTGATTTTCCTTATATTATGATTGACATTTGAAAGAAATTGGGTAAAATTTAGTGGGCTTGGCGGTGTAGCTCAGTCGGTCAGAGCATGCGGCTCATATCCGCAGTGTCCGGGGTTCAAATCCCTGCACCGCCACCAATCACTCCTAATCATTTCAATAACTTAAAAATCTGAAATACCGTCACCAGACTATCACCAAGAAGCTTTTTCGATAAAGAAGCTTTTTCGCCTTGACATATACGTCCCTTTCCGCATAGAATACATGCCACTTGGAGCAAATTCGATTATCTGCCTGGAGGGAAAGGGGGTTCTATGAGCGATGAGGTGAACGTCGACTTGTCAGAATTCGGATTCCCAAAGTTCCAAATCAAAGGTCTCCGATGGATTGTGGTCGGTATTTTCGGGATCGTCTTTTTGTTTACGCTTTTTTATAGTGTGGCCACTGAAGAGGTGGGCGTCATCCAGCGCTTCGGTGCTTACACAAGGACCGTCCCGTCCGGCCTGCACATTAAAATGCCCTTCGGCATTGAAACCGTAACTAAAGTTTCCGTTGAGCGGCAGTTTAAAGAGGAGTTTGGATTCAGAACCAAGGCCGCCGGGGTAAGAACGGTTTACGAATCCAAAATCCTTCCGTGAAGAAAAACTGATGTTGACCGGAGATCTGAACGCCAGCGACGTGGAGTGGATCGTACAGTACAGGATTGCCGATCCTTACAAATTTCTGTTCAAGGTGCGAAATGCGACCCAGACCTTCCGGGACATAAACGAAGCCCTGATGCGTGAGGTCGTTGGCGACCGTTCGGTGAACGAAGTGTTGACGACTGGGCGGGTCGAGGTCGCCAATGAGGTGGCTCGCAGACTTCAGGCCTTATGTGACGAATATGAAACCGGGATCAAGGTGGACCAGATCGTCTTACAGAATGTGAACCCCCCGGAGCCAGTGAAACCAGCATTTAACGAAGTCAACGAAGCACAACAGGAACGCGAGAAATTGATCAATCAGGCCCGTTCTGAATATAACAAAGTGATTCCAAAAGCGAAGGGGGATGCCGCGAGAATCATCGAGGAGGCAAAGGGCTATGCTATTGAACGGGTGAACCAATCCCGCGGGGAGGCCACCAAGTTCAACGCCATATTCAAAGAGTATCTGAAGGCTCCTGAAGTCACCCAGCAACGGATCTATCTCGAAACGATGAACGAGGTCCTCTCAAAGGTGGGCAGGAAAATAATCACGGACAAAGAAACCACGGGCATTCTGCCCTTGTTTCAGATAGAGAAGGTAGAGAAGGAGGGGAAGAAAAATGATTAAGCGATCCTATCTCTTACTCGGGTTGATCATCGTTTTGGGAGCTTTCGCCCTCATCCTTTCCACTTTTGTTGTGGATGAGGCAGAGCAGGCGATTATCACCCAGTTCGGGAAGCCTGTGGGAGAACCCATTGTGACCCCCGGGGTCCATTTGAAAGTTCCTTTTATCCAAACGGTCCATTTTTTTGACAAGCGATTCCTGGAGTGGGATGGTGCCCCCAATCAGATCCCGACCAAAGATAAGAGATTCATCTGGGTAGACACGTATGCTCGCTGGCGGATTCACGATCCTCTTCTCTATTTTCAACGCGTCCGAGATGAACGCGGAGCACACACACGATTGGATGACATCCTGGACGGCGAAACGCGGAACGTGATTGCCAACAATAATCTGGTGGAAATCATCCGTACAACGAACAGAAAATTTGAAGCCTCGGCAGAGATAGGAGGAGTTGACGATTCAGAGGCCAAAGCTCGCATCGAACTGGGACGGGAGAAAATGACCCGTCTCATTATTGAAGCCGCAGCCCCGCGGCTCATAGCTCTGGGCATCGAATTGCTGGATCTTCGTCTTAAAAGGATTAACTATGTTGAGGAGGTTCAGAAGAAAATATATGAACGCATGATTACGGAACGGAAGCGAATTGCGGATCAGTTCAGATCCGAGGGCCAGGGAGAAGCGGCCAAGATTATAGGGGATAAAGAACGGGATTTAAAGAAGATCCAGTCAGAAGCCTACCGAACCGCGCAGGAGATCAAAGGAAAAGCGGACGCTGAGGCCACAACGATCTATGCCTCGGCCTACAACCAGAGCCCGGAGTCGAGAACCTTCTACCGATTCGTGAAAACGATGGACACTTACAAAAACACCTTATCGGAAAAGGACTGGCTCGTTCTGTCTACCAAAGGCGATTTCTTCAGGTTTCTTGAACATTCCGGCAAGTAATTGCTCTCCGATCCTTTACTGCGAATGTTCTCATTCGATATGTGATGGTCTCAAGTACGCTCTGCATGAACGTCCTTAGAGTTTGTACGATAAGTTCCCTGATCTATAAAGTGTATAGTTTAGCCTTGACGCCGATTTTTTCCAATAAAAATCGGAACCCGTCCCCAATTCCTTTATAATCTATCCTGGATATTGCCAATCAGCTTATTAAAATAATTTGGCACTTTGGTTTCAAAAGTCATCTGCTCGCCGCTGGTGGGGTGTTTGAAGGAAATCGATTTGGAATGAAGCGCTAAACGCCTGTACCCATCCTTGGTTTTACCATATTTACGATCGCCTACGATCGGATGTCCCTTATCAGCCATATGTACACGTATCTGATTCTTCCTGCCGGTCAAAAGATTAATCTCCAGCAGACTAAACTGCTTGGTCTCTTTAAGCACCTTATAAGCAGTATGTGCCAGTTTGCCTTTTGTGACATCAGTTGTGGAATAGACGACATAAGCCTTGTTCTCAGACAGGTATGAGGTAATCATTCCCTCTTTTTGGGCCAACTGACCATAAACCACCGCAACATATTTCTTTTCCGTGCCTTTCCACTGAGCCTGCAAATGTAACTTAACTTCTTCGCTTTTTGCGAATATCAGTACGCCGGATGTCCACTGGTCCAGCCTATGAACAATGAAAATTCGGTTTCGCGACTTTAGACAGCCTTTGCGTACATAATCGGTTAGAATGTAGTAAGCCGTCTTGAATTTATTAGTCTCCGTCCCCACTGTCAATAGCCCCGCAGGCTTATCTACCACCAGGATATCTCTATCTTCGTAGAGTATTTCTAACCCTCTTGGCAGATGTTTGCTGGTCGAATGTTTTTTCTTAAGCATACTGAGTACTCTTCTATCTTGTGCAAGTTTACTTGTGCAGTTTATAGCCTATTGCCACATTGCTATCGAGTCACAAAGCATGAGGAGTAATAAAGGGGACGGTTCTATTTATTTAGATTCTTTTGCAATATTGCAAGCCTGATAATCATATAAAAGGCACCATCTGAACATGCCACAGGAGTTGTGGTATGCTTGGGCAAAGAGCCGAATCTTAACCCAAGGAGGTGCCTTATGAGGGTATTATACGCAGGATGTGATCTACATGGCAACAGCAATTTAATTGGGATCGTCGATGGAGAGGGGAAGAGGGTTTTCAAGAAAAAGCTATCCAATGATCTTGGAGTGGTTCGTGACGCACTGAAGCCGTTTCAGGAGGAGCTCGTAGGGATAGCGGTGGAATCGACGTACAACTGGTACTGGATGGTGGATGGGCTGATGGAGATCGGGGCCGGTCCGCCGGTTTGAGACGGTTGGGGACAGGGTCATCAATGTCTTGACCGCCCACGCCGTGAGCCACGAGGGGTTGGCTAACAACCATGAGTCCTGACCAATACGATTTGGACACGTCCTGGAACCGAAGATTTTCTGGTCCGCAAAAGCGAACAGGGGTCGCAGAGGAGGAGATCTCGTTTTTCTGTAGATCCTGATCCTGATGGGTGACTGGTGCCGTCAAGACGGACACTGTACACTTAAAAGAAACACCATCTCTCCAAAGCGAAGCTAAGTCTAAAATCAATCCCAAAATTATCGAAAGACAAAAACGACTAATGAAGATGTCCATCTATCCTTTCCATTTGACCTTCTTTCGTATGGGCAATTTTTGTACACTGTCAGAAATTTTGTTCAATTCGGTTTTCCAATGATAAGAAAAGGTCTCGAAATTGAAGGTAAAATTTCATTTATATCATGGCATATAAAATGCATCGAAATACCTTTTAATGCTATAGGCAACGAAAATACCAGGAGGCAAAAATGGTCATTTGCCCACAATGTAATCTCGAACATGACGAAGGCGAGGAATTTTGCAGAAAATGCGGGAAGTTCCTTTTGGCTATTGAAGATCCTGCTATGGAAGACAACATTACAAAAGGTAAACTCATGTGTCCCAAGTGCAAACTCCCTTATGGAAAAGGGAAGTATTGTAGAAAATGCGGTTCTCTATTGATGCAGGGAACTCCATCTCAAGAAACGGATGTTCAACCATTAGAAAAAAAATTAATTAAAAAATGGTCAAAGGAATGGTTGAGGATGTCAAGAGAAGAGAGAGAATTAAAAGCCTGCATGATGAAGTTGGAAGCGCAGCGAGAGAAAATTTCTAATGATGTTTTTCATCCTACATTCAATCGCTATAAATATCGGCTGGAGTCCCTACTGCCCCTACATCAGGAAATTGAAACGGAGCTTAAATCCATCAGAAAAAGAGGGACGGAGGAAATCGACTTCTTAGAAAAAGAATTGAAACCCCTTCAAAAAAGGCTTGAGGAATTTAAATCTCTCTATAAGACAGGGGCGATCACAAAGGCCGATTTTATAAGAGAGAAGAAGGAAATGAGAAAGGAAATAAAATCCAGGGAGAGGGGTTTAAAAAAATATCGGCAAACCCTCTCTCTCCTGCCCAGCAAGATGGGGGGAAGAATGGTTTCCCCAGGAATAGGAGGGAATCTCCCTCGGCCTTTCACTTTGGTAACATTGAGCATCATGATTATTCTGACGGGTGTGGGGGGATACTTTCTTTTACAAGGGCACTCTCATCAGGCCAGCAGCCTGAGTTTAAAAGAAACGTCCATTCCCCTTCCCCCTCCACCCTCTCCACACCCTGCACAACTTTCGGTGGAGGCCCAAGAGGCAGAAAAGATTAGATCCCTTTTTGAAAATATTAGAAAGGCAAATCTTCAGAAGAACATTGATCTTTTTATGTCCTGTTTCTCCCGTGATTTTAAAGGTAAGGATGGAAAGCGGTTGGATGCACTCAAAATGTGGGAAAATTTCAATTATCTTGACCTCACCTATGATTTGAAGAAACAAGAGTATATCAGGAGATACCTCTCATATCCGATTAGAGTGGCTGGTCAAAACATCCCAGAGAGGGAGCGGGAAAATTCAGGAAGGCAAAACACTTCTGGATGTGACATTAAAGAGAGAGGAGAACCTTTGGAAGATAAAAGAGATCAAACCTATCAGTTAAGCTTCTATCCGGTTAGGGGGAAAATATGTTTTGCATAAATTGCGGTGCTTCCAATAAAGACGATGCAAAGTTCTGTATCAATTGCGGTGAATCGCTGAGTGAGGTTCAAATAGAGGAGACACTTTCACGGTCAAGCGGGTTCATAAAGGATGTGTCAACCCTTAAGAAGGTTGATTTCCTTCAGGGCCTCTTTCGTTTATCATTCAATCAGTTCGTCAGTCCAAAAATAATGAAGTTTCTCTATGGGCTATCGATTCTATGGGCTGGCCTGATCGCCCTCTTTTTTATCATCGCAGGATTTAACATGTCAAGGTGGTTCGGAATTTTTGCACTTTTCCTCGGAGCCCCTTTGATATTCCTTTTAACGGTCATTTACAGCAGGGTCTTCCTGGAAATGATTCTTGTGATTTTTCGTATGGGGGATCATATGGCGGAACACCCCACTGACATAGGTATGGCCAACACAGAAGAGATTCAGGAATCAAAAGATAGCATCCAGTGGAATATATGAACCGACGATGATCACCCAGACTCACCAACGCCATGGCTCAATGGCTGCATGATTTCGTTTCTTAACGCCACAGATTTTCAGGAATGGTCCGAGACCCTCATAGGGTTGGAATCCTACGCCCATGAAGAAATTATCGGTCCTCTGAGACCAACTCACTTATACCAGATTTCAATGTTATTTTATCGGGGTTGGACTGCCAAGGCCAAATCGCAGCGTAGATGATTTGATGACCCTCTTGCCTATAGAAAAAGGATTGCTCCTTTCGCAAACCACCAAAAGAATCAACTAATTTCTGAATTTCTTTCGGCAGATTTGTTTCCTCTCCAATTTCCTTAGCCGCGGGCCCTAAATGTTTTCTTAATAAAGAATGAAGCAATGGAAGGTCCTCCTTTTGAAGGACCGCTTCGAGATACTCCAATTCTTGTGAGGTCGGTCTGATTTCCATTCTAAGAGTTCCCTTTAGCTCTTCAATCATCTTCATCGTTTTCCCCTATCCCTTTCGCTTTGGGAAATAGCCTTTTCACACCCCTCTATTCTCCATACGATATTCTGTTTAGAAAGCCCCTGATGGGGAGATAACCATTCAATACTGGATGGATGTGTTCATTTCCCCTACGGCTTTGATAATACCTCTCTCCAGTAGTCGTAAATCTTGCTATATCCAGCTCGAACCATGGCTCTGGTCAGGGGATGCATGCGCCCCTTTTCCGAACCAAGCTCTTTGATGGCATCTTCTTCTGACGAGGCTCGAATGGACCAGCCGCCTACCATATCGCCCAGCTCAAGGGGGCCCATGGGCAGGTTATAGCCAAGCTTTAAAGCCTTGTCTATTTCCTCAGGAGACGCGACTCTCTCCCAGACCATCTGCACCGTTTCTTCGATCATCGCCCGATAGGCCCGGTTGGCTAAAAATCCATAGCTCGTATCGCGGCAGACTACTGGTTCCTTCCCCAATTTCTTTGCAAGATCACAGGCCACCTCTATCGTCTCAGCAGAAGTACGTCCTCCCTTGACCACTTCAACCAGTTGCATGACAGCCACCGGATTAAAGAAATGGATCCCCACCACCTTTTCCGGCCTCTTCGTGGCCGATGCCATCTCTGAAACATTCAGATAAGAAGTATTCGAGGCAAGGATGGCATGGACTGGAGCCCCCTCATCAAGTTTTTTGAAAATCTCCTTTTTTAAAACCATCTTTTCAACGACCGCTTCGATGACCAGATCCGAACCCCTTGCGGCCTCTTCGAGGCTCGTGTAACCTTTGATTCGATTCATAATCATTTTTTTCTCTTCAACAGTGATTTTTCCCTTGGAAACAAAGAAGCGTTCCAATCTTTGATCGATCAACTGAAACCCTTTCCTGACCAGATCGTCATTGATATCAACCATTCCTACCTCATAGCCTCCCATGCGTGAAAGGACTTCAGCAATCTGGGCTCCCATCGTCCCCGCCCCGATCACTGTGGTCTTCTTAATGTCCCCGATCTTCATCTTTCCCTCCTTTAACTTAGAAAATAACTTTCCAAATCCCCCCCTGCCTACCGGCAGGGCAGGCAGGCCCCCCCCCTTTGCTAAAGGGGGGAAAGGGGGGGGGAATTAGTTCAGAATCGACAAGTTGACATAATTTTTAGATTCAATATGGGAGTGGTCTCTTATTTAGAGCGAAGCCCGGTTGATCAACCTACCCGTAGTGACCTGCCCAAGGACGACGATATCTTCCAAAGGAAGATAATGGTCCACAGAGGAGTCGAAGAGAAGCTGGACCGAAGGCGGAAACTCGTCGTCTGCCCCCCAGAGGACATATTGAAGAGGGACATAGGGAAAAGCTTTGAGAATGAAAGAGGCATCCCCAATGTCTACAGGTTCTCCCCCTGATTTTGTACCAACCTCTTGAAATAATTTGGCTGATCTCCCGAACTTTCGCTGCAAAGGTTCTGTCACCCTCCTTGCAAAAACACCTGCATAAAGCAGGCCTCCTGGAATATCTTTGTATGCCACCCATTTCCCTGTGAGAGGATTCCCTTCTGCACGGAGGAGATAATGGAGCAGGAGGATACGAGTGACCAGGGAAACCACTTTTTTGGATGGGGAGTAAAATTCGATCTGAGGAAAATGGATATGGTAAGGCTCTGAAAAAAAATGGATAATGATTTTCTCCCCTTCTTCTCCTTTTTGATAATCTGCCCCAGCTTTTTTTGCCCTCTCCTCCAGATTCATTCCTCTGACGGTGGTACAGGCCAGATCAAAGGATTGTTGATAATTTTTCTGTTTGGTGATCTCCATATGCCGCAATTAATAATCCCCCCTCGCCCCCCTTTAGCAAAGGGGGGTTACCTGCTGCCGGTAGGCAGGGGGGGGATTTGTTCCTATGCCAATTTCTTTTCTCAATTTCTTGATGGTTTCTTCGTAGTCTTTGGTTTTGAAGATGCCTGTGCCCAAGACGAAAATATCCGCACCTGCCCTTGAAACTTCTCTAATATTCTCGATTTTGACTCCGCCATCCACTTCGATTTCCAATGGATAGCGGTTTTGATCAACGATCTTCCTTAATCGCTCGATTTTTTTCAAGGTGGAGGGAATAAAGGATTGCCCTCCAAAACCGGGGTTGACCGACATAATAAGCACTAATTCAATATCATCGAGGACTGGAAATAGGGTTTTTAACGGAGTAGCAGGTTTGAGCACAATGCCTGGCCTTACCTTCAATTGACGAATCCTCTTTACCATTCGTTTCAGTTGCGGACAGACTTCAGCGTGAACCGTGATCCAATCGCTCCCCGCCTGGGCAAACGCTTCGATATATCGTTGAGGTTCTTCGATCATCAAATGGACATCGAGAGGCAAAAAGGTCAACTTCTTTAAACCCTGTACCACCAGAGGACCTATGGTGATGTTGGGAACGAAATGCCCATCCATCACATCGACATGGATCAAATCAGCTCCAGCCCTTTCGACCGCCCTCACCTCCTCACCGAGGCGGCTGAAATCGGCAGATAAAATCGAAGGTGCTATCTTTTTCAAAGTGACCTCCAAGCTTCATTTTTTCTCCACAATACTAATCGAATCGGAATGCCTATTCAATAAGAATCTTTCCACTCCCCATCACCCTATCTCCTTATCTATTTGATTCTCTCCCCACCTCCTCATCACCCTATCCCCCTATCCTCTTTTCTCCCTATCTGTTTTATTAGTCTCGCAACAAAAAATCCATCCATCTCATCTCTTGGGGGAAAGGTTTTGAAATATCGATTCTGGATAAAGGAATGGAATTTTTCTGGGAGGACCTTATCCATTCGATCCAGTTGGAATTCTGGATTTCCCCCCAAAAACCTTTCTACCACATCCTCATTCTCTTCATGGAAGACGGTGCAGGTGCTGTAAATGAGGACGCCTCCCTCTTTCACATAAACGGCGAGATTTTTCAATATCGATAACTGAAGTTTACTCAATCTCTTGATATCCTCCTCCCCTCTCCTCCACTTCAAATCCGGGTTTCTTCGAAGCGTCCCAAATCCTGAGCAGGGAACATCTGCCAGGATTCGATCGAATTTCAGTCCTTGAGGGATGGGAAGAGATTGGGCTGCATCTGCCTTCGTCGTTTTGACCATTTTTATCCCCAGCCTTTGGCACATCTCCTCTATTAAATCTAATTTCCCTTTGCTGACATCCAGGGCATAAATTTCTCCTTGGTTTTCCATTTTTTGAGACGTATGGGTCGTCTTCCCGCCCGGAGCCGCACAAGCATCGAGGATCCGTTCTCCTTGCTTCGCGTCCATCATGGCAGTGACGAGTTGGGAAGCTTCATCCTGAATGATATAAAGGCCTTCTTTAATAAAAGGAAGTTCTGATGTGGGCGGAGGATTTTTCACCACAATTCCCTCTTCTGAATAAGCGGCTGGAAATGCTCTTAGGTCCTGCTCCTTTAACTTTTCAATAAGGTCTTTCCGATTGATCTTTAAGGTGTTGGTTCGAAGTGTCAATGAGGAGATCTGATTGTTGAATGTGCAAACCCGGATCGTTTCCTCAACACCTACCTCCTTTACCCATCTCTGAGTTAACCATAGAGGATGAGATTGGATGACAGAAATATGGAGTGCGGGATCTTTACTCATATCCGGATAACGGATTTCATTTTTTTGCCGGATGGCGGAACGAAGAATGGCATTCACAAAACCTGCCCCTCCTTTCCCCCGGTTTCGCTTGGCCAATTCGACAGATTCGTTCACAGCCGCCGAAGATGGAGTCCTTGATAAAAAAAGGATTTGGTAGAGCCCGAGGCGGAGGATATTGAGAGTTTCTAATTCGATTTTTTCAAATAAGATTTTCGAAAATTGGCGTATCACCCAATCGAGTTTTTCCCTCCAACGGATGACCCCATAAGTCAATTCGGTGAGGAAAGAGCGATCAAGTGAGGTAAGATGTCGATAGCGTTTGAAGGAATCGGTGAGAAGACGATCGGGATGAAGATCTGCCTTTTCAATCTGATTCAGAATATCGAGGCAGATCGCCCTTGGGGTTTTTTTTCTCAAAACCTTCCTGTCTTCGCCATCTCCTCAAGTCTGGAGATACGTTCTTCAATCGGCGGGTGGGTGCTGAAGAGAGAAAGAACCCTCCCCCCCTTAACGGGTTGACAATGAACATATGGGCAGTGGAAGGATTAGCCTCCATGGGAATCCGTTGGGCAGCACCTTCTAACTTTCCCAAAGCCTTTGCCAAGGAGAGAGGATGAGCGAGACGGGCTCCCCCTTCATCAGCTAAATATTCTCTGGATCGAGAAATCGCCATTTGAACCAGCATGGCCGCGATAGAAGCAAATATCGAAACGAGGATCACAACGAGAATATTTCCACCCCCGCCCCCTTCTTCATCATTGGATCGCCCTCCGCCAAAGATCGCCCCCCAACGGGCCATTGAGGCAAGCATGCTGATCGCACCGGCCATCGTGGCAGCAATCGTGCTGATGAGGATATCCCGGTGTTTAATATGGGAGAGTTCATGACCGATGACTCCCATCAGCTCCTCTTTTGATAAAATTCTAAGAATACCAGTCGTCACAGCAACGGCTGCATGCTCCGGATTCCTGCCGGTTGCAAAGGCATTGGGGGTATCATTCTCAATGATATAAACCTTTGGCATTGGAAGGCTGGCCTTGTTCACCAGTTCTCCGACGATCTGATAAAGCTCAGGGGCTTCACCTTGAGAAACTTCTTTGGCCCTATACATCCGGAGAACAATCTTGTCACTAAACCAATACATGACAAAATTCATCAGGCCTGCAAAGATAAAGGCATAAATCGCCCCACTTCTTCCTCCGATGACAGTCCCCACCAGAATGAAAATACCAGTCAAAACCAACATTAACATGAATGTTTAAAGTGATTCATAGATATAATTTAAGCCTCTGTTTTGTCTATTACTAACCTATCCTTCAAAGTTGAGTAAAGCCGCTTGTAAAACTTAGAGATTTTGTCAACATTTTTATCGATTGGAATCCTGTTGGGGGGTTCGAGGAAATCCAAAATCGCGTCTCTCACCTTCTGGATATCCACCTTGGTATTGATGCAGGGGCCATTTGGCCTTTCATTCAGAATTCCGATCACCGGAATGGGATAACTATCCTGAATCCCACTAGTCAAATCGAGTTCGCAGGCAACGGCCACGATGGCCTCCGGCCTATTATCCACGATGATTCTTCTCGCCAACGTTCCCCCGGTCGCCACGGCGATCTTCACCTGATACTGATCGGAGAGCTCATTCAAATCTTTGATTTCGCACTTTCCGCAACCTTTGCAGTTTTTAACATTCCCCGTGATCTTGATCTGACAGTCAAAATCCTGAATGCAGTGGGGAAGCAGAATGAGCAATTTATTTGGCCGTGTTCGGTGGTGGTTCGACCGGACGAGATGGTTATTTAACTCAATAAAGGATTGCTGAACTTTTTCTTTCGATACCCCTACCAATCGTCCCATTAAGATCATAAAGGGGAAAAGTACCTTGGCCACGATTCCCCTCAGTTTATGGGAGAGTAAAATATCCTTCCTCATAAAGATGGTAAAGACGAGGAGGAGGCCCCCTGAAAGCATGAAAAATACCAAAACCCCGAGGATGATGGTGAAGAGGAGAGGAAGGGAGGAATGAATGTTCCTCAACCCCACCATCGGGACATACCAGAGCAGAAAGATGAGAAAAAAGAGGATCAAACAGGTAAAAACCAAAAGCCCGATAAAGATTCTCTTCTTGGGTTTAATGTCCATGTTTTTTCCAGCCTAATTAGGCGTAACAAGTAAGGAGTAATTAGTTCGGAGTTCGAAGACAATGGTCTTATAGTTTCTTTGTCTGGTAGTCTCATAGTCGTTAATTATAAGACTAATAGACTATTTGACTATGTGACGATGTAACTAATGACTCCGAACTCTGGACTAAATTAATGAAAGACTGTTCCCACAGGGAGGGAGTGTCCGGAAAGAAAGTCCCGAATGGCCATTCTCCTCCTCCCCTCTAATTGAACTTCTTTGATTCGGAAAGAATCCTTCCCTGTCTCCACTTCTATGAAATCTGATCCCACCCAGACCACGGCGCCTGTCTTTCCCGTAAGTGTTCTTTCTCTGACTTCTCCTCTATAAATTTTTAGCCATTGGTCATCCAACTTCGTAAAGGCACCAGGCCATGGATTGAATGCCCGGACCTGACGATCAATCTCATTCGCTCCTTTCTTCCAATCAATATGCCCATCCTCTTTTTTAAGAGGCGGGGCATAGGTGGCCTTCGAATGGTCCTGTGGGATGGGATGAATATTTCCGGCCTTGATTTTCTCCAAAGTCTCTCTCAGCAATTGGGCTCCCAAGGAGGCCAAACGATCATGAAGCGTCTCACAGGTCTCTTCATTTCCAATGGGTGTCTCCACCTGTAAAAGGATGTCTCCTGTATCCATTCCTTCATCCATGACCATCGTTGTAATTCCCGTCACCTTCTCCCCATTCAGAATCGCCCAGGCTATGGGAGCGGCTCCCCGATATTTGGGAAGTAAGGATGCATGAACATTGATCGCTCCGTATTGGGGGATGTTTAAAATGGACTTCGGCAAAATCTGACCAAAGGCGACCACGATGATGATATCGGGTTGAAGCCCTCTCAGGGTCTCCTGAAAAAGTTCCTCCTTAACCCTCTCAGGCTGGAGAAGGGTGAGGTGATGTCGAAGCGTAAGCTCTTTTACAGGAGAAAAAACAACTCTCCTCCCTCTTCCCTTTTCCCTGTCTGGCTGGGTGACCACGGCGACCACCTCATCAGGTCTCTCAAAAAGAGTTTGTAGGGCCGGAAGAGCAAAAGATGGAGTACCAAAGAAAACGATCCGCCAGGGCAAAGTGGTCAAAGTCTTTCTTCCTTACGCTTCTCTTTCTTTAACTTATTTCGGTAAATTTCTCTTTTCAACCGACTCACTCTGTCCAAAATAAGAATACCGTTTATGTGATCGATCTCGTGTTGGATCGCGATGGCCAAGATCCCTTCACCCTTCATCTCCATTTCTTTCCCATCTGGAGACCATCCCCTCACACAAACCCTTTCTTTTCTTTTCACCTTCTCCAGACAATCGGGTACACTCAAACATCCTTCCTCATGGTCGATCTCGCCCTCCTCTGAGATGATCTCAGGGTTGATCAAGGCAAAGAAACTATGTTGGGGATCCATTGGGCTCACATCGAGAACGATCACCCTTTGAGGGACCCCGACCTGACAGGCGGCCAATCCAATTCCACCTGCCTGGACCATCGTCTCCCTCATGTCTTGAATTAACTCCTTCACTTCCTTGTTGATCTGACTTACCGCTTTAGACGGTTTCCGTAAAACAGGATGAGGGTATTTGAGGATTTCCAAAACGGCCATCTTTTTATCTCCGATATTTTTTCTTCATATAGAATAACATAAAAAGAGAGAAAATGGCTAACGGGATTCCTATCCCCTGGGAGGTTGAAAGGAGATTTCCAAAGAGGAATCCCCTGGGATCCCCTCTTAGGGTTTCGATGAAAAAACGTGTGATCGTATAGAGGAAGAGAAAAAGCCAGAAAATTTGGCCCTCAAAGGTTTTTCTCTTCTCCATCCAATTTAAAAAGAAGAAGATGGCCAAGCCATTGGCGGCATCATAGAGTTGGGTGGGATGGAGTGGAATATTCAATGGAGCCAAAGAGTCCGGATGCCTGAAGATAATTGCCCATGGCAGGGAAGTCTCTTTCCCATAACAGCATCCGGCAAAAAAGCAGCCTATTCTCCCAAAAAAGAGGCCCAAAGCAATGAAAGGAGAAATCAGGTCGGCTACTTTCCAGATGGGCAACCGATGCCATCGCATGTACCAAAGGGAGACCCCGATGGCGAGTAGGAGTCCCCCATAAAAGACCAATCCTCCCTCCCATATTTTAAATATCTGCATAGGATTTTGGCGATAATCATCGAAATGGATCAATACAAAAAGGATCCTTGATCCGATGATGGCTGATAAGACAGTGTAGAAAAAGAGATCCACGAGATTTCCAAAAGAAATCCCTGCTTTCGATTTTCGAATTTTCAGGCTGGCCAGGATCAGTGTTATGACAAAGCCCACGGCAATGAAGAACCCATAAGCGTAAATGCTGAAACGACCGAATTGAAACAGGATGGGGTACATATTAAGGAGTGAAGAGTTATGAGTTATGAGTTATGCGTTATGCGTTTCGAGTTACAAGTTAAGCGTCATAAATTAACAATTATTCTTTCAGGATTCAGGGATAGCTTTTCAATTTCTTTTTGTCTCGTTTCAACAATTCTAAAGCCAACAAGCCAATACCGATACAGATGACGGAATCTGCAACATTGAAGGCAGGCCAAGGGTTGAAGAGAGGCCAAGGGAGAAAGGAAAGGTAGAATTCCAGAAAATCAATCACCTCTCCATATCGGAGTCGGTCGATGAGGTTTCCAAAGGCACCACTCAAAACCAGAGAAAAGGAGAGGGTAAGGGTCTTTTCGTTTTCCTTTAATTTAATGAATAGAAAGACGATCGCTCCCATAACGATCAGGGAGACAACCACAAAGAGCACAGAACCCAGCCCCCCTTTTTCTCCCCCAAAAATTCCGAAGGCCCCCCCTGTATTCCTCACATGGATGAGATTGAAGAACCCCTGAATGACCTCCACCCTTTGATAGAGAGCCAGCTTCTGGACAATCACATATTTGGTCCACTGATCCAGCAAAAGAATTCCGAAACAAACAATTAAAAGGATCCAATATTTTTGTCTCATTTATGGGCAGTCCCTCAAAAAACAAATCACATAGAGCCTAACGTAAACATTTTTGATCTCTTTTCTTTTGCGCTTTGCGCCATGCGCTATGCGCTTTGCGTAATCGCCTCGACACATCGCTGGCAGATCCCCTGATGTTCTGTATGACGGCCCACACTGACCTCATAGTTCCAACATCGTTCGCACTTTTTCCCTTCTGCTCGCAATACTTCCGCCCTTACCTCTTTTCCATCTGTGCTTTGAAAAAGAGTCACTGATGAGACGATAAAGACAAATTTCAGATCTTTTTCGTAGGGTTGAAGAAATGAAAAAATCTTTTCGGGAAGATGGAGATGGACCTGCGCATCCAATGAAAGGCCGATTTTCTTCTCCTTCCGAGCCTCTTCAAGGGCTTTGGTCACAACCGTCCGAATTTCCCAAATCCGTTCCCATCGCTCCTGAAGGCGATCATCCAAATATTCTTGTTTCACTTCAGGAAATAATGCCAAATGAACACTTTCTGTCTTCCCCGGCTCTTGAGGAAGGTATTTCCAAACCTCTTCCGTGGTGAAAGGAAGAATAGGAGCCATGAGGCAGGTCAGGGCCTTTAAAATTTCACCAAGAGCCGTTTGGGCTGATCTTCGTCCCTGAGAACAGGATGAAAACGTATAAAGCCGGTCTTTCAAAATATCAAAATAAAGGGCACTCATTTCCACCGCACAAAAATTCTGAACACTGTGGTAAACCATGTGGAACTCAAAACGTTCATAAGCCTCGCGAACCCTGGAGATAAGTTTTTGTAGCTGATGGAGAGCCCATCGGTCCACCTCATGAAGCTCCGAATAGGGAATCCGGTCTTTCTCAGGATCAAAGTCATAGAGATTTCCCAAAAGAAAGCGATAAGTATTTCGAATCCGAAAGTAACTGTCGGCCAACCGTTTCAGGATTTCATTGGAGATCTTAATGTCATCTTTGTAATCCTCTGCGGCCACCCAGAGTCTCAGGACATCCGCTCCCAATTGGTTGATGACTTCTTCGGGGGCGATCACATTTCCTGCTGACTTAGACATCTTTTTCCCCTCTCCATCCACGACAAACCCATGGGTGAGTACGGACAGATAAGGAGCCCGACCTCTTGTCCCGACAGAGGTCAGAAGGGAACTGTGGAACCATCCCCGGTGTTGATCACTTCCCTCCAGATAGAGACTGGCAGGAAAATCAAGGTCTTTTTGTTTCTCAAGAACGGCTGCATAGGAAACTCCCGAGTCAAACCAGACATCCAAGATGTCCATCTCCTTTGTGAAATCTTTTCCCCCGCATTGAGCACATTGGGCCCCTTTGGGCAAAAGACGATTGGCTTCCTCTTCAAACCAGATGTCCGCCCCCTTCTCCTCAAAAAGACGAGCGACATGATCGATGGTCCCCTGATTGACCAAGGGTTGGCTGCAGGCGGAGCAATAAAAGACCGTAATGGGAATCCCCCAAGCCCTCTGCCTGGAGACGCACCAATCAGGTCGATTCTCAATCATCCCGTAGATTCGATCCTTTCCCCAAGGGGGAATCCAGGTCACTTCATTGATTGACTTCAGGGCATTCTGTCTTAATCCCTTTTTATCCATGGAGATGAACCATTGCTCTGTGGCTCGAAAGATGATCGGGTCGTTGGTCCGCCAACAATGCGGATAGGAGTGCACCATCATCTCCTCTTTGAGAAGCGCCCCGACTTCGGAAAGTTTCTTGTTTACTGCCTCGTTGGCATCGAAAACGAACTGTCCTGCGAAGAAAAGGACATCCTTGGTAAATCGGCCATCATCATCAACCGGACTGTAAATATCCAGACCATATCGCACCCCACTCTCGTAGTCCTCCTGACCATGGCCGGGTGCGGTGTGAACACAGCCCGTCCCAGCCTCTAACGTTACGTAAGAGGCAAGGATGACGAGTGAATCTCGATCGAGGAAGGGATGCCGGCATTTGAACCCTTCTAATCTTTTCCCTGAAAATTTTTCTAATACTTCATATTTTTTGATCCTGAATTTCTCCATCACGCCTTCCAAAAGGCCCTCTGCTAAGATATAGATCTCCCCACCCACATCCACTGCCACATAAGTAAAATCCGGATGAAGGGCAATGGCTAAATTGGCCGGGATCGTCCAAGGAGTGGTGGTCCAAATGATGACGAAGACGGGTTTTCCTTGGAGACTCGGGAAGACTTTCCCAATTCTCGGAAACCATTTTGAATTTTACATAAATGGAAGAAGAATGATGGTCCTCATATTTCACCTCTGCCTCAGCCAATGCCGTCTTGCAAGTGGGGCACCAGTGGACCGGTTTCTTCCCCTTGTAAACCGAACCGTTTAGAAGAAACTTTCCAAATTCCCTGACAATCGTAGCCTGGTATTCAAAATTCATCGTCAGATAGGGATGCTCCCACTCCCCAAAAACCCCGAGGCGTTTGAATTCCTCTCTTTGAATCCCCACAAACTTGGATGCATAATCCCGGCATCGTTTACGGACTTCAACGATGGAAAGCTCTCCTTTTTTTGCACCGAAGCTCTTTTCCACTTCATGCTCAACGGGCAGTCCGTGACAATCCCATCCTGGAACATAATGGCTATTAAACCCTCCCATGAATTTCGATTTCACGATGAAGTCTTTAAGGATTTTATTCAGGGCTGTCCCGATGTGAATGTTTCCATTTGCATAGGGAGGACCATCGTGGAGAATATATTTGGGCCTTCCTTTTGCCCATTGACTTAACTGGCGATAAATACCCTTTGTCTCCCATGTCTTCAGGATATCTGGTTCCCTCTTGGCCAAGTTGGCTTTCATGGGAAAATCAGTTTTGGGGAGATTCAAGGTTTGACGGTAATCCATTTTCTTTCCTTCCTATTAAAGGTTATCTCTTATGATAAATTTCTTTTCATTGAACAAAAATTGAAAATCCTTTAATTTTAGAGGTATTTAAATAACATAAAAACAGGAACTTAGCAATGCTTTCGTGATAGGGAGGTCCAGATGAAGATTAAGAAAACGAAAAGAAAAGTTGTCCCTCGATGTTCGAAGAGAAGAAACTTTAAAATTGAGTGGCGGTCCATTTTAGAAGGGGTACCTAAAGATTCTCCCTCTCTCTCACAGGCCTATCAATTGACCCAAAGGGCCTCCCGAGTGGGATTCGACTGGCCAAACATGGAGGGGGTGTTGAAAAAATTGGATGAAGAGTTGGGAGAGTTTAGGGAAGCCCTTTTTCTTCAAAACAGAGAGAGGATTCGTGAAGAGATGGGGGATCTTCTTTTTGTATTGGCAAACGTCTCGCGGTTTCTTCAAATCAATCCAGAGGAGGCATTGAAAAAAACATTGGAGAAATTTATCTCCCGGTTTCATTATATAGAGAAAGCCCTCCACCGGAAAGGAAAATCCCTGCAACAGTCTGACCTCATTGAAATGGAACGATTATGGGAGGAATCGAAAAAGAAGAAAACAAATGAAATTTAGGAATTAGGGATTGAGGAATTGAAGGGATTATGAGATTGAATCTAAAACAATTTCGGAATTCCAAATTCCTGAATCCCCCAATTGTTTTAGATGAGAAACTCGGCGACGTTGATATTATACTCGTTCGGGTCGAGGGTCTTGACGATGCTTCTCTTGAAATCCTTGGTCCCCTGGTCGATTTCTCTCAGGTCCACTAAGCTTCCCTTCCGGTATTCTCCATCTCTATAATAAATGAGGCAGACCTTTGGCCGATCGATCAGTTCCGTATCCTCATGAATCTGGGTGACAATCCCCATCTCATTGGTATTCAATAATACCAGCGTTCCGAGGGGGAAGATCCCGATCATGTTGATGAAGACCTTCACCACAGCAGGATCGAAATCTTTTCCACTTCGTTCCAACATGATTCCCAGAATTTTTTCGGAGACATAGGGGAATCGATTATACACTCTCGGCCTCACCAGGGCATCGTAAAAATCAGCGATCGTGATGATCCGACCGAATAAAGTAATCTTTCTCTTTCGGGTCAGTTTGGGATACCCGGTCAAATCGTATCGAAGGTGGTGCTCAAACGCCCCATTAATCATCCGGGTGGAGAGTTCCCCCACTCTTTCATCCTCATGATGATCTCTGTTCCGATGACGGGGTGGAATCGCATCATCGACCATTCTTCGGGCGATAATTTGCCCGTCTTGTTAAGGATCTCCTTCGGAATCCTCGTCTTTCCTATATCATGGAATAAACCCGCCATGCCAAGATGGGAGAGGTGTTTTTTGGGAATCCCAATCCTTTGACCCAAAGCGATGGCATAGATGGCCACATTCACAGAATGGTTGAAGGTGTATTCATCATAATTTTTAATATTTGCCAAACCCAATAAAGTGGAATCATCTTGCATGATGGCGTTGACCGCGTTCTGCATGAGGCGCTTGGCTTTTCGAATGTTGAGCGCTTTTTGCTGATTAATGCTATCAACGACTTCCTTGACGAGACCGATGGTTTTAAAATAGACCTCCTTGGAATATTTCCTCTGATCTTCAGAATCGATATAGATATCTTCGTCTTTAAAAGATTCCAATTTATCCACATGGACGCATCCGATGTTTCGGTATTCTAATTGTTTCTGGATGTAAAGGTAATTGCTCTCGTTATTCTCCTCCAGCCCTGAGAGAAGATAGATGAAATCTTTCAGATCATCTGGGCTCATCTCTCCTGAAACCTCCATCTCACCGATCCACCGCTTTCTCATCTCCTGCCAAAAAGCTTTAAAGACAGGGTATTTGTCAGCTTTCACGATGATCCGGATATTGTTGAAAAAGAAATTATCTCGAACGATTTTAAAGAAAAGATTACCTTCTGACTGAAGGGTGTCATGGATCACCTGAAGACATTCCTGGGTGAGGCGATCGATGACGACATTCTTCCGATCATAGATCGTCGTTCCTTTGAACAGTCGGTAAAACTTTGTAACAAAATCTATCCCTAATTTCGTCGGGAGGTGTTCATGATCAACGGGGAGTTTTTCTTCTGGCATCAGACTATTGACTCCTTAGGGGGATTGGCTTCTCAAAGCTTGTGTGCAGGCGTCCCGGATGGATTCATCCTTTGAATTTTTCCCTTCCTCCAGGATGGCCTTTGCCTCTGGAGTCCCAACCATGGCCATCGCGTTCGCTGCTCCCATTCGGATCTCATCCGTCTTTCCTCGACCAAACCAACTTTTTCGTTCCAAAAGTTGTTGCAGGACTGGGATCGCTTCATTGGAACCCACCATTCCGATTGCGTTAAAGAAGGCTTTGATTTCCGCCGATTCTCTTTTGTAAAAATCTTTAGATTGCACCACTTCTAAAAGAGGAATCAGACCTGCTTTTTTACCTCCCTTCCCTAAATTAATGGCTGCCATACAACGGACTCGAACATCATTGTCCGTGAGCGCCCTCACCAATAATCCGATGGCCTTCTGGCCACCGATGAGCCCCAGTGCCTGGATAGCCTCTCTCTTCACCCGAAGGTCCTCATGATTCAATGCCCTTTGAATGTAAGGGAGGGACTGTTCCTTTCCGATTCGGCCCAAGATATAGATAATATTCCGAACCAGATACCACCGCCGATCGTCGGTAAATGGAGTGAACACTTCGATGGCATTCTTTCCAATTTCAGAGAGGGCGTCGCAGAATACCCTTCTCGTCTTCGAATTTTTAAGTTCCCCCAACAATTTGATCAAGGGCTTAATGGAGTTTTTTTGAAGGAGTGAGAGATAGGCGTTCACATCTTCCAAACGACCCTCTTCTCTCTCGAGAACTCTGCCGATCCGGTCGATCCGAACCTCCTCACCGGCTTCCACGATGATCTTCCGGATGCTTTCAATCTGCCAATCCTGCAGGTCATACGTCTTAAGGATGATATAAACTCGTTTCAAAAGATCGGCCGCCTTGGTGAAGTCACCCAGAGTTAAAAAGGCATCCAACACCTTTGAGCAGGATGTTGACCGCATCTTGATAGGACTCTCGTTCTTTTTCCAAAGCCAAAATCTCAAAAAGGATATCCATGATATTGAATACAAAAGTCGGGTCGGTCTCGCCTTCAACATCCTTTCTCAATCCTTCCACCTCGTCTGGGGTGAGGAAATAGACCCCTTTATCTGAAACAAAGGGGAGAGGCTCCTCGATCACCTTGGAGAGGATGTCATCCAGATCGACCCCTTCCTCTGAACCTTCCTCTATGAGGTCTACCTCCACATGATGAGCGATGGGTTTAAAAACCAAATTTTTCCTGAATTGGTCAACATTATCTGGGATGATGACCGGTGTTTCCTCCAAAAATTCATCTGTGGCCACAAAACTGATGTGCATGAAATCTCTTTCCCACATCAAGGTGACGATATCATCCTCTAATTGATTGATAGTCTCGCTCTGTTTGAGGATATCAATGATCCCTTGGACCTCCCACTCTTCCAAACCCTTCATGAATCGGATTTTTCTTAACCCGTCTTTGTAGATCAGAAAGGCAATGCTGGTCTTTACATCCCTATTCTCATATAAGATTTTGCCCTTAAAGGAGAGATCATATTCTCCAACCTGAATCTCGAAAGATTGATATTTATTCAAGAAGAATTGGAATTTTTTAAGAAGTTGGTCTCGAAATCCTTTAAGGGTGGGATTATCGGGTGGATAGAATCGAAAGGCCTTAATCGCCTTGATGAAGGCGCCGGTTAAATCTCGGGCGAGGATGAGTTCCTCATCCGTCTCCACCCCTTCGATCAACGGCATCTCAACATTGGGATCGAGAGCCTTTTTATCTGCTGAAATTTCTTCGGGCATAAATCGTCACTCCAATTGATTCTTTAAGCGAAGCCCGCCGAAGCTTTAGCGAAGGCGGGTAACTTTTTGAGATGATTATATCTTTATGAATTTTGACACGATTTGTCAATAAATTTTTTTGAGATTTCTTAAAAAGTCCGGAAATCTCTGATTAAATAATAGATTATGAGACGATTACACAGATCAGAAATGCATCGAAAATATAGGAAATCTGTGGAATCATTTTTGAAATCGGTGTAATCAGAGAGCGCATAGAAGTTTCTAAGAAGCTCTCTTTACCCCTTGATCAATTTATTAATAGATGATATCTAATTTAATAAGATAATGATTTTATACAATTATGAAGTCATCTTCACCCAACCCAACGAAAGGTACACTCTATATCGTTTCCACCCCGATTGGGAACCGAGAGGACATCACCTTGAGGGCCCTCCGTATCTTAAAGGAGGTGGACTTGATCGCCGCAGAGGATACTCGGCATACCCTCCTCCTCCTCAAGCACTTTGGAATCCAAACCCCACTCACCAGTTATTTTGAAGGTAATGAATTAAGAAAAAAGGAATTTATTCTCTCCAAATTGAAGCAGGGCGATCAAATCGCTCTGGTCTCAGATGCAGGGACACCCGGTATCTCTGACCCTGGGTTTCGCCTGATCCAAACAGCCATTGAAAACCAGATTTCGATTGTTCCCATCCCTGGTCCCTCAGCAGTGATCGCTGCCCTCAGTGTGTCGGGTCTTCCAACAGATTCTTTTCTTTTCAAAGGATTCCTCCCTCATAAATCCAAAAAAAGGAGAGATTTGCTCAGGCAATTAGAGGAAGTGAAAGCCACCCTCATCTTCTACGAATCTCCCCACCGTCTCACCGAAAGTTTAAGGGATATTCTCGACGTTCTCGGCGATCGAGAAATGGTTCTGACTCGAGAGTTGACCAAGATCTATGAGGAGGTTCTCAGGGGAAAAGTAAATGAGATCATAAATCAGATCGGCGAGAGAAAATTAAAGGGCGAAATGACATTGGTCATCTCGGGAAAAACCCGTAAACCCCGTATATCCCCACCATAAAGGACGGGGTTTTATTTATCTTTAGATATGAAATTGCCTTCATCCCCAGTGTGAGGACTGGGGGCTTCGGGATTATACGGGGTAAAAAGACTGATGAGGAGCATCGGCGATAGGGAGATGGAGGGATTCATTCGATCATTGAAAAAATAAGAGGAGGCAGAAAGGACTTTTTTATTTTATATAAGTTTATGGAAGTTTCTTTTCGAAAGGAAGTGGTCCTTCAGACGAAGGGGCTGAGTAAAAAGTTTGGGAAGCGTTGGGCGGTCAGGAATCTAAATATTAGCATTCACCGCGGTGATGTCTTCTCTTTTCTCGGCCCCAATGGGGCGGGAAAGAGTACGACCATCCGAATGATCCTGACACTCCTCATGCCCTCTTCCGGCTCGATTGAAATTTTTGGAGAGGATCTTCATAAGAACCGCAGCGCCGTTCTCTCCCGTGTTGGTGGAATTGTAGAGAAACCGGATTTCTATCTTTACCTCTCGGCCTATAAAAACCTGGAGATACTCGGCTCGATGACCCGGAACCTCCGAAGTCACGAGATCATGGAAGTGCTGGACCTGGTCGGTTTAACATCCCGTGCCTCTGAGAAGGTGAAGACTTTTTCACACGGAATGAAGCAAAGACTCGGAATCGCTCAGGCGCTGTTGACAAAACCCGAACTGATCATCCTTGACGAACCCACCGCAGGCCTTGACCCTCAAGGAATGAAGGAAGTCAGAGACCTGATTAAGGAGCTCTCTGTAGAGAGTGGAAGAACCATCTTTCTCTCTACCCATCTCCTTTCGGAAGTGGAACAGGTCGCCACTCGGATGGCAGTGATCAATCGGGGTGAGCTGATTGCCCAGGGCTCTGTTTCAGAGCTCCTTGACCGAGAACCAACCGATTACACCCTCCAGGTCTCGCCCTATGATTTAGCTCTCGAAGTCGTCCGGAAACTCCCCTGGGTGAAGGTCCTCTCATCCGAGAGGGGCCAGATGGAGGTGCGTGTGGAAACGGGTCGGGCCTCCGACCTGAACCGGTTCCTGATGACAAATGATATCGAGGTGGCATCTTTTTACCCGCATCGAACGCTTGAAGACTTTTTTCTGAAGATCACCAAGGGAAAAACCGATCTATGAAGCTCTTCTGGTTTGAGACTTTCAAGGCATTCAGCCGGTGGCGCACGTATATCAGTTTCACGGTCATCGCTTTAATTGTCATTTTAACCGAAGTGGTTATGAAGCTGAGCGCCGGTGAGATCGTTTATCGCATGCTCAAGCCTTTTCAGAGAGATTTTCTCATCTCCGGGAATATCCTCAATGCTTGGTTTGTGACGGCTTTCATCATGAATAGCCTTCACATTCACATTCCCTTCCTCATCACCCTTGTCGCAGGGGACATGGTCTCAAGCGAAGCCACTTCGGGTACGATCAGGTTCCTTCTGATACGACCCCCTTCGCGGGGCAGAGTCATTACGGCCAAATATCTGACCGCACTCTTTTATACTGCAATCCTCGTTATTTTCTTTGCCGGGGTGTGCATCGCTTTGGGGCTCCCTCTTTTCGGCAGTGGTGATTTGATCGTTCATCACTACGGCAAGTTTGATATTGCCTTTATCCCCGAATCCGAGATTCCTCTAAGAATCCTCTTCGCTTTCATCGCTGCCATCTGGTCGATGACGGTCGTGGCCTCGATCGCCTTTCTCTTTTCAACCCTCGCGGAGAACTCCATCGGCCCCATCATTGGCACCATGGCCGTGGTGATTGTCTTTCTCGTTCTCGGAAATCTGCCACTGGACTTTTTCCGGAGCCTGAAGCCCTATCTTTTCACAACGTATATGATAAACCTCTGGCAACAATTTCTTAACATTCCCATTCCGTGGCCCGAAATCGGGAGATCGGCCATCATTCTCGGTCTCCACAATGCTATCCTGTTTTTGATCGCTTTCTTCGTTTTTAAGAGAAAGGATATAAAGAGTTGAAAAAGATTTTGTTATGTTTGGCCCTCCTTCTCCTCTTTCGCCTCAATGGACTGGGGCTCAGGAGGATGCCTCCCGCTATCTCGATTCAATTGAAAAGAAATACGCCGGTCTGAAGGATTACACGGCTGAGGTGACGGTCCATTTTGATATCGAAACGTTCAAGGCCCCGGATATGCAAGCGAGGCTTTATTACAAAGCCCCCGACAAAATGAAAGTGGAATCAAAAAGAGTTTTTTTCTTTCCAAGAGATGGCGGATACTTGAATCCTTCTCAGTTCAAAAAAGAAGGCTTTGAAGTCAGATTCCTGGAACGCTCCGCCGATGACGGAAGAAAAGCAGTGAAACTGAAACTCACTCCCCAAAAAGCGAAGAGGAATATTCACGAGTTTGTGTTGACGATTGACACGGATCGTAATTTGATTCGGGAAATGGAGGTCACCCAATTCGACGGCAGGGAAATAAAGGCGGTGATCGACTATGGTAAGTTCGATGGGTTTGAACTTCCCGTCCATATCCGGCTCAAGCTGGATATCCCTACTTTTGAAACCGAAGGACCGAAGGAGTTTGACCAGTTGATTCAAAAACCAAAGCGGGTGACCGGCACGATCGAAATTACTTATTCAAATTACAAGGTGAACTCAGGACTCAGCGATGAGATTTTCAAGGAATCAGGGCCCTCAAAGGGAAGGTAAAAAGGGAGTGGAGCCACGGGTTAACCCCAAGGCCCATGAGTGTTATCCCCTTTCATTCCGGATAGAACCGGATTCCGATCTCAAAAGTGTTATCACTAAACTCTTTAGGAATGGGTGGCAGAGGGTCTGCTTTCTTGATCGCCCGCATCGCCGATTGGTCATAAAGGGGATTGCCGGACCTTTTCTCAAACCATGATTTTTGAATCTTCCCATCCCTCTCGACGACGATGATAATGATTGTTTCCAGGGTGGTTTTTTCTTTAGGAAGATCCCCGGGCAGAGTCCATTCCCTCTTGATTCTCTCCCATATCGTACTATAGTATTCATCGAGCTTGGACTGCAGAGCCCAAGAACCTCCGAAGGGTGACCCCCACGGTGAACCTGTCGGTGACCCACCCGTCCCTGACGTTCCAGACCCCGTTCCGGTTCCAGATCCTGTTCCCGTTCCCGACCCCATCCCTGTTCCAACCCCGGGACCTGATCCAGTTGAACTCCTCGAAGAGGAAATAATCGGCCCTTGAGAGGGGCTCGTGGTTGAACCCTTCTCTAATTCCTCGCGAACGGCCACTCTTTTTTGAATCTTATCGAGGGCTGCCTTTTTACGAATCTCCTCGAGGGCCTCTGAAGAGACCTGGAGCTGTTTTCCTTTTCAAGCTTCTCCCCCTTTTTAGGTGATCTTTTTAACCCTTCAACCATTTCATTTCTTGCCGGACGCTCCTGAGATTTCTGTTTCTTCGTCGAAGAAGGAACCTCTCCCTTTTTGGATCTCTCCGATCGAGGTTTTTCAATGGGTTTCAGTTTCTCCACTGGGGGGGAAGCGGCCAATCCTCCAGATCCAGGGAGACCCGTCCCTCCTTTCGGCAGCCCATCTCCCAGAAGAGGTCTGAGCGTCACCCGATAGACAGAGGGCGTCATTTTTGCCATTGTGGATTTAAGGCTAAGGCTGAAGATGACGAGGAAGGCGATATGGAGGAATAGTGAAAAGGCTCCCGCCTTCAGCAATTCGCTTTTATCTGATGGAGACGAAGGGGTTAAAAGACGGGGTTGTCCCCTGACGTCATGTCGCCTTTTCATTTCTTTAACTCTATCCCCAAACCAGGGTTTTTCACACCTGCTCTTGTGAGCACATCCATCACTTGGATCACCGAATCATACTTGACATTCTTATCCCCGTTGATGATCACAGAGGTATCAGGTTTGTTCTTCACCATTGCCCTCAGTCTGTATTTCAAAGTTTCTAAATCAAGTTTTTTATCCTCCAGGAAAACATCGCCTTGAGCATTGATGGTGATGATGATATCCCGAGAAGCCTCCACAGATGCGGATGCCTGAGGCAGCTGCACCTTCATGCTGGATTGGTAGATGAAGGGAGTGGCGATCATAAAAATGATTAAAAGAACCAAAACCACATCGGTAAAAGGGGTAATATTGATCTCTGCTATCAATCCGGATCTTTTCGTTCTTCGCTTCATCTGACTTTCTCCCCGCCTAACAGGTCCATTAATTCGGAGGCACATAATTCCATATCGTCAATGAAATGTCCCACTTTTTTTGTGAAATAATTGAAGGCAATGACGGCGGGGACAGCGACGAGAAGCCCCAT
>CAWFSX010000030.1:0-29710 GCA_963818595.1 uncultured delta proteobacterium
AAACCATATTGCTATAATGATCCTGGAATTTTGAGTAAATTTGCTTGTGAAATTATATCGAAACAGGAATCATCCGAAATTGAGTCTGCTTTTTTACCCTTACTTATTTCTGTGAGATCAGCAACTTTCACCTTATTTTGAGGTACTGAAACCTTTTCAAATATCAAAATTGATGATGGCCGTGTTACTTTTTCAAACACATTACCCATATTCAACAATGTTTTAACTTTGGAATTTTTTAAGATGAATTCTCGTAATTTTCCATTATCATTCTGGTATAATATTACGTCAGGCAAGATCATTCCAAAATGTCCCTGAGCTTTAAGTTTTTTGTATCCTTGGTAGACAAGTACATAAATGAATCGATCATTCTTACAATGATTTCTCGGTTTATTTGTCGATGATATGCTAATTCTTGATCACTAAATTCTGCCCCCCATGGCGGATTTCCAATCACTGCATCGAAGCCGCCTCGTTTCATGATTTCGGGAAATTCTTTTTCCCAGTCGAAGGGGTTGATGCGATACATCTCCTCCGTAGATCAAGGAGGTTCATTTGTTTGCCCTGAGTAAAAATCCGGGCCGATCAGGGAGTTTCCGCATTTGATGTTGCTTCCCAAATCAGGCAAGGCCCGTTCTTTGAATAACTTCATCTGGCGTTCCAGGGTATCCTGATTTTCACCTTCGAGAACCTTGAGAAGCAGACTCAGTTTGGTCACTTCAACGGCCTGTGGGTCAATGTCCACACCATAGATATTGTTCAAAAGAATCCTCTTTTTCTCCTGAGTGGTCAGATACCACTGGCCTCCATGGCCCTGATAAATCTCCTTTGGTATGCTTTTGAGGGCCATCCTTTTGATACCAATCCCGATGATAATCCAAGAGATATTGGTAAGCTCCGAGAAGAAAAGAACCTGAACCACAGGCCGGGTCGAGAATTCTGAAGGGAACTGATCTGTCTTGGGGGTTTTGCCTTCGCAGAGTTTTCCCAACTGTATTCTTTACGATGTAGTCAACGATATAGGTTGGGGTGTAATAGACGCCACCGGCCTTTCTCACTTCGGGTTTTTCTTCCACCTTGGCCCGATGGCCTTCGGTGAGCCGGATCACCTTTCCCAAGAAACTGTTCATAGACATGGCCTAAAATATCCGCGCCAAGGACTGAGAATTCATAGGGAGATTCCGGATAGTAGAGGTTCTTAAAGATATCCTTCAGAGGTTTATCATCTACTTTAAGTTCAGGGGTGAGCCGGTCTGTTCTGAAGTCGAAGAGACCGGAGTTATACTTATCATCAGCATGGTAGAAAATTTCTCGGAGACGGCGGTAGGTATTGGTGCCATTGAGAAGATTTTGGATCTGACCATAATTTTCAATTCCCCGATCCTCACACATCCGGAGAAAGATGATGCGGTCAATGGTGAGCTGAACAGCAAAATTGAGCTCCCGAACAGAGAGCTTCGGGTTTCTCATGGCGATGTCTTTGGCCAAGGCTTCACGCCAGGATTCTATCTCTTTTAAAAATTCGGCATCTACCTCTGTGGTTCCACGCTTCTGTCTCTCAGATTCTGCAAATTTATCAAAGGACCCTTTCAGGACGGATTCTTTTGAGAGGAGGTTGTAGATCTCTTCAAAAGAGTCGAGGTATTGGGTATATGTATAAAACCGGACTCGTCCAATGCTGGGTTTATCGCTTGGCTTCGGTCGAAGGCGGCAGTCGTAAATGGCCATCTCTTCAAAGTCTGTCAGAATGGAAATGGGGAAGCTTGGCGCTCCAGGCATATCGCCTCAGTTGGTAGGCAGGGCTGGTTTGGTCTTTGATATCAATGGAAGGCTTTTTTGTTTCAAGAAAAAACTTCCTGACACCTCCGATGCGAAAGCAGTAATCCGGTGCTTTCGTGGCTCCGGCAATCTTAATCGCATCCTCATGGATGACATCTTTATATTGTTCCGCATAGCCTGCCTTATTGGTCACATCCCAGCCCAGGGCTTCAAAGAAGGGGTCGATGAATTCTCTTCGGAGTTGGGTTTCGTTGTAGGCAGGGCTACGATAGGCTTCGATATTTCGTTCGAAGCGCTCAACAAGGTTGGATATTTGTTTAAGGGCTTCTTTCATAGAAAATCCCCCCTCGCCCCCCTTTTTCTAAGGGGGGTAAATTTGCGCTCATGCCCCGCCGCCTGGCTGCCGGTAGGGAGGGGGAGAGGGATACCAAGAGTAAGGATTGAGGTCATTATAGTTTTTTGGAAGGAAGGTGTAAAGGAGGAATTAGATTTTTGCTTGGCGAAAGGCTTCTTGAATTTCGATTGTCTTCTGGGGAAGGAATCTTCTCATCTTATTTGCCTGAAAAAGCCATTTCAACCGGCGATCCAGAGGCCATTTTCCGTATTCATCCATCTGCTCCCGGCTTACAGTATAAGTGAACCCCTTTTTTTGTTCGGTCATCATCTCTCCAATACCATCCTAAGATATTCAACGTCTAGGAATCCAAATGAAAACATCCACAAGTATTAAATCAATCTACCAGAAGTTGTAAACCTTATCAAGTGGCATTTGACAAACTTGACCAAAAGGGGATAATTTGGGGGCGATGAAAGAAATTGTTGAAGTGGCGGTCGGCCTTCCTGTCTTTAAGACATTCCACTATCGCATTCCAGAAAAGATGAAAGAGTCTCTTCAGGTTGGAATGAGGGTGCTCGTTCCTTTCAAAGGGAGAAAGGTTACCGGTTTTTCAATCGACCTTCTGGAGCAACCTCCAAAAGGTGTAGAGGAGAAGTTACGGGAGGTTGAGAGATCTCCTTGATGAAGCTCCTCTGATCGACCCTCAGATGCTTCGTTTCTATCGCTGGATCTCAGATTACTACCTCTATCCATTGGGAGAGGTGATCAAGACCGGCCTTCCGCCAGGACTTCATTTGAAGAGCGAACTGATCCTGAGCCTCACTCACGATGGAATGGAGTCTCTCACTCGAGGAAGTTTGGAACCGATTCAGGAAAAGGTCTTCAAGGAAATTGAAAGATGCGGGAAGATTTCTCTAAAAAAGATATTGAAACATTTTCTCAAGGAGGTATCGAGGTCTCAACTCTTTTCCTGGAAGAGAAAGGGACTTCTCAATATCGATGCTGGAATAGAAGGAAAAGAGGTCAAACCAAAATTTGAGAAGGTGATCCAGTATCAAGGAGGCGGAGCCATAACCAACCCCTTTCAAAAAAGCAGGCAGAGATTCTGAAGTGGGTGAAGGAGAAAGGAGAGGTTTCTTATTCTGAACTGAGCAAAAGATTTAAATCTCCTTCAAAGGCCATCCAGTCCCTTCAGGCCAAAGGGCTCATCTCTATCTCTAAGAGAGAAGTATGCCGTGATCTCTCGGTTCGACCGGAACTGAAGCCCTATCCAAAACCCGAACTCACTTCTGATCAAGAAGCGAGTCCTCGACGAGATTTTGAAAGGGGATTCATTCGAAGCGATTTTCTCCCTTTCTCATTTACGGTGTCACAGGAAGTGGAAAGACAGAGATTTACCTTCGGGCCATTGAAGAGGTTTTGGCTCAGGGAAGAGAAGCGATTGTCCTTGTTCCGGAGATTTCCTTGACCCCTCAACTTCTCTCCCGATTTAAGGATCGTTTTGGAGAAAACCTTGCTCTCCTTCACAGCGGGCTTGGAAGGGGAGAACGTTATGATCAATGGAGAAGGATCTGGAAGGGAGAGGTGAAGATTGCCATGGGGGCTCGGTCCGCCATCTTTGCACCTTTTAAAAACGTGGGAATCATCATTGTGGATGAAGAACATGATCCTTCCTATAAACAGGAGGAGAAATTAAAATATCATGCCAGGGATCTGGCTGTGGTCCGGGCAAAACAGGATGAGGCGACACTCCTTTTAGGATCAGCCACCCCTTCTCTGGAATCGTTTTATAATGCCGAGAAAGGAAAGTTTCGTCTCCTCAGTCTCCCGGAGAGGATCGAAGGAAAACCCCTTCCCCGGGTGGAGGTGGTGGATATGAAGAAGGAAGGAGGGTCTTCTCTCGGAAAAGATGAAGAGCAGCACTTCAAAAAAATATCGAAGATAAGAAACAGAGCCTGCTCTTTCTCAATCGAAGAGGGTTTGCCAATTTTATCCTCTGTCCGGATTGCGGCCTCACCTTCAAATGTCCCAACTGCAGCGTGACCCTCACCTATCATCTCCGGGATCGTTCTCTCCAATGCCATTATTGTGATTATCGAATCCAGGCACCCGGAGATTGTCCGCAATGTGAGGGCCATCGACTCCAGGGAATGGGGATCGGGACCGAACGCTTGGAACAGGAGATCAGATCATTATTCCCGGAGACACAGGTGGGAAGGATGGATCGTGACACGACCTCGCGGAGACACTCTCATCAGCAGATTCTGAAAGGACTGGAATCCGGGAAGATTGATATCTTGGTGGGAACCCAGATGATCGTCAAAGGCCATGACTTTCCAAATGTGACCTTTGTAGGGGTGGTCTCTGCTGATACGTCCCTTCACTTTCCTGACTTCCGGTCGAGCGAGAGAACCTTTCAACTTCTCACCCAGGTGGCAGGAAGGGCAGGAAGAGGAGAAGTCTTTGGAGAGGTGGTGATCCAAACCTTTAACCCGGACCATTATAGTATCCTCAGGGCAAAGGATCATGACTTTATCGGATTCTATCAGGAGGAGATCCAATTCAGGAAGGCCCTGGATTATCCTCCTTTCTCCCGGTTCATCAATTTCAGGTTGGTCGGAAACAGTGAAAAAAGGACAAAGGCGGATGGCGGAGGAGATGGGGAGGATTGGACAATCCCTGTTGAAAAAAGGGTATGGGAAAGGAATCGAGATCTTAGGCCCAAGCACTGCCCCTTTTGCCAAAATGAGAGGAAAATTTCGATGGCAGATGCTGGCCAAGGGGAAGAGTCCTCAAGTTGCTCCATCAATTTGCCCAGGAGTTAGCCTTCCGAATGGAGGATGAGATAAAAGGGAAAGGGGTCAATCTGGATATTGATGTGGATCCTGTTTTTATCCTATAATGGGTCCGCAAAAAGATCATTGCATAATGAAAAGTTAACAATACAAAGTTAACAATTAAAAAGAAGAACTGATCATTGCTAACTTTGTACTGCTAATTTTGCAATGAGGATTATGAAACCCATAATTCCAGCATTCCATCACTCCAATTAATTTAGGAGAACAAGATGATCGATCGGGCACACGGTTATTTTCAGAGGGAAAAGGAGACGATGTCGAAGAGAGAAACGAGAAGCCTATTTGAAAGAGAGGCTCTCTGAAATTCTTCGTTATGGATATCGTCATTCAAAGGCGATTCGGTCGAGGTTTGATGCAGCGGGATCAAGCCTGAGAAGATAAAGGACTCTTAAGGATCTTGAGAAATTGCCTATCACGAAAAAGGCAGATTTAGTCAACCGCTCAAAAAGAGACTCCTCCCTTTGGAGGATTTGAGGTTGTTCCGAAGAAGGGGATGAGAAGAATTTATATCTCACCTGGACCGGTATTTGAACCTGGAGAGTGGGATTATAAGGATATCCGTTGGGCTCAGGCGCTTTATGCCTGCGGGATAAGAAAAGGGGATATCGTTCTGAATACCTTCAACTATCACCTTACCCCATTGGCCTTCATGCTCGATGAGTCACTCCGGATGCTGGGAGCAACCGTCGTCCCGGTTGGTCCAGGAAATATTTCCATGCAGATCCACCTGATGCGACAACTCCATGTGACGGGATTCTTGGGAACACCCAGTTTCCTCATGTCCATTATTGAGGCGGCAGAGGGCATGCGTCTTGATCTAAAAAAAGATCTTCATCTTAAAGCTGCCTTTGTCGGTGCAGAGATGTTTCCGGAATCGCTTCGACAAAAGCTGGAGGGAAAGCTGGAGATCCTCATCCGACAGGCTTATGGCACTGTGGATGTGGGTTGCCTTGGATATGAATGTCCGGAGAAAAAGGGAATGCACATTCCTGAAGATGTGATTGTGGAGATTGTTGATACAGAGACAGGAAGGCAATTAGAAACCGGTGCCACCGGAGAGATTGTTGCTACCAACTTCAGCAAGATCTTTCCGATGATTCGCTTCGCCACCGGAGACCTTTCCTATCTCATCGAAGAGCCGTGTCCCTGCGGTCGAACTTCGATGCGTCTCGGAAGGATTCTGGGCCGAACGGATCAGGTGACCAAGGTTTGGGGAATCTTCATCCATCCATGGCAGGTGGATGATGTGATGGCTAAATTCCCGGAGGTGGCAAATTATCAGATCGTGGTCACCAGAAAAGAATATCGTGACCAGATGACAATGGTATATTGAATTGAAAGAGGCCATAGCTGATCAGACCGGTCTGAAAAGAAAGGTGGAGAGGGAAATCGAGGAGGTCCTTAAGGTAAAGGGACAAGTGGAGTTTGTCCAGAGAGGGGGCATTCCGGATCGAGCCAAAAAGATCGATGACCGAAGGATCTGGGAGTAGACCCCGTTAGAAGAACTTTGCCCTTTTGACGGGGGACCAGGCGGGGCTTTAAGCCCTTCAAAAAATATTATCTTAATCTCGCGGTCATGCGAAGCAGAGGGGCTTTCTAACGGGGTAGAAGGGATGGGGAGCGAAGGAAAGATTAAGGTGGGTGGAATCATGGCGAATAGCGGTCTGGCGACGGTGAGTATCCTTTCATTGCCAGATCGGCCTGATGTAGCAGGGATGATTCTTCATGCGATGGGGAAAGAGAATATCAATATCGAATTTGTTGTCCACAACATCGATATCGAAGGCAATGGGAATATGACCTTCTGTATCGATCAGAAGCATTTAGAAGCAGCCTTGGAAGTTTTAGAGGGAGTCAAACCCCTGATCGAGGCGAAGGGGATTTCTTATCATCCCAATGTGGCTACGATCAGCGTCTTCGGTCCTCATTTCAGGGAAAGGCCGATGATCTCCGGTTTAATGTTCAATGCCCTGGGAACAGCAGGGATAGAGGTCTTAGCGATCAGCACTTCGATCTCCAGTTGCTCCTGTGTCATTCAAGCAGATCAGATAGAGGATGCCATGAGGGCCCTTCACGAAACCTTTGAGGCCCCCCATCAGGTCACGAAGTTTGCACCATAGGATCAGAGTGAGGCATAAGGCTTGAGGGAAGAGGCGCCCACCTGCTAGCAGGTGGAAAAGGTTTTGCCTCAAACCTTTTACCTCTATCCTCTAACGCAAAGGCATGGAGACCCATTCCTGTGAGGTCTGTGATGCGGTTCTGGACCAATACTCCTTTGAGTTCTGCTATCGATGCAGGAAGTATCTCTGTTTCGATCCCACTGGGAAAGAACAGGCTTGTGCAAAATCCCATCCCAATCATATGGGTTATTATTATTGTCCGGCTTGTTTGGATTATCTGTTTCTTTGCAGAAATTGTGGCCTGTACAGAACAAGAGGAGGTCGCTTTCCCCTCCTGGATCATCTCTGTGAAGAATGTCGAGCGATGCCCAATAGTTCGGAGTAATTAGTTCGTAGTTCGCCGAGCGGTCAGGCTAGCAGTCAATTCTCCGAACTCTGAACTCCGAACTCAAAACTAATCAAGGAATTTTTATGGAAAAAGCCCTTGGGAAATTGGCTGAACAGATCCTTTCTTTTGATGAAGCCTCTCTGGCTCATCTGAGGGAGAAGTATCGTTTGAGGATTGAACATTTTGATGGGACAAAAGAATGGGAAAGGGCAGTGATCATCTACTGCATCATCAATGCCGTCAGTTTGAAAAATACTCTCTTCAATGAAAATGTCCTGAAAAGGAAGAAGGAGAAGGAGGAAAGACCACCGAAGGGCCATCCTCGTTTGAGACGAGTGAAATAGATGAAACTTCTCCCCCTCTTCATCTTCTGGTGTCTCTGGTTTCTTAACTTTTCCACACGCGCTATATTCTCCCCCTTCCTTCCCTTGATTGAGGATAACCTTTCTATTTCCCATGGGGCAGCCGGCGGACTCTTTACCTCCCTCTCCATAGGTTACAGCCTCACCCTTTTGATCGCAGGACGGTTTGCTTCCATTTGGGGATATAAAAAAACCGTGGTCTTTGGATTTATGGGGACTGGCCTTGTTCTCATTGGATTTCAGTGGGCGGAGAGCTATACCGCTTCCCATATTCTCTTTTTTCTTCTTGGCTTTGTCACGGGTTCTTATCTCCCATCCATCCTTCCTATTATTACGGAAACCTATGATTACAGACATTGGGGAAAGACAATTGGTTTTCATGACTCTGCAGCCAGTTTTTCTATCTTTTTCATCCCTCTTCTCGTTGCCTTCGGGTTGCACTATCTTTCTTGGAAAAACATCCTCTTGATTTTGGGAATCGTCTCTTTGCTGCTGCCCATCTATTTCTGGAAGATCTCTGTCGAACCCAAAAAGGAAATGTCTGAGCAAAAGGGAAGGGCGTCTCTCTTATTTAAAAGGAAAACAGTCTGGATTATGGCCTTCCTCTGGATATTTGCTGCTGGCTCCTGCTTAGGGCTCTATTCCATCCTACCCCTCTTTCTGGTCAAAGAACGTGGGATAGACTTTCATTTTGCCAACAACCTGTTTGGCATTTCCCGTATAGGAGGTGTCTTTGTCTCCATTCTCATCGGTTTTCTAATAGATCGTTATGGATATCGAAAAATGCTTGTGTTGGGTATCATTATGACTGGACTTAGTACCATAGGCCTTTCTCTTGCCTCCACCCTCCCTATGATCTGTGACCGCTCTTATCCTGCAAGCCACCCTTTCCCTTGCCTTCTTTCCCATAGGTCTGTCTACCATCTCAAAACTAACCCCTCTGTCGGAACGGGCTATGGTGACCGGTGTGATTATCTCAATTGGAATGATTTTTGGAGTGGGGTTTGTCCCTTTTCTTTTGGGCGTGATTGCAGACCATTTAAGCTTTGAAGTTGGGATCTTAGGACTAGGAATATTGACGACCCTTTCTTCTCTGATGGTAAGGTTTTTGAGAGATGAGTAGGATAGAGATTTTGGCCGGTCTCAACTTAGCTCAACTACTATAGGTACCCTCATCTTTTCCTTTACCTACTACAGCTTGTGGCGTGAGTATATCCAAGAGGATTTAATCCTTGACAAAGTGGGGTTTAGCATGTTACCATTGTGAAAGATAATCACAAGGAGGTTGGTTTATGGGATTTAACGAACCACTGATAAAGACGGGGCATCCTCCCCATGCGAGGAACTTAAAAAATTATGGCCTTTTCCTCTCCCGCTTTTTCCTTAAGGCAGTCCTCATCGTCATTATCTTCACCCTCTCCTTTCACCTCCCATTTCCACTTGGAATCAAGTATCTTCCTCCTGAGCTTCACTATTTCTCGGCTGAATTCCAGGGGAAGCAGCAAAAGATCCGGGAGATTCTTGAGGTGTTGGAGAGGTACCCAACGGGTTTGGCAAATGTGACGAAGGAGGAGCTTGCTGAGGTCATCTATGAGGAGGCCACTCGCCACAATCATGATCCGAAGTTTATTTTGGCTCTCATCGCGATTGAGAGTGAATTCCAGAATTGGTCTGTTTCCGAACAGGGAGCCAAGGGTTTAATGCAGATCATGCCCTATGTGGCAAAATCCCTTGCCCAAGAACTGGGTATTGAATGGAGTGGAGACCGGACCCTCTTTAACCCCTACCTCAACATAAGAATTGGAATTTATTACCTTTCCCAGTTGATCCTTGACTTCAAAGATATTGGAGTCGCCCTCACAGCTTATAATTACGGTCCCACTTATGTTAAAGGCCTCATTGAGAGAAAAGAGAGGATTCCCCACGACTACTACCGTAAATTCATCACCACTTATCAAACCATTTAGTTTGGCATGATGAGACATTCCTTGGTGCCTGCCTACCCTGCCTACCGGGGCAGGCAGGCACAGGCCAGGCCTGCCTGTGGTAGGGAAGAGTCCCATCCCTCCTTGACTAATCTCCCTCTTTAATAGAATTCCTTAATATTTTGTGGTAATTTATAATTGAGAACGAGAGATTTTCTCAATGGGCGGTATGGAAATGGCATCCACCCCTTCCTACATCAGTCTCTTTGAAAAAGGAGAACTCACCCAGAGGGTCAAGCTCCTGAAGGAGCTCCTCAAGGAATGTCGGCTTTGCCCGAGGGAATGTCGGGTCAATCGCCTGGATGGAGAGATTGGGGTTTGCCAGGCCAGGTCAGAACTCACGGTCTCAAGTGCCTTTCCCCATTTTGGCGAGGAACCCCCTCTGGTCGGATCTCACGGTTCAGGGACTATCTTCCTTACCCACTGCAACCTTCGGTGCATTTTCTGCCAAAATTACGATATCAGTCATCTTGGAAGTGGTGAGCAGATGACCTCCTCTGACTTGACCCGTATCATGCTAAGACTCCAGGAGATGGGTTGTCATAACATCAACTTTGTGACCCCCACCCACTATGCTCCCCAGATTGTTGCCTCTTTACCCGAAGCGATTGAAAAAGGGCTTTGTCTTCCAATTGTTTATAACTGTTCCGGGTATGAGTCCATTGAGGTGATTCGACTTTTGGAGGGAATCATTGATATCTACATGCCGGATGCAAAATATCTGGACGAGAAATATTCAAAGCGATTCTCCAATGCTCCGGATTATCCTGAGGTGATCAAGGAAGTTCTTAAAGAGATGCACCGGCAGGTCGGAGATCTGATCCTCAATTCCAAGGGGATTGCTGAGCGAGGACTCTTGATCAGACATTTGGTGATGCCAGGAGGAGTAGCTTCGTCGGAGGCAATGCTCAAGTTCATCGCTGAGGAGATTTCAGTTCACTCTTATGTCAACATCATGGAACAATACCGGCCTGAATACCGAGCCCATGAATATCCTGAGATCAATCGTCGGATCACCCACAAAGAATATCTGGAAGCCATTCAATGGGCTAAGCACTACCGTCTCTATCGAGGTTTTTAGGTGAAATTGCAGGAAGCTCTCCGAGAGATTCAATCCCTTAAGAAGAAAGTCCAACGACTCACCAAAGAGATTGAATCCATCAAAGCTGGTTCGATAGAAGATTCTTCTTCGGTGGAGAAGATGCTTAGAATGAGGGGAATAAGGGTCTTTCGAAAAAATTCCACCGAGCGTCTGTTCTTCCCTCCGGATCTTTCCCCTTTTTATAAAACTCGATTTTACGAGATGATGAAAAAATATTCTTTTCGCCTCGTCCTGAGAGATATGATCAAATTCCAGGATCGGTTTCACATTCAGGATCTGACCCGCTACTGCTCTTCTAAGGTAGTTCAAGGATATTGTAACCTGCTTTGTGAAATGGGGGTGATCATAAAAAATGGAAGGGGTAAATATCGAACCCGGGTTTCCCCCCTTTACAGTTTTGGTCCCACCCTGGAATGGTTCATTGCTGAGATGTTTAAAAGAGAATTTGCCTCCCCTGCCATCTATGGAGTCAGTGTGAAGAATACTCCTTCTGGTGGCGACTACGATGTGATTGCCTCCTGGAATCAGAGGCTGGTCTATGTAGAGGTGAAATCCTCTCCACCAAAAGGAGTTGAGCAGAACGAGATTTCTACCTTCTTTTCCAGAATGGACGATATCCTGCCAGATATGGCGTTCCTCTTCAATGATACTCAGCTAAGGATGAAGGATAAACTGGTCGTCATGTTTGAAGAGGAATTGGAGAGGAGACATGGAAAAGAATCAAAAATCCTCTATCCAGTGGAGAGGCTATTTGAGGAACTTTTCCATGTCCAGAATCATATCTTCATCGTCAACAGCAAAAAGGGTGTCGCGGAAAATTTTCAGATCTGCCTCAAACATTATCTTCGATATGGGACCAAAATAACAAGGGCATGGCGCATAGAGCATAGCGCAGAGCGTTAAAACCTTAAACTCCATGCTCACTCTTCTGCACCGTGCGGCTTATAGAATTTATCAAAGGACTAAGATATGAAGAGTAAAGAGCTCGCCGATCTCTTTGAAAAGATGGCAGATATTCTGGAATTTAAAGGGGAGAATCCTTTTAAGATTAGCGCCTATCGAAAGGCATCGAGGATCATCGGTGACCTCACGCAAGATATTGAAGAGATCACTGAGCAAGGGGAACTTCAAAAACATTCCGGGAATTGGTGAAGGCATGGCTCAGAAGATTGAGGAGTATCTTAAGACAGGGAAAGTCTCCAAATTTGAAGAGGTGAAGAAAGGAGTATCGGATGAATTGATTGCCATCATGGATATCCCTGGGATGGGACCTAAGACCCTTTCGATGCTCCATAAGGAGAAAGGAATCAGTAATTTCTCTCAACTGGAAAAGGCATTGAACGACGGGTCTTTATTGGGCCTTTTTGGAATGGGTGAGAAAAAGATCGAAAACATCAAGCGGGGAATCCAGCTCCTTAAACAGAGCAAAGGCAGAATGAATTTAGGGGCCGCTTTTCCTGTGGCCAAGCGGATCGTGGAAACATTAAGGCAAAAGACAGGGTCAAAAAAGATTGAATGGGCAGGTTCCCTTCGGAGGATGAAGGAGAATATCGGAGACATCGACATCTTAGCCACAGGTAAGGATAAGGAAAAAATCGTTCAGGTCTTCACTCACCTTCCAGAGGTTAAAGAGGTCTTAGCCTCTGGAGAGACCAAGGCCTCTGTGATTGTGGAAGGAGGAACACAGATTGACCTTCGTGTGGTCGAAGAAGATTCCTATGGTGCAGCCCTTCAATATTTCACCGGATCGAAGGGACACAACATTCATCTCCGAGGAATCGCTAAGGCCAAGGGAATCAAGATTAATGAATATGGAGTTTTCAAGGGAAAGAAGAAGATCGGAGGAAAAGAAGAGAAGGATGTTTACCGTTCCCTGGGAATGGAGTGGATTGAACCCGAACTTCGTGAAGACCGTGGAGAGATCGAAGCTGCACAAAAAGGACGCCTTCCTAAATTGGTTCAGGAGTCCGAAATTAAGGGAGACCTTCATGTCCACTCCAAATGGAGTGATGGTACCTCTTCGATTGAAGAGATTGCTAAGGCTGCTCAGAAGAGGGGTTATCAATATGTGGCCATCTGCGATCATTCAAAATCCCTCAGGATTGCCCATGGGCTCGATGAATCGAGATTGATGAAACAGATGGAAGAAATTGATCGTATCAATGAGAAAATGAGAGAACTTTCAAATTCTAAAAGGGGCAGAGGTCGATATCCTCAGCGATGGAAAGTTAGACCTTTCCGAAAAGATATTGGAGAAGCTCGACTTGGTTGTGGCAGCCATCCATAGTGGATTCAAACAGGATAAGGGAAAGATGACGAAAAGGATCGTTCGAGCTTTAGAAAGTCCTTATATCCATATCCTCGCTCACCCCTCTGGTAGACTATTAGGAGCGAGAGACCCTTACGAAGTTGAGATGGATGAGCTGATGGAGGCTGCGAAGAAATATGGAAAAGCCCTTGGAGATCAACGCCTACTTCGAACGCCTCGATTTAAATGATATCCATTGCCGGAAAGCAAAAGAGATGGGAGTACGGGTTGGGATTGGGACCGATTCTCATCATTTAGACCAGATGTGGATGATGAGCTTGGGAGTGGCTGTGGCAAGACGTGGATGGCTTGAAACTAAAGATGTTCTCAATACTCTTTCACTCAAAGAAATTCTGAAGTGGTGCCATCAAAGAAGATAAAACGCATAGCGTAAAAAATTTTCTTGAATGCCTATTTCGGCAATTCAAAGGTTCCCACATATCTGGAGCAGGCTTGGAATGTTCCAGGCGCGATAAATTTACCAGTAGTAATCCCTTTGCCTTTGGCTCCTCCTTTGATACCTTTCCATTTGCCAGTGCCATGCAGGAACGTCATCGTTTTCTCAGGGCCGACAATGTCAACACTTGCTACAACCACATCTCCATCAGGGTCCATGGATCTTCAAGTAACTGTTCGCCACTCTCTTACCCTCAAAAACGCGTGCAATCTGAACCACCTGAAATGTGCAGTTGTCGAAGACCTTGTTTGCATGGTTGCTGAAGAAGATACCTTTGCCCTCCAGGCCCGAAACCGTAATTTCGTTGCTCTGGAAGACGACTGTGACTGGCCCTGAACCGCATTCGGTCACATCGAAAGGTGTCTGGGCTTGCGCAACTGGAATGAATGCAAAAAAACCAAGAATAACGACCACTCCTACTTTCCATCTGCTGATAGAATTCATAGCACACCTCCTATTTAGAATTTTTATAAACAATTTATCCTCACTTCAGGCCTGCCTTGCGCAGGGCCTCGATCGTTTTGATCTATATCGGCTTGATTTTTAAAGTAGATTGTCTTTGTATACCACTCCAGAGAGAACTTCGGATTTATCTTCATGACCTCGGCCGCTGCAGCCCGGGCCTCTTCTTCGCGGCCCATCAAACTATACGTGGCTGTCAATTGAAGATAAATGTTTATGTTATTGGGCACGTGTTTTAGGGCCTCTTTGGCTGTTTCGATTGCCTCCTTGTATTGTCCGGTCAGACGATAAGCCGTTGCTAATTGGAGGAAGTAGTGCTGCCATGGAGTGGGGTTCAGACGCCTTGCATTCTTGAGGGCTGAAATGGCTTCCTCTGACCTGCCAGCATTCAAAAGGACAAAACCCAGCCGAAGTAGGTTACTAGCGTCATTAGGATTTAGGGATATCGCTCGCTCCACTTGTGCAATGGCCTTGTCGTGTTGCCTCGACATCAAGTAGATGGAACCCATAATACCGTGGGCACTTGATTCAGAGTTGTCAAGGGCAATAGCCTTTTCTAGTCAATTCCTTTGCTTTAGCAAGAGACTTTTCGGGAGATTCAGTTGTCCCAAGTAAGATATCCCAAAGATGTGTTTGGGCTAAAACGATATACCCTCTCGGATACTTTGGGTCCAGGGCAATGACTTCCTCTGCTAGCTTCTTGCCCAATGCATTTCCCTCTTTCGTTTGGCGAAAGTAATTCGTAAATGCCTCCATACACTTTAAGTAAGCCTCGAGGTTTTTAGTACCTTTTGCCCAGACGTTTGCAAGCTCTCCCACAGTCAGTTTAACCTGCATTGCAGTTATGATCTTCATAGTGATCTCATCCTGAAGGGCAAAGATGTCCTTGAGATCCCTATCATATCGCTCAGCCCAAAGATGATGTCCCGAAAGGGCGTCAATGAGTTGAGCTGTGATCCGTACTTTATCGCCTGCTTTGCGGACACTTCCCTCCAGCACATACCGTACACCCAAGTTCCTCAGACACCTGCTTCACCTTCACAGGTTTTCCCTTATAGGTGAAGGTCGACTGTCTTGAAATTACAAACAGGTAGGGAACTTTAGAGAGAGCGGTAATGATTTCCTCAGTGATGCCATCACTGAAATATTCCTCTTTGGAGTCACCACTCATGTTGACAAAAGGCAATACCGCAATAGATGGCTTGTCAGGCAAGGGGTAAGCCATCTTCTCTTTGGAAGCAACCTCAATCGGAGGAGCAGGACGTAAGTATAAACGCCAGACTGCAATGGCAGCGGCAACCACAATTAGAATTGCTACAGCAATTAAAGCTGTCCTTTGCCATTGTTTCGGTTTAACCTTTTTCTCGCCAATCACTTTTCCGGCCGCCTCAGGCTCCATCAGGACTCGATAGACCCGTACTGGCTCTGCAATGTTCTTGACGGTTTGCTCTCCAAGATACTCATATCCCAAGGGCAGCTTGTTCTTAACCTGGTCAAAGGCTGTTCCAGAGATGCAGATTCCTCCTGCATCAGCCAAGACTCTCCAGTGCGGGCTGCAATATTAACACCGTCCCCGTAAATAGCTTCTCCATCAACCATCACATCCCCGAGATTGATACCAATGCGGTACTCCATCCTGCGGTCGGCGGGTAACTCAGCGTTCTGTTTAGCAAGTTCCCGCTGGATCTCAACAGCAGATTTAACCGCATCCACCACACTTTCAAACTCTGCCAGTAAAGCATCTCCAGGCGCGTTGACTACTCGACCTTGGTGTTGTTGGATGAGCGCGGTCATCACTTCCCGGTAGGCAGTTAAGGGTGCGCAGAGTGCCCTCCTCGTCTGCACCCATCAGGCGGCTGTAGCCCTTCACATCTGCACTGAGGATGGCAGCGAGCTTACGTTTCACTTCTTGGGTGGTCATGTGGTTAACTTCCTAAACGGAAAGAGTCGGAAGGTTAAGGTTTATTGTTGTTAGCTTATTTATGACCTGTGAGGAATGTATCTTTTATTGATAGAAACCTACTAATTCTATGTAGAAAAGTCAACGTGAATCTCTTGTCTTTTAGCTGCAGAGGTTGATACGCTTTGCGCTATGCGCTATGCCCCAAGCGATTTAAAACCAATGGAGGGCCTGTCTAATCTCCTCAACATATTCGGGAAATGGAGTGGGAGTGAAGGAAAGAATGAATGCGAGAAAAGCGAGTCCTCCTAAAAATTTCCTCTTCCCATCGAGTGGTGTTTGATCATCCAATGGGCTTGGGTGTCGAAAGCCGAAGATAATGAATAGGATGACCAAGAGAAGCCATCCAGGGTTGTAAAAGATGGTAATAAAAGCCATGACAGCGATAGTAATGAGGAAGATGGCGCGACTTCTCCTCCCAAAGAGGGCATAGGCTATGTGTCCTCCATCTAACTGTCCAACTGGAAGAAGGTTGAGGGCGGTGACAAAAAGGCCAACCCATCCGGCATATGCAATAGGATGTAGAACTATTTCATAATTACTAGGGACATTTCGCATCACCAAATGCTGAATAAAGGTGAACAGGAGAGGATCTGCCAGGCGGATCATTTCTCCTTTAATGTGTGACGCAGGAATAACTTTAGAAAGGTTTAAGCCGATAACAATTGCAGGAATACTAAGAATAAGGCTGGTAAAAGGTCCTGCCACACCGGTATCGAAAAGGGCCTTTCGAGAAGAGATCGAACTCTCCATGCGGATGACAGCACCCAATGTTCCGAAGGGAGGGAGGGGGAGAGGTAAAAAGAAGGGTAAGGTTGCTCTGATCTGATGCCTTCGGGACATAAGGTAGTGACCCATCTCATGTCCCAAGAGGATGAGTATAATTGTAAAAGAATAAGCAGGGCCTCCAACGATCAACGTGGAGGCCACTGTCAAAATGAAAAGAACGATATGGAGGGTATATCTTCGCATGAAAACAATTATTTCTTTTTCTTATGACGATCGCGGTCTAATTGCTTTTTGTGTTTATGTTTTCGCATCTTCTTTCGTCGTTTCTTGACCACGCTTCCCATAATCTCCCCTCCTTTCTCTTTCAATAATCAAGGCTGAAGCCTTGAGTTACAGTCCTTATATCCTTCTGTAACTCAACCCTTTAGGGTTGATCCGATAATCCGTGTTAATCCACAATCACATTGGTCTGAGTTCTCAGCACACCCGAAAGCCCCTGGAGTTTGGTGACGATGAAATCGCCAAGGATATTGATATCCGGAGCCTCCACCAGAACGATGACATCATAAGGACCTGTCGTGGCATTGGCTCGCTTGACTCCCTGGATCTTGCCAGCCTCCTTTGCCACATCCCTGGCAGCCCCTGCCGTGCACTCAATAAAGACATAAGCTGAAATCGGCATATGATCACCTCCTTCCAGAGAAAGATTATATCAAACCTCATCCGAATTCAAGCTTAAAATGTTGTGGTGGAAATATAATTATTTGAAAAGGAGCTTTGGAATCGCCATGGTCAGCCATGGCCAGTAGGTGATCAATAGAACCGTGGCGAAATTCACACCGAGATAGGGAAGAAGGGGTTTGGCGACTTCAGAAACGGTAATCTTTCCAATGCTGCAGCCAATAAAGACTCCGAGGCCGACAGGCGGCAGGAAGAGGCCGATCCCCATATTCGCAATGAGAATGATGCCGAAATGAACTGGATCAATTCCAAATTGAGTTGCTATGGGAAGAAGGATGGGCACCGTCATGATGAGAGCGGGGACTCCTTCCAATACAGCACCCAGAAAGAGAAAGGAAATGTTGATCAGAAAAAGAAAGAGAACCTTTCCTCCTCCCATCGAATGGATCAGGTTAGCGAGAGCTTGAGGGACTTGTTCACGAGTCAGGATCCAGGCAAAGACAGAAGCCATTCCTACCATGATCATTACCTTCCCGGTGACAATCCCTGTTTCTAAAAGAATGTCTCCGAGTTTTGAAATGGTAATTTCGCGATAGACAAATATGCTGATGATAAGACCATAGGCGACGGCTAAAACAGCAGCCTCCGTAGGAGTACAGATTCCACCGAGGATGCCACCAAAGATGATGATGGGCATGAAAAGGGCGAGAAGCGATTCTTTAAAAGCTTTGGCGAGGGGTTTGATACCTTCCCACTTGCCCGGTAAGATACCCGCTCGACGTGCCTGAATATTGAGTTGAATCATCAATACCGACGCCATGACCAAAGCAGGAAGAAATCCGCCCGCAAATAGGGCTCCGATGGAAGTATTGGCAACACCTCCATACACCACCATGGCGATACATGGGGGAACGAGGATCCCCATGCCACAGGCCGCACAGACAATAGCTGTTGCCCGTGCCGGACTGTAACCGGCCTGGTTCATAGCAGGAATCATAATGGAGCCAATGGCTGCTGTATCAGCGGCCGTGGATCCAGAGATACCGGAAAAAAAGATTTCCGATACGATTGAAACCATTCCCAAACCATTCCTGAGATGGCCAACCAGAGCATAGGCGAGATTGACGAGTCTCATCGAAATCCCCCCTGTATCCATCAACGCTCCTGCAAGAATGAAAAAAGGGACAGCTAAAAGGGGGAAGGAGTCGCAGCCCGTGAAGATTTTTTGTGGCACGATGACGAGGGGGATACTTCCTTTCATCAGGAGGCCAAGGATCGAGGCAAGCCCCATGCTGAAGGCAATGGGTACGTTGATGGCAATAAAAACAATAAAAGCAAGACTAAGAATAAGACCCATCGGCAAACCTATTTAGTATAGCTATTGGAATATTGGAATGGTGGAACCATGGGATATTGACTTCCCTTTATAAGGAAGCCTTATCATCGTGACAGCTATTGCAAGCCTTATGTGGTTTTAACATTATTCCACTATTCCAACTTTCCACTATTCCAGTCTTTAAAAAAGATTACTAGCAAGATGGATGGCCATGAGGGCTGCCGCCACAGGGAGGCAGGCATAAGCCCAACCCATTGAAATCCCCATGGCTGGAGACTCTTGTAGAACGGTTATTTGCACAAGCTTGATTCCCTGAACGAGGATGACGAGGATAACACCTCCCATGAGAAGATAAATCAAGAATTGAAGAAATCGTCTTCGCTTATCAGGAAACATACGATAGAAGAAGTCCAGTCCAAAATGACCACGTTTTTGAAGTCCAAGGGTAGCCCCAAGGATCGAGAGCCAGACAAAGAGGTAACGGGCGAGTTCTTCGGACCAGTGAAGGGGTTGGGTCAGGACATACCGATAGACTACCTGAAGAAAGACGACGACCGTCATGACCGCAACAAGTGTGATCAAGACCGCTGCCTCTGCTTTGGCCAGAATATGATCGACCTTTGTCAGAACACCTAATAAAGTATTCATAACTCTCAAACAGAAAATAGCATAAAAAATTTCCTCTCCCCTCAGGGGAGAGCCTGCTTGCGGCAGGCAGGGATTAAGGTGAGAAGTAACAAGTTATAGCCACCCTCACCCCCGCCCTCTCCCGTCAAAGGGAGAGGGTATGAGGGAAAAATTTATTTGGTGGCAATGATCTTATCAATCGTCTCTTTTCCGAACTGAGATTCAAACTCCTTGTAAACCGATGCGGCTGCATCCTGGAAAGAATTCTTATTCGGAGTGGTCACCTGCATTCCTTTTGCCTTGAGTTCGGCGATTTGCTTGGCCTCGGAGTCGCGAAGTAGGTTGCGCTCGTAAGTGGCACATTCAATGGCTGTCTCCATAAAAATCTTCTGGATATCTTTTGGCAATGCATTGAAAGCTTTTAAACTCATGAGGAGAGGTGTGGGAGAATAGAAGTGGCCTGTCAGGGTAAGATGCTTCTGGACCTCAGCGATTTTTTGATGATAGATGATGGCAATGGGGTTCTCTTGGGCATCGATCGTTTTTTGCTGGAGTGCTGTGTAAACCTCACTCCATGCCATTGGAGTGGGACTTGCTCCAAAAGCCCTGAAGGAAGCGAGGTGGACTTTGTTCTCCATCGTTCGAATTTTAATCCCTTTCAGGTCCTCAGGTTTCTCAATGGGCCTCACATTATTGGTGATCTGTCGGAATCCGTTTTCCCAGAAAGCAAGTCCCTTAATGCCTTTAGGGGCGAAGGCGTCGAGGAGATCTCTTCCAATGGGACCATCAAGCACCTTATAGGCATGCTCACGATCACGAAAGAGAAAGGGCAAATCCACGACGAACATCTTTGGAACAAACCCGCCTAATGGACCGGTTGAGGTCACCACCAGATCAATGGTTCCGAGCTGGAGTCCCTCCACCATGTCTCGCTCGTTGCCCAGCTGAGTAGAAGGGTAGACATCGATCTTCACCTTGTTTTTGGTTCTCTGGGCAACCAGTTCTGCATACTTCACAGCCCCAAGATGATAGGGATGTTCTGGAGCAACAGCATGACCGAGCTTCAGGACTATGGGTTTGTCCTGGCTTGAAGCGGAATCCATCAAAGCTGTGCTCAGGATGAAAAGAGCGATGAGAATAGCGATCACAAATGTCCGTTTCATAACTTTTTCCTCCTTTTTGTTATTTGAATTTCATTAAGAACTAATCCCTCTTCACTATTTTACTTTGTTGAGTTCTTTTTCATCGATATGGAAACTATGCTGGTCTGTTGGAAACGTCCCCTTTAAGATCTCCTCTCTATAAGATTCAAAGGCCTTGAGCATCAGTTCGCTCAGATTAACATATCGCTTGGCAAACTTGGGTGTGAAACGATCGAAGAGCCCCAGCATATCATGGACGACTAACACCTGGCCATCGCAGTGGATACCTGCGCCGATTCCAACGGTTGGGATTTTGAGGCGCTCTGTAATTCTCTTTGCAATGGGAGCTGGAATCGCTTCGAGGAGAACAGAAAAGGCCCCTGCATCTTCGAGGGACAGGGCATCATCAATGATCTTCTGGGCAGCCTGGGCATCCTTGCCTTGGACTTTAAATCCTCCGAGCATTGAAATGGTTTGAGGTGTTAGTCCGATATGGCCCATCACTGGAATGCCCGCTTTGACGATAGCACTCACAATCTCCTTGACACTGGCGCCTCCTTCCAACTTGACAGCGTCGGTTCTTCCCTCTTTCATGAATCGACCCGCATTGAAAATAGCATCCCGTTCCGAGGTATTATAGGACATGAAGGGCATATCACCGATGATCAGAGCATATTTTGCCCCTCGAGTCACGGCCTTGGTGTGGTGAATCATTTCATCCATGGTCACCGGGAGGGTATTTTCATAACCCAATACCGTCATCCCCAGTGAGTCTCCCACCAGAATGATTTCGATTCCAGCCCGGTCTTCGAGCAGGGCCATGGGATAGTCATAGGCTGTCAGCATAGTGATCTTTTTTGCATCCTTTTTCATTGCCTGAATTTCAACTGGAGTTATTTTTTTGCGATCCATTTAGCCCTCCTTAAAATTCGAAATTCGAATATCGAAATCTTTACCTTGTTAAATAATTTTGTTCGAAATTGATGACTTTTTTTGCACGATACCATAATAAATCAACCAGAAAATGCCCCGGCACATATTTAACAGGGCAGGCAAATCCTAAATTCCAATTATTGTGCTTCGTAAAAGTAATGCAACTTTATACATAATTATTAATTCCCCCTCACCCTCCCCTCTCCCCCGCCCACGGGGGAGAGGACAAAGGTGAGGGGGGCTAATGTGATGGTGATCTTCGTTCCATTATTTATGTGAAAGTCATTAGTTTTGAATTTTGTATTTCGGTCATTTGAATTTGTTTCGAGTTTCGGATTTCGTGTTTCGTATTTAGAAAGTTTTTTCTATTACTTTAATCAAATCAGTGATCATCTGATTATAGGGAACAGGGATTCCAAATTTGTCTGCTTCCTTCACAATGGCTCCATTGATAGCGTCAATTTCGGTCTTCCGTTTGAAGTCCAGATCCTGGCCCATCGAGCACCGATTCTCCCGGGTCGCCTCGATGACGGTTTTGACCCTGTCAATAGGATTCCCTTCGATCTGGACCCCTTTTCTTTTGGCGACCTCAATCGCTTCAGAGACCAGGGCCTCCATCAATCTCAAGGTTTCAGGATAATCGAGAAGTTGTCCGTTCTTCAACCCCAATAAAGCGGCTAGGGCATTGAGGCCCACATTGACGAAGAGTTTCTCCCAGACGAGGTTATGAATTTTGGAGGAGACTTCTGTTTCAATTCCGGCCTTACGAAACATTTGGACAATTTGATTGACCCGATCGGACGTCTTTCCATCTAATTCGCCCACATAGGTCTTTCCCCATCCTGCATGGCGAATATGACCCGGTCCCAATAGGGTGGCTCCCTGTCCTGTGACACCTAACAACACCTTTTTTCGATCAATGTGCTTACAAATGGTCTCCTCATTCCCCAGACCGTTCTGGAGGGTGAGAAAGACCGTACTTTCTCTTTGTAGCGCCCGTGCATCGGAAACAGCCTTTTCTGTATGATAGGTTTTTACAAAGATTAGAACCAGGTCTACCTTTCCCACAGAAGCCACCTCCGTGGTGGCATGAATGGGGATAGGTTGGGCCTTCCCTTTCTCTTCCAGAACAAGGCCCTTCGAGCGGATGGTATCGATGTGTTCCTTCCAGATATCGACGAGCCACACCTCCTCTCCTGCGAGGGCCAGGAGTCCCCCAAAAAGGCTTCCCATGGCTCCAGCACCCATGATCGCGGTTTTCATGATCTTTTCTCCATTTATGGTAAATGAAAGTTAACCGAGGTCAATTGAAAAATCAAGAATCGAAATCTCCCCACCATAGAGTTCAAAGCATTTGAATGATAAGGAGGAGGGTGAGAGCAATCATCACGATTGAAGTCACCCAGGCGATGACATTGAAGATAGGGCCGTTTGTGTAATTCATCATTAACTTTTTATCGTTGATGAGAAGGAGCATAAAGATGAGAACAAAAGGCAGAACCATTCCATTGAGGACCTGTGAAAAGTACATGATCGGGATGAGGGGAAAGTTGGGGTAAAGAATGATGCCTGCTCCTAAAAAAATGGTTAAGGAATAGAACCCATAGAACTGAGGGGCCTCCACAAACTTTTTGTCGATACCAGCCTCCCAACCTAATCCTTCGCAGATGAGATAAGTAGTGGAAAGGGGAAGAATCGATGCTGCAAAGAGAGAGGCGTTGATCAGCCCAAAGGCGAAAAGGTAAGTGCAGTATTTACCGGCCAAGGGAGCGAGGGAAAGGGCTGCATCTTTGGCTGTCTCGATCCGGACACCGTGCTTGAAAAGGGTCTCTGCAGCAGACGAGGATGATAAAGAAGGCTACGATATGGACGGCAATCGCTCCCATGACCACATCAAATCGGGCAAATTTGTAATCCTCAATTTTGATCCCTTTCTCAACGATCGAAGCCTGGAGGTAAAATTGCATCCAGGGGGCAATCGTGGTTCCCACCACACCGATGAGCATGGTCATTTCTGAGGGCTGAAGACTCAATTGGGGATGCAGAAATTGTTCAAAGACATTCCCCCAATCCGGCTTCACGATGATACCCGTGACAATGTAGGAGATATAGAACACACAGGCGACCAGAAACACCTTTTCCACGGACTTATAAGATCCCTTGACCACCATTAACCAGACCAGAAAAGCGCTGATCGGGACGGAGATAAATTTATTGACCCCAAAGACTTCCCATCCTGCTGCCACCCCTGCAAATTCGGAAAGGACGTTTCCCATATTAGTAAAAAACACACCGATGACCAGATAAAAGGTAATCTTGGCGCCGAATTTTTCACGAATCAGATCCGAGAGCCCCTTGCCCGTGACCACCCCCATGCGAGCGCACATCTCTTGGATCACGATCAGGGCGATCATAATTGGAATCAGGGACCAAACAAGCTTAAGTCCATATTCTGCCCCAGCCAAGGAATAGGTGGTGATCCCCCCAGCATCGTTATCCACATTAGAGGTGATGATGCCAGGCCCCATCAGAATGAAGAAGAGTCCTATTGTTCTCCACAGCGAGCGCCTCGAACTCGAAACCCATTTTTTATAATCAGCCATACTGAACCCTTCAGCTAAAAATATATGAAATCACAATAACCAAATCTCAAATTCCAAATAAGCTCCAATATCCAATGAGCGAATTCCCAAACAATTTTGATCATTGGAATTTGAATATTGGTGATTATATGGTTATTGGTGCTTGTAGTCTTATTACCAGCATCAGGTGCCAATCCCTAAGACACTGCGGAAGCTGATTACTCCTTTCAGATGGCCCTTTTCATCTACGACAGGCAGGGCCCTGAATCCATATTTCGCGAAGGCCTCCACGACCTCATTCTGGTCTTCATCCAGCTTGACGCTCACCACTCTTGAAGGTTGGATCTAGGCGAGGGTTTGATGGGGGTGGGCGGTAAGAAGGTCGCGAATGCTTACCACTCCTTGGAGGACCTCCTCATCGTCCACTAATAAAAATGTAGTCCATAATATCTAAATTCTGAGCTTCTGCCTTCAATCGTGCAATGGCTGTCTCTATCGTTACTCCAGGAGTCAGACTAAGGTAGGCGGTGGTCATCAGACCCCCTGCTGTTTCATCGGGATGGACGAGGAGTTCTCTCAGATCTTCCGCCTTCTCCTGCTCCATTCCTTCGAGGATTTCCTCCGCCCTTTCTTCAGGAAGGTCACCGAGAAGGTCAGCGGCATCACTGGGGGACATCTCCTCGACAATATCAGAGGCCTTCTCCACAGAGATGGTCTCGATTAAGACCTTTTGAATCTTTGGATCGATCTCCTCCAAGGCCTCCGCCGCCGTCTCGGCATCCAGGGCATGGAAAATGGCGGACCGTTCACGACCACTGAGGTCTTCGATGATATCGGCCAAATCTGCAGGGTGAAGATGGGAAAGTTTCTTCTGAGAGACGCTGAGCTGAAGGAGGTCTGAGCCTGAAAGGAGTTGGACATATTTCCAGGAGATGAATTGATTGGGGAGGACATAGGAGAAAAGCCAGCGGAGGGCTTGATCCACGACCTTCTCCCATCCCACCCTTCTCATCAGGCCACGAAATCCCACATCGACGTGAACCAGCCTGAGTCGGGAATCCACCCGAAGAAAGTGGAGGTCGTTGACCCTCACCACCTTTGCACCGAAGGTATCGACAATCTGTTTATCCATGACTTCTTCTCGGAGAAGGATGAGTTCTTTTTCTGGAAGGGTTGCCTTGAGGTCCAGGAGCTCTTTCTCCGAGAGGGTGAGCTGGGGCTCGATTTGAATAATTTTCTCCCAGGGAAGATACCTGTTTCTTCTCCTCATTCGGATCATCATCCCGATGATCATGGGATAAGGCTCTACCCTCTCGGCCACTAAATCCGATATTCTACCGACCCTCTGATGGGAAGGGTTATAAACCCTTTGATTTAAAAAATCGCTGAAGAAGTAAAATTCTTTCAGGTTCTGATTCATCACTTATTCCAGTGATTTCTTATTCACCCCCTCCTTTATCAAAAGGGGAGTTATTGGAGATCTCAAATTATTTCTTTATAACGACTTCAAAGGAGGGTGTCAAACCAAAAAAGATTTTATCCCTATGCGCTTTGCCTACCTGCGGTAGGCAGGCTCTATGCGCCATGCGGGTTTGATGTTAAAGGAGGATGTCAAATCGAAATTGTTTTTAATTCCCCCTCCGCCATCTGTCGGAGAGTTGTATGGATCAAATTTAATAAGTTACCCTCAAGGTCCTTTGGAGAATGGATTGGCATGAGGAGACATTTAAGTTTCCTCAAATCCCTGTTTTCCATGATGTGTCTAAACACCCTCTCCACCTCAGGAAGATTGACTTTTTTCAAATGAACCAAAACTCCGCGGACCTCCTCTTGGCCATATCGCTCTAAGATATCGTGTTCTCGCAATTGGATCTGGGATTGGAGGTGATCAAGAGAAAGTGGATCCCCGCTGAGCAGGAAGAGGGTAAGGGTTCGACTTCCAACCATCTCTCGTCTCTCCGCACCAATTTCTTCGGGGGTAGGTTCGTAATCCAATTCCTTTAATATCCTCAGGTTGTTTATCAGGGCGACCTGATTCTCTTTAGAGTGAAACCATTGCAAAGGTTCACTCGGATGGTCCATCTTTTGAGAGCTTTCCTTCAACCTTTTTATCGCTTCTATCTGCATCAATGTATATTCGAATTTGGAGTAGCAGTTTTTAGCGACGAATCCTAATTCCATGATCTCTTTGTCGCGCATGGAATCCCGATGATAATACTGCCGATATTTGCCCTGAAGGAGTTGTTCGATCACCTTGATCTCTGTCAGGCGGTTACGAATCTCTTTGTACATCTCACGGATATCAACAAGAATTCCTGCAGGAATATTCCTTTCGGGGGTGACCATCCGACACATCTCCTGAAAGTCTTCTATCGTTTTTTTTAAGTAATGAAAGTTATTTCGGATAGTTTTTTCTAAACTATCAGCATATCTTTGAACTCGGTCTTTCTCCATAGTTCACCCTCAGCCCATTCTACTCCAATTCACCTCTTTCTCCAATATTATTTTTCTTTCATGAGAATTATCGATTACCACTTCAAAAGTTGTATGGTGGGACAAAAATGTAAAAACAACATTACAAGGAAGTAGTTTAGTAGGAAGAGATGGATGTGCTGATGATTCATTTTTTGAAGACAATGTCACCATAGTAGGCGGTGGCGGACTCGCCAGTGTTGTCGGTGTCGGTCATAATGGCCACACCTGAAATCATCGAGGGCTCCTCGCCAAAAGCCCGTTTGTAGTCCTCAAAGATATTCCGTTCTTCATTCACCCATTGATTGAGCTTGGCCTCACCACTCTCCACCACTATCATCTTCACACGGTCGGTATAAGGATTGGGAACAACTGTTCCAATAGGAGCCTTGCTTTCCCAGATGTAGTTGATCGCACCAAGAGGTGGGTACTGTCCGTACAATAATTTGATTGTCTCGTATTTTACTTTTTCGAAAAAACTAAATTTGCTGGCGTCAAACTCAAAGGTGATATAGAGACGGGCTGGATAGTCATCGCCTCCCTTCTTGTATACATCTCCCTTCTTCAGGGTATTAGTTACCTTCCATCGCCATTGCACGATGGGATATTCTTTTGGATTGATCTTGATCTCCCGAGTCAAGCCGGATGCCGATGCCTCTGCCACAGCCTTGATGACCACTGTATTACCTTCTTTAACCAGAGTATAAGTTGTGTGTCGATCTATTTTTTTAAAAGTCAGTGGTTTCCAGCCTGGTGGCAGAGTGTTTTCTGGAGCCTCTGCAGAAAAGTTTCCTGCTTCGATGAAGGATTGTGATTGAACGCTAGGGATCCATGGAGGGAAGATCAACAAAGCTGTCATAATAAAAAGGGTGGTTAGTAGATTGATTAGGTGGAGAACCAAGAAAATCCCTCCCAACCTCCCTTTGATAAAGGGAGGAGACAAAAAAATCGGCTCATTCTACGATGGGTGATGCATGTGGATTAAAAGGATTCATCCTTGCCGCCAGAGAGAAGAGATAGGGATAGTTGTCCCTTAAATGTTTCATATAAGCTAACCATTCGGAGATGAGCAGGACATAGGCTCTTTTGATATCTCCTGAAAGATGTCCGTAGTCTGTTTCCGGCAACTGTTTAAGACCGGGTCTGAAGGCCAACTCTTCTGTGAGATGGAAGACGGCCCAGAGAAGTTCGGTGAAGGATTCATGTTCCAGCAAATTGGGGTTTTCCAATAGGCCCAATAAGAAATCCCTTTTCTCTAGAAGGAAATTTTTTAAGCCCTCTAAATCGCCTTTTTGACTCTCGATACGATAATCGTAACTCTTAAGATGTTTATTAATATTGGAAAATGTTTTGTTGGACCAGTCGTTGTTCTCAAATAGATCTTTTTTGATTTGGTCGTCATGAGAGGCGAAGTCGAAGAAAGCTTTCAAAAGCTGGGTTCCTACTTCGCTGAAGAAAGCGCCGATTACCATGTTCATTTTTTTGAGCATCGCCCGTTTTTCTCTTGCACTGAGTAACTGGTCAATGATCAGTGTGACCAATAACACCTGAATGGGAAGAAACGCTATATCGCCGATCAGGTAGAGAAAGATATGGTGACTATCTTTAAAAATGGCATAATGGATGAGATAAAAAATCGCAGAGAGGACGATGAAAGATGAACCCAAGAGAATCTGCCAACCAAACCGTTTCATATCGAATCGTTCCCCATCAGATTATTTAAGAATTGCTGAATATTTACAAAATCCTAACACATCCTCCTGGTTTTTTCAGGTCAAGGTCATTTTTTGGATGGGTGAGATGAAGGAAGGTTTATTGGATCATTTAGAAAAGGATTGAAAAATTTAAGAAATCCTGGTAGTTTTGGAGCAAAAAGGAGGGTGAAGGATAATGATTAAGTTCTTAATAGGAGTAATTGTTGGCATCCTCATCTTCTTTCTCTTTCTCTATTTCGGTGGCGGTACGACTGTGAAGAAGGTGGGAGAGGGATTAATCGATACCGGCAAAAAAATGGAGGTCATGGAGGAAATGATCAAAAGGGAGAAGGGAGAGGTGGAGAAGGATGTGAAGAAAAAAATATTTAAAGGGAAAAGGAGGCTCCAAAGAGAAGTCAGTAATTAACGGAGAAGTCCTCAAATTCCCCGGCATAAATCTCCCAAGTTAGATAAACCTTTGTCACCCTTGCTTCAGGGGGACCCCGATGGCACCATTGGATGACCTGATCCACTCGTTCCTGATCGCCCTCAAAGACAGCCTCGACATGACCGTCTCTGCGGTTTTTCACCCAACCTTTCACTCCCAATTTAAAAGCCATCTCCTGAGTGTGGTGACGAAAGAAAACCCCTTGGACCCTTCCTTCAATGATGACCCGTACCCTTACCTTTTCCATATCGATTTGAAAACTATCACAAGATCATCATGAATTCAATGGTCTAACGGAATTTATGGCAGGCATGAAGATATACAGAGATGTCATTGCGAGCGAAACCCCGCCTAACGGCAGGCAGGGAAGCCCCCTTGCTTTTGGGATTGCCACACACCCTTCGGGTGTTCGCAATGACCAATGAAATAATGAGTAACCACTCCGTTAAAGAGGGCGGAAAAGGGTCGGGAGGTTCTCCTGGGAAAACCTTGAAGCGAAACCTCTATCCGTTGAACTGCGTAGGTTCGCTTCCTAAAATCACAAGGCAAAGGGCAGGATGGCCGATTGGTATGACCTCTATGACCGCTTTACAAGGTTTTGAAGGGAGAACCTTCCGATCCTATCAGGTTAAATACCACCCCATGACTGAAGGGTTTCAATAATGAAGAAATTAAACTTGAAAAGTCGAATTCGAATCGATTAAAATTTTGTAATACCCCCTCTCTCCCCTTTACGAAAGGGGGAAGAGAGGGATTAACTCATGGAGTGATTGGTCACAGGAGATGAAGTCGCTTTATTTAGGTATTGATGTTGGATCCGTCAGCGCAAATACCGTCATCATGGATGACCATCAGGACGTGCTGGAGGAATATTACACACGCATCAAGGGTCAACCGCTGCAGACCGTTCAGAAAGTATTAGAAGAGATCCTCCAGCGGATTCCCCTT
>CAWFSX010000031.1:0-27114 GCA_963818595.1 uncultured delta proteobacterium
GTTGGCCTGCAAGAAGGAGGGATGTGAGACTATGAATCCAAGATCGTTATCAGGAACGAGACGCCTGACGATGTTTGCGCGATAACTGAGGTGACTATCGCAGCGTTCAAAACCTTGGAGATCAGTAACCACACGGAGCAGTTCATCATCGAGGCGCTACGTGCCGCCAAAGCTCTTACGGTATCGTTGGTCGCAGAAATGGATGGCCGAGTGATAGGGCATATTGCTTTCTCTCCCGTGACCATTTCCGACGGCACAACGAACTGGTATGGCCTTGGACCTGTTTCCGTTTTGTCGGAGCACCAGCGAAAGGGCATTGGCAAAGCCCTGATACGGGAAGGGCTGTCACGGCTGAAAGATATGAATGCTCAAGGATGTTGTCTCGTGGGACATCCGGATTACTACAGGAAATTCGGGTTCAAGAACATGTCTGGACTTGTGCATGAGGGAGTGCCACAGGAGGTCTTCTTCGCTCTGTCTTTCGACGGGCATGCTCCTCAGGGCACCGTCACTTTTCACGAAGGATTCAAAGCGGATGGCCAACAAGAGGGCGCAGGCGACGCTTACCAGCGCGCCTGACCCTTGGCGTTATGCGGCATTCGACGCTGCGCGGCGTATCTTGTGTGGTGGCCGCTATCAGCCAGAAGCCGGCATTGGCCGCCACCGCGGATTGACAGCCCAGGTCACCAAATTATGTTCGGCGCGATCAAAACCGCTTGCTTGGTGCTCCCGTTGTTGTTGACGCCCTCGCTCGCCGAGGCGAACGGGAAGGATATCGTTCTCGCCGACAGCAGGAGCGATGAGATAAGGAAAGGGGCAGTCATCGGAAGTAAGGGCCGACATTTGAACGCCGATGACAACATACGCGACCTCCTCAGCCACCCGGCCTTCGCCGGTTTCGCGAGGCTGCTATTGCCGTGGGATGGCCGTCGCTATGACCAAGCCATGCGCCTGAGCGATATCGGTTCGCTCCTGCCGTATCACAGCCACGTGGATGCTGAGACGGTGGTGGGCGCGCTCAATCGCATGATCGACGATGTGAATAGCGGTCACGCCGTGTTCTACCCGTTCTACAGCGAAGAACAGAAGCAGGGGCAACCCGCACGCGAAAATACAGGTCTGTTCTTCTTCCGCGGAAAGCCCAGTGCTCCCTTCGCCGTGATATCCCCCGGCGGCGGCTTCTCCTATGTCGGCTCCGTCCACGAAGGGTTTCCCTATGCCGCCGAGATCAGCGCCAGGGGCTACAACGCTTTCGTGCTGCGATATCGCGCAGGCTATGGCGGCGCAGTCGCCACCGAGGATCTGGCTGCAGCCATCTCCTACATCTTCCGCAACGCGAAGGCGCTCGGCGTCAGCACCCGGGACTACTCCCTTTGGGGAAGCTCGGCCGGCGCAAGGATGGCGGCTGCCCTCGGTTCGCACGGCGTTGCCGCCCATGGCGGCGACATGCTTCCAAAACCGTCAGTTGTCGTGATGGCCTACACAGCCCATTCAGATCACTCGTCCGCTGAGCCTCCGACCTTCGTCGTGGTCGGCGAACAGGACGCAATCGCGCCGCCAGCTTCGATGGAAAGACGAATTGCGGCCCTGCGCAGCGCAGGAATAGAGGTGGAGTACCACAAGTATGGAAATCTCGGTCATGGCTTCGGGCCAGGAACCAGGACCAGCGCCGAAGGCTGGATCGTGGAAGCCGTTCGGTTCTGGGAAAAGTTCATCTCCCAACGGAACTGATGCGCGGGACGCCCCGCTGCTCCGTCTGTCCACGCGGCTATTCAACCGCTTCCAATGCCGGTGGTGGAGAATTCGACAACGAGCAAGAGAAATTATTGAACGAGAAAAAATTATAATCAGGCTTGAAACATAAATAGTTACTCGCCAAGGACATATCCGAAGAAGCTAAAATTATTCAGTCACGCATATGACGGGTCACCCTACCGGATCGCCCAAACGACGAGCTTCCCGGCTTTGTGTTCGGTGCGTGGACAAAGAAAACGAGAGATGCTATGATGTGGTTGAGGTGATTGAACATGGCTAACACGTACACGGCAGTGACAAAGCAGGACGGCGAATGGTGGATCGGATGGATTGAGGAAGTGCCGGGGGTGAACTGCCAGGAGCACACCCGGGAGGAACTGCTCGCCAGCTTGCGTACCACACTTGCTGAAGCCCTCGAACTCAACCGTCAGGAAGCAATTCAGGCTGCAGCCCCCGATTATACCGAGGAACCGGTCACTCTATGAAGCGCACGGAGTTGCTCAGGCACCTGCATGAGCAAGGCTGTGTCTTCATTCGCGAAGGCGGGAGTCACTCATGGTGGAGCAACCCGTCACAGAACCGACGCTCGTCTGTCCCCCGTCACGCCGATATCAACGACAAGCTTGCCCGGAAAATCTGCAAGGACCTCGGAATCCCTTTCACAAGATAAGCACCGAACCCGTCGCTCCGGCGGACTGGAGCGAAAAGCCGCGCCAGACGCTGATCTTTATCTTTATGCTACGGGTTTTCGCTCCTTCAGAATCTCTTGGTGCAATTCTTTAAAGTCCTTTGGAGGAATGGCATCAGATTTTCTCACCAATTTTACGGCTGAAACAGGGCAGGGGATGGCACATACACCACAACCGATACACCATTCTTTGTCCACCACAGGGAAATCGCCTTCCATCTTGATGACATTTACAGGGCAGATTTCCACACATTCTCCGCAGCCGGTACATTTCTCGTGGTCCGTTTCCCTGAGGAAGTAGGTGGCCATCAGGACATCCCTTGGAATTTTCTTTCTCCTGATCGTCCCCACGGACCAGCAACAGCAACCGCAACAATTGCAGGTGTGTTTGATTCCTTCCCGGGCATTGTCAACCATGTGAACGAGGCCTGCCTCCTCAGATTTTCGGATCACCTCCAGAGCTTCCTGTTTTGTAATCTCCTTTCCAATTCCCTTTTCAATCAGATATTCCGCCAGTTCATCATATTTGATACAGTTCTCCAGAGGATGATCACACCGTTTCTTTCCAATCAATTGGGCGGTTGCCCGACAGGGACAATGGACCAGGGCAATCACTTTGACCTTTTTGATCACCTCCTCCATCATTTCAAAAGGGAATACCGCATGGCTCTCCGGCTCAAATGACGGAGTGGCAGGAAGATAACGAAAGGCCTTGGTTTTGGTGTTCCCATACACCTCTTTCAGTTGTTCTTTTCCAGAATATTTGGCGACCAACTCAGCCATCTTTTTTGCAATCGGAGTATTGACGCCTCTCCAGAAAAAGGTCTGTGGGAAGCCATACCCAAACTGTTGAAGGGCGTATCCGGTATTTCCATCCTTCATCTTTTTTGAAAAGAGGAGGCCCCGCTGGGCTAAGTTTGACAAAATCGATTCCAATTCCTCTCTCGAAATGTTTAGATGAGGTGCGATCTCTGAAACGAGAGCAGGCTCGAAAGGAATTACTTTTGTTGGGATGGCTAAGGCCACTTCCGCTTCCAAAGGGGTGAAATTCTCCCTGAGAATCTCTAAAAGCTCTTCTTTTTCCGGATAACCCATGCCTAAGGAGGCCAAGATGCCTTGCAACTTTTTATAAATTTCCTCAGCCATGATTAGCCTCCAGTTCGGAGTTATGAGTTCGGAATATTGGTCAAATTGCAAATTATTGAGTCAGTTAGCTCCGAACTCCGAACTACTAACTCATAACTCATAATTCATAACTCGCAACTCATAACTCTATAACTCATAACTTATTCTTATTCCATCCTCAATGATTCCACCACATTCATTTTGGCAGCCCGTCGGGCTGGAATGAAGCCAGCGCCGATGGAGGTCATCATCACCACCAACCATGATTCGATTAAACTCCAAAGAGGGATGGAAAACTGGATCGTCCATCCAAAGGATTGTTTATTGATCACATAGATGAGAAGAAGGGAGAGGAGAAACCCACAGAGGAGGCCGAGGATATGGCTAAAAAACCCGATCAACCCTGCTTCGATGAGAGTGGTCTTCTCAATCTGTCTTCGGAATGCACCCACGGCTCGGATGATCCCTATATCCCGCTGCCTTTCGATGATCAGGGCATTTAAGGAATTGATGATTCCAAGAATGGCCACGATGATAGCGATGAATTCAAGGGCATAAGTGATGGCGAAGGTCTGATCAAAGATCTTCAGGACCTCCTTACGCAATTCACGATGGGAGACGACAAAGAGGCGATAGGGTTTTGAATATCTCTCTCGAAGGATCTCTTTAAAGTCCTCTTGAGACACCCCTTCTTTTAAATAAATGCCAGCGCTATGAAGGGTTTCATCGTTCCAAAGTGATTGAAAGAGTTTTTTCTCAAACAAGACCATTCCCCAATCCGAAGAATAATCATAAAAAACGCCGGAGACGAGAAACTCCTTTTCTCCCTGTGGGGTATTGAGCTTCAACCGATCTCCAGCCTTCACCTGGTGTCTGAGAGAGAAGCTTTCTGTAATAAGAATGGCTTGGCCAGCAGCGAACTGTTGAAGAATGTTCCGAGGATTTCCTCGTGTAAAACGAATCACCTTCATGTTAAGAAAAACCTCTCCATCCACCGAGGCAATCAAAGCGGGCTGGCCTTGATATTCAACTTCTAAAGCTCTGAAGGAATCCACGGCTTTGACTCCGGGTAGAGAAGGCAGTGCCCTTGAGACCTCGAGGGGGAGGAGGGCAGAATAACCCGTAATGGAATAGGAGCCCGGGAAGATAAACACATCGCCATTGATCGATTGTTCCACCCAGAGGTCAACCGTTTTTCGAAAACTCAAGATCATAATGGAGATACTGATGAGCATGGAGAGGGCCGTCATCAATGCGGCGATGGTGATCACCGTCCTAGCCATGGAGTCATGGATGTATCGACTCGCCAATTTTCCTTCTGATCCAAAGAGGAGGTGGAGGAATGGAGCGAGGAGACGGTTGAGGAGAGTGGTGACAGAGGGGATCAGAAAGGAGACTCCGATGAGGATGAGAAGGGCAGCCAGGAAGCCAAAGAGGGGCCGCTGAAAGATGGGCTTCTGGATGGCAAAGAGGAAGGAAAGGATGAGGAAACCGATGCCGACAAGACTGAAATGACTGAGACGGGTCTTTATTTTAGTCTCAAGGGTCCCCAGCGCCATGGCCTCCCTGGGTGCAATCTTGGAGGCTTCTCTCGCAGGGCCGATGGAAGAGAGGACGGAGGCCAACACCCCCATCCCAAACCCTGCCATTAAAACGGACGGAGAAAGAAAAAGATGTTCTGCTTTCACCAGAATATAGAGGGCGGTGATCGTTCGGGAGACGAGATAGAGCATGACCTTTGCCAAACCTATTCCCATTCCTATTCCTACGAGACTTCCCAGACATCCGATCCACGCTGCCTCCCCAATGAAGAGGCCGAGGACCCGAGATCGGGTGAGTCCAAGACTTCGGAGAATCCCGATCTCCCTCCTCCTCTGAATGACAGAGATGGAGATGGCATTGTAGATCAAAAACATTCCGACAACGATGGAGATGAAACTGAGGGCTGTCAGGTTGAGGTGAAAAGCAGAAACCATCTTCTCGATCTGACCACTCCGGGTATCGGATCGACGGATTTCAACCCCTGGAGGGACTATTTTTTTCAGTTCTCCCTCCAACGACTGCTACCGATACGGATTGATCCACGATCAGGTCAATTCGGTCAATGAGCCCCACCTTCTCCAAAGCTTCCTGAGCGGAAGCAATGTCAAGGAGGCCGAAATTTCCTTCCAGCGATTTGGCCGGGCCCTCCATTTTTAAAAGATGGGTGATGGTGAAGATGACTTTTTTCGAACCGACGATGAGGTTGATCTTATCCCCTTTCTTCAATCCATTTCGATGAGCCAATTTTTCTGTGATCGCAATGGAGTGAGGGTCTTTCAAAAAGAGAAGACCTTCTTGTTCGGGCTCATCAAACTGATATTCTCTAAAGGGCTGATCACTGAAGACATCAATGCCGAGAAGATAAAGGGGTTCTCCAATGGGTTCGTCTATTTTGGAGACATACTGAATGACGGGTGTGGCCGCTTTGACTCCGGGAACTTTTTTAACCTTGAGATAAACCTCTTCCGAAAAGCCTCTTCCGGAAGAAGTGATTTGAAGATTGGCTTTCCCCGAGACATGATCGACGGAGGCATTGAAGGATTCGATGGCCGTGTGAATGGCTAATTGAACACTGACAAAGACACTTACCCCCAGGGCAATTCCGATCATGGAGAGGAGGGTTCGTCCTTTATGGAGATGAAGGTGGCGCAGAGTAATATTTTTTAATAGGTATAAGAGTGTCATGAAATCTCCCCTCACCCCTCTTTGTTAAAGAGGGGGACAGGGTTTCCCCCTTAGAAAAAGCCTGCCTGCCCTGTACCAGCACGGTTCAGGGCCTGCCGGTAGGCAGGGGGGATGAAGGGGGATTTATATCAAAGAGAGTTTCCCATCCCTCATTCTCAATACTCGATCAGCCATGGCTGCTCCTTCCTGGCTGTGGGTGACGAGGACAATGGTCTTTCCTTGTCCGTCACGTAATCGCCGGAGGATCTCCAAGACCTGTTTTCCGGAAGCCGAATCGAGATTACCCGTTGGCTCATCAGCGAGAATGATTTCAGGATCGTTGATCAGGGCCCGACAGATGGCTACCCGTTGCATCTCCCCACCTGAAAGTTCATGGGGACGATGAGTCCTTCTCTCATCAAGCCCCATTTCCTGAAGGAGGTGGTCAATTTTAGATTTCGGAGGATTGGAGCCTTCCCGTAAAAGGTGGGGGAGGACGATATTTTCTTCGAGATTTAAAATGGGCAGGAGATTAAAAAATTGGAAAATGATGCCGACCCGGTCTCGTCGAAAAAGAGTCAACCGTCGGTCATCCATCTTGGAGAGATCCTCACCGTTGATCATCACTTGGCCTTGATCTGCAGAATCCAAGCCTCCAATGATGTTGATCAGGGTAGACTTTCCACAGCCGCTTTTGCCTGTGATGGCTAAAAACTCTCCCTTTGATATATCTAAATGGATGTGGTCCAGGGCGACCACCGGGTTGTCCCCCTGATGATACGTTTTCGTGACATTAATTAATTCGATAAAGTGATCTTCTACCATAACAAAAAAGAGCAGGAATTAAATTCTCCCTGCTCTTTTTATATATAGGGGGAAACGGCAAATTGTCAACTGGGAAACAAGATCCTTTAATCTTGACTCAATTTCTTTAAATGTTTAACGAGGATGATTAACATGATAGGAATGATCGCTCCGACGACGACGACAGCTCCTCCCACCACATAAATTTTTGGGCCTATATCCTCGACAGTCCGTACGACCTGCATCACGGCAATCGATACCATGGCTGCCAGGATGCACATTAGGATAATGATACTCACTATATTAGCGGCACTTAATTTGATATTCATGGCCCCCTCCTCTGTTTAAAAGATGACAGAAATAAGTGTTTCAATCAAGTATAGTGTAGTCTTTCTAACAAAACCCAGAACTTCTGTCAACCTTACTTTTTCACGGCCACAGGCTCAGTACCTGGGAGAATTACTTCCTCCTCCACCTTCTTCTCTTTCTTCAGGGCTGCTGTGGTGGCGGAACCGATGAAGCTGAAGAAGAGGATCGCTGCCGGAATCAATTGGAGAAGAACGATGATGGCGCCGATAATCAAGAAGATCCAGAGAGCGGTGCCGGCTCCTTTAAATTCAATGGACCTCGCAAATGCTGGCGTAGCAAGAAGTGTCAACGCTGCTCCAATCACCCCAACCTTTAAAATTTGTCTTTTTCTTAACATGGCCTATTCCCCCTTTCTTTTTATTTGAGGCTTTTTAAATACCTCACCCTTTATATCTGCATACCTAATGCCAACCCTGGAAGGGGAATAAAGGAAATTTATAGCAATCTGATTATATTAGGTTTTTTACCTTTATTATTTTTTAATATGATTTAACGTTAAACCTTAATGTATTTTAAAATTATACATATCTTTTAGAATTGTTAGGTTTAATTTATGTAATTTATTGAAATAATTGTATTTTTATTGAATAAAATAAATATACATTTGTATATTTTTATGATTCACTTTGATAATCTGCAAAGGATAGGATCTATCCTCTATTCGAAGCATGCTTTGGGTAGGCTTAAGAGATCTAATCCATCATAAAGCCTTTCAACTTTTACAGAGAGCTCCTTGATCATTCTTAAAAAGGGTTCGGGAATAAGGAGAGTTGCTTTGGCCACCTCATCTTCATAAAGGTTGTGTTTCAAATATGGCGGTTCATTTTCACCAAACCATATCTCGGCCTCCCACGATTTCTGATTGAATGATTCAGTCTTGAAATCCCTTTCGCTCAATCCGAATGGGTTCCCGGATGAGATAAAGGATAATATCCCGTGATTGGAAGTGGATCTGGGGGAAAGATTGGCATACATGCACATAAACTCTCCTCCAAAAGCAACCGAGCGGACGGATAAGCTATATCCATTGATCTTGCTTTCGACGTATTGTTGGAGAAGATAGTGGTGGGGTGCAAGGTTCAATTTCCATAAAGCGGATGGTTCTGAGATCACCTGTAAATCCCTTCCTCCTCTTCCAACCCGACGCTTCAGGACAACTTTTTTTCTCCTCTCAACGAATCGTTCCGCCCTGACCATATCTTCAGGGTCAAGGATGATCGTCTCAGGCATCGGCGTCCAGGATTTGATCAATTGGTATTGGTTCCATTTATCCTCAAGCCTCAATCCAGGGTGGAAGGTCTCTGGAAAAGGTCCCATTCCATCCATCCAGATCTTGAAAGGTTTCAGGCTTTCAATAAAGGGAAGGGAGTGGAGATAGTCTTTAAAAGTCTTTCCATAAACTTTTCGAGAAGTCCATTCAATCCGTCTGAAGATATCTGAGGGCTTTCCGAAATGGACCAAATGGGTGAGATGATACTCATGGGCTCCGCCGGGGAGGCCTACATTCACCTCCACCAGGTAGAGTTTCAACTCGGAGGTAATGAGAAAGTCGATTCCGAGGTACATTCCAACCCACCTGTCAGCTATTTTAGGAATTTTTGGATATAAAAAAACAGGTTTTCAAACCTGTTCTTTTGTCGGAAACTTTATCTCACTCAAGGCTCAATAGGGGTTCCCTCTCTTCTTGGGAGGGAACCCCAGTAGACGCTTTAACAAGATGCTTTACACTTGCAAAGACCGGAGAATTTTTTGGCCACCTTCTTGATGGTCATTTCATTCACCCCCTTTCAAAACCCCTCTTGCGTAACATTGGAAGAGGTCTGGTTGAAATAGATTGCCTTGTATGTTCGCCCGGTAGCGACACCCACCTCTGCAATCTTCCATCACCGGACATTTGCAGTTGAGGTCTTTCAGGGGGATGCGAGGGATGCGCGCCCAACAGGTTCGAAGACCTTCCTCAATCGATCCCACCGGTTCCTGACTAAAAAGGCCACACTTACAAACCGACCCATTCGATAATATAGCACAAAGATGGGCTCCGCAAGTAGAATTATTTGTAGAACCATGAAACCCTCCTCCATAGCCATAACTGAGATAACGGCCTGCTTCAGAGGGTGCCAACCAAAGGTCTGGGTGGGTTTTAAGTCTCCCTTCCACACAAGGAACGTCCACATTCCACTCCTCGATATTTTTGGATTGAAGGAGGGAAGCCATCTGGTCGAATTCTGGTAAATTTTTGCGATGAATCATCGTGGCCACGGAGACCCGAATGTTGGCCTCTTGAAGATGATCAATGGCCATCAGGGTTTTTTTGAAAGTTCCCCTCCCTCGAAGGGACTCATGGCCTTCTTCCATTCCATCGAGACTGATCTGAACCTCATGGACGTGGAGTCTTTTGGCTATCTCTTGGGTCACCAATGTGCCATTGGAAAGGAGAACCGTTCGAAAGGCATAATTTCGCAAGAGATCGTTGATTTCCCAAAAATGGGAATGAAGTAGGGGCTCCCCTCCCGAGAGGAGGAGTCTCAACCCCTGGATCTCTTCAAATTCTTCTAATACCTTTTGAATTTGGTTTTTAGAGAGATCTTGATGAAAACCCTCTCCGATATAACAGTGGCGACACTGGAGATTGCATCGATCCGTGATCTGAAGTTCAAGATAACGGAGCGAAGGGATCGGGGATGGATTCAAACACATCTTTCTCTGAGAAGGAGTTTCTGCGAAGGCGATTAAATTTTCAGAGAGACAGAATCGGATGAATTCCTCGTCTTCCTCTCGAACAGGAGGACTTTCGCCTCTGGAGATTCGGAGGAGAAATTGATAGGCATCTATGTTCAGTTCATAAAGTTCATCGTTTTCGATGTCAAAAAGATAAGATTCTTCAAGGTTTTTTAGAACCGAGTGAGGAGATAAGATGATATGTTTACCTTGCATTTGCATTAAGTAGACCTGACGGAAACACTTCCTGCCTACCGGCAGGCAGGCCCTTGTAATGCGGGTTTTATTATAATGGAATGGGTCATAGAGGTTTTCAACAAAAGAGAACTCCGGCAAAGTTGGTGGACCCTAATGCTTGATATTTAAAAGGTTCCGCTACAAGGCTCTTACAGTGTCCCCGTCGAGTCTACTTTCTGGTTTTATTACACCGTTAAGGTTTTATTCTCTGAGGGCATCAGAAATCTCTTCAGGGGTGATGATCTTCTTCTCTAAGAGTCCCTTCAAGATTTTGTAAGCTCCGCATTCCAGGTCCTTGTCGGATTCTTTATAGAACTCACAATGTTTACAGATTAAATCAATTAAAGTTTCTTTGTCTAATGTCATAGGAATGTCTTTTATTAAATAGTAATTCAAAATGGGATATGAATCAAGATATCTCAGGGAGATAAAATTTAATTAAAAGGAGTTGACGGTGAAAAGGGATTGAATTTATAATAATGAACAACGACTAACAACACGGGGGGTTCTCTATGTGGGATTATACGGAGAAGGTCAAGGATCACTTTCTAAATCCAAGAAATGTTGGGGAGATCGAAGGTCCGGATGGAGCGGGTGAGGTGGGATCGCTCGCCTGTGGGGATGCCTTAAGACTCACCCTCAAATTGGATGAAAATAAACGGATCAAAGATGCGAAGTTCAAGACCTTCGGTTGTGCGAGTGCCATTGCTTCCTCTTCTGCCCTGACAGAGATCATCAAGGGGATGACCCTGGAGGAAGCAGAGAAAGTGACCAATCAAGATATTGCCAGCTATCTGGGAGGACTTCCCGAAGAGAAGATGCACTGCTCCGTCATGGGGAGGGAAGCTCTCGAGGCAGCCATTGCCAATTATCGTGGACAAAAAGTGGTCAAAGAGGATTTTGAGATCGTCTGCAAATGTTTTGGTGTGACCGATAGAGAGATCATCAAGGCGATTCGGGAGAACGATCTCAAAGCAGTGGAACAGGTCACTTACTATACCAAAGCTGGAGGCGGATGTGGTCAGTGCCATCCCAAGATCGAAGCGATCATCGAAAAGGTGAGAAAAGAGATGGAGAAAGAGGCTCCTCCTCCCAAGCCTGAGAAAAGGAAGTTGACGAACATTCAAAAAATCAAATTGATCGAGGAGACATTAGGAAGAGAAATTATTCCAGCTTTAAAGGCGGATGGAGGAGATTTGGATTTAATCGATATCGAGGGAAACAAGGTCTTGGTCGCATTGAGGGGAAAGTGTTCCTTCTGCCCCAGTTCTGAGTTTACTTTAAAACAGTACGTGGAAACGAAGTTGAGAGAGTTTGTCAGTGAGGATATTGAAGTGGAGGAGGTCAGGCCGTGAAGACTGTCTATGTGGATAATAATGCGACGACAAAAGTGGCTCCTGAAGTCCTGGAAGAGATGTTGCCCTATTTTTCTGAACTTTACGGGAATCCCTCAAGCATGCATTTTTTCGGAGGACAGGTCCAGAAGAAGGTGAATGAGGCCAGAGAAAAGGTGGCCGACTTATTGGGCGCAGATCCGTCCGAGATCGTCTTCACCAGTTGCGGGACAGAGAGTGATAATGCCGCGATATTGGGAACCCTCGATTCCTATCCGGAAAAGCGGCACCTCATCACCTCCCGGGTGGAACACCCTGCGGTGGGAAATGTCTCGACCTATTTAGGCCGAAAGGGCTACCGGGTCACGGAACTTTCTGTCGATCGAGAGGGGCGGTTGGATCTGGATGAGTTAAGGGAATCACTCACCGACGAGACGGCTCTGGTCACCATCATGTATGCCAATAATGAAACAGGAGTGATTTTTCCCATTGAAGAGATCGGCGAGATTGTTAAAGCCAAGGGAATTCCTTTTCACACCGATGCCGTCCAGACCGTGGGGAAGATTCCTATCAATCAAAAAAAATCGAGAATCGACATGCTCTCTCTCTCCGGCCATAAACTCCATTCGCCCAAAGGAATTGGAGTCCTCTATATTCGAAAAGGAACGAAATTTTCTCCCTTCATGATCGGTGGCCATCAGGAGAAGGGGAGAAGGGGAGGGACGGAGAACGTCCCTTATATCATCGGTCTTGGAAAGGCCTGTGAGCTGGCCAAAAAGCATCTTGATGAAGAAAACACAAGGATCAAAGCCTTGAGGGATTATCTCGAGGCGAAGATTTTGGAGAAGATTCCAAATACCTTAGTCAATGGAGATCCACTCCACCGACTTCCCAACACCGTGAGCGTTAGCTTTGAATATGTGGAGGGAGAATCGATTCTTCTCCTGCTTTCTGATTTGGGAATCTGCGCTTCTTCAGGTTCTGCCTGCACCTCCGGTTCACTGGAACCATCGCATGTCCTCAGGGCCATGGGGGTTCCGTTCACAGCAGCCCATGGGTCAATCCGTTTCAGCCTCTCTATCTATAACACGAAGGAAGAGATGGACTACATCATCGAACATCTACCACCCATCATTCAGAGATTGCGGGATATCTCTCCTTTCTGGAAAGATTACCTCAAGTCCCAGGGGAAAGGATAAACTAATGCGAACCAATGCAGTGACCATTGAAGATATGAAGATCAACTCTACAATATCTTTTTTGAAAAGGTAGGTTTCTTTCCTGGCAAGATATCCCCAGTTAAGAGTTTAAAATTCTTTATCGCCACCTCATTTTGTATCCTGTAATCCTTACCACAACTTTTTGCTTCAGGAGTGCAGATTTAAGTCTGTAATGGATAGGCCGTGAGGTTTTTTGATGTCTTAACCAGAATGAGTTTACGGCTTGACAAAGTTTAAGATCTATGTGATCTAAGAAAACAATCAACGGGTGGGAAAAAGCGACAGTTAATCTTTCTCCCCAGGAAGATCATGGTGTGTTAGAAAAAGGGATCGTTCCAAAGCAGACATTTTCAGTAACGGATGTTATTGCTCTCATCGTGGGCGTCGTCATCGGAACTGGCATCTTCAAAACCCCGTCTATCGATTGCAGCCAATACTGGAAGGGCGGATGTTTTTTTTCTTGCATGGGTGGCAGGTGGGATTATTTCTCTGGTCGGAGCATTGTGTTATGCAGAGTTGGCCACGGCTTATCCACATACTGGCGGAGACTACCATTACCTGACGCGGGCATTTGGCAGAAAGGTGGGTTTCCTGTTTGTATGGTCACGAATGACGGTCATTCAACCAGGTTCCATTGCAATGCTGGCATTCGTCTTTGGCGATTATCTCTCCCAAATTTTACCTTTAGGTCATTCTGCTCATTCCCTTTATGCGGCTCTTTCTATTGCCATTCTGACGGCTCTGAACTTGATGGGTGCCCAGAAAGGCAAGTGGACTCAAAATTTGTTGACGGCAATAAAATTGATCGGTTTGTTTTCTGTTGTCGTGGTGGGTATGATGTTTACCTCTTCTCCATCTCCGATGGTGGCTGTCGATCCTAACCCTGAGACTTCTTTTGGACTGGCCATGGTTTTTGTGTTGCTGACTTTTGGAGGATGGAATGAAGCCGCTTATATTTCGGCTGAGTTGCATGATGTGCGGCGAAACATGGTTCGAGCATTACTATGGGGGATCGGTATCATCACGGTGATTTACCTTCTCATGAACCTCGCATACTTGAGGGGACTAGGGCTTAGAGAAATGGGCCAATCGGAGGTGGTGGCAGCGGATCTCATACGCCGGATTCTTGGCCAAGGAGGTGCCAAATTCATTAGCCTTCTCATCATCGTTTCAACACTGGGGGCGATCAATGCGTCCCTCTTCACGGGGTGCCGAACCAATTACGCCTTGGGTCAGGATTTCTCTCTGTTCGGTTTCCTTGGAAGATGGCATGGACGTTCAAACACCCCAACCAACGCATTACTATTCCAAGGGGTCATTGCCTTGTTGCTGGTATTACTCGGCACCTTGGTCCGTAAAGGTTTTGTCACCATGGTGGAATATACTGCCCCTGTGTTCTGGTGCTTTTTTCTATTAACAGGGTTATCACTCTTTGTGTTGCGCATCAAGGAACCGGAGGTGACCCGTCCCTTTCGGGTTCCTCTCTATCCCTTCACTCCATTTTTCTTTTGTATGACCTGTGTTTACATGCTCCAATCGAGCGTCGCTTACACAGGTGTTGGAGCGCTTGTGGGTTTAGCGGTATTGGTGGCAGGAGCGCTCCTTTTGTTGATCATCCGGGTTCGGCATAATGAAATAGAAAAAGGGGAGGTTTATTAAATTCGGCTTTACCATCACAAGGGGAGAAAAGAAATGGAACAGTTCCGACGAGGATTTTGGGCAATGGTGTCGGTTGCAAGTATCGCGGGTTTATTGGGTACAGCCTGTACTCTAAAACGGTTCCCCGATGTTCACTTTGAATCTACACCTCAATATGTGGTGGAGGAAATGCTCGAGATAGCGAAAGTGACCAAAGACGATACTGTTTATGACCTTGGCTGTGGGGATGGCCGTTTTGTCATCACCGCCGCAAAGAAATATGGTGCTCGCGGCGTGGGAATAGACATTGATCCAGAAAGGGTTCAGGAAAGCCAGGAGAAAGCCATTGAAGCGGGTGTGACCGACCGTGTGAGGTTTATCGAGGATGATCTCTTCACAACCCATATCAGTGAAGCCACCGTTATCGCCCTTTACCTGCTTCCAGAACTAAACTTGAAGCTTCGTCCCAAGCTGTTTCGTGAACTCAAACCAGGCTCCCGCATCGTATCGTATGTCTTTGATATGGGCGAATGGAAGGCCGACGCCGTGAGGATCTTGAGGAGTAATACGTTCTACTATTGGGTTATCCCTGCGGATGTAGTAGGGGTATGGCGATGGAGTGTACCGACACAAAAAGACGATCGACCCTATACCTTACGACTTAACCAGAATTTTCAGGAAATCAACGGTCATGTGATTATTCAGGAAGGACGGCGAATTCGTATCAAAGAGGCCGAATTGAAGGGGGACCGGTTGAACTTTACGCTAAAATTTAACGAAGCGAATAAACAAAAAGTGGTGATGCAATTCAATGGGCGCGTAAGCGGGGACACCATTCATGGCAACGTGGAGGTGACCGGTGGGCCATTTGAGGGCCAGTACACTTGGACAGCGAGACGCAATCCTTAAAAAGAGGGTTTTGAGCAACAGCCCGTGTAGACCTGACATATATCACTTACATATCACGTATTTCCTTATCTCCTTTGATTTTCAGCGATAGGGGTTCCAGAAAGCGATGGCCAGGGCAGCAAGGCTCATCGCCACGACCATCCAATCCATCCATCTGAAACGGGGTTCATGACGGAATCGGCGGCCTGGTATTCCAAAACCGCGGGCCTCCATGGCCTCAGCCAGCTCATCCGCAAATTTGAAAGCCTGAATCAAAAGAGGACCTGCGAGGGCAGGTAAATGGATAAGAAGACTCAAGCCGCCTTCGATGGGGATCCCTCGGCTACGCTGGGCATCGCGAATATTTTTCAGCCGGCGGATGAGAACAGGGACAAATTGCATGGATGCGCTGAGCACAAAAGCGAAGGGATAAGGAACCCCCATCTTGAGCAGGGCATTGGACAGCGCTTCGGGCGGGGTGGTTTGAAAAAAGAGGAAGAAAACCGTACCCATGGCCAGCAGCCGGAGAGCAGAGACAATGGCTGTGAGAAGATCAAAGGCAAGCCAGGCGATGATGAAAAAGGTGAGGGCAGCAAAGCCAAGCCCCCTTAAGAAATTGAGCCATGGGAGACCAAGGTGAAGCCAAAGAACCATCAACATGAGGATCCCTAAGGAAGCGGTCAGGCGGGTCCATTGATAAAAGATCATTAACAGAATGGTGGCAACGAATACGACCACGAGTTTTGAACGAGGATCGAAAATGGACGGTCTCAACCTTTATCCTCCCTCATCACCTCTTAAGGCCTGAATCAATTGATGACGCTGGGTGGACCGGAGCCCCGCCTTGGTCATGGCTCTCGAATCGGCCATGACGGCCTCCGGTGGGCCGTCAGCAATAATCTGGCCATCCGCCAAGACCAACCAGCGGTTCGCATGTTCGGCAGCGAATTCAAGGTCATGGGTCACGAGCACGACGGTACGGTCTTCCCTTTGAAGTTCGGCAATAAATTTGACCAGCTCCCTCCGGAAGGGTTCGTCCTGTCCAGCCGTGGGTTCATCAAGAACAATCAACTCGGGTTTGACCGCAAGGGCCGCAGCAAAAGAGACTCGCTTCTTCTGCCCTTCGCTCAGCGTGAACGGAGATCGCTCAAGGAGGGAGACAAGCCCAAAACGGTTGAAGAGTTCATCACACCAGGATGGATCATAGGAACGAAGGGCCTTCGGGCCTGTTAAGACCTCTTCTCGAACGGTGGGTTGAAAGAGTTGGTCATTTGGGTTCTGCCACACGAAACCGACATGGCGCGAAAGCTCTGAGACTGGTCTTCTTAGGGTCTCCTGGCCGAGAATTTTCAAATGACCTCGATGGGGTTTGAGCAGCCCGTTGAGATGTTTGATCAGAGTCGTCTTCCCAGCTCCGTTTTGTCCCACCAGAGCAACAGACTCTCCTCTGCGAAGTTTGAAATGAATATTTCGCAGAACGGAAAGACCCTGATAGCTGAATCCGATATCCTCTGCCTCAACCATTGGAGGAGATGTTCTCGGAAATGAGGGGGAAGTTTTCGCCTCCTTCAGGAGACGGATAGAAAATGGAGCCAGGAGATTCTGATCTTTCAGTTCCTTAATCGCATCCTCCACAGACAGAGGTCTTCCATTTAGTTCCATCTCACGGAAGAGTCGCACCAGGGGCGGGAGGTTGAGACCGTAATCTGAAATCTCTCCAGCAAGCACCTGATCAGGAGATCCATCTGCAGCGATCCTCCCCTGATGGAGAACAATGATTCGATCCACATCATGGATGATCTCGTGAAGCCTGTGCTCAACAATGATGAGAGCCATTCCCTCTGACTTCATCATTCGGAGAATTCTGCGCAGTCCTTCCGTCCCCTCAGGGTCGAGATGAGTGAAGGGCTCATCGAGAAGAAGGAGGCGGGGTCGAAGGGCTAAGATCGATCCTAAGGCAACTTTTTGTTTTTCCCCTCCGGAGAGCGAATGAGGAGGCCGATCCATGAGATCGTCCAGCTCTGCCAACTTGCTTGCCCAAGCCAATCTTTGTTCAATTTCACCGTGCACCAGCCCCAGGCTCTCCAGTCCATAAGTTAACTCCGATTCAACGGTTTGATTGAAGAGTTGTGCATCGGTGTTCTGGAACACCAGCCCGGCATGGCGGAACAACTCATAAACAGGGTGCTGGCTCGTATCGAGTCCATCAACGAAGACCTTTCCAATCCACTCCCCATGATGGAAATGCGGTACCAGTCCGATACAGGCACGGCAAAGGGTGGATTTGCCGCTTCCGCTTGCCCCTGCGATCAGCACACTCTCTCCCGGGCGAATGATCAGGTCGAGGCCATTCAATGCCCAGGACTCTGCACCCGGGTAGCGGTATGAGACGCCTTCGAAGCGAAGGATCATCCGGTGGTTATCCTTTGTCTGGTTTTAATTTGGCGAGGCCAGCCCGGTCAAGAAGGTTTAAAGCGAGGACACCGATGATCGATCCTGCGATCGTACTTCCAGAAAAGGCAATGATCAAAGCACCCAAAGCCATGGCCTTTCCCATCAAGACAGGGGCGACAATGAAAGCACTGGCCGTTGCCCCAAGGAGCCCGGTCCCGATGATTTCTCCCAGAGCTCCGAGATAGATGCTTCGACTGTAACGATAGGCAAGTCCTGCAAGGAATGCCCCAATCATTCCTCCGGGAAAAGCAAGCAATGTCCCCGTCCCCAGGGCATTTCGAAGAATACCAATGACGAGGGCAATCCCGGTGGCCCACCACGGTCCGAGGAGGACAGCCCCGACGACGTTCACAAAATGCTGGGCCGGATTTATTTTAGCAATGCCAATGGGAATGCTGGTGAAAGGAGAAAGGGCGACGCCGAGGGCGACGAGGATGACGGCACGGGTGATTCTTCGTGTTTCCATACGAGCTTTCGGCTCCATGTTCTAATCTTTTAGCTTCATTCCATTTCGCATCTGGTCCGGTGTTAATGAGAAAAGGGTGTCCAGTAAAGCTAATTTAAACGTCCCTGGTCCTTCTGCCCGAAGAGCGGCCTGCTCTCCGGCTAAACCGAAGAAGGAGATAGCACTGACGGTTGCAACCAGAGGATCCCTCTCAACGGCAGCAAAAGCGCCCACCACCGCAGTGAGCATACAACCCATGCCTGTGACCTGTCCCATCATGGGATGTCCATTCTCCGCAATCACTCTCTTTTCAGGCGAGACGATCCAATCCTGAGGTCCTGTCGCAGCAACGATAGCCCCTGTCTTGTTTGAAAGATGCTCAGCGGCTCGACACAAATCTTCTGGTCCCTTGACGGCATCAACCCCGGCGAGATGACCACCCATCCCGGCCAGGACTCCAATTTCAGCTTGATTCCCTCTAATGATTGTCACGCGGAGATCAGAGAGGATTCTTATGGAGGATTCGATCCGAAATCGGGAGGCGCCCACGCCAACGGGATCAAATAGGACGGGATGACTCTGGCTGTTTGCCTGGCGCCCTGCCCGAATCATGGCCTCTATTCGATCTGGAGTGGGAGTCCCCAAATTGAGGACCAACGCATCTGCTTTGGAGGTGATCTCTTCAACCTCCTCCGTAGCAAAGGCCATGATGGGTCGGGCCCCGATGGCATGGAGTGCACTGGCCACTTCACTGGCAGTGACCCAATTGGTAATTGCATGAACAACGGGTTTTCGTTCCCGGACTTTTAGAAGAACCTGAACAAAGGTCTCGGTTTGAAGAGGCATCCTCTCTCCCTTTCGATAAAAAAAGCCGACCCCGTAGGATCGGCACCTCTTTATTCCTTTATTGTCGATCCCTCCGCTGGTATTATCCAGGTCAGGTTCTGCGGGTCAGTGACTGTCCGGTCACCCTCTCAGCCAGGCTCACCCCAACTCCCCGCGACATCACAGATGATTCCACAAAAAGTATAGGATAGGCTTGAGGAGAAGTCAAGGAGCGGCAGGCATCGGTAAGGAGTGAACAGCCAATGGGGGCAAAGCTAAGCAAGACACTTTACAGGAATAATGCAGAAGGGAAATGAAATGCTTAAATCACTCCATCGGGTGACCTACAGCCACCGTTGATTTTTTATGTTATCATCAGCATACCCATCAACGAAAGGAGAAGAGCATGAAAAAGTATGGCGCAGAGTTTTTCGGAACATTTTGGCTGGTTCTTGGCGGGTGCGGCAGTGCGGTGTTGGCTGCTGCGTTTCCCAACGTGGGCATCGGTCTGCTTGGCGTTTCGCTGGCCTTCGGTCTGACAGTGCTGACGATGGCCTACGCGATTGGGCACATATCTGGCTGTCACCTCAATCCGGCGGTTTCCATCGGGCTCTGGGCTGGTGGTCGTTTTCCGGCGAAGCAACTCTTGCCTTATATCGTCGCGCAGGTCTTGGGCGGGATTGTCGCGGGTGGCGTCCTCTATCTCATTGCCAGCGGCAAGGCCGGCTTTGATGTATCCGCTGGTTTCGCTTCAAATGGCTACGGTGCCCATTCGCCTGGAGGGTACTCCTTGCTGGCCGCTCTGGTCTGTGAAGTTGTCATGACCATGATGTTCTTGCTCATTATTCTCGGTGCAACCGACAAGCGGGCGCCGCAAGGCTTTGCCCCGATCGCCATAGGCTTGGGGCTTACCTTGATTCACTTGATCAGCATCCCGGTCACCAACACATCGGTAAACCCGGCACGCAGCACAGGCGTCGCTCTGTTTGTCGGCGATTGGGCAATTGCGCAGCTGTGGCTGTTCTGGGTTGCTCCGATTGCTGGCGCTCTCCTTGGCGCGGCCATCTATCGCTTTATCGGCCGCACGGGAGATTGATCAACGCCATGCCTCGTTGGTTGCAGCGGGAGGCGCTCACGCTCTGCCGGGAAACGGAGCGTTTGGAGGATGATGGGGAAGACACCGGTTGTTTTTTTACAGGGGACTTTTAATGGGTGACCCTTTTTACTTTTTCCGAGCCAGCACGTCTCTCCCTAATGAATATCTCCATGGTAACTTTGTAGGGAGCGGACGCTGCTTTTTCCCTGCCGGTAGGCGGCAATGCCTTTGGCAGCAGCGATGGCTGCAGCCAAGGTGGTAATATAGGGTATCTTATATTTGATGGCTGTTTTACGGATATAGGAGTCGTCATATTTACTTAGTTTGCCGCTGGGTGTATTGATGACCAATTGGATTTCCTTGTTCTTGATCCCATCCACAATATTCGGGCGTCCCTCGTGCATCTTGAGAATATGTTCAGACTCGATGCCATGTTCTGCCAAGAACTTATGAGTACCGTTGGTTGCCTTTATTTTAAAACCCAGCCTATCAAATTCCTTTGCCACTTCAAGGACAGCCGGCCTTTCGCTCTCTGAAACAGTAATGAGAATGGTCCCCTCAGAAGGAAGCAATTGCTGGGCAGCCTCCTCGGCTTTAAAAAAAGCAAGTCCAAAGGAGTTGGCCATGCCTAATACCTCTCCGGTGGAGCGCATCTCAGGTCCCAAAATCGGGTCCACTTCAGGAAACATGTTAAACGGGAAGACTGACTCCTTGACGCCGTAGTGTTTGAAGGATTTGGGTTTGAGGTTAAGGGAACTCAACTTTTTACCCAGCATGACCTGGGTGGCCAGGCGTGCCATGGGAATGTTACAGACCTTTGAGACGAGAGGTACGGTACGGGAGGCACGGGGGTTCGCTTCCAAGACATAAACTCGATCTTTGGCGATGGCATACTGAATATTCATCAAACCGACCACGTTAAGCTCTATAGCGATCTTTTTGGTATATTCATAGATGGTGTCCAGATGCTTAGGAGGAATACTGATCGGTGGGATGACACAGGCAGAGTCCCCGGAATGAATGCCGGCCAGTTCAATATGTTCCATCACTGCTGGCACAAAGGCATCGCTCCCGTCAGAGATTGCATCCGCCTCTGTCTCAATGGCGTTTTCCAAGAATTTATCAATCAGGATAGGCCGTTCAGGTGTCACCCCCACAGCAGCCGCCACATAGTGTTTGAGCATTTCCTCATCGTGGACCACTTCCATGCCACGTCCTCCAAGAACATAGGAGGGTCTGACCATGAGAGGATAGCCGATTTTCTCAGCCACCTGAAGGGCTTCTTCAAGGTTGCTGGCCATGCCAGATTCAGGCATTGGGATGCCCAGCTTGGCCATCATCTTGCGGAAGCGGTCCCGGTCCTCTGCCAGATCAATGGTCTCCGGCGATGTTCCGATAATCTTCACCCCTGACTGGGCCAATTCGTTTGCGATATTGAGCGGTGTCTGACCTCCAAACTGAACAATGACCCCTTCGGGTTTTTCTTTCTCATAGATGCTTAAAACATCTTCCACGGTAAGGGGCTCAAAATAAAGCTTATCCGAAGTGTCATAATCAGTTGAGACCGTCTCAGGATTGCAGTTCACCATAATGGATTCATATCCCTCATCACGGAGTGCAAAAGCTGCATGGACACAGCAGTAATCAAATTCAATGCCCTGTCCGATACGGTTTGGGCCTCCTCCCAGGACCATGATTTTCGGCTTTCCGCTGACCTTCACCTGATCAGGGGCATTGTAGGTAGAGAAGTAGTAAGCGGCATTCTTTACACCACTCACCGGCACGGGTTCCCAGCCTTGGACGACACCCAAAGAAATACGCCGTTGGCGAATTTCCTTTTCAGGGAGACCGAGGAGTTGGGCCAGGTAACGGTCAGAAAAACCGTCTTTCTTGGCCGTCACCAATAAATCATCTGGCAGAGGTTCGGCCTTTATATTTAAGCATTTTTTCCTCTAATTCCACCAATTCCTTCATCTGCTCTATGAACCAGGGTTTGAGGTAAGTTTTTTTGTAAAGGTCCTCCACGCTTGCCCCTTTGCGAAGGGCTTCATACATGATAAATTGGCGTTCACTCGAGGGCTCGTTGAGAAGATCCATGAGTTCACCAAGGTCCTTTTTATGAAAATCTTTGGCGAAACCAAGCCCATAACGCCCGATTTCAAGAGATCGGATGGCTTTCTGGAAGGCTTCTTTATAGGTTTTGCCAATGCTCATGACTTCGCCCACAGCACGCATTTGGGTGCCGAGTTTATCCTCGGCATTTTTAAATTTTTCAAAGGCCCATCGAGAGAACTTGACCACCACATATTCTCCTGACGGAGTATATTTCTCCAGGGTTCCTTCCCTCCAGTAGGGGATCTCATCCAGTGTCATGCCAGCAGCCAACTTTGAGGAAATAAGGGCGATCGGGAAACCCGTAGCCTTGGAGGCAAGGGCAGAAGACCGTGAAGTTCTGGGATTGATCTCAATCACGACAACCCGCCCGGTGACCGGATCATGGGCAAATTGAATGTTGGTACCACCGATCACCTGAATGGCCTCCACAATGTCATAGGAATATTTCTGAAGGCGCTTTTGTAATTCAGGAGAGATGGTGAGCATGGGAGCCGTACAATAGGAGTCTCCGGTATGGACACCCATGGCATCTACATTCTCGATAAAACAGACCGTGATCATCTGGTTCTTGGAGTCACGAACCACCTCAAGCTCCAATTCCTCCCATCCCAGAACGGATTCCTCTACCAGTATCTGACCGACCAGACTTGCGGATATTCCGCGACTGGCCACCGTACGCAATTCCTCTACGTTATAAACCAAACCACCCCCTGTTCCTCCTAAAGTGTAAGCGGGACGGATGACCACGGGGTAACCAAGCTCAGCGGCGATCTCTTCTGCTTCTTCAACACTCAAAGCAATTTTGCTTCTTGGCATTTCGATACCAAGTCGTTTCATGGTTTCCTTAAAGGCCAACCGATCCTCTCCCCGTTCAATGGCATCGATGTCAACCCCGATAATCTTTACGCCGTATTGGTCCAGGATGCCTGCACGAGCCAATTCGGAGGAGAGATTTAATCCTGTCTGGCCGCCGAGATTAGGCAGGAGGGCATCCGGCCTTTCCTTTTCAACAATTTCCTTCATCCTTTGGAGGTTGAGCGGTTCAATATAAGTGACATCCGCCATTCCTGGATCGGTCATGATCGTTGCCGGATTCGAATTGACCAGGACAATCTCATATCCCAGCTCGCGAAGGGCTTTGCAGGCCTGAGTGCCGGAATAATCGAATTCACAAGCCTGACCGATGACGATAGGTCCCGACCCAATGATCATCACTTTCTTTATGTCCTCACGTCTTGGCATAAAAGGGTCTCCAATCACACAATATTATTTAACCACCTCATGTAAGAAATTTTCCTGATTAAAAGTCAATGAGACGGATGGAAGTATAGGTGAGGCATCATCGATGTGTCAAGCATAAAAGAATAAATTTTTAGTCTAATAGTGAATGTTAGGATTACCAAAGAAGACTATTGGTTATCAAGACATAGGCATAAAAAAAGACCCCAGTAAAAAACCTGGGGTCCTTTTTTCTTTTAGCTTAATGAAATTCTATTTAGCTCACTACGACAACGTTGGTTGCCTGTGGACCCTTTGGACCTTCGGAAACCTCGAATTCTACCTCATCGCCTTCATAGAGGGATTTAAATCCATCCCTCTTAATGGCGGAGAAATGTACGAAGACATCATTTCCGTCATCTCTGGAAATGAACCCAAAGCCCTTTTTCTCATTAAACCATTTTACACGACCTTTGGCCACTACAACTCACCTCCTTTCTTCTTTTAAACTTAAGTAAGTTGTAATAGCCCTTGGTCCTTAAAAAAAAAGCCGTAAAAGTTTAAGAAGCACTTTTACGACCTTTTATGATCCAAACAAATACTTCTTACAACCTACGCCATTATAATGGCATTTTATCTCATATATGTCAAGGGTTTTTTATCTTGTTATAAGTATTCAACCTTATTGGAGAAAACGACTGAAGGTCCTCCCGAGTGGACCTTTCCAAGACTCCGGACCACCTTCAGGATTATTTCCATTCCTGACTCGCTTTGATCAATTCCAGGTAAGGATTAATCGGTTTTGGATACCCATCCTTCGATTGGTGGACCGTGAAATGTAGGTGCGTAGGAGATCTTTTAGGATAGGCCTTTACCCCAGTCCTCCCCACCGTTCCTAATCGTTCTCCTTTAGAAACCACTTGGCCGACTTTGATGAAGATCTCATTGAGATGGGCATAGTAATAATATCGACTTTTGACCGGGTCGAAGATCCAGATGTAGTTTCCGCCCCGGATTGGACTCGAAGGCTCCCAGTTAAGATAGATTGTGACCACAATCCCTGAAGAGGCAGCGATTATCTCGACAGGTTTTCCTGTAGCATCATCCAATCCGTCTTGATTCTTGTCATGGATGAAAATGTCGTGACCTGGATGGCCTTTATGCTGATTTCCATCGAAAAAATCGTAATCCCGAATTTGATACCCACTTCCCTCTTTTCCTCCAATGGCAGAAGATCCATATCCTTTCAGGGGAAAACAGAGACGATCATCTTGTTCACGGGTTGTTGTTTTTAAATAAAGATCTTTCAATAAGACCTCAAGTCCTTTCAGTTTCTCCCGAGCTTCCTCTTTTGAGATAAGGCGATCTCTGATTTTAGGGTAGAGGAGGTTCCATTCGAAGGCGGGATCATTTTGCGATAAAAGGTGTGAAGGTATGGCGAGCAGGAAGAGAATTAGGACAACGGAGACGAATAAGTAGGGTTCGAGGGTTCGAGGATTCAAGGGTTTGAGTTTTTTTGTCAAAACATTTTTTTGCATACTTATTTTGAAATTGTGATTCATCCACTGGATACCTTGAACCCTTGGCCCCGTAGACCCTTTTGATTGATGCAGCTATGAGAGATCGTTCCTTCGACATTGTCTAAGTCAAAAGTGACGGCATGGAGCCGGGAGACATCTCTGCTTGTCCAGATAAACTGCCCTGGATTAACGGAAAGAGTTTCTCCAATCCAATCCACATAAGCGCCAGAAAGCTCTGGTGACTCATGGATATGGCCGTGAAGGGTTAAAAGAGGCTGATTCTTTTCAATGAAGGTTTTGATGGACCGGCTTCCTGCTGATTTTCCTCCTTGAATAAGGTCCAATCGGGTTCCAAAAGGAGGGGAATGCATGATATAGATGGTCCTTTTTGGATGGAGGGGTTTGGGGAGATGATTTAAGTCTTCCTCAATGGTTTCTCGTCCTCTGAGATAGGGATAAGGATCAATGGGGATGAGTCGGTCCGTTTGATCAGAGGATCGAATATAAGAGGGATTCTTCTGAGGAGGCCAAGGAGCTTCTTTGTTATCCATTTTTTCGAAGTCTTTCGGGCGAAATGGGGTCGGAGGGACAAAAGGGTATCCGATGAGTTCGACGCCATTTTTGAGCCGATAACTTCTCTGACTGAGATCAAGGATGCCTTCTGTGGATGCTTTGAAGAGATGGGAATAACCCAGATCCCAGTTTCCAGGTATGAGAAAAATCTGTTGAACAGACGTGGTCTCTAATGTCCTTTTAAAGAGAGGGGAAAGAAATTGGTCAACGAAGGTTTTTTGATTTGGAACCATATCTTCATAGCGTTTTGTTGGAGGGAAAGAGGGGAGAAGATCACCCCCATCATCATGACGTCTGATGAGGAAGCGGCCGCCAGTGATAAGAGTTCTTGATAGAGATGAATTTCACCGTGGAGATCTGAGGTGTAAAGGACTTTCATCCTATTCCTCAAAGTCCTCCGAAAGCACCCATTTATTTTTCGTTCTCAATAATTTGAAGGTTACTTTACAATAGGAACATAGGACCAGTTCCCCTGACTTCTCGTTTCCATCTAAAGGGATATCTGCATCACAGATGGGACATTCCAATTCTGTCGCCATGAATTGCCTCCTTGAGTTCGTATAAAGGTTTCAATAGTTAAAATCTCAAAAAAAATCAAGCCCTTTTTTCTTTTTTTTGCAATTTCTTAAAATTTTTTGAATTTTTTTCTTGCATCGCAGTCTAAAATTTTATAAAAAATAAGAGAATCGGAAGGAGGAATTTCAATGAACAAAAAAGTCGCTGTGATCAGCTCATGCATTGTCATCTGTGCCATTGCTGTCCTTTTATTGGGGTGTCCACCCTCTGTGGTCAGAGTAGACCACCCGAACCTCGAGTTGAAGTTTATGGACATCCGCCCTATCCAAATGCTGTTTGGAGACAGGGTCATTGGGATTATAGGCATGGGGATTGGGTGTGGATTCCGGGCCATTGGATGAAACGTCCGAAGCCGCACGCCGAATGGGTTCCTGGCCATTGGGAAGAAAGAAGGGGAGGTTGGGTCTGGATCGAAGGGCGTTGGGATCACCGTTAAATAAGTTCGGAGCAGGGAGTTCATAGCTCGGAGTGATAGCTAAGGGGTTTTGAATTTCTTTTTTACTCCGAACTCCTAACTCCGAACTCAATACGATTAGTTGGAGGAGAGATGTTCGGTTTGGGCTTCCCGGAAATTCTGGTCATTCTGGTTATCCTTTTTTTGCTCTTTGGGGCGAAAAAGATTCCCGAGATTGGTGAAGGGCTTGGGAAGACCATGAGGGAGATCAGAAAAATTCGGAGTGAGAAAAAGCCAGGGAAAGAAAAAGACCAAGAGGATCAAAAGAGAGACTTGATTTCGGATATCAAGAAAGAAGTTGAAGAAATTCCAGGACTGAAGGAAGCCAAGGAAATCAAAGAAACCGTCGCTAAAGT
>CAWFSX010000032.1:0-26613 GCA_963818595.1 uncultured delta proteobacterium
CAATCCTCCTTCGCGTCCTCGTGAACATGGTCGTGAACGGGCTCGAGGCGTCGGCGCCGGGGGGCGAGGTCCGCATCGCGTGCAGCGCGTTTCGCGGCGAGGCGCTCTTCCAGGTCCACAACGCGGGCGTCATGGCGGCCCACGTGCAAGCCCGGATCTTCCAGCGCTCGTTCAGCACCAAGGCCGAGCGTGGGCGCGGTCTGGGCACCTACGGGATGAAGCTCCTCGGCGAGCGGTACCTCGGAGGAGCGGTGTCGTTCACGTCCGACGCCGAGCGCGGAACGCTCTCACGATCGTCCTGCCGCTCCGGAACGCGTAGCGCTACCGCGCCCCCGATCGCCTCCCCTCACCGCGCGCGTCCGCGGTGCCTCGCACCGGCACCTCCGGCGCCCAGCCATCCGGGACCTCGATCTCGCTCCCCATCACCTCGATCCGCTGGCCGCCCACGCGCATGCTCACGGCGCCCGAGAGCCTCCCACGCGAGCGTCAGCTCCAGCGCGTCGCCGTGCGCGCGCCCGGTGCCCGACCCGAGCGTCGCAACGACACGGCCGCGAGCTTCCTGCTCGTCGAGATCCAGCGCGCAGCGCTGCCCCGGCTCGAACGTAGAGCGCCCCGCGAGCCCGAGCGCGCCACGACTCGCAGGACTTCCCGCGGGCGGCGAGCCGCACCCGCACGCGACCCGCGGCGGCCGGCGCGAGGGTCACCCGCGCGTCCTCCCGCACCTCGCAATCGAGGAGCCCGCCCGCGTGGACGCGCAGGGTGGTCGTGACGCGGTAATCGCCGGAGGGTGCCGGCGTCGCCGCGGACGTGGGGAGAGCCGCGCAGGCGGCGACCACCACGAGCTGCTTCCAAAACGCGACCGCCATGACGTTCCTCCGTGCGCTCCCCCGCGCTCTGGTTCGCCGGCTCTACAATCGCCCTCCCGGCGGCCTCGCGCGACACGACGCGCCCGCGGGGGGCGTTCCTGTGCGAGAATCTCACGTCCGGACCGGCCGGTCCGAAAATCGAGGAGGAAGTCCGTTGAACAAGAACACCGTCATCGCGCTGCTCGTCGGCGTCCTCGCTGGTCTCGTGATCGGCTACTCCGTCGGCTGGAGCATGGGCGGCGGGAGCGCCCCACGGGCGCCCGTCGTCGCCGCGCCCGCCCCGCCCGCCCCGCCCGCCGGGGCCCCGGGGGCCCCCGGAGCCGGCATGCCGGGTGCCGCGCCCGCGGGAGGCATGGAGGTCCAGCAGCGGATCGCGATGCTCCAGCAGGTCGTCGGCCAGGATCCGAAGAACGCCCAGGCCTGGACCCAGCTCGGCAACGATTACTTCGATACGAATCAGCCGCAGAAGGCCGTCGTCCAACAGCGGTTCGTCCGGCTCGGGTGGGGAAGTCTGACTCACAACTCAAGCCGGCCATTTGTTTAGAGCTGCTCGCGCATCGCGCTGTGTTTGATTGCTCGCTCCGCTCGCTGCGATGTTCGCTGGGTTGCCGCCGTCTTCGTCGGATCTGGCGGAACGGAAAAGCGTTGTTCCGCCATCTCCTCCTGCAGATCGGCGGCGCGAACATCGAGAATCCGCCGACTTCGTCGTCGCTCGCAGAGGAAAGACGCCTCCGCTCGCTCCGTGTACATTGCTCGCTCCGCTCGCTGAGGCTGGCGCTTGTGAGCCGCTGCCTTCCTCACTCGCTCGCAGACGAAAAGCGTGTCTGCTCGCTCGCTCGTCCAGGACAGCGGCGCGCCAGCCTGGCTCAGCACGGCGGCGCGCGATTTCCGACGCTCGCAGCTGGCCCTCCGCCGCTCGCACCAATTTCCAGCCGGCGGGGTGGCCGCATACGATAAATCCATGGCAAGGCCTGGCAGCAATTCGCTGCGGCGCAATCGCATTCCCGCTGTGCGGTGGTCGTTGTGGCTCGTCGCCGGGATGCTGTTCGGTCTCGTTCTGGGCTTTGCGTTCGGGCTAGCCAGGCCGCGTACCAGGCATTAGCTCTCATGGGATCTCGCCGTCTGCGTCCGATGACCGCCGCCGACCTACCGCTGCTGCCAGGATCCTGCGCGCGGTGCACCTTCTGGGAGACGAGTCTGACAGATCTCGCCGCGCCGGCTGATCATGCGGATCGGCAGGCAATCAAGGCGGACTGGGCGGACGCCGTTACCCGGCACTGGGGTTATTGCGGCGTGATCGCGTTCGCTGACGAGCTGCCGATCGGTCACCTCACGCTGGCCCCGGCGATGTACGTGCCGCGGTTAGGTGCGTTCGCTACGACCCCGGTCGCAGCCGACGCGGCGGTCGTGATGTCGGCCCACGTGGCGCCTGAGGTGCGTGGCAAGGGGATCGGCAAGCGTGGTGCAGTCTGCGGCCGGGCTGGTGGTGCGTCGTGACATCCGGGCGTTGGAGGCGGTCGGTACGTATCACGACGGCCCGTCCTGCATGCTGCCGACCGGCTGGCTGGAAGCTGTCGGCTTCGAGGTCGTACGGCCCCACCCCAGCACTCCGCGACTGCGGATGGACCTGCAGAACACCGCACGGTGGCGCCCTGATCTGGGTGCCGCCTGGAACCGCCTCACCGACCTCGTACGTCAGCCGCAATCTCCCGAGCCGGCCACCTACACGCGGCGGGAAGTTAACTAGTACGCCTCGCCGCGGGGGACTGATCGTGGTGTCTCCAAGTCGTCGAACCTACCGACTCTGGGAGAGTGGGCGCATGAGTGCTGATTCGCTCCGTGCGGTCGAACTGTCCCGGCTGAGCCGGCTTCACTTTCAAGCAACGAACTCCCGCGGCGGCACGCTGTCATTCGGTGACTCCGAGGCCGGTGAGTTCACGTCCGATCGAGCTGCTGCTGGTCGCGATTGCCGGATGCACAGCGATGGACGTCGATGCCATCACCGTGAAAAGGTCCGAACCCAACCGTTTCCAGGTCAACTGCTCCGGCCACTACACCAAGGACACGGCACGGCAATCGCCTTACCGATATCGACGTCGACTTCGATGTCGAGTTCCCCGACACCGAGGGCGGGCGAGCGGCTGCAGGCGTGTTGGAGATCGCGATTCGCAAGTCTCATGATCGACTCTGCACCGTGACCCGTACGGTCGAACTCCCGACACCCGTCGGCGCGCGGCTGCATGGCGTGTCACTGCTTCATCAGGCAAGCTCACCGGCGTGACATCAAGCCCAACCGTCCTGCGCGCCACTCCGCCGCACCTTGCTCAGCGTGAGCTGGTGTACGCCACGCCCGAGCGGATCGACGACTTCTTCCGGGCGATCCTGCGTGGTTTTCATGACGACTACGTGCCGGAGAAGTGGCAGCCGCATCACCAGGTGTTCGAGCCGGAGCGCAGCTTCGGTTTCCAGGTTGACGACCAATGGATCTCCACCTGCGGGGCGTACAGCAGGACAATGACGGTGCCGGGCGGATCGGTACCGGTTGCCGCAGTCACGGTCGTCACGGTGCAGCCGTCGTATCGTCGCCGGGGTCTGCTCACCGAGATGATGACGCATCAGTTGCATGACATCGCTGAGCGCGGCGAAGCGAGCCAGTTGCCCTGCTCTGGGCGTCGGAGTCCGCGATCTACGGCCGTTTGGCTACGGCCAGGCGAGCCCGCGGGTGCATCTGACAGGCAAGACCAAGACGACTGGATTTCGGCCGGATGTTGATCTTGGTGCTGGTTCGGTCGGGGAGGTGGAGCGGGACCAGGCGATTCCGATCATCAAACGGCTCCATCAGGCGCTGTTGCCGGACCGCGTCGGTGCGCTGAATCGTGACGACAACTGGTGGGTCGTCAAGTGGCATGATCCGGAGCAATGGCGGCACGGGGCAGTCGGCGTACCGATTTGCCTTGCATTACGACCGCCGCGGCCGACCGGATGGCTACGTGGCGTTTCGCGTGAAGAACAATTGGTAAGAGTCGGGTTCTGCGGCGGAGGTGATCATCGACGAGCTCGATGCCACCAACGCCGCAGCACGCGCGGCGTTGTGGCGGTTCGTTCTCGATCTTGACCTATTCCTACCTGGGTGGAGTGGTCCATTCTGGCAGGCTGCATCTCTTTATTCATGCTGCTCTATACCCTCTTCACAAAAGTCTTTCCCATTGTTCCCGTCTGGGAGGTCAGAGAAGGCAGGGAGAAAGCAGTGACGATGGTTTCAGAAAGAATCAAGTCCTACCTTCCGGAACAAGACACTTTGGACAAGTGAGTATCATGATCATTCCGTATAGGATCCGTTTTATCGTTTAGGTCAGATAGAAATGAAACAAGGGAAAGTCTACTTAGTGGGTGCTGGCCCGGGCGACCCGGGTTTAATGACAGTCAAGGGCTTAGATTGTCTCCGACACGCCGATGTCGTAATTTATGATCGCCTTGTTGAAGAGAGCCTGCTCAATGAGGCCCGCCCTGAGGCTGAAAAGATATACGTGGGAAAGGCGGATAGGTTACATATTCTTGAGCAGGACTCCATCAACCAATTGCTCTTGGAGAAGGCTCGTGAAGGCAAGGTCGTCGTGAGACTGAAAGGCGGCGATCCTTTCGTGCTGGGACGGGGCGGTGAAGAAGCTGGGATTCTGACTAGGCACGGAATTCCGTTTGAAGTCGTGCCCGGAGTGACTTCGGCGTCTGCCGTCCCTGCCTACGCCGGTATTCCCATCACGCATCGTGAAGTTGCTTCCTCCTTTGCTGTTATCACCGGGCACAAGGCTTCTGACAGGGGTGAACCCAGGATCTCCTGGGACAAACTGGCCACCGGAGCGGATACGCTCGTCATCCTCATGGGGATGCGGAATCTAGCCAAAATCGTTGACCAGCTAATCAAGCACGGCCGATCTCCTTCTACTCCTGTTGCAGTGATCACACAGGGAACAACCTCCCGGCAACGGTGTTTGGTAGGCACGCTTCAGGACATCGTTGATAAAGTTGGAAAAGAGAACCTTCAGCCACCTTCTGTCGTAGTCGTGGGTGATGTGGTTCGGCTTCGGAAACATCTCAAGTGGTTCGACAAATGACCTCTAAACCTATCGTTCATTCCATGAAACGCGGAAAGGAAAAACCAAAGGCTTATTATCCGATTTTCTTAAATATCAATGGAAACAAGTGTGTGATAGTGGGAGGTGGCAAGGTTGCCCTTCGTAAAGTAAAGATGCTTTTAGAATGTGGCGCGAAAGTGACGGTGATCAGCCCGATACTGCACCAAGATCTTGTTCGTCTCGCACAGGGTAAAGCCATTCGTTTGATCGAACGGGACTACGAACCAGGAGACCTTGACGGTGCGGTCGTTGTGATAGCAGCAACAGATGCAGAAGAGGTTAACCGCAATGTTGCTCATGAGGCTAAGAAACGAGGGATTCTCGTGAACGTGGTGGATGATCCGGGAGAATCGGATTTTATCGTCCCTTCATTTTTGCGACGCGGGGACTTAACAATTGCCATTTCCACAGGAGGGACTAGCCCAGCCCTGGCAAAGAAAATCAGAACAAAACTTGAACAAGACTTTGGAAAGGAATACGGCTTATTGTTGCCTCTGATTGGAGAAGTGCGTTCAACCGTGAAAGAGAAGGCAATCATGGTACGGGAGAAGGCCTGGCAGGAGGCACTTGATTTAGATTCACTGATCAGATTGATACAGAAAGGTCAGCGGGAAAAGGCAAAAACCCTTCTACTCAACAAATTAAAAGCCTATCGCAGAGGCTATAAATTCAAAAGGTGAGTTTGAGAACGAAGAGGTATTTTGGATCGAGTGATTTATCATTCACTTGCATTGATTTCTATCCGTTTGACCAATGGTTGGTTATGGCTCACTACGATAAGGTCTACCAGACTATCCTTGATACCATTTTTGAGGTCAACTATAATTCCTCCAATCTTATTTAGATTGGAGCACTTGGATGCGCAGTGGAAGGTTATTTTAGAGATGGGAGAACCCGATGAAAAAAGTATTCTTATTGTTCTTTGTTAACTTTTTATTCTTGGTTGCGATCGCACAAGGGCAACCTGTGCGGATTGCTTATCTGCAAAGCGATATTCATCAACTCCCCTGCTGGGTGGCTTTGGAGAAAGGGTTGTTTGAAAAAGAGGGGGTGAAGGTGGAAGTGGCTGGCATCTTCAAGGCAGGGCCGGAATTGATGAGCGCTTTTGCTGCCGGAGCCCTGGATATGGGGTATGTCGGAGTTGCACCCGCCACCACAGCCGTGGCCAACAAAACAGCCAGGGTGGTTGTCTTGGCTCAGGTCAACACCGAAGGTTCAGCCATCGTTGTCAAAAAGGATGGGAAGGTCCAGAGCATTCCTGAATTGGTGGGTAAAAGTGCTGTTGTTCCAGGACACTCTACTGTCCAAGATTTCCTTTTCCGAAGAGCCTTATTCAAATTCAAGACCCAGCCAGATCAGGTTAAGATTATGGTCTTGAAGCCTCCCGAGATGATCGGGGCATTGAGAACCGATCAGATCGATGCTTTTATTGCCTGGGAACCCTATCCCGCTAAAGCGGTCACCATGGGTGTGGGAAGGATACTGGCTTCCTCCCGTGACATCTGGAAAGATCATCCCTGTTGCGTGCTGGCCGCTGATGCAGAATTTCTGGAGATGCATCTTGGAAAAAGCCAAAGGCGTGGTACGCGGCCATGTCAAGGCAATCGATTTTATTCGTCAACATCGTGAGGAGGCCATTAAAATTGGTGTGAAATATACGGGGATGGATGAAGCGTCCGATCCGATTGGCCATGGAAAATGTCAATTACACTCCTGTCCTGAGTGTTGAGGGTGAAAAAGAATATGTCGATTTTCTGACAAAATTGAAATATATAAAAGTAGAGGATGTGCAGATTTTTGTAGATCAGTTTATGAGGCCTGATTTCGTCAAAGAAGTGATCAAAAGATGAAGAAGGAGCGTTTCCTCATACCCCTGTTACTGATCTTGATCTGGCAGGGTTTATCTTCCATCCAGGTGATCCCTTCCTATAAACTTCCTTCTCCTATTGAGATTATCTTAGGTTTTAAAGACCTTTTAATGATTGGAGTACCGCCCGGACATCTTCTCCACAATCACATACTCTATAGTCTCTATCGGGTTGCCCTGGGATATGCGATAGCCGCCTTGTTGGCTATCCCCTTGGGGCTCTTGATGGGATGGTCCTCCGGACTTCTAAGAATGGTCCGTCCTCTCTTTGAACTGATCAGACCTATTCCCCCTCTTGCTTGGATTCCCATCGCTATCTTGTGGTTTGGAATCGGCATAAAATCCGCAGCGTTTATCATTTTCCTTGGAGCTTTTTTCCCAATCCTCTTGAATACGATCTCCGGAGTTCTGTCGATTCATCCCATCCTGATAGAGGCTGCCCGGACGTTGCATGCAAGTGAGAGGGATATCTTTCTCAAGGTTTTGTTCCCTGGAGCCAGTTCCTTCCATCTTTGTGGGAATGCGAATTGGTATCGGTATTGGATGGATGACACTCGTAGCGGCCGAATTTACAGGTGTGAAGGAAGGCTATGGGCTGGGCTATATGATCATGACCGCCCGGGACATACAGAGACCGGATGAAATCCTGGCAGGGATGTTGGTGATCGGTGTGATTGGCCTGTTGATTGATATTGGCTTGAGGGCTACGGAATCAAAGACCATCAAGTGGCAATGAAGGAGTCATCTTTTGAGTTTAGAAATTTTAGAACTCAGTAAAACTTTTTCAGGAAGAGTGCCAGGAGAAAGCGTCCATGTCCTCGAAAAAATCCAGCATCGGATTGAGAATGGACGGTTTATCTCAATCATCGGTCCGAGTGGCTGTGGAAAGACTACGCTTCTCAGAATCATCGCTGGTTTGGAAAAGGCATCGGCAGGCAAAGTCCTTTTGGATGGGAAAGAGTTGGTTCAGGGATCAGAAGACGTTGGAATGGTCTTCCAGGAATATGCTCTTTTCCCATGGAGAACAACCTTGGGGAATATTGAGATGGGCCTTGAGATCAAGGGGGTGGATAAGGAGAAAAGACGTTCGACAGCGATGGAATACATCAAGACCTTTGACCTGAGTGGGTTTGAAAACCGTTACCCTCGAGAACTCTCAGGTGGCATGAAGCAGCGGGTGGCCATTGCTCGGACTTTGATCATGAATCCCCGCGTTGTTTTGATGGATGAGCCTTTCGGTTCCCTGGATAGTCAAACCCGCAATGCCTTGCAGGAATTCCTGCTGAGGATATGGCAGAAAAGGGCCGATACGATCATCTTCGTTACGCATAACGTGGATGAAGCTGTTTTCCTGAGCGATGAGATTGTCGTGTTCTCGAAGAGGCCTGCAAGAATTATTAAAATCTTAAAGATTGAATACCCTAGACCAAGGGATCGGACCAGCGAGGAGTGTAACCAAATCAGAAGAGATGTTTTGAAGGTATTAAGCAAAGAGAGTTAACCTTACAGTTGCATTAAGCAGACCCGCCGGGAACACTTCCAGACCCTTGTAATGCGGGTTTTATTGGAATGGAATGGGGCATAGAGGACTTCACCAAAAGTGAAATCCAGCAATGTTGGTGGACCATAGTGCTTGATATTCAAAAGGTTCCGCTACAAGGCTCTTACAGTGTCCCCGCCGAGTCTGTTTTGGTGTTTTATCAACGTTAAGGTTAAGTAGAAAGAAAGGATGATGGAAATGAAGATTGTTGGGATATCCTGTAGCCCTCGAAAAGGAAAAAGTACGAAGTATGCTTTGGAAGTCTGTCTCCAGGCCGTTAAAGAAAGTGTTCCAGGGGGTGAGACCACGCTCATCGAACTTTCAGAGATGAAGATCAATGGTTGCATCGCCTGTGGCAAATGCATGAAGGTTTTGGAATGCAGTCAGGAAGATGATTTCGTAAAGATGATCCCCATCCTTTCTGATTCAGAATTGGCAGGGCTGGTGGTGGCCACACCTGTCTATTTTGGATCCATGACGTCACAGTGTAAGGCTTTTCTGGATCGATGTGTCATGTTTAGAAGGAATGGATTCCTGCTCCGAGACAAGGTGGGTGGCGTCATCGCTGTGGGAGGGTTCAGAAACGGTGGGCAGGAGCTAACGATTCAGTCTGTTCACGCCGCGATGCTGGTTCAGGATATGGTGGTGGTCAGCGAGGGTCGACCTACCTCCCACTATGGAGCCACCTTATGGAGTGGTCATCCGGATGGAATTGAAAAAGATACATTTGGCTTGGAGACCGCGCGAAATCTTGGTAAGCGAGTGGCAGAAGTTGCCGCGAAAATGCATAAATGAATCGCATAGCGCAAAACGCAGAGCATTAAAAAGGTTGAGGTTAAGGTTTAGGTTTAGAACTTCTTAACCTCAGCCTTAACCTAAACCTGCCATCATTATGCCCTCTACTCTCTGCTGTCGGTAAGCTTGTATGAGCATAAACTTGACATCAAATTGTTGAAAGGATTCGAAATTACGAAGGCCTATTGCGCAAGACAACCCATTGAAGATGTTTTTGATAAACTGGTTTTACATGGTCAACCAGGCCTCCAATTGCCCAATTTCGGTGACGATGCTGCCGTCATTCCTTGGAAAGAGGGTTTTCTGCTTCTTGCAGCCGATGGCATCATGACCCGATTGTTGCTGAATGAGCCCTATGCAGCAGGAAAAGCATCGGTGATGGTTACGGTCAATGACATCTATTCCATGGGTGGAAGACCTCTGGCCATGGTAAATGTTCTGGCAAGTGGGGATGAAGATCACCGATCAAAGGTCGTGGAGGGAATTAAGAAGGGTTGTGAAAAACTGAAGGTTCCCATGGTGGGTGGCCACCTGCATCCTGATGCTCCAGAGAATTCCCCCTCTTTAACGGTAGCCATTTTGGGTCATGCCAATAAGTTACTCAGGAGTCATTTAGCTAAGGCAAGGGATGATATTATTCTTGCAGTGGACCTCAAAGGTGATAAAGGTTGTCGCTCTGTGGTGAGCTGGGACGCTAATTCTGGAAAGACTCCGGAAGAGTTGCTTCATCGTCTGGAGGCCTTACCCATCATTGCAGAAAAGGGATTGGCTCAAACCTGCAAGGATGTAAGCAATGCAGGTATCTTGGGAACTGTTTCCATTATGATGGAAAATTCTAACAAGGGAGCTGTGATTGAAATTAATTCCATCCCCAAACCACCTGAGATTGAATTATCTGATTGGTTGGTCTGCTTTCAGAGTTTTGGATTTGTTCTCTCTGTCAATCCAAAAAATTCAGAGAAAGTGATTACACTATTTCGGGAGAGAGAGATTACTGCTGCCATTATTGGTAGGGTCATTGATGAACCCATTGTTACATTGAAAAACGGACCGGAATCCAAAGTCCTTTTTGATTTCAAGAAAGATAAGATTACAGGCATTGTCTACCAACCTAATAGCGGAGATTGATATGGTCGAATTAACCCCCAAACCATCGGAATTAATGTTTCCAAAAGTCGGTTGAAACCAAGAAGCTATTAGAATAACTTATTGATTTTTAAAGACTATTTATTCAGTAATAATTATTATAATATTTATGATATTTTTCTTGACATCCCCAATCAGTTTTCGATAAGATAACTCCGTTTCCTCAGATTTATAAGAACAAAACGAGAGAGATACGTCTTTGTTTCAGGTCGCCAGCAGAACCCACAAAATATCCGATCAGATCATCGAACAGATTCGAAATGCGATTCTTTCAGGTAAGTTCAAACCAGGCGATAAAGTAGCCTCTGAAAAGGAACTCATGTCTGAGTTTGGTGTCAGCAAAGCCACCTTACGAGAGGCATTAAGAGTGCTCGAAGGCATGGGACTGGTGGAGATCAAAAAAGGAATATCAGGGGGTGTTTTTATTGCGGAAGTGGATATGAGGACAACGATCCACGGCATCATCAACTTCCTCCACTTCAAGACGGTCTCCATCAGAGACATTACGATGATTCGCTATTTGCTCGAGCCGCCTGTCGCACAAATAGCGGCTTCGCGCATCCAACCAGAGGACATCGTTAAATTGGAAAGCATGATTGTAGAGCATCCTGCCGTTCCCCAAACCATTGTTTCCAGAGAAATAGGATTCCACCGTTACTTAGTCCGGATGACCGAGAACCCTATCCTGATCTTGGTGATGGATTTTATCGATAACATCCTGAATGATATCAAGTTCCAATTAGACCCCGGAGTTGAATTTTACCATAAAGTGGCGAAGGCCCATCATGCGATCCTGGAATGTTTAAAGCAGAAAGATGGGGTCGGGGCGAGAGAAAAGATCGTCAATGATCTTCTGGAAGTTGGGAACCATTTAGCCAGGCTCAGTGGAACTCAACCCTTCGATCCGACTATGCTCCTTGATGAAAACCTTCCATTTCGCCCTCGCCAAACTTCACTCTCTCTTGATCAATCACTCAATGAAGTTGTTTTATCGGAAGATTTGCAACAAATCTTCGGCGAAGATCTGGCGGACAGACTTCACAAACAGGGTGTCGTGTTTCGAAGAATTGGAACTGGAGAACTCTATTTGATTGCCCTACATCAACCAGGTGAACCCAATTATAAAGATGGCTACCTACCTTGAAAATAGAGATTCAGGGTTAGGAGACATCGATTTAATCTTGAATCAAGATAGGAGGAACAGTTTATGGCGACAGAAGAGAGAACCAAAGAGATCCTCAAGGAGCTACACAAAGCGGTAACCAGTTTTGAAGAGGAAGACGCAGTGAAGTGGGCTAAGATTGCCTTGGAAGAAGGCGTTGATCCTTTTGTTGCGACGATGAACGGGCTGGCAAATGGCATGATCGAAGCCGGCGAAAAGTACAATCGGAAGGAGTACTTTGTCCCCGAACTGTTGATGTGTGCGGATGCCCTTTATGCCGGGCTTGGCCTCTTAAAGCCGGCCATCGAGAAATCAGGAAGAAAATCGGAAGTGAAAGGTTCGATTGTTCTCGGGGTGGTTGAGGGCGATGTCCACGATATCGGGAAGAATCTCGTCAAGTTGATGTTTGAAGTGGGGGGCTGGACGGTTTACGATTTGGGAAAGGACGTACCCCTTGATAAGTTTGTTGAAGAGATGATCAAGACCGACTCTCAAGTCGTTGGCATCTCTGCTCTGATGACGACGAGCATGCTTTCCATGCCAGAGGTTATCAAAAAGTTGAGGGCCAAGAATCCGAAAGTCCGAATCATGTTAGGGGGTGCTCCACTTACCCCGGAGGTGGCGGAGAAATACGGTGCGGATGGCTATGCCAGGACGGCCGGCACGGCAGTGGATGAAGCGATTCATCTCCTCAAAATGTTGAAGGAGGAGGAGGCAAAGAAGTAAATAACCTTTTTATTCAGCATTCCGGTTTCAGAGCATCAGGATTCGGCATTCAAAACACGATAGAGAGGAAAAGGAGATATGGCAGGGAGTAAAGACGGAGACGAAAAATATTTGGTCATCTTTCAGCCCTCTGGATGTAGGGGATACATTCAGAAGGGGAAGACGCTAAAGGAGGCCTCGGTAGCGTTGGGTGTGGACCTTGAAGGTGTCTGTGGGGAGAAGGCTATCTGTGGGACATGCAAGGTGAGGATCGAGGAGGGGAACTTCGAGAAATATGGCATTAAATCGTCGAGAGAGAGTCTGTCCCCGATGGGAATGACGGAGAAGAAATTTTTCAATCTTAGGCAGCAGCAGGAGGGTTACCGGCTCGCCTGTCAGACACATATCCTGGGTAACGTCGTCATCTTTGTCCCCGAAGAGAGTCGAATGGGAAAACAGGTCGTTCGCAAAGCAGCTACGAACCGACCAATGAAAGTGAATCCAGCGGTCAGAAAATACTGCGTTGAGCTTCCAAAAGCGACCTTGGATAATAATGTGGGTGACTGGGAACGTCTTCAGACGGAGCTGAGTAAGAATTTCAACCTGAGCAATCTGACGATCGATTATGAGGTTCTCCTGGATTTACAGAATATCGTGCGCGAGGGGGACTGGAGGGTGACCGTCTCCGTCTGGCAAGGCAAAGAGATCATCAAGATAGAACCTGGGTTTGTGGAAAAGGCCTATGGTCTGGCAGTCGATGTGGGCACCTCTACAGTGGCGGGCTATCTCTGTGATCTCATCGATGGTTCGGTCGTCACCACGGCTTCGATGATGAATCCACAGGTGGTTTACGGTGAAGATGTTATGTCCCGCATCAGCTACACCATGACCAATCCGAATGGCCTGGAGATCTTGAACAATGCCATCATCGATGGTCTCAACGGAATCGTGTCAGAGGTGGCAGCCGCAGCAAAAATTAAGCGCACCGATATTGTCGACATGACCTTGGTTGGGAATACCTGTATGCACCATATCTTTCTAAACGTTAATCCAAGATACATCGGTCTCTCTCCCTTCCCACCCTCCCTGCATCACTCCCTTGATATCAAGGCCCGTGACTGGGGACTCAAGATGCCCCCGGAAGTGGAGGCAGGCGATAAAGGTAGCTATCCACCCTGCCAGGTGGCGTGTCCCGCTGGGATCAATGGTCAGGACTTCTTGTATCTCATCGCTCAGGGGAAATTCAATGAGGCGCTTGAAGTGGTCAGGCTCGCCTTTCCCTTCGCCGGAGTTCTTGGCCGTATCTGCACTCACCCCTGCGAATCAGAGTGTGAGAGGGGGAAGGTGGAAGAGCCTCTTTCCATTCGTTCCCTTCATCGCTTCGTGGCTGATGTTGAACGCACGGCAGGAAGGCAAAAGGTAACTCCGGTTGAGAAGGCAAGAGAGGAGAGAATAGCAATTGTTGGCTCAGGGCCCTCAGGACTTGCCTGTGCCTACGAACTGGTGAGGCGCGGCTACCCGGTGACTGTTTTCGAATCTGCTCCAAAAGCAGGGGGTATGATGCGTTATGGCATCCCTGAATACCGATTGCCAAAGGACGTTCTGGAGGATGAGATCCGTTACATTGAAGAGTTAGGAGTCGAGATAAAAACGAATACGCCCGTGAAAGACATTGAGGGTCTTTTCAATAATGGATACAAGGCCATTTATGTAGCCACGGGTGCATGGATAAGCCAAAAGATCGGCGTTCCTGGTGAAGAGACCGAGGGTGTACTCTATGCCCTCGATTTCCTGAAGAATGTTAATTCAGGAACAAAGGTGAAGTTAGGAAATAGAATAGCGGTCATCGGTGGGGGAAGCGTGGCCATCGATGCGGCAAGGCTTTCTCGACGCCTTGGAGCCAAAGAGGTTCACCTTATCTGTCTCGAATCGACAGACCTGACATGTAAAGACAGGATGCCGGCCCAGGACTTGGAAATTGAACAGGCCAAGGAAGAAGGGGTGATTGTCCATCCTTGTTTGGGGATCAAAAAGATATTGACTGAGAAAGGTAAAGTCGTTGGCCTGGAAACAATCCAATGCACGAGTGTCATCAATGAAGAGGGAAAATTTGCTCCGGAGTTTGGAGAGGGCGAGGCCCCAACCATCCTGGCCGATATGGTCATTGTGGCGATCGGTCAGAGACCGGCTGATAAAGATTTTGTTGAAGTAGAGAGGATGCCATCCAAAACAATCAAGATTGATGAGACGACCTTCGAGACGAACCTCAAAGGCGTTTTTGCTGGGGGGGATGTCGTCTCCGGTCCGGCCAATGCCGTTAAGGCGATTGCTGCCGGAAAAGAAGCAGCGACCTCCATTGAATTTTATCTTGCTGGAATGGATCTAAAGACTGCCAGACCTGCGCCGCCCAAACGAATAGAAGAGGTTCCCAAAGAGGGGGTGGAGAAAGAACCTAGAAAGGTCATGCCTGTCATTCCTCTCGAGAAAAGGATGAGTTTCGATGAGGTAGAAATAGGTTTTGATCAGGAGAACGCGACCCAAGAATCCAAACGATGTCTCAATTGCAGCATTTATGCACAGAAAGAGGTCACAGAGGGTGCTGAATGCCGCAGCCTGGGGATCCGGATCAACCCCGGTTCCTATGTCCATGTCCTTCCCATTGAGGCGGGTTTTGTCGGTGCGGATAATGTAGGCGTTCTGATCGCCGAAGAGCCCTATAATCAGGATAGCATTGAGCTGGTCATTGATATCGGAACAAATGGCGAGCTCATCCTGGGCAATCGAAAGAAGCTGATCTCCGCATCCTGTGCCACCGGCCCTGCTTTTGAGGGCGCTGAGATGAAATTCGGAATGCGTGCTGCTCCAGGAGCGATTGAAAAAATTGTCATTGATAAAGAGACCAAGGAGGTCCGTTTCAAGGTTATTGACAAGGACCAGTGGAACACAGAACTGCCTCCTGAAGAGGTGCGGGCCAAGGGGATTTGCGGTTCAGGGATCATTGATGTTGTCCCACAGCTTTTCTTGGCAGGAGTCATCGATAAAACAGGTCGCTTTAAAAAGGATGGTAATACCCCTCGTCTGCGTGAAACAGATGGCCAGATGGAGTTCGTCATCGCCTGGACAAAGGAAACCTCCATCGGCCAGGATGTTGTCATTTGTCAGAATGATGTCAGGGCGATCCAGTTGGCGAAGGCAGCGATGTATGCCGGAAGCAAGATCTTGATGAAGACCTTGGGTGCGGAAAAGCTGGATAAGGTGATTTTGGCGGGTGCTTTCGGCAGCTACATCGACAAACAATCCGCCGCATTGCTGGGACTCTTCCCGGATGTTCCCCCGGACAAAGTTTATTCTGTGGGAAACGCTGCAGGGGATGGCGCGCGCATGGCTCTTCTCGATGTGGATAAGAGAACAGAGGCTGATTATTATGCAAGGCGGGTGGATTACATAGAGCTCACACTTGTGCCCGAATTTGAAAAAACCTTTGTTCAGGCGATGTGGATCCCTAATATGAAGGATAAGTTTCCGAATCTCGCCCATCTTCTCCCGGAGAAGAATTAAGTGAATGAAAAAAATTGTAAAATGTAAATTATAAAGTGATCAGTTAACAATTTTGATGGACTCGTTCAAGATTCATGACATTTTTGGGGTCTTTGATTTTTGTGGTTTTAACAATTTTGAATTGCTAAATTTGTAATTAACAATTTGAAATGATCTTCTCACAAAGGGGGTTTAAAACAAAATGTTTAAATACCAGGCGAAGCAGAAGGTTTGTAACATCGGTGGTGTAAAGGTGGGTGGACAATTGGGAGAAAACCCTCCACTCCTGATCGGCAATATGTTTCAGAAGGGTGATCTCATTTTAGAAGACAGAAAAGGAGGTAAGTTTAATCGGCAAGCGGCTGAAGAGCGAATCCGTGAACTGGAAAATATTTCTCGAGAGACAGGTGTTCCCTGTCTGATCGCGATGGTGGCCAATTCAGAGGAGGAGATAAAAGGTTACATCGATTTTTTTACGAGTGTTACCGAGATGCCCTTTGCCATTGATATCTGGCAGCAGAAGACAAGGTTAGCCGCAGCCCGTTATATCGCCAAACAAGGATTTCAGGCTCGAGCCCTTTACAATAGCATCACCCCATGGGATGAAGACATTAATGCTCAGGTATCGGAACTCAGGGAGTTAGGCATCAAGCATGTGGTCGTCCAGGTCTTCGATATGGAGGATAAAAAACCAACGGGCAGGGTGAAGTCACTTAAGAATTTATTACCTCTTGTGGAGAAGGGCAATTTTGAAAGTATCCTGGTCGATACGGCAGTGATGAATTTACCCGCCACGATTTTCTCCTTGGTGGCCAACACTCTCATTAAGAATGAGTTTGGTTTGCCAGTGGGTTTTGCCCCTTCGAATGGCACCTATATGTGGAGAAAAGCAGCGGGTGAACAGGGGAAGGATAAGTTTCCTGCTATCGATGCGGGTGTGCATGCGATCTCTGCATTAGCAAGCGACTTTCTTTTCTGTGGACCCTTGACCGGAACGAGTCGAGTTTTTCCGGCCGTGGCAGCGGCGAGCAGTATGATGGCTGCTCTGGCCTTTGAAGAGAGCAACTTCTTACCCACAGGGAATCATCCTTTGAATCTGCTCTTTCCCGATGTGGTGTTGAAAGAAGTGATCAATTGATTAATCAAAAGAAAAAGGAGAAAAATAAGATGGCAGCAAATCTAAATCCAAGAGAAGGGATTCTCAAATTCTTTAGAAAGGAAAAATTAGATTACATTCCCCTTTTTAGTGGCATGGGAAATATCACAATCCATGGGCTTGAGAAATATGGCTGGAAATTTCCAGAGATCCACACCGATGCTCGCAAAATGGCCAACATGGCTGCATCGAGTTTCCAACTCTTTGGTTTTCCCTGTGCTGTGGTTCCTTTTGATATGGGGGTGGAGGCGGAAGTACTGGGGAGCAAAGTAAATTACTATGCTCACGCTGCAGACATCCTCTATCCCACGATCATCGAGCATCCGGCAGAAAAGGTGGAAGACCTGAACATTCAAGTTCCCTCAGATTTAGCCAAGGCAGGAAGGATCCCGGTGGTCACAGGGGCGCTTCGTTTTTTGAAGCAGGAGGTAGGTAACCAGATACCCATCGGCGCTTGGGTTCTGGGGCCTTATACATTGGCTGGGCAATTGGTGGACCTTTCTCAACTTGCCAAGGCGGCTTTTAAAAAGACAGAAATGGTCAGAAATGTCCTCGACAAGCTGGCTGGAGTTCTTATCCAGATCATCAAGATCTATCGAGAAGCTGGTGCGGATTATATCACGGTCCGTGAGATGGGTGCTGGTCCTGATATATTAAGCCCTCGTATGTTCGAGTCTCTTGTTCGGCCTCCCCTGAAGCGAATATTCGATGGAATTGAATCACCCAAGATCCTTCATATCTGTGGCGACACGAATGCCATTGTTGATCAGATGATTCTTTGCGGAGCGGATGCCATCAGCGTAGAGAAAAAGAATAATGTGATTGAATCCAGAAAGAAATTAGGCTCAGATGTTTTGATCTTTGGAGAATTAGATGCTTATGGAGTCTTGTCTCAGGGAAAACCAGATGATGTGGATAAAGCTGTTAAGGAGGCAGTAGAGAGAGGTGTGAATGCCATCTGGCCTGGCTGCGATATGTGGCCAATGGTGCCCAAGGAAAATATGGAGGCCCTCGTTGCGGCTGCCAGAAAATATGGTAAGCTCAACTAAAATCATGTGGATCAACACACTTGACTTTTAAAATATCGACGTTTATGATGGGCATGCTTTTAGGGATCGTTTAAATTTATTAAAGATAATAAGACGTTGAATAAAGGAGGTGATTTGGATAAGGGAGAGAAAAATCAATATTTTTAAAGCTATCTCAGTTTCAAAGGAGGTCCCAAATTGAAAGCTAAAGCAGAAAAGAAAGCTAAGGTGGTTAAAGCGGTTAAAGCGGTTAGAACCGACAAGAAAGAAAGAATCTTAAAAGAATTGAAATCAATTGTTGGCGAGAAGAATGCCACAGCAGACCAGCATATCCTCTATGCTTATTCCTATGATATGTCCTTTGTCGCCCCCAAGTTGCCTGATTATGTGGTCAAGGCCTACACCGTAGAGGAGATACAGAAGTTATTGAAATTTGCCAATAAGGAAAAAATTCCAGTGGTGCCCTATACGTCAGGGACCAATATCGGAGGACTCTGTATTCCTGAGCGTGGTGGGATCCTTCTGGATTTAAAGGGGATGAATAAAATTGTAAAGCTTGATCCCGAGGCCTTATATGCTGTGATTGAACCTGGTGTCTCTCACGGTCAGTTGGCCGATGCCTTGTACAAATATAAACTCAGGTTTGGTTGGCCTGTAGGGCCGCCTTCCTCTTCCGTATCCTCTTGTGCCATCAACCACGGAATTGGCCACATGAATGCAAGGTATGGATTGAACAGCCAGGAGATCACAAGCATGGAGGTCGTTCTTCCGACCGGTGAATTAGTGAGAGTGGGATCCTGCGCCATCAATCCAGATGCCTGGCACAGCTGTTTGCCCATGCCGCAAATGGACGGACTCTTCAAGGGTTGGGTAGGATCGACTGGCATTGTAACCAAACTTGGCATTGCTGTTCATCACATTCCTCCGATCTTAAAAATCTTTACCGTTTCCTGTGATAATGTGGACGACATGTATTCATACATGCTCAACCTGAGCAATTATGAAATCTGTGATGATCTCACGGCTGTCTCCTGGTGGCTCTCACAGGTTCCCATTCCTTATCCCTATAAACCCAAGCCTGATAATGCTCCGGAATGGTTTAGCTATGCCACGACCTTTTCCTTCACGGAGAAAGAGAAAGATGCACGGACCGAAATCTGGGAAAAGGTTGTGAGTGAGGAGAAAAATAAGGGAACGAGCATTCAGGTGACCCATTACCCGGAAGAGGCCTTGAAAGCTCGAACCCAATTGCCCAGCCAGATTGTAGGGTCCACGAAAAATTACTGCAAGATGGGTGGAGCAGGCATCTCCTGGCCAGGCACCTTCACGCCAGCGAATCGATGGGCTCCTATTTATAAGGAATGGAAAAAGATCATGATCGGTCGCAATCTCTCGCCTTCTATCAGAATGAGCATGTACCGGGGTGTCCATTATGGCATGCTCAGGGCGATGACTCCCTTTAACAAAAAGAACCCGAAGGAAACAGAGAATGCGAGAAGAGCGATCGTGGAGTGCTTAAAGGTCGATCTCGACAATGGGGGTATGCCTTATAAACCTCCTGTTGACTTCGCCACAGAGATCAACAAACGGGCACATCCGGGTTACATCATGTTGATGAAACGCTTGAAAAAGTTTTTAGATCCAAATGATATTATGAATCCTGGGAAATTGGGAATCTAAGGGAAAAATGGAATACTGAAGGTTGGAGGTAAGGATTGTAAGGCTTCCCTGCACTTGCATTATTCAATTTTATCTGGTAACCCACTATTCCATCATTCCATTGTTCCATCATTCCACACATTTAAGTTAGAGGAGGTTATCATGAAATGGAATATCCCCACTCTTGAAGAATTTGAAAATGCGGTCTGGAGATGTACAGCCTGCGGGACTTGTAAAGAGGCCTATGACTATGGCCCTCCTCCTTTCAGCGCTGCCATCTGTCCTGCCGGAGAGGAATTTGGTTTTGAAGGATTTAAGTCCTCCAAGGGCAAAATTGCCTATGCACGAGGTCTCTTGAGCGGAGACCTCAAATGGAATGACGCCTTGGTGGATGCCATTTACAAGTGCAACATCTGTGGCGGATGCCAGAGTCAATGCCAGCTCGATCATAAGCCATTCATCCCGGAGATCATCGAGGCGATGCGGCGAAAAGCGGTTGAAGATGGCGTCGGGCCCATGCCCAAGCAAAAGGTAATCGCTCAATCCCTGAGTAGCTATGACAATCCCTATCAAGGTCCACGACGAGTCAGGCTGGACTGGACCCGGCCTTTCAAAAAGCAAGGGAAGACGATCAAGGATATTATGAAGGAACCTGCCCCGATTCTCTATTTTGTCGGATGCACGGGTGCCTACAACGTTCCAGAGCGTGCGATTCCTCAAGCCACGGCCTCCATCTTCAACAAACTTGGACTGGACTTCGGTATTTTGGGAGAGAGCGAACTCTGTTGTGGGTCCACAGCGATGAGACTCGGCGATGTGGAGGCCTTCCAAAGGATCGCTGAATCGAATTTAGAGATGTTCAAGAAAGTTGCATGATGAAAAGGGTGTGAAAACGATCGTAACCTCCTGTGCAGGGTGTTACAGAGCCATCCTGAAGGATTATTCCAAGGCTGATCAATATGGAAAGATGATGGATGGGATTCGGATCACCCATATCACTCAATTCTTACACGATCTTTTCACGTCAGGGCAATTGAAACTCTCTAAATCTGTAGACTGGAAAGTGACTTACCATGATCCCTGCCATGCGGGAAGACATCTCACGAAGTTTATCGTTGATAAAGATGGATCCCAACTCTGGGCAGGTGCCTATGTCAGTTTGAACGATGAAGATTGCCTCTACGATAAACCAAGGGAACTTCTGAAGGCGATCCCTGGAATCGATTTGAGGGAGATGAGGCGAATCAAAGCCAATTCTTATTGCTGTGGAGGCGGTGGTGGCGTTATGACCGGATACAATGATTGGGCACAAAGAAATGCGGCCCTCCGAATCCAAGAGGGAATGGAAACAGGTGCACAACATATGGTCTCCATTTGCCCCTTCTGCCATTACAATTTAAACCAATCTTCCCAGGGAATCGGAAGCAAGATGAAACTCTACGATCTGACAGAGCTGATCGACATGGCTTTGCCAGAAAAAGCCTAAGAATTTGAATGCTATCCATCGTCAGAAAGGAGGTGTCACAAGCTTAAGGGGAAAAGTTTTAAGTCGTTGAAGATTAGTCGGATCTTGCCCGATCTCGCCTCAGGTGGGATAGGCGGGATCCCTGCCTGGAATCGGCAGGAATTCGGGAGAGAATTAAACGATAATCTATTTCCGGGGAATCCCCTGTTGAGTGAATGGGGAACTTCACCTATTGGGAGGGGTTTATGGAAGAAAAAAAATCGAAGAAAAAAGTTGAAGGAATCCTTAAAGAAAGAAATCTCACGTCGTGATTTCATCAAAACGACTGCCCTGGGAGCAGCGGGATTGAGTCTTAGTTCCTGGGCGCCTGTTCCTTTCACTTACGGAGCCGAGCCACCGATTAAAATTGGAATGTTCCAGGAATATACTGTTGCTTTCACAGAATATGGATACTGGATGGGGAAGGTTGGCAGGGCAGCCATAGCCAAGATGAATGCCGAAGGAGGCATCGCAGGCCGAAAATTGGAATTGCACGAATATGATACGAAGGGTAACCCGGCCTGGGCAGCCAGCATGTGCAGAAAAATGATCCTCGAAGACAAAGTCGATTTGATCATGGGGTCGATCTTTTCCTCAGTCCATTTGGCCTGTTTTCCTCTTATCAAACAATACAAGATCCCATTATTTAGTGGTGGTTCTATGACCTATGAGTTTACAGGGAAAGATTCTCTTTCTTCCCACGGCGGATATTATATCCGTAACCATACCCATGCGAGATCACAAGCTATCGCCGGTTGGAAGTTTGGCTTTGATAATCTTGGTAAGAAATGGACATTCCTTGTTGCCGATTATGCATGGGGTCACTCCCTGGCAAGAGAATTCGGAAGCCGTATCAGGGCAGCGGGGGGGAAAACCCAGGACATTTTTGCTCCACCAACCACCCAGGATTTTGTTCCCTTCCTGCAGAAAGTGGATCCTGACACAGAGGTTTTGTTCACCGCTTTCTTAGGGTCTGCGGGTTTAGGGGTCCTGAGACAGACCGTTGAAGTGGGCCTTCATAAACGTCTCCAGAGATTTACGGTGATTTGCTGCACAGAAGGTATCGGTCAGGAGGTTGTTGGAAAGGAATCCGCAGGAGCCTACTATATCGAATACCATCCCCGACACTTAGACCAGGTTCCTAAAGAACTTCATCCTTATGAGATTCCCTACCGAAAAGCCTGCGGAGTGGACAAAGATGGAAAAGAGGTTGGGAATCCAAAGGTCACCATTGCAGGCTCCCATATGTATTCGATGTGGATTTATCCCTATATGATCAAACTGGGCATTGAGCAGAGTGGCTGGAAGGACAGCAAAAAGAATACGGATCTCATCAAGGCCATTTGCAGTTTGAAACTGAAAGCTGGCCCATGGTGTCCGGTTGGTGACCTCAACATGAGGGAGCAAGACCATCAGGGTTTCTCAGATTTTTATATTTCGAAAGTAGAACCTGATCTCAAGCTGAAGGTCATTGAGCGTATTCCTAAAGAAAAGGCCATGTACGATCCGGAAGTGGATTTAAGGACGATGGCTTAAGGAACAACTATTTTACATCCGAAGCCCCTCCCTTGTTTCTACTCGAAGGATAAAAAGGGAGGGGCTTCGATTGAAATTTTTGTATTAATTTAGCTGTTTGAAATCGCACTCTAAAGTCCCTCCCGACCGTCTGGCGCCAAAGTCCCAATGCTTCGTTTGGCGCGAGCAGTGCAGCTCTGGACGACGGCGCCTCCCTTTGCTTGCTTTCGGCAGGGAAAAGATACCAAAGGGAGGAGAAATACTTCCCCCTTTTGACAAAGGGGGATGGAGGGGGATTAGACGGTCTTTTTCAAAGCGCTAAAGTGTTACAAATTTTTTATATAAAAGGACAAGATTCGTGATCTCCAATTTGGCTATAGCCATTTTAAATGGAGTTGTCTGGGGTTTGATCATGGCCCTCATCGCTTTAGGTTTAAACATGATCTTCGGCCTCCTTCATATCATCAACATGGCCCATGGGGCCCTTTATATGTTAGGGGCGGTGGTGGCCTGGTACGTCATTGAGTTGACCGGAAATTTTTGGATTGGCCTGATTATTGCTCCTCTTTGTGTCGGTGCCATCGGTTTGATCATAGAGAGAGGATTGATCAGGACGATCGAAGATAAACCCATCATTACCATCATCTGCACCTTTGGTTTGATGCTCGCAGTTCAACAATTGGTCTTGATGATCTTCGGTGGCTCTCCGAGAAGAATATCTCCACCGGTTGCCTACCGTTTTCCTCTCTTCGAATTACAGTACCCGGCCATGCGCATTATGATCGCTTTGATCTCTATCGCGATGATGATCGGTCTCTGGATTTTCTTAAGAAAAACGAAATATGGGCTCTGGATGAGGGCCGTGGTGCAAGATAGGGAGATGGCTGTTGGCTTAGGGATTCCAGTCAACAAGGTCTATATGTGGACTTTTGTTTTAGGGTCAGCCTTAGCCGCCTTTTCGGGGGTATTGGCTGCTCCCATTGTTTCGGTCGAATTTATGATGGGTCGTGAGGTTCTCATCATGGCCTTCATTATTGTGATCGTGGGAGGAATGGGTAACCTTGAAGGTTCAGTGATCGCTGCCATTATGATCTCCTTGATCCAGGGGGTAGGTGCCCTCTTTGTTCCTCCCTCGATTGCTACGATCTTTGCTCTGGCATTTATGATTATTGTTCTATTGATTTCGGCCCCAGGGGCTATTTGGAGAATAGATCGTGTTCCTTCAAAAGGGAAAGTCTTTCGGTTTTATTTTGATTTTCGTACTCATCCTCTTGGGATTGATCGCTTTACCTTTTTTCGTTGATCTCTTCTATCAAACGTTCTTAACAGAGCTTTTTGTTTGGATTCTATTTGCCATTTCTTTTGATCTGATCTTCGGCTACACTGGACTTTTAAGCTTTGGGCAGGCTCTCTTTTTTGGCTTGGGGAGTTATACCGTCACCATCCTCATACGGAAATTTGGCTTGAATACGGAACTAAGCCTTCTTCTCTCCATCGTCATTCCCAATCCTCTTTGCCTGGTTTGTGGGATATTTTTCGGTGAAACTGACGGGAATCCATTTCGTTATCATTACCATCATCTTCGCCATCATCGGAAATGTCATTGGAGATACTTGGACTTCCCTGACCGGTGGGGCGGATGGCCTCACCTTTTCGCCTCCTCCTTTCCGTCTGGGGTTCTTTCAAATCAACTTGATGGATATTAAGGGCAACTATTACTTCGTTTTGACGATTGTTGCCATTTCTTTCCTCTTTCTGAGAAGGATGATCCAATCTCCTCTGGGTAAGGTATTTATATCGATACGAGAAAACGAGGAGAGGGCTCGACTAATCGGTTATAATGCGCAGCGATATAAACTCATCGCCTTTATGATCGCGGGGGGCTTGAGCGGATTAGCCGGTGGGCTTTACAGCCTGACCCTAAAGTATGCATCAGCCGGTTATCTCCACTGGTCGGTTTCAGGACATGCCGTCGTTTATACCATTGTTGGAGGCATGGGGACATTAATAGGGCCAGCATTGGGGGCGGGTATCGTCATGTCTTTGGAGCATTATCTGATCAATTTTCTTCAGGCCACAGATCTTGTGGTAGGGATCGTTTTGGTCTTCATGGTCCTCGTGGCCCCTAAAGGACTTGTGGGTCTCATCCAATCCAGGTTGAAAAGAGGGGAAACGAGTGCCTGAAAAGAATGAAATCATCCTTGAATTGAAAGAGGTCAACAAGTCTTTTGGTGGACTATTAGCCGTCAACAAAGTAAATCTTTCTGTGAGCAAAGGGGAACTCCGAGCACTGATCGGACCCAATGGGGCAGGGAAAACGACCTTGCTCAATCTGATCACATGGAACACTTCGTGCCTCCAGTGGACAGATCTTTTTTAAGGATAAAGAGATCACCCATCTCCATTCCCATCAGATTTCTCATCAAGGGATTGCCAGAACCATGCAGATCACCAGCCTCTTTTCTGGATTGACTGTATTTGAAAATATCTGGACTGCTGTGCAATCGCGAAAAAAATTCTTCAACCCATTTATACGGGCATTGAAATGGCAGGATGTGAAGGAAAAAACAGAATCCATGTTAGAGCTTACTGGATTTAAAGATAAAGCCCATCTGATCTGTTCTGAGTTGTCCTATGGGGATCAACGCATCTTGGAGATGGGGATCGCCTTAAGTACGGAGCCAGATCTCCTCTTATTAGACGAGCCCACCGCCGGACTAAATAGTCAGGAATCCATGGTTCTGGTCAAAAAAATGAGAAGTATGCTTTCAGGGCAAACCATCATCTTGGTGGAACATGACATGGGAGTGGTCATGGAGTTGGCGGACAACATCTCTGTTCTTCATTACGGTTCCATTCTGGCAGAAGGCCCTCCGGACGAGATCAAAGAAAATGAAGAAGTGAAGAAAGTTTATTTGGGTAGCGAACATGCTTAGGATGAAAAATTTAAATTGTAGTTATGGAGAATGCAAAGTCCTTCATGATACTTCCCTGGAGGTCAATGAAGGAAGACTGGTTGGCCTGATCGGTAGAAATGGCGTCGGGAAGACGACGACTCTAAAATCAATCATGGGTTTGGTCCCCAGCAGAAGTGGATCGGTCCATTTTTACGAGGTCAATCTATCAGGCTTGCCACCCTATCAGATCCCTCGCATGGGTATTGCCTATATGCCTCAGGGCAGGCATCTCTTTCCCAAACTGACCGTTATGGAAAACCTGAGGATCCCTGTTGTCAAGGGAGAATTGGATAAAAAAGTCCTTGAAGAGATATTCATATATTTTCCAAGATTGAAGGAACGGCTCAACCAAAAAGCAGGCACCCTTTCAGGAGGAGAACAACAGATGCTCGCTGTGGGCAGGGCGTTAATCACTAAACCCAAAATGATGTTGATGGATGAACCCATGGAAGGGTTGATGCCCTTATTGGTCAAATTGATTGCCGATACAGTGAAAGACATCAACAAGAAAGGGACCACGATCCTGTTGGTGGAACAAAATTTGAAGACCATCAAGAATATCTGCCAGGGAATTTATATCATGGAGAAGGGATCCATTGTTTATGAGGGAACACCCTCAGGTTGGAAGGCGCGATGGATATTCAGGAGCGTTATTTAGGTGTTAAGGTTTAAATTTGAGATTTTTAGTTGGGCCAGAAATCTCTGATTACACAGATTAGGAAAGGATTACAAGGATTAGAAATTCGTTTAAAATAAAGAAAATCTGTGTAATCCTTTTTCAGAATCCGTGAAATCGAGAGAGCGTAAAGTCTTTTTCCAGGGCTCTCAATGTGTTGGTTTTAAAGACTTCCCAAAAACCTAAGATTTTCTTACCAATCCTACAGACCTCTCCTCTTCGGTCTGTTCCTTCTTTCGAGTCCGGTTTTAGTGAGTGAGGGAGCAGATTACGAAACGGTCAACTACAAAGGCCAAAAGTTATCCATCCTAAGGGATTCTCTTACCCAAGCCCCCGTGATCATACGGGGCATAGAGTCGAATCTTTT
>CAWFSX010000033.1:0-34933 GCA_963818595.1 uncultured delta proteobacterium
ATACCGTTTCTTCAGGCTGGATCACTCTCTCAATCGATTTCATCGCCATTCGTTTCACTAAGACCCTGATCATGTCTCTCCGGTACCAGGCCTCACCCCGAATGCTGTCTCTGGGTTGAGCTTCTTTGGATGCTGTTTCCGCAACTTCATCCAAAAGTTCATCGCTCAATTTTTTACCCCTTATAAGACCTTCTGCTTTCACTGTCCTGAATGGCGTTGGTGCAGCGACTCCTAAAGCGATCCTCACTTCCTTGCAGACGATTTCATCTTCTTCCATCTTATGGAGAATGGATGAAATAGGGGAGGCTGTACAAAGCATATCTGAACAGGTGACCTTGTTTTTATCAAGTGATAGAAGGACGGAGACCCCTAAGATGGGAAGATCCAAGGCCAGGCGCCTCTGAAGTTTATAGTAGGCAGATCCAGTATTGGGTAGGGGTTTGGGAATAATTAACTCTTTTATCATTTCCCCTGTCTTCAATACAGTTTCCCCAGGTCCCTTAAAAAACTCCTCGATGGGAATGGTTCTCTCTTCTTTAAGGCCTTTGATCTTGACCTGAGTTCCGAGAACCAAAAGGGGTGTGGCTGTATCGGCTGAAGGCGCAGCCGTACAAATATTACCACCAATGGTCGCTACATTTCTGATCTGAATGGAGCCAAGCCAACTGACCGCATCAGCCAATGCAGAGAAGTCCTTTTTGATCAATTCGGATTTCTCAATCATCCGATGAGTAACCATCGGTCCGATGCTCAGAAATCCATTGTATTTTATTTCATTGAGACCTGGAATCCCTTGCAGAGAGATGAGAATATCGGGAGACATCGTTTTTTGTTTGATCATGACGATGACATCCGTCCCACCCGCAACCAATTTTGCTTTCTCGCCATATTGAACAAGAAGGGTAAGGGCTTCCTCGAGGGTCTTTGGTTTAAAGTAATCAAACTTTTTCATAAAAGCCTCCAATGAGCCAATTTTTATTTCACCAGATCTGATAATACTAAAACCGTCCAGTAAGGAGAGAGCATGAGTAGAATGTTAGCGATGATGTAGGTGGGAATATAGTATAAGGCACCTCTGAAGACAGTTCCGATGGGGATATCCTTAGCCATTCCGGCAACGACATAACAACAGATGCCGATGGGTGGCATGATGGCTCCCATGGTGGTGGTGATCGTGATGACCTGTCCATACCAGATCGGGTCATAACCCATCTGTTGGACAATGGGGTAAAAGATCGGGAGTGAAATAAGGAGAAAGGCAAGGGCATCCATGACGCACCCGCCGATCATATAGCAGATCAAAATGATCCAGAGCAACATCCAATTCGGCAACGGAAGAGTACTAATCCAGGATGCTGCTTCAAAGGGTAATCGGGTCACGGCAAGAAAACGGCCAAAGATGGTTGCTCCGGCTACGATCATGAATACCAGACAAGAAATGCGGAGGGTATCCACGCAGGAAGATATGAATCCCTTCCAGGTCAGTTTTTTTCTGACAAGACAGATGATCAGACCCACGGCACTGCTCGCTGCAGCAGCCTCTGTGGCTGTTACCACGCCTGTAAAAAGGGCAACCATGATGATAAGAAATAGAATGACGATATCGATCGCATCCGGAAGGGCCTTCCATCTTTCTTTCCATGTGCTTTTGGGACCCTTGGGACCCCAATCGGGATGTCGATAACAGATATAGATGACGGTGGCTGCGATTAGGATGGTGAGGATGGCGCTCGGTATGACATTTCCAAAAAAGAGTTTACCAATGGATTGGCCTGTGTAGATTGCATAAACGACAAGCACAATACTCGGAGGGATCATGACCCCGAGGGTAGAACCGGCCACGACCGAGCCTGCACTGAGCATCGGATGGTAGTTATATTTTTTCATTTCCGGTAGGGCCACTGAACTCATGGTAGCAGCCGTTGCCGTATTGGAACCGCTGATGGCTGAAAAGGCCGCACAGGCCATGATCGTGGTGATCGCTAAACCTCCTTTATAATGACCAAACCATTTGTAGGTTGTAAAATACAGCGTATTATTATATCCTCCGTAATGGGCAAATTCTCCCACCAGGATGAACATGGGGATGACGGTCAGACCATAATTGGAGAAAATATTCCACATATCTGTCCCGATCATTCCAAGGGCTGCTTTGAAGCCGGCGACATAACTAAATCCCAAAAACCCAACCAATGCCATCGTAAAGCCCACAGGTATCCTGAGCAGGAAGAGGACGAAAAACATGAAAAGGATTCCATAAACTCCGACAATCGGTCCTTCCATCTTCTGTTTAGTCCTCCTTGCCTTTGAGGTTCTTCAGGAAATCAATCATGAGGGTGAGGGAAAAGACGGCAAATCCTAGTGCGACACTATATATAAAAGGGTGGAATATGATTTTTAAGGTTTCCGAGACTTCCCCTGATTTCGATATCTTCATCCCCCAAACAAATACCTGCCATGAGACGATGGCAAAGAATATTGTCGTGACAAAATAGTTAATCCCATCAAGAATCCTGTTGACCCGTTTAGGGAACTTTTCTGTCAATATATCGACAACGATATGATCCTTTCTTTTTTGGGTATAACCCAGTGCAAAGGCAATGACGATGGCTCCCAAAAACCCTACGATTTCATAAGCCCCTCGATAAGGGGCATTTAAGAAAAGATCTTAAGAATGCATTGACTGTTGCAATGGACATGAGGAGAGCACGGCCACACTGCCGACGATCATAAGGATTTTATTCAAAAAAACATTAATCTTTTCAAGAGTAATTCATTCTCTTCCCTCATCCACTGAATAAAATAAGGTGCCTGGGAGATTCCCCAGACACCTTTAAAACCCTTCGATTATTTAAACTGTTTTTCGTATTTCTCTTTTAAGGCATAAACATCCTTCATGATCTGGTTGCCAGGTAACCCCGCTTTCGTGACTCTCTCGACATAGCCATCGATGAGGGGTTTAATCAGTTTTGGGACCTCTGCTTTTTCACCCGCGGGAAGTTCGAAGATCTGAAGGTTATATTTCTCCTTTGACCACTTCAGGGCTTCTGTGACATGGTTATCCACATAGTGTCCCAGTCCAAACCGCCTGCTCTCGTTTCATAGTCATCGATCACCTTCTTGACATCGGCTGGGCAGTGAATTCCATTTTTCTTTGTTCATCACCACGGAAAAGGTAACCACCCACAAGTTTGCAATCGTTGCATTGGCCGTGTAGGCGGCATAGTTAAAGTCTTTGAGGACTTCCATGGAAGACACATGGCCTTTCACTGTACCCTTCTGGAGTGCCTCCGGCGTATCCGATTGCGGCATGGCGACTGGAATACCACCCAAATTCTTTATGATGTCTGCCTGGGTTCCTCCCACCCTCAATTCCAGTCCTTTTAAATCTTTTAGAGATTTCACGGGTTTAATGGTCATGATATTCGCGGGCGGGCATGTGAACAGGGTAATGATCTTTACCTGTTCAAATTCTTTGGGGTTATATTTTTCGATGAGATCGTAGAGAGCAAGGCTTGCGGCTTTTGCACTCGAAAATCCAACAGGTTGATCAATCGCCTCTGAAACAGGGAAACGGCCTGGTTGGTAACTCATCGCTAAACAACCAATGTCAGCTGTCCCGGAGATGACCCCTTCGAACATGTTTTTTGGATTGAGCAGGGTGCTACCTGGAAAGGTTTGTACGGCCACTTTTCCGCCGGTCCTTTTCTCAACCTCTGTCTTCCATCTTTCCATTTGGACACAGGGGAAGGTGGGGGCAGGGGGGAAGTTTGCATAAGTCAATTTAATCTGCGCCTGTGCAGGGACAGACAATAAACTAATTCCTAATAGGAACGCTACCATTACCATGATGGTTATACCCTTTTGCTTCATTTTTTCTGGACCTCCTTTTTAAGTTTAAAGAGATATTCAGCGTATACTGTATACAATGTTTGATCCTCCTGTCAAGCTTTTTCTAAGCTACATCACCTCCTTTTTTTAATTTAAAGTAAATTAAATATTTCAAATGGTTACACAAGTTTCCTCATGTGGGAGTGGAATGATAAAGATCAGCTTCTTAGCTCGATCCAATACCAAGTGCACAACATTCTAAAATCAGATTCCCCGATTATCAAAGACCCGCTTGCTTTTTCGCTCTGATCTTGGAAGGCTCCCATAGTTAATGATCTCCACCTTGCCGCTGACCAGAATCTGCTTTTTAATCATTTCTTCAATCGAATTGGCTAATGCCGGATCTCCTGCTGGATTACCACTCTCCACCCTTTCTACCTTAATCGTCATGTAGTCCTTACCATCCTCTTTTCGATCGAGGTGGATCTGATATTCGCTCCCCACGCCCTTTGTGTTAGATAGGATGTGGTCAATCTGGCCGGGGTAGATGTTGACTGCCCTGATAATAAACATATCGTCTGAACGTCCCAGCAATCGGTCATGCATTGGGAGAATGGAACCGCAAGAGCATCGTTTTGGAATGAGTTTAGTAAGATCTCTGGTTCGGTAGCGGACAAGAGGTGCGGCTTCTTTCCTGAGAGTCGTGATCACCATTTCTCCAATCTCTCCAGGTGGAACAGGTTGAAGTGTTTCAGGATTGAGAATTTCGAGAATGTAGTAGTCCGCCCAATAGTGAATGCCCTCATGGTAAATACAGTCCAGGCCTGTTCCCGGTCCATAAAGTTCTGTGAGACCTGGGATATCAAAGACGTGCTCGACGCCAAGAAGTTCCTTCATCTTCTTTCTCTGGGCATCGCTTGAACGTTCAGAGCCCATAATCAGTTTTTTAAGAGCGATTTTGTCTTTCAGATGCCTCTTTCTCAATTTCCTCCGCCATGAGGATGCCCATTGAAGCAGTGCAGCATAGGACGGTTGATTGGAAATCTTCTAAAAACTGACACTGCATATCGATATTGCCCGGACCGATGGGGATGGCCATGGCACCCAACCGTTCAACGCCCAATTGAAAACCCACTCCAGCCGTCCAGACGCCATACCCCACTGCAATCTGGACTCGATCCTTTGTGGTCAATCCGGCCATTTCATAGCAGCGGGCAAACATATTGGCCCAATCGTTAATGTCCTTCTGGGTGTAGCAAAGGACTTTTCTTTTTCCGGTCGTTCCGGAGGAGGCATGGATCCTGACGATCTTTTCAAAAGGTGCAGACCTCAGAGGGAAAGGGTATCCTTCCTGAAGATCTTTAGAGGTGGTAAAAGGAAGTTTGGAGATATCCTTAATTGATTTGATATGCTTGGGTTTGACTTCAGCCTCATCAAATCGTTTCCGATAAAATTCAGAATTCTTATAGACATGATTCACGGTCCACTGGAGTCCCTCCAATTGAATTCGTTTCAATTCCCTCTCTGTTCTGATTTTCGGCATAAAACTCTTTCCCATTTTTCAGCCTCCTAATTTCCTCGGACACATCGTATAAAAAAAAGGGAATAGAGTCAAGTGAAACTGATCACATTATGTAACCCCTTAGTTAATGAGGGTGGAAGAGGGTCGGGAGGTTCTCACAGAAAAAACTTGAATCGAAACCTCTATCCGTTCAACTGCATAGGTTTGCTTCCCAAAATCAGAATGGAAAGGGTGTGAGGACTGATTGGCAAGACCTCTATGACCGCTTTACTCCGTTAGAAAGCTCCGCAGCTTACAGGGAAGATGAAGGTAATTTCTTTATAGTTTAATGCCCTGTGTGAGCTTTCCCGTTAGAAGGTCGAAGGTCTTCTAACAGGGTTTACAAGGTTTTGAAGGGAGAACCTTCCGACCCGATCGGGTCAAATACCAACCCATCACTGAGAGATTGTCACATTATTTCGAATCTGCAAAACAGGTCACCTTTTGAAAGGCAGGATGATTCTTTTGATATGGCAGTTTTTTGGAAAACGGTTGACGCCAAACCGGCCATTACGCCTCGAATGAAATGGCAGACCCCTGATGTTGAAGTCCCATAAGCCTCGGCAAAAGGTGAGTGAAAAACTTTTACAATCAATTTCTTTTGATTCGGATCAAATTTTTCAAGTTCAAATCTCCCCCAACCAATTTGAGGCCCCATGTTCATCATAAAACGAACAATCTCTTCATCTGAAAAGGAAAAAACTTCCTGGTATCTTTTTGAGGAAAGCGCGCCTCCTGTGAATCCACTCTCAAATAGAATTTGATTGGCCTTCACACCCAGTTCCCTCTCAACCGCTTTCTGAAATGTGATTAGGGTTTCAGGCCGAATGAGAAGGTAACGGACCTCCTTATAAAAGAGGCCTCCTTTTTCTTGAACAAAATTAAGTTGTTTTAAAATCTCATTATTCATTGGTTTCTCCATCCTCGTTTAAACCTTATCGTTGATAAAAATTAAAAAACCTCCCTTTTTAATGCACCGCTAAGGTTAACTCTTCAATAAGAAGATTTAATCCATTCACTCTTTTCCTATGGATTTAAGATGAGTTCCTTTTGATCGGTGAGATCTTTGTTGGGTGATGGTTATGAGAGCAACCGATCCTACGACCAACACCGTAGCGATGAGGGTTCGGAACGTCAGAGGTTCTTCTGCTATGAAATAGCCGAGAAAAACAGCCACGATGGGATTAACATAAGCATAGGTAGAGACCAAGGGAGTGGGTGCTGTACGAAGAAGCCAGGTGTATGCCGTGAATCCAATCCAGGACCCAAAAACAATCAAGTAGACCAGTCCCAGCCAGGATTCTTTAGAGATCGATGCCAGACTCAATTGTTTCAATTCTCCACTCAGAATTCCCAGGAGGAGAAGACCTCCACCTCCTGCCAACATTTCCATCCCGGTTCCTAACAGTGGAGATGAAGGTAATTTGGCTTGCCGGCTATACAGTGACCCAATGGACCAGAAAAGGGAGGCGAGGATGAGAACCACAGCGCCAATAAGATCGATGTCCCCCTGACGCGTGGATTGAAAAGGGTGGATTAGGATGAAGATGCCAGCAAAACCCAATATAACCCCTAGCATGACCCATGGACTGGGCTTCCAGCCGCGGGGATGAAGTGTGTCTATTAAAGTCATCCACAGGGGTGCCGTTGCGACAAGCAATGCGGCGACACCCGATACTACCCACTGTTCGGCCCAAACAACCCCCCCATTTCCGCCTACCAATAGAAAAATTCCAATGATCAATGCGGAGCGCCACTCCGGACGGGTGGGTGGTGGGTCCCCCAAAACGCGTCTCACAAAGTATAATAATGAACCGGAAATAAGAAAGCGCACGCCAGCCATGAGAAAGGGAGGCATCGTTTGGACCGCAAAACGGATTGCCAAATAGGTGGATCCCCAAACAATATAGACACTGATGATTGCAATCCAGATTCTCACTGGAGAAGGCGGATGATGATTCATACTCCAAAACAATCACATGATATTTTTAGTCCCATTTCTAAAACAGAAAAGATCATAAAGTTTCTCTAGTGAAGGGACTTGACAACTCCTGATGGCTGAAATATGATGGAAACCCTTCCAGGTAAGAATATAATGAAATCATTTTTAAAAGCAAGATGAATGGAGAGAAGGTGGAGATAGAATTTTATAAAACCCCATCTTAAAGGAAAACGGGAAAGGAGGATAATCAAAATGCGAAAGGTTTTAGTCAGTTCATTGATGATTTTATGTTTCATTGTTCTAAGCCTTTTTAGTGTGTCTACCCTTTCAGCCCAGCCCATGGAGCTCAAGGGGGTCTCCTTTTTACCCAAGGATCATCGTCTCTGTGCAATGATTCATGTATGGATCGATAAGGTGAATGCTGAACTTAAAGAGTCTATAAAAGTCACCTGGCTGGGTGGGCCAGAGGTGATGCCACCCTTTGAACAACCCGAAGCGGTCAGAAAGGGTATTTTCCAGATTGGTTTTCTACCGGCAGCTTACTATGGTGGGATATTGCCGGAAGGGGATACAATCTCTCTTTCGAAGTATGATTTCAAAAAAGAGAGAGAAAAGGGTGGTGTCTGGGATTATTTCGTTGAAAGACATAAAAAAATTAACATGATGCCCTTAGGGACTTGGTTATATGATCCTTTTTATCTTTATGTAAAAAAGGAGGTAAAAGGGCTCGAAGATATTAAAGGCCTGAAGATGAGAACGGCTGCGAAGTATGACAAGATGATGTTAAAGTTAGCCATGGTCCCTGTCACCGTCCAATTTGGTGAAACCTACACGGCTTTACAGCGTGGCGTCGTCGACGGGTTCGGATGGCCAACGATTGGGCCGAGAGAGTGGGGATGGCTTGAATATGTCAAGAATGTCATCGATATTCCTTTCTATTCAAGACAGAATACCTTTGTCCTGGTGAATCTGGATGTGTGGAATAAACTTCCTAAAATGGTTCAAGATAAACTGCTGGAGATCACCATCAAATACGAACCGGAGATGAAGGCTTATTTTGAGAAGGAGATAGACAAAGAGAAGAAAGAGATGGATAAACTGGGTGTGAAGAGGATTAAATTTTCGGTCGCGGATACAAAGAAATATGTGGACGCAGCCAACGATGCATTTTTAGAGGATCTTGAGAAAAAAGTCCCCGAAGAAGTAAAGACATTGAGAAAACTCATGGGTTATCCTTAAAATATCAATGCAAATTGAAAAATTAGCAATGCAAGGTTAGCGCTGTGTTAAATTGCTAATTGATCATCGCTAATGGATAATTTTGCAATGATCTCTTGTGTAAAAGAGGGGGATGCGCCCTGCATCCCCTTCCTTCAATAAAGGGCAGTGGAAATGATGGATAGAATTTTTGGAGTCATGGAAAGCACGGTGAAGGGTTTTAATAAAGTCCTTGTGCTGATCGCTTCCCTCATGATGGCCGGACTGGTGATCATTGTTTGCGTTGACCTGACTTTGAGATATTTCTTCAATTCCCCATTGTTGTGGGGAACAGAGGTTACAGAAATATTGCTTTTATATATTACTTTTCTTGGAATGGCATGGGTATTTCGGGAAGACGGCCACGTGGTGATTGATGTCTTCACCGGTCAAATCGCCGGAAGAAAGAAAAAGATATTAAATGGAATCAGTTATTTTATAGTGGGCATCGTCTCTGCTGTGCTGATTTACTATGGTTTTTACGCTACCTTCGATCATTTTAAACGGGGAGTTTTTAATCCGACGGTCATTGAGACACCCATTGCCCTGATTATTGTCGTTATCCCTATCGGAAGCATCCCTCTGTTTTTGGAGGTTTTGATAAAAGGCTGGAAATTGTTGAAAAGTTAGCACCTTATATCTTTTTGTCATTTCTGCGAAAGCAGGAATCCATGCCTAATTTAATAACTATACCTGGATTCCCGTTTTCACGTCTGCGCGCTGAAGCGCTATGGCGCGCGAGCACGGGAATGACAGAATCGAGATGATGGATTTCACGGGATGGATTGGGTCACTCTCTTCATCATCATTCTTTCCTCATTGATCTTCCTATTCTTTTTAGGGGTTCCTGTCGCTTATTCTTTTCTTTTTATCAATATCCTTTTTGCATACATTTTTTGGGGAGAGATCGGGCTTACGCAGTTGATTCTCAGCATCTTTCGATCGATTAGTTCCTTTTCTTTGCTCCCTGTCCCACTTTTTCTCCTCATGGGAGAAGTCATGTTTCTCTTCGGGATTGCTCAAAATATGATGGAGACCCTGGAGAAGTGGATGGGAAGGTTACCGGGGAGATTAAGTCTGTTAGCTGTTGTAGGGGGTGTTATATTTGCCACGCTTTCAGGTTCTTCTATGGCAGGTTGTGCCATGCTCGGGCAGACTCTTTTGCCCGAAATGGAGAAGAAAGGGTATAAGTCACAAATCACTTTGGGGCCAATTATGGGTTGCGGGACACTTGCCGCAATGATTCCACCCAGTGCCCTGGGTGTGCTACTGGCTTGTCTCGCTCAGATCTCGGTGGGCGATTTTCTCCTGTCTATTGTCTTTCCAGGTCTTTTAATGGCTGCTTTGTTTGCACTTTATATTATCATCCGATGTATCTTACAACCTGAACTCGCACCACAATACGAGGTTGAGAAGGTTTCCTTTCTTGAAAAGATCACTCTGAGTGTTAAGTACCTTATGCCTTTGGGGCTTGTCATATTTGCTGTGATCGGTTTGATCATTTTTGGTGTGGCGACTCCCACGGAGTCAGCGGCCGTGGGTGCCCTTGTCTGTTTTATTCTGGCTTTTTTCTATAAGGGGTTCAGAGGGGAGATTTTAAAGAAGGCAATCGTCAATAGTGTGAAAATTACGGTGATGATGTTCATGATCCTGAGCGGAGCTTCTGCTTTTTCACAACTTCTTGCCTATACCGGAGCGAGCCAGAATCTTGTACAATTAGCCATTGCCCTTCCACTTCCTCCCATCGTTATTCTCATCCTCATGCAATTTGTACTAATCCTCCTCGGAACATTTATGGAACCCCTTTCTATCTTAATGGTCGCTTTGCCTATTTATATGCCAATCATCCGCCAATTAGGGATTAACCCTTTACCCTTTTGCTCTGTCCTTTTGATCAATATGGAAATGGCAACGATCTCCCCACCCGATGGATTAGTCCTTTATACGATGAAGGCCGTGGCCCCTCACCACAGCATGGGAGAGATTTATAGGGCAAGCATTCCTTTTGTCATCATCGACGTCATCGCCATGGCGATCATCATGATCTTTCCTGATATTGCCCTGTTTTTGCCATCCATTGCGAAGAGATAAAAAATAAAGAGGGTCGAGGGTTCAATCCGGCAAGAGGTTTGAACCCAAAGACCCCTATCGGAAGATAGGGGAGGAAATGCATTAAGCCCATATTAAATTAATGGAAGTAATTTGGTATTTTTGTGTAAGACACTTCCACTTTTAATAGGATCGGTTTTTAAAAAATACCTCTCTGAAAATCTATAACATATTGAGGAACTTACTGGTTTCCTGCATTCTTTTAATGATAACGAAAACTGGTATAGAAAATGCTCAATATTATCGTCTAAATGCAAACGAATTCCTTATTTGAAACCGTCATCGTTGGAAAGAAAGGTAGGAGATGAAAAAGAATTGCCCTAAGGTCGTTTTGGTATTATTGGTATTTTGTTTTGTGTGTTTTACCAGTTCTTGGGCCACTGCCCAATACACCATCACCCACCTCACCCTCGGCGGCACTTGGAGCACTGCTCAAGCCATTAATGACCTTGGTCAGGTTGTTGGTACATCTCAAGTTCCAGGAAATGCATCTCAACATGGCTTTATCTATTACAAGGGGACGATCACTGACATCGGCCCCATTAATCCTTACGATATTAATAATCTCGGTCAAGTCGTTGGGTATTATAATACAGTCATGGATGGCGACTCTACCGTTCGTTCCTTTATTTACAGCAATGGCGCGTTGACCGACCTTGGTACGATACCATCATCGGACCCCAGGGCACAGTCCTGGGCAAATGGTATTAACGATATCGGCCAAGTGGTGGGTTCCGCTAACACGGTGTATGTCGGGTCAGATTTTCATGCTTACCTTTACAGCAATAACGTGATGGAAAACATAGATCCGGATGAACAGAGTGAGGCCTTGGCCATCAATAATTACGGAATGGTAATAGGCAACGAACGAGATGGGGGGATTTTCCTTTATAGCGAAGGGGTGATAGAGAGGTTTGATATCTTCGGCGGTGCCCTTGATATTAATGACCACGGTGAATTCATAGGCTGGGTTTCATACGGTGATGGCTCGGAGGGAGCATTTCTCTATCGGGAAGGCGAGATCATTCCTCTCGGAGATCTTAGCGATTCAGGAAATACTAAACCCCTTGCGATCAATGAGAGTAGTCAGATTGTGGGCCACAGTGACATTGGCTACGTTGAGCGTCCGTGGGGTTACTAGTCATATTGATCATGCTTTTCTATACGACAATGGGGTGATGACCGACCTCAACACTCTTATCCCTGCGAATTCTGGCTGGGAATTAATGTACGCAACAGATATCAATAATAGGGGGCAAATCGTAGGCTACGGAGTCCGTGATGGTCAATTCCAAGACGGTGTGCTACGAAAAAGACGGCACCACTTATTGTTATCGTTTCCCCATCTATTCGGCCTTCCTTTTGAGTCCCATTCTTGAGACCACTATCGACATCAAACCAGGATGGGACCCCAACAGCATTAATCCCAGAAATAGGGGGAGGATTCCTGTTGCCATTCTCTCCACAAAAGACTTCGATGCTCCCAATCAGATAGATCAAAATTCCCTCACCTTCGGTTCAACAGGAAATGAGGAAAGCCTGGTTTCTTGCAACCGACGTCCAAGGGATGTTGATGGCGATGGCCTTAACGATGTGATTTGCTACTTCAACATTCGGTCGACTGGATTCCAATGTGTCGATACGGAAGGCATACTAAGAGGAAATACAGTGGATGGCATGCCTATAGAAGGAAGAGATTCGGTAACGATCCTGCGATGTCAATAGAACAGTTGATGATTTGTTCTAACCTTTCTTTAAGAGCCACGGTTCTACTCCAGAGTTCTCTTAGAGGGAAGACTTCGTCCCTTGTCCCATTCATTTTTACTCCTGTTCATCCCTAAGTTTTTTTGTTGCCTCCCTATCTACTTTTAGGGTATTTGGATCGATCACCATTCTGTATTCTTCTTTGGCTTTTTCAAAACTGACATATCCTTCAAGCACATCTCTCTCGACCATTTCAGGTTCACGCGACAGGGGATTTCCACAGCCCCCTCCACCAGCAGCATCAATCGTCACTACATCACCTGGGTTGAGCTGTGTTAATCCGTATGGGTTTCCAGGTACACCATTCACCAGGAATTGGGCCTTGCCTCCCTGTTTACCATCAAAGAGCCCTTCTGGAGGATGGATATGTCTGCCCGCCTGTATTCCTAAATTCACAGGCGGAATAGGGGCATACTGATCGGAAGGCACCCTAAAAACTTCCCTTTGCCCAATGCCTCCTTTCATCTTGCCAGGACCGCCTGAATCAGTAAGCAGCTCCCTTCTTTCAACAATGAGAGGTGTATCACTTTCGAAAATCTCAATGGGTGTATTCGCACCGTTGGCAGGGAAAATGTAAACATAATTGCCATCGCTGATGGAGCTGGCTCCCATCCCACCCCCTCGGATGATCACGGAGTGCCATGGCCTTCCATCATGCCTTTTTCCATAAAACACATTCATCTGGGCTGGTGTGCCTCCACTTGCCGCAATCACCTTATTGGGTGCGACTCCAGAGAGGGCTCTGTAAATGATCTCAGTGATGAAATGCCCGATCACGAGCCGCGCTGCCACGGCTGCAGGAAATTTGCAGTTTACCACACTCCCCTCAGGGGCTTTCAGTTTGACGGGTCTTGCGCAGCCATCGTTATTAGGTATATCTGAACCGAACATGCTTTTCATGGCCATAAAAACATAGGCATAAGTAAAGTTAAAGACGACATTACCGCCCCAATTCACTTGGGGCGAAGATCCCTCTAAGTCAACCGTGATGTCGCTTCCTTTTACCTCGACCACTGCCTTAATCAACACATCCTGTTGCCCCTTCATCTGCTCTATTTTGCCTTCAGCCCGATAGATGCCATCCGGGATCTTCCCAATTTCCTCCCTCATGCCTTTCTCTGTGCGACTGATAATCTGGTCCGCCAAGTCATCCAGATTATCTAAATCATTTTCCCTTAGCATCTGACAGATCTTCTCATTGCAGACATGATTGGCTGCAATCTGGGAGCGGATATCTCCAACTACCTCATCGGGTGTCCGGACATTCCAACGAATCATATCCATCAAAGATTGATTGAGCACTCCCCCGTCGTAGAGCTTCACGAGGGGTATGAAGAGTCCTTCCTCAAAGACATCATGGTTGTCTGAGGAGACACGACCCCCAATATCCGAATGATGGAAAACGCAGGCTGTAAAAGCGACCACTTTATCTTTATAGAAGATGGGACTCATGACACAGACATCATTCAGATGGCCTGCCAGAGCCCAGGGGTCATTGGTGATGAATATATCGCCAGGTTTGTAAATTTCCAAAGGAAGTTTGGTTACGAGATTTTTAACTCCGAGGGCCATAGCTCCAGATTGGCCGGGCGTTGCAAATGACCCTTGGGCAAGCTCTCTCCCTTTCTGGTCCGTAAACATACAAGTGTAGTCGTGAGCATCCCTGAGCAGGCTTGAGAAGGCTGTTCGGGCAACAGAACTGTCTGCTTCATCCACAATGGAAATCAATCTTCGCCAAAGTATTTCTAATGTGATGGGGTCAAATTTACGTCCCATTTTCTCCTCCCTGAAAAATACGAATTACCCGAATGAGAACGAATCTGACGAATTCGTTTTATTGGGAACATTCGCTATCATTCGTCTTATTTGCCCTTAATATCAATCCATAGAAATCCAAAATCATCTACAGAAACGGAGGCGTCCTCGCCAACAATGACCGTCGACTCCTTCTCTTCAATAATGGCTGGGCCTTTGAATTTCGCCTTTGGAGAAAGTTTGTATCGATCATAAACCGTAAAGGGGATGAAATCTTTAGCTATGGGGGAGTAAGCCTTGCGTTTCCCCTTGATTGTTTGATCAAGAGATTTTCCCTTTTTATCAAGCTTTGGAAATTGAATCAGTCGCTCAGGGAGACTTGCTCTGACCTTGAAGTTGAAGAACTCTACTTCAGAGTCAGGATAAGTCCTTCCATATAACTTTTCATAGACTTCATCAAAGCGTCGTCGAACCTCCCCCTTTTTCATCTTTGTGAAATCTCTTCCGGCGAGTGGGACATTGGTTTCTGATCCCTGACCGACAAAACGCATATCCAGGGACCTTTGGATTTTGATATCTTTTTCTGTCGCTTCTGTCTTCAGTATTTTTATTGCCTCTGTTTCCAGTTCCTTAAAGATCTTTTCTATTTCATTAAAATCAGCAGCACCCAGAGAAACTTTGTGACTCCTGAGAAGGTCAAAGGCTCGAGGAGCAGTGAAGAAGCCAAGGGCTGAGCCCACTCCGGCATTCGGTGGAACGAGTAATCGAGGCGCCCCCAACTTCTTACACAAACCATAGGCATGAACAGGTCCTGCTCCGCCAAAAGCAACAATGGTTACGATTTTGGGATTTCCCCCCTTTTCAGCAATATGGGTCTTGGCCGCAGCCGCCATGGTCTCGTTGATGAGATCGTGGATTCCCCATATGGCATGTATAAATGAAACACCTAAAGGTTTGGCAACCTTTTCCTCAACCCCTCGTCTTGCTCCCTCTTTGTTGAGCTTCATTTCACCGCCGAGAAAGTAGTTCTCATCAAGATAGCCCAACAAGAGGTCCGCATCGGTGACACAAGGGTCAGTCCCTCCAATCCCGTAACAGATCGGCCCGGGGTCTGCTCCGGAGCTTTCCGGTCCCACCTGAAGCGTCCCCATCCTGCTTACCTTTGCAATGCTACCTCCACCTGCCCCAATCTCCATCAAATCAACCACAGGTACCTGAATGGTGAGTCCGCTCCCCTTCATAAACCTCTGAACGCGACCGACCTCAAAGGTCGGCACTACACCTGCCACTCCTTTTTGAATCAGGCAAGATTTGGCTGTCGTCCCACCCATGTCAAAGCAGAACATTTCCGAGATATTGAAGAGTTTTCCATAGTACTGACCTGCGATGACTGCTGCGGTTGGACCGGACTCGATAATCCTTACTGGGAATTCAGCGGCTGTTTCGACAGAGGTCACACCTCCACTTGAAAGCATGATAAAGAGCTTTCCTTTAGAACCAATGGACTCCAATCTTCCAGCTAACCTGGAGAGATATCTACCCGTCAGAGGCTTGACATAGGCGTTGGTCGCTGTGGTGCTGGTCCTCTCATACTCCTTGATCTGTGGCAGAACTCTGTAGGAAATGGAGATGGAAATCCCGGGAGCTTCCTTTTCAATCATCTCCATGAGCATCAGCTCGTGGGTCGGATTCTCAAAAGAGTTAATCAGACAGACAGCCATCGATTCAACGCCCATCTTGAGGAGAGCACGGACGACCTGCCTTGCTTCTTGGGGGTCCAGAGGCGTCAGGACAGTACCATCACTCCGAACCCTCTCATCTACCTCGAGGCGGAGATGCCTCGGGATCAAAGGTTTTGGGAATTCAGCGAATACATCATAAGGTGCATAACGAATTCCCCTTCCTATCTCCAAGACATCCCTGAAGCCTTTCGTGGTGATCAGACCTGTTTTGGCTCCTTTTCTTTCAATAATAGAGTTAATGACTAATGTCGTCCCGTGGATGACTTCATCCATTTTTTCCACAAAGCCTGGTGTATTTTTTTCCATCTCTCTGATTCCATGCTCTACCGCATCGGAAGGATCCTTAGGGGTGGTCAGGCACTTATAGATTTTTAACTCTCCTGTTCGGTCATTGAGAAGAACAAAGTCGGTGAAGGTGCCGCCAATATCACAACCTAACCGATAAAACTTCTCAACCATTTAAACCTCCTCTAACTCCGAAATTCGAATATCGAAGTCTTCATTTGTAAAGAGTAAGGCGTCATTCTTTGTGTTGCGGTGTTGCAGTGCTGCGGTTTTGAAGTTAACGGCAACACAGCAAAACAGTATAACAGTAGCACAACAATAAACCCCCTTGCGACTTGCGCCTCACACTCTCAACGTATTTCAAATTTCGTGCTTCGAATTTTTGTTTGGTTTTGTTCCTTCAAAACAAATTTTTGAATCTTGCCGCTCGCTGTCTTAGGAAGTTCCTCAATAAACTCCACAAACTTTGGAATCTTGTATTTAGCTACTTTCCCTTTAAGGAATTCGAGGATTTCACCGCTGCCCATTGTCTCCCCTAATTTGAGGACAATAAAGGCTTTGCCTACTTCTCCCCATTTTTCATCTGGGACCCCCACGATTCCTGCATCAAAAATCTTGGGGTGGGTATGGAGAACTTTTTCAATCTCAGCGGGATAGACGTTTTCTCCTCCACTGATATACATATCTTTTTCACGGTCTACGATATAAACATATCCCTCTTCATCTGTTCTGGCTAGATCCCCAGTATAGAGCCAGCCATCTCGAATTGTTTCAGCTGTGAGTTCCGGTCGTTTCCAGTATCCGCTCATCAGGGTAGGGCCTTTGATGATGATTTCACCCACTTCCCCCGGACTGACATCTTTTCCCTTCTTATCAACAATCCTTACTTCACCATGGAAGACAGGTAGTCCCACAGATCCTATTTTTAACACGGCATCATCAGGGGAGAGAAAGGTGATCGTGGAGGCTTCGGTTTGCCCAAAAATCTGGGAGATGGTAATCCCCTTTCTATAGTATTCTTTAAGCATTGATTTTGGGACCCGTTCGCCCCCTGTAAAATAACACCGGACAGAGCTCATGTCGTACTGGTTTAGATCGCATTCTAAGAGGATAAATTGGTACACGGTTGCAGGTAATTCGAGAAGGGTCACTCGATATTTTTGAATGGCTTCAAGAATCTCATGGGGACGAAATCTCTTTTTTAAGATGAGAGTTCCCCCTTTATAAAGAACAGGGGCTGCCTCAACGAGGAGTCCTCCGGAGTGGAACATAGGTCTGGAAACGATCATGATATCTTTAGAGGTGAGGTTGTAAAAAATATCTGCATTCAGAGCGTTAAAGAAGGTTTTTCGGTGAGAGAGAATAGCCCCCTTTGGGATGCCTGTGGTCCCGGAGGTGTACATGAGAACATGAGGGTCTTCGTCGCCTATCGAGGTCTCTCGGTTTGGTTCATGGACAGGGTTGCCAACAAGAGCCTTCTCATAATCCTTTGCCCAGTTCGGACACGGGGATCCAACCACTATGTAATCTCCATTGGAAATATTTAAATGGGGGCGAATGGAGGTGATGACCTCCTCGAACTCAGGTTCAAAGATGAGCATCCTGGTACCGCTGTCATTGATGATAAATTCCAGCTCTGGTCCTGCCAACCGCCAGTTGAGGGGTACGAGAACGGCTCCTATTTTGGAAAGGGCAAAGAAAATTTCTATATATTGATGGCAGTTATAGAGAAGGACAGAGACCCTATCCCCTTTTTTGATACCGCTCTCCAGAAGAAAATGACAGAGTTGATTGGTACGGAGGTTTACCTCTTGGTAGGTAAAGGGATGATCCTCAAAGATTAAAACTCTTTTATGAGGTTGAAGAAAACTCCATTTTTTTATCCAATCACCGATGTTGATCAAGAGACGACTCGTCTATGGAATAATGGAAAAGTGGAAGGATGGAATAATGGGTAGCAGAAGCAAAGAAAATCCAATTTGATGGTTTTTAAATCTTCCAAAACGCATTATTCCATCACTCCATCATTCCAGTATTCCAATCCATTTATTTTAATTATGCACAAAATTTGCGTTGATCTTCGGCCCGTTTTTCATGAAATTATCAATTCCAATCTTTCTATCCTGAGTAGAGAAACACTCGCCGAAGATTTTGGCCTCAAGTTTCAATCCATCTTCAAGGGTCATTTTTGCCCCTTCTAAAATGGCCTTTTGTAGAAGTGAATCAATCTTCCTGCTCAGATGTCCAATATCGACCTCTGGAAGCTTCGTAGGGATAGGAATAGGGCCTTTTGGGATTGAAGGAACCTTAACTTTTCCCGAGAGGATATTTTTCACCCAATTTACACCTACCTCGATGAGATCGCCCTCCACTTCCTCCTGAATCAAGCCGATTTCTTTAGCTTCAGTTGAAGAGATGGGATTCGAGTTTCGAAGGATCGACCAAGCTTTCTCTATTCCTATTAACCTTGGAAGCCTCTGGGTTCCGCCCGCTCCCGGGATGAAACCGAGCTTCGGCTCGGGTTGACCCACCAAAACCTTTTGTCCCTTTTTGGCAATGCGGGCAGTGCAGGCCATGGCGATCTCATTGCCGCCACCGAAGGCCAATCCGTTCATAGCGCAGACCACAGGTTTGCCCAAATTCTCCATTAGACTAAGGACAGAATAGTTTTTGAGGCACGCCTCTTCTCCTTCCTTGGCCGATTTTTGAGCAGCCAGCATCCCAATGTCTGCACCTGAGACAAAGGCCCTTGTTCCAAAGCCGGTCAGAACCGCACCCTTGATCTTTGGATCCTTCTGGATGCCGAGGAAGTTCTCTCTTAGCTGTTCGAAAACGTCCTCATTGAGAGCATTGAGAACTTTTGGCCTTCGAATCTTAACGATGGCGACGTCGCCTTTATCCTCTCTGAAAACTACGGGGATCTTCCAGGGCTTGCCCGATGCGGCCTGCTTCTTGAGGATCTCAGTCACCTTGAATCCAGGGTTTTCTTTGGCATAGGCTTCAACCAGTTCATGGGCTTTCTTCAGCCCCATCTTATTCATGGTTGAGAAGGGAGGACTCAGGACCAGTCCCACATCCATGGCGAGTTCCATATCACCGATATTGGAAATGCCACTATCTACAATTTCACAGATCATTCCGAAATAAGCTCCAAGGATTCTATTTGAAACCGCCTCGTAAGTTTCAGGGGTGTATTCAACCACCTCTCCCCTTGCTGCAGTCTCCCATGGCTTTCCGGATTTCACCTGTTCGTCCAGAATCTTGGGGGATCGGTACCAGGGCATGATCTTCGTATTCATCTCGTTGAGACCATGCTGGGTAATCGGATTCCCCCCCGCGAGGTTATGAGCAGTGAATGGACCCACACCCATTCCAAGAACTTTCTGTACGATGGCATCTGCCTGCTTCACACTCGCCAGACCTTTTTCAACGGTTAAGGCCGCGGCTTCAAAGAGGCCTTCAAAGATGGGATCCACCGCATAGCCATAACGGCTCTTCACTTTAATCGGAGCTTTCCCGATGAATTCGTATAAGTTCATTAAATATTCCGTAAGGGCAGGGTCCGTGTCCTTCCCAGGAACAATTTCTAACAGAATATTTCTCTCAGCCGGGAAGAAGTAGTGGATGACCAAACACCTGCTCTTGTCTTTCATGTTCTTGAAGATTACCTCCGGCTCCATGTGTGAGGAGTTGGAGGCAAAGATCGCAGTTTTCGGGCAAGCTGCCTGACATTGATCGAAGATCTTGTGTTTCACATCCTCTCTCTCAAAGGCTGCTTCGATCACAAAGTCGGCATCGGCGATTTTCCCATAGTCGGTGGTGAAAAGCATGTTTTTGAATATCGCATCAGCCACTTCTTTCTTAAAGATCCCTTTTTCAGCGGCCTTGGCCATCTTCGACTCCGCCTTTTTTGAGCCGGAGTCCAGGGCAGCTTGGACGATATCGACCACGACAACGGGAACACCGTGGGCATAGAGATTTTGACTAAAATGAAGGGCAATATCCGGACCAATATTTCCTGAACCAATGACACCAATCTTCCGAATTGTCCGACCAAACATTGTGAAAGCCATAATATCCTCCTCTCAAAAGATCATTGCAAAATAGTCAATTAGCAATGCAAAATTATCAATGAAAGAGAAATGCTAACTTTGCAATGCTAATTTTGCATTGTTAACTGGTTTTTAAAAAATGGATGGTTCTTTGAATTCTCCGTAGACCTCTTTAAATACCTTGGTCATCTCACCCACCGTGGCATAGGCTTTACAGCATTCGAGAAGATAAGGCATGACATTCTTCTCAGTCTTTGAAGCTCCTTCAAGATCCTTCAATAATTGGTGGACCTTCCGGTTATCCCTTTCTCGTTTGGTTTCTCGAAGGCGTTGGATCTGTTCCCCTACGGACTCTTGGTGGTATTCATGGAGTTCAACCTCCATCTCTTCCCCTTCGGTATACTTGTTCACTCCGACCTTGATCAACTCTCCTTTTTGAACTCCCTTCTCAAATTCATAGGCCTGTCTGGCCACTTCTTTTTGAACATACCCTGTTTCAACGGCTTTGATCATCCCCCCCATCTCATCAATTCTTTTCATCTCTTCAATAATCTTTTCTTCCATTTGTTTGGTCAAAGTTTCTATGAAATAGGAACCTGCCAATGGGTCAACCGTATCCCTCAACCCAATCTCTTCCATCAAAATCTGGAATGATCTCAGGGAGAGGAGTGCTGCTCGAGGGGTCGGGATGGTATAGGCTTCGTCAAAAGAACAGAGTGCAGTCGTCTGAGCTCCACCCAATGCCGCGGCGAGAGCATAGTAGGCACCGCGCATGATATTATTTTCAGGCTGGGCTTTCGTCATTCCATATCCACCACCGCCGAAGATTCCCCGAAGAAGAAGGGACCGATTATCCTTGGCTCCATAGCGTTCCTTTAAATTGATTGCCCAGAGCTTTCTGGCCGCGCGGAATTTAGCCACCTGTTCCCATAGGTTTCCAAAGACATTGAGGTTGAAGGTGAAGCCCCTGACAAAATCGTCAATTTGATGGCCACGGCGTAAGACTTCCTCGATATAGGTATTGGCAATTTGGAAGGCGTAAGCGATTTCCTGGACAGGAGAACATCCTGACTCACGGATGTGATAACCACAGACACTGACAGGATTCGTTCGGGGAAGCTCCTTCATCGAGTATTCGATCGTATCACCGATGAGCCGGACGGCTGGTTTGACCGGAAAGATCCATGCCCCCCGTCCGATCATCTCTTTGAGAATATCGTTTTGAGGAGTGGCACTCACCCGATCCTTTTTAAATCCATATTTCTCGGCCGTCGCCTGAAACATGGCCAGCATGATGCTCGCCACAGCGTTGATGGTGAGTCCGGCACCAATTCGATCAAGGGGGATGCCCTGGAAGGCTACTTCAAAATCACGAAGGGAATCGACGGCCATACCGACCCTTCCCACTTCCCCTTCAGCCAGCGGGTCATCGGAGTCAAGCCCCATCTGAGTTGGGAGATCGAAGGCCACATTGAGTCCGGTCTGGCCATGGGAGATCATCAATTTGAAACGCTCATTGGTCTCCATGGGTGTTCCGAAACCTGTATATTGCCGAGTGGTCCACTCCCGGCTTCGATAACCCAGAGGATGAATTCCTCGTGTAAAAGGATATTCCCCAGGTGGCGCTAAATCCTTCTCAGGGTCAAACCCAATTTCCTCCAAATCCTTTTTGGTGTAAAGGGGTTTGACGTGGATGCCAGACTGGAGGATGACATCCTGGATTTCGTCCTTCTCATTTTTGATATATTTCGCTACGCCCATAAATAACTCCTTTAAAGCTCGTGAGGAGTGAGTCGTAAGGTGTAAGTGGTATTAAATCTAGAATCCAAAAATTAAAGCGTTTTACGACTCACGATTCACGTTTGATATGTTTTTTGATCCATTGGATCGATTCGTCAAAAGGTGTCCCTCCTGGAAATATTCCTTCAATGCCTAATTTTTGTAATGGAGGGATGTCCCTTTTGGGAATGACACCACCGACGACTACCATCATGTCATCGATCTTCTTCTTTTTCATTTCGTTCGTCAGTTTTTCACAGATCGGTAGATGAGCCCCAGACATAATGGATAAGCCGATGACATCCACATCCTCTTGGATCGCTGTGTTGATGATTTGGTCAATGGTCTGATGGAGACCTGTGTAAATGACCTCCATCCCTCCATCGCGGAGGGCTTGTGCCACCACTTTTGCCCCTCGATCATGACCGTCTAAACCAGGTTTTGCTACTAAGATACGGATCTTCTTTTCCACCCCATTGCTCCTCTTATTTATTGAGCTGAAAACACGAATGACGAATTTAAAACCCTTGTCCGTAAGAAGTAAGACGTCAGAGGTTAGGGGTAAATCCACTTCCGACTAGCGCCTCACGCTCTCACGGAATTTTGCCTGCTTGCCCTGTGCCATAATAGGTTCAGAGCCCGCCGGCCCCCTGTCTGCCGGTAGGCAGGGGCGGGGTAGGCAGGTGCTTCGAATTTAAAGTTTTTAAGGGACCATTCTTCCCTCTTCGATTTCCTTCAGAACAAGGTCTTTCCCTCTTGACAGATGTTTTCTGACCAGCCGTTCCGCCAATCTTGCATTTTTATCCTTCATCGCCTCCAACATCTGACGATGGTCTTTGTTGGAGTAACTAATGCCATTTTCTATATGGAGTAAGGCAGACCGATAACGATAAAAATAATCGCGGAAGTTATTAATCATCTCGACGAGTTTTTTACTTTTGCAGGATTTGTAGAGAAGATCGTGAAATTCGGTGTGGAGCTGTACGACCTTTTCATCGTCTCCCTTCCCTAATGCCTCTTCCGATTCCTTCAATTTTTTCTCCAGAGTAGAGACCTTATCTGGAGTGATGTGAAGGGTGGCCAAATAGGCGGCATAGCTTTCGAGGGCACTCCGAATCCCAAAAATTTCCTCCACATCCTCTTTGGTAAATTCCCTTACGGCAAAGCCTCCTTTGGGAAGTCGGGTGACCAACTCATCTCGTTCAAGTTTATGGAAGGCCTCCCTGACAGGGGTACGGCTGATTCCAACCTGGTAGGCCAATTGCTCTTCGATGAGACGTTGCCCAGCCTTTAATTTTCCATGGAGAATGGATCTTTTTAATGATTCATAGACTTCTTCCCGAAGGGATTTCTTTTTGCTGACCCGAAGGCCTCCTAATGAAGTTTCCACAGTACTTCCTCCTTTTCCTTTAAAATTTTGTATACTGTATCCAGAAATATATCTTTTTATACGCCAAGGGTTTTAGCTTGTCAAGAGTTTTTTGGGAGATTTCTGAAATAGTCCTGAAATCTTGATTACACCGGTTATAAAACGATTACACAAATTAGGAATGTGTTGAAAATAATAAAGAATCCATGTAATCATCTTTTTAAATCTGTGTAATCAGTGGAACTTCGGGAGCGGTGGGTGAAGAAGATAAAGATCACGATGAGAAAGGAGAAGAGTGAGATGAGGATGAAACTCCAACTGTAAGAGCCTGTTAGGTCTTTGGTTTTTCCAACAAGATAGGGTGCAACAAATAAACCAAAGCTCGAGCAGGTGGAGATGACCCCGAATCCCAATCCAACATTTTCTATTTTTAACATTTCTGGAGGAAGGGAATAAATAGGGGCGGGAATCATCGCTGAAAAGATTCCTATCAAGATGACGAGGAGTAGAAACGAAGAGCTAAGATTGAAAAATAATATCAAGATGGCCAATGCCATGGCTCCCATTCCAATAAACCACTCCTGGTGTTTAAATCGGTCCACCAAATATCCTATAGGGGCACTAAAAAGAAGGGAGCCTAAAAGGGGAATTCCGATGAGGAACCCACTCTGTTCAATCGTGTAGCCTTTCTGGAGGAAAAAATTAGGTGCAAAAGTGGCAAAAGAGACGAAAGCCGCATTGAACCAGAGCCAGGAAAAACCCACTAGCCAGATGGGACATCCCATTTCCTTTAATGACTTATAAATACTGAGGGATTTATCTTCCCCCACTTCTTGTGAAGGGGGCAATCGGTAAAGGATTAAAAAAAGGATGAACGTAAAGAGTAAATATATCCCGGTCAATAAAATAGGAACACGCCATCCCCATAGACTTCCCATTTTTCCAAAGAGCCCGAAACAGATGACCGAGCCAAGGGGGACACCGGTATTGAAGATACCCATGGCGAGACCTAACTCCCTTTCTTTAAACCATTGTGAAAGGAGTTTTGGAAGGAAGACGGAAAGGGTGAGTCCACCGATCCCAGCAATAATTCTTCCCAACCCCAGGATCTGAAGATTTATACCTAATCCCACCAGCAAGGTTCCTCCAATCATTAATAAAAAACAACCTGTTCCTAAGGGCCTCATTCCATAACGGTCTGCGAGAAATCCACCTAAAATGGAGACGAAGATGCCCGGAAGGGCAAAAAGGCTCATGAGGAGACCAGATTGGGCATAGGTGAGATGGAGTTCAGAGAGGATAAAAGGAAGTATGGGTGGGATGGATTGGAAAATGAGTGTGAAAGCAAGAATGGATAGATAAACTATGACCAGAATAACCCAGCGATATGCTTCATTTCTTTCCAAGGATGCCTCTCTTTTTTCTCCATCGGATAATAGAATAGGTAGCCGCAGACTTTAGTCTGCGAAATGGCAGATTCTTTACAATATAACCTGCCAGATCCACTACCTTCTTCGATTGGTCAATGATCGCCGTGTCACTTGTTGCGATGACGCCTAGAAATCCGATCATCATCTTTTCAGGCACTTTAACGGCGATGAATCACCCGGAAGATTCTCCCGCTTCAGGACTGTTTCTTGCCTCCCGGGCCAGTTCCCCGCTCTTACTGATCGGAGAATCGAATAGGAAAAGAGTTTGGCGGGGCTTAATTTTTTTTAGAACGGCATGAATGATAACTGAATGGCTTGTCTCTGTCAGCTCCGTCTTTTTGAAGTTTCCGGAAAGCCCGGAGATATCTCTGATGAAGCCATCATCTCCAAGAATGAGAGGTCGACCGGAAAGTCCAGCCTCAATGGTAATCAAAACATTGTGACCATCAATAGCAAGGTCTTTGTTCCGAACTTCTTCGATGGAAATTCTTTTCTTCCGTCTCGATTCTGAATCAGAGCTAGGAAAAGACTCCACGATGGAGAAGATGACGCTCATCGAAAGTGAGCCCATATCGATTTCCTACCAATTCCAGCGTGGCTTTCCTCGGATACCCCCGGTTAAGAAGGTAACGGAAATCTTCTGCAGCTTCCTGAAGATCTTTAAATCTCAATTTATTGTTCATGATCAGGTATCTACTTATCGAACTTGACAGAGCGCATTATATCCTAATTTTCCATAAAGGAAAAACATTCGTTGACAATTGAAAAGGGATATGTGTAAAAATGATAGAATAGTTGGATATCGATCAACGAACTTTATTGGAGGAGGAGGGATTATGGCAGCGGAAGAGATTAAGGTTTATTCGACACCCACCTGACCCTATTGCAAAATGGCGAAAGAGTATCTTTCGCAGAAGGGTTACAAATTTACTGATTACGACGTAACCAAAGACCGGGCAGCCCTGGATGAAATGGTAAAAATTTCAGGGGCACGAAGTGTTCCAGTTATTACGGCATGCAATGAGGTGATGGTTGGCTTTGAAAAAAATCGATTAGAACAGATGCTCAGTTGTATCCAGCAGAGAAGTGAAGTATAAAACTGGAATAATGGATAATGGTATAGTGGAATTTGGGGAAATTCAGTTAAATGGGTTTTACGTTTAACCCATTACTTCCTTCATTCCAACATTCTCACTATTCCAATTGATTGTTCTCGGAGGCGTTGTCTCAAAAACTTTCCAGTATAGGATTGCTGCGAGGCTGTGATCGTTTTGAGATCTCCTTCCGCAATAATGCTGCCCCCTTCCTCTCCTCCTTCTGGACCTAAATCAATAATGTAATCCGCACATTGGATGAGGTCCAGGTTGTGTTCTATCACGATAATCGAATGGCCCTGGGAAAGAAGTTTCTCGAATGTCATGATGAGAAGTTCGACATCCGCCATATGGAGACCTGTGGTGGGTTCGTCGAAGATAAAGAGATTTTTCCCTTGCTGACTTTGACCGATATGCTGAGCCAGTTTCAACCTCTGGGATTCCCCTCCACTCAGCGTATTCGTGGACTGGCCAAGGGTGAGATAACCCAAGCCCATCTCTTTTAAGATTTGAAGCTTTGAGAGGATCCGATGATGGCCTTGAAAGAAGGTGATCGCCTCGTCCACAGTCATATTTAACACTTCTGAAATATTCTTATCCCGATATTTCACTTTGAGAATCTCAGGGCGGAATCTTTTCCCCTCGCACGCTTCACAGGTGATGATGATGTCTTCTAAAAATTGCATATCCAGAACTTGAAACCCTGCACCTTGGCAGGTTTCACATCGGCCCCCCTCTGTGTTGAAGGAGAAGTGGCGAGGTTTAAAACCATACCTTTTAGCCTCCCGTGTGAGGGCAAAGAGGTCTCGAATCTCACTGAATACTTTGATATAAGTGGCTGAGTTCGATCGGAGACTTTTTCCGATGGGCGATTGATCTACGAGAATGAGATCATCAATTTGCTCAATACCCTTGATGGAATCAAAAGCCCCCTTTTCGAAACCTGAATTCCCATTGCCTTTGGCCCCCGCGTACAGAATATTGTGCACCAATGTGGTCTTCCCAGCTCCGGAGACCCCTGTAATGCAAACCATCACACGCAATGGAATTCTGACATCAATTCCTTTGAGATTGTGTTCTCTAGCATTATGAATGAAAATCCATCCCTTCGGTTTTCTGAGAGGCCGCATTGAAGCAAGAGGCATCCCTTCTCCTGACAATGAACTTGTCTCGCCTACCATAGAATTTGTTCGGAGAGAAGAGTCCCTTAGGCATCTGGCAGTAATGGAATCCTGCATCTCCAGAAGGGATTTCACTTTCCCCTGGAAGACGACAGACCCCCCCCATCTTCCCGCACCAGGGCCGAGATCAATGACTTCATCGGCTGCTCGTATCACCTCAGGATCATGTTCGACGACGACCACAGTATTCCCTCCTTCTCGCAGTCTCCGGAGGGATAAAAGAAGACGGTAGGTATCCCTGGCATGGAGGCCGATACTTGGTTCGTCTAAGACATAAAGAGTTTCAGTCAACGCAGAACCCAACGATCTTGCCAAGGTGATTCGTTGATATTCACCACTGGAGAGAGTTCTGGTCTGGCGAGAAAGGGTTAAATACCCTAATCCAACATCCACCATAAATCCAATTCGATCGTTAATCTCTTTGAGGAGACGCTCTCCCACCTTCTTTTGGAAATCCCTCACCTGTAAATTTTTGAAGAAGAGACGGAGATTTAAAATGGGCATGTCGCAGAGTTGGGCAATGTTCTTTCCTCCAAGGTAAACGTTTAAGGCTTCCCCTTTTAGTCGGGTATTGTGGCAATGGGGGCAGGGGGTGTAGGCTCGATATTTGCTGAGAAAAACCCGGTAGTGGACTTTGTATCGCTTTCCCTCCATCCATTCAAAAAATCCTTTTAAACCGATAAACTCTCCCTTTCCATTCAGTAAAATCTCTTTCTGATCGGGGCGAAGATCTTCAAAAGGTTTTTGGATTGGAATCCGATGCCTCCGACAGGCCTCCCACAGATACTCATAGAGGTCTTCATAAGCGGGTGTGTTCCAGGGAGCGAAAGGTTTTTGTTTCAATGTCTTTTTCGGATCAGGAATAACCTTTTGCCAATCAATTCCAATGATCCTGCCAAACCCCTGGCAGGTAGGGCAGGCACCGAGAGGGCTATTAAAGGAGAAGAGAAGGGGCTCTGGTTCAGAAAAATTTCTTCCACAACGGTTGCAGGAGAAGCTACGGTTGAAAGTTATTTTCTCACCCTGCTCTGTCACCACCTCAACTTTACCATTCCCCAATTGAAACCCTCTCTGAACGGCCTCGGATAATCTCGATCTTTCCTTCTCTTCCGTCAGGAGACGATCAATGAGGAGCGAAAGGGAGTTTCGAGGTTCGATCTCAGAGAAGGGCAGGGCAGTGAGGTCAAAAACTTCACCTTTTTCCCAAACTCGATAATATCCGTTTTTGATGAGATCTCTTACCTGGAGTTCCTTTTCTTTGCCGTTGTCCAGAGAAACTGGGCTAAGGATGAATATTTTTGTCCCTGGATATTGACTCAGGATCTGTTCCACAACACTCTCCACGGTATCTCCTGAGACTTTGATATGACACTCCGGGCAGAAGACCTCACCGATCTTAGCAAAGAGGAGTCTTAGATGGTCATAAACTTCAGACGCTGTTCCAACGGTGGAGCGGGCATTCTTTACAGTGTTTTTCTGTTCAATGGCGATGGCAGGCGGGATTCCATGGATGGCTTCCACATCGGGCCGATCCATCTTCTCTAAAAATTGCCGGGCATAAGTGGAGAGAGATTCAATGTAACGTCTTTGGCCCTCAGCGAAGAGGGTATCAAAAGCCAGGGTCGATTTCCCTGAGCCTGAGACGCCTGTGATGACGGTGATCTTCCCTCTCGGAATTCGACAGTCAATATTTTTGAGGTTATGGGATCTGGCTCCAATGATCTCGATAAATTTGTCCATCAAGTCAATTATAATACATAAATCCATCCATTCTTCAAATTCACCCATTCAGCCACACGAAGTACTGCCTCTGAAGATGGGGTAAAGAAGCACGGTGCAGGGTGAACTTCGAGCCCTCGACCCGATAATTGAGTCGATTTTGAACAACAAATCTAGGAATTATTCGTTGACAAGCCCTCTTCTACTGACTATAATATAAGACCATATATAGAATAAGCTTAAAAAATAAGTTAGCGATGAAGAAAGACAATATGACACTACTTGAAGCAGCACTGGAATGCCCACAGTGCGTAGTGAGTGTGATGGGGGATCATGCTGGCGAAGGCGCTGATGCAATCTTCAATAGGAAAAAAGCCGACATAGAGCGAATGGGCGTGACATTCTGGCTCATGAGGTCGCCAAAAGCACGGCCCCCGCAAGTCCAGAGGATTTGCAGGACATTCCCGGCATACACGATATTCGTTGAACCAGCGACCAAGGGCGGTGCTCGTCCCACTACAGAAGAAGACGCAGCCAAAGAATACTCCGATGATGGGGTCTTATGGCATCAGCTTCCTAAAGGCTTAAGCCCCGTCACCGGGAAACTGGATACCGGCGCAACTGCCCTTGTCTTTGACATGATGACAACCGACGTCAGCGGAACATTGGACCTATGGGATTACGGTGAGGCATCTGGACATTCACAAACCCCTCAGATTCATACTTGGCTGTTCTACGGTCTGCGCCGTCCGAAAGGACACGAAATCACATCCAGAAAAAATGAAGTCGCGTTATCGTGGAATTGTCGCTGTAGCACGACTTGCGGATCCATACTGTGTCTGGATTCGATGAATCGCTAACAATTCAATCAAGGCGACGGGTGATAGCCCCGTGCTTTTTTGTTGCCCCCGCGCCTTATTTCAATTGTTATACGACCTTAGCTATGAAGAACGACGGAAAGTTTAGCGCGGCGTACCGAGCGCTTGAAAGATCGGATGAAGGCGCTCGCGGAGGCCGACGGCGACGTGTTTCTCCCGAATCTGAACCAGAAGGTCCCGTCCATCACGTTCTGATATGATGGGAACCGTCCCTGGCGGTGGGCTCGTCGGCAAAGATCAAGGTATCGAAAGTAGAAGCGGGTTCCGGAACTTTCTCTTCTCGATTGAGGACTTCATCCTTCACTTCTGTGCACGCTATCTTTGCGAGCCTGCGGAGCGATACCACATTACCGATGTGTCGAAGGGAGCGATGCTCGTCAATCGTGCGGGCTCCTCGCGATACCAACGGTACGACGATATGGTACCCGTTACTGCAGAAGAGATTGACCTCGTCGCCACTCCAAACGCAAGTATCGTTGCAGTTGGCAACGTGGTCTCGAAGCACCTGGAGCGACGACGGTTCAAAAGATCCTTTGCAGGGTAATCATTCACTACTCCGGTCAAGCGGGACGCGCACGAAACGAGGGAATCGTAGGTCGTGAAGATTGCTTCCAGGCGTTTAAGGAATTCAGTCTCACAAGAAGATGTGGTCGCCACGGCGCGGGGCGTGCTCAGGGCAGCACGCGTGCCTGCCTAATTTCGCGACGAGACGATGTCAAGATTGGCGAGGAGTCACTTACTACTTCCCGTAAGCAGCTCATCTTCAATTACAAGGTCGCATTCGAATCGATGTGATCGTGAGATCCGGTTGTGCCAACAGCAAGACGTCCGCCCGGGGTCGTATAACACGCGGTTGCAGTGACGTTGCTCCGCTGCGCTTCGCAACGCGCCTGAACCGCCCCGTTAATAAAGGCAACCGTGTGTGAAGTAATGGGGAGTATAGAACATTTCAATTACGTGAAGCATATGAACCTTATGGGCACAACTTTAGCATTCAAAGTGACGATTTAAGGCTTGAAAATGGCTGCTCTTAGGATGATACCTTTTAAACACGAGAGTTTAGCGTCGTCCAACCCCAAGGAAAATGCAAACATCGCGCCGCCCTTGAGCGAGTCCTTGGGCTGCTGGTTTTAAAACGCCGTTGAACAGTTGCTGAGTCTTCAATCTGAAATGAATGCTATGTTCAAACTACTCGCCTTCCTTGGTATTCGTGTCCTGCCGGCCTGCATCTATATCTGCCCGGTGCCTCACTCCGAGCGCCGCGCTCGCACGGCTTCTGTCGTTTCTTCGCTTGGAGTTTCATCGTCGCCCTATTTCTTCTCAATATTGATGTTTGGTTCCAGACCTCCGTTTTCCTGGCACCAGTTGATTTCTTGGCTCTCTTACTCTTGGTTTGCATTGTCCCGCTGGCTTTTGGAATTCATTCACTGGTTCCCAGTGGAAAACCCGTTGCGCATTGAGAAAGACGGAACCTCGAATTGCTTGGTTTTGAAAAGACCTCCTCTTTGGTAACCAGTGGGACTTGATCACTACATCCGACACCCTCTTTATAAGTTCTTTGCTGTTCCTGACATGGGGGATATTCTTCAAAACGCTTACTTGGCCTGGAATGTTATTGGCATCGGCAGCGACCCTTTTTCTGGTCGCTACGGCTCGGGCGGACGAGGTTGAGTGTATTCACTTTTTTGGAGCGCCATATCAAGCCTATATGAAACCAAAAAGCAAAAGATTTATACCATTCTTGTTTTGATGAGTTGAGGTGTGCAGGTCTCAGGGTTATTTTCTTGTAATCGCAGAGTGCGACCCAAACTATTTTTTTCTCTCCCCCATAAATCGAGACTTATGGAAGTTTGATAATTGAATTTTCCATTGTTGGCAAATCAATCATTCCATCATATACTGAATAGAAATAAAAAAAGTTCGGGAAGAATTAGTTGTGGTTCGGAGAATTTATTTTAAGACTCCGAACTCTGAACGCCGAACTCAAAACTATATTGAGAAGACAATGGCCTTAGCGATCAAAGCCGAAGGAATTTTCAAGACCTTTCGGTCGGGATGGTGGAAGAAGAGAGAAGGAAGCTCTTAAAGGGATTGACCTTCAGGTCGAGGAAAGGGAGATCTTCGGCATCCTGGGCCCCAATGGCGCAGGGAAGACCACTTTGATGTCGATTCTCTGGTACCTTGCCCCCTACCGATCGTGGCAATGTTTATGTTTTGGGCATGGATGGTCTCCGAGATGGACATCGGGTTAGGGAGAAGTGAATATCTCCAGTGGAAATGCCAACTTCCTCTGGAGCCTGACCGTGAAGGGAGAACCTTCACTATTATGGCATGCTTTATGGACTGGCTGGGATGGAGCGTGAGAAAAAGGATGAGCTTTAATCGACCTTTTCAAGCTTGCAGAGTCATCGAAATATCCCTTTTGACGAACTCTCCACAGGGATGAACAGCGCCTCTCCCTTGCGAAATCCCTTATTAATCGACCCGCAGTTTTATTCCTGGATGAACCCACTGTTGGCCTCGATCCGGATGTCTCCATCCGGATTCGGAAGAGATTCTCTCGATCCATAGGGAAAGGGGGATGACGGTTCTTGTGACTACTCATAATATGAAGGAGGCAGAGACGCTCTGTGGTCGCATCGCTTTTTTGAAGGAAGGGAAAATCCTTACCACCGGAACTGCAGAAGCCTTAAAGCGGATGGTTCGGATAGGAGATTTAATAAAGATTGAATTTAGTGGGGTGATTTCTGAGGACGAATTGCTCCATGCGGATGGCGTCATCAACTACACGATCTCTGATCACCTGTGTGAGCTCGTCGCAGATGACGGGGAGAAGAGATTAGGGAACCTGATCGCCCTGCTAACCCGGGGCGGCGCTCAGATAGAAAAAGTCACCATAGGGCAGACTGATTTAGAAGATGTCTTCGTCGAATTTGCGAAAGCACTGACTTAGATATGGGCCTTTGTATTTAAGAATTGGATCATTGCGAAGCGGAATGTCTTCAGCCTCTTCGAGATCCTCTTCTGGCCTGTGATCGGTTTCTTTTCTGTGGGGCTTTTGACGAGCTTTCTGGAATTGGATCCGAACAAAACTGGATTCATTCTCGTCGGGATCATCGCGATGAGCGTGATCCAGGTCTGTCAGATTGATGTAGCCTATGTCTTACTTTATGATCTCTGGTCAAAATCCCTGAAACATACGTTCATTGCCCCAGTTCATTCTTTTCAATTGGTTTTGGGGTCTTGGCTGATTGGTGTGATTCGATCCTTCTTCGTCTTTCTGTTGCTCTCGATTTTCAGTGCTCTTGCCTTTGGATTAGACTTCTTGCTACCTGGGAATAGGCCCTCTCGTCCTCTTCCTTTTAGGACTTTTTCTCACCGCTGCGTCAGTGGGCATGAGTGTCTGTATCCTGGTTCTCCTTTTTGGATACATGGCTGACGTGGCAGCCTGGTCTTTGAGTAGCTTAATGGCCCTGGTGTGCGGGATCTATTATCCTGTCTTCATCCTCCCTTTCCCCCTACCTGAAATAGCTCAGGCCATTCCCCTGACGTATTTCTTGGCGTACTTTCGTTCTTTTTATGGATTCGACGAGGGATTTAAAAACGTTTTGGAGTGGGGTTTTGGCTTGGCGGGCCTTTATATCGTCGCTGAAGCATTCCTTTTCAAAGTGGTGCTCCAGCGGGCGAGAAAAACCGGTGTCCTGATTAAGCTTTCAGAGTGACCTCTTCTTCATCCAGGGTAAGCGATTCACCACAATGATGGCAAATGAGAGCCTTTGAAGAAACTGTTTTCCCACAAGCCTGACATGGCCTGGTCAACCCTTTAGGAAGGATATGGGCTATCCGGAAGGGAGAAATATTTTGTGCCTTCTTGACGAGAACCAGGGTAAGAATCAATCCAGAGGCCCAAATCATAAGGCCTAAGAGAAGAAAACCTCCAGAGGATTTCACTGTTCCCAGAACGAGGAATGAATTATAGAGCCAGTGGAGGGGTACAGCAAAGATAAAACCAACTAAGACAAAGTTTTTTCTACCTTCAACCTTTGCCTTTCCCATGTAAAATCCGAGAATGGCAGAAAAAGAGATATGGGCCAAATAGGAGAGAATCGCTCTGAGGAATCCCACAGAATATCCAAATCCCAGCATATATCCTACATTCTCAGTGGCTGCAAAACCCAATGCCGCTGAGACCATGTAAATCATCCCATCCATGACTTCATTAAATTGTTTTGAACGATAAACCGTCAGGCGGACGGCAAGATATTTGAAAAACTCCTCCACGATTCCCACCCACAAAAAGGAGAGAAAAAGGTTCCCGGGAATGATCGTTGAGCCTTGATCGCGAAGGCGAAGAAGGCTTTCTAAAAGGACAGAGGGGACAGTGGCCAGCGCTCCGGCAAAAAAGGCCAAGTAGATGAAACGTTCCGGCTCCTTTTCATACTTATCTTTTTTCCGAAACCACCGGAGCCAGAGAAAAGCGACTAAAAGAGAAAATGCAACGGCAAAAATCACAGAGCCTCCCACATTCTCTTTATCTTTTCCTTGCTGATCTTAAGGTAGTCCCTGTCCCTGGAGAAGACTTCGAGAGTGATGGTTTCATCGTATTGGGCCTCTTTAAGTTCTCTTATAATCCTTTCGAAATCGATGATCCCGGCACCGATTGGAAGATGGCTATCTTCCTTTCCAAAGTTGTCATTGGCGTGGACATGCCCGATTCGATATCCATAGAGGCGGATAAATTCCGAGGACCGATTCTTTCCGCCTCCAAGGTTGGCATGGCCGATATCTAAAGTAAGACGGATTTCTGGAAAGGTTTCGAAGACAGGTTGGAATTCATGAGGTTGAATAAGAAAGTGGGCTTGGGGGAACATATTTTCAATACAGAGGGTGATATGGAGGCTCACGGCCTTCTTCAAGATAGCTTCAAGAGATTCCATGGCATGTCCCTTCGCCTTATCTATAAGGAATTTCCCCATACCGGTGATGAAACCAGGGTGAAGCACCATTTTTTCGATTCCTAATTCTTGCTGCGGCCTCCAAGGCTTCAAAATTTTCTTGTAGGGAAGCCCTCCTTAAACTTTCGTAGAGGTCTGAAGTCCAAACAAAAGTGGGAAGATGTCCCATGATGCCCATTTCATATCGATGAAGGATTTCCACAATCGCCCGTTTTTGTCCTCAAAATTTT